>CAWEHK010000024.1:0-95589 GCA_963808625.1 uncultured delta proteobacterium
GGCAGGATAGGAATCTTTTCTATCTTCTCTTTGGCCATATTGGATCGAATATTGCGCTCCATAAGGGTTATGATCATCAGAGCCACAAAATACAAAAACATGATAGCTTCGATCCGGTGCGTTTTTTTCAGATAGACCGGAGCAATCTCCAAGACGGACTTCTGAGTGTAGATACGCTTCTCAAGAAAAGGTTGCCGTTTATAGACATCTAATACATCTGAAGTTGTCAGGGAGGTATTGGTAATAAGAGGAAATATTCCATCGGTCTTTGAAACAGCTTCTACCGCCTGCTGATTGACTCTCCATTCAAGTCTGTGTCGGAACTCCCATTTGTATTCGTATCTAGTGCGGACTCCCGGTCTTCCAGGAGATAGCTTTAGTTTCACTTGCTTGCGATCCGTCACTATCTTCACATGGATTAAATTTTTAACATCCTGATAAATCTTCTCTGCTGCAGCTTTGATTTCGTTTTTCGTTTTGAGATGGTACCGGTTGAGCTTTCCAGATAGCTCTTCAAGACCACTGAGGACCTTTGCTATCTTCTTCTCCCTCCTTGTTCTGTCATCTTTTTCTTTACCACTGCTGTGGACCCAAATAATACGGTAACCCTCTTTTGTTCTCTTGTCTTCGTAGGTTCTGTACGCAATAAATCGACCTTTCTTGCGAGAGTCCTCCACCTCAAAGGCTCTCTCCCACGGGATTGGTTCGCTTTTCACACGATCATAAAACTTCTTCACTTCCTTTCGATCTTTGGGAACCAGAGTGATGAAGTATCCGTTGTTTCTGTCAATATGAACCAAGTTGTCTTTGCTGCACAGTTTACAGTCCGCCACATAGATGAAGTCTTCCCGCTGGAGTAGTGAACGCAGTGCGCTCCAGTTGGGTTTATGTGTGACATCATCATTGGTGTTGCCATCGAAAAGATTGAAACTCAACGGAACATGACCATCAGCGGTTATGTTCAACCCAAAGACGATTTGCAAGCAATCCGGACGGTGGTCCTTGTTGTGTCCGAGTTTGGGCTGCACCGCATCCGGATCGTTTTTCTCGTATGCGCCCATGAAGGTGATCGAGGTGCTGTCGTTGTGAATTTCTTCCGTCATAAGCTCATGGGCCTTGATGGCGTTCAGCGATAGTTCCGTCATCAATGAATGCCGGTCCGCTCCAAAAAGGGCCGAAAGATTTCTTGCCAACCGATCGTCATTGAAGACCGCCCCATGGATTGGGCTTTCAACAAAGCCGTCAGAATACCCCGATATCCATTGTTCAACCTTATACAATGGTTTGCTGCTACATATGATATTCTCAACCAGCACACAGAGGCCTTGAGCGTGCTCAACCAGACATTTGCTCGATGTGGGGACGTATTTGTTGAACACGTTGTATAGGTCAATGGATCCCATATAATGTTTGACTATTGGTAGCACATTAACCTGTTTGAAGTGCGCTTGGATCAGTTCAGTCATGCCTTAAGATTCCATCATGCGAGGACATTACTGAACATAGCGACAGGTTCATCCGATGAGGACAATCTGGAAAAGCAGACCAGACTTCGCGTTGCTGAAAATCAATTTTAAGCTTCAGGACATGGTTTTCGCGGTCGCCTGGGGGCCATCTGCCAACCATGGGCTCGTTGCCGAAACCATAAACGCATTGGCCCTCTTTCTTAAGCATGACACAACTTCAGACCGAAGGTGCGACAGAGAGCATAGCCCCAGACGGTCTTAAGGGATCGATTGGGCCTGTGGGTGTGGTCGTTTTTGCCCCTCCCGGTGGTCGTGCCCAGACAGACCCAATTGGCAGCCCGATAGCAAGTCCCCTTGAAGTGCTCGGTATCGACAAAGGTCTCAAGCCAATAGACAGGATGGCTGTAGAGAGCCTGCCAGTCGCGGGAAATGATCCTGGAGCATTGTGCCAGCAGGTAAGAGGCCAGATGTGGGACCCTCACCCAGGGGAGAATAAGAAAACGGCTGTTGTAGGCGAGAAGATGCAAGTTCCTTAAACGTTGCTCGACACTCCATCCGATAAAGCGGTCCCTGCATCCGATATGTCTGGGAGCCGAAGACCATGTGAGGCAGGCAATGGGGCGCTCATGGGCAAAAACGACGTACTTGAGATGCTCTCCCACCGGCTGCACGTAGCCCAGGTAATGAAACTGGGCAAGCAGTCCGTCATGCAGTCTTTCCAGTTCGGTGCGCCTCACCTGGCGAAAGACGAGAGGCCCAAGGACCCTCAAGTCGGTTTGGAGTAATGTCTGATCGACTTCGACAGGCGCCGGCTGCTTGCGATATGAATCGAGTCTCCTGGGAACTCCCTGTCTTGGGGGCAGCGCGATATAGCCTTCAGACTCCAGCCGTACAAGGAGTCCCCGACAAATCATATCCTTGAGATATCCGTTGGGTTGCACCCAAGCCCAGGCTCTGCATATCCGGCGGGAAAGGGCAGTCCTGTTGTCATCCGGATTGGCTTCGATCAGTCCGCGGATGAAAGAGATATCTTCCCGGGTAATTGATCGGCTTCTGTACCTTAAAATCGTTTCCATCACCCATTGGATACACTACCCAGATGCTGAACGCAAGCAAAAAGTTAGACCATATCCATCTGCAGCGGTGGATAATTGCGCAACCTATTCAAAGTTTGCACTGTCTTCAGGTTCCCTTGACTGAAAGACACCCCTACCCTCTGCCAACCCCCCATCTCAACTAAATTAAAAAATTGCTGCCGGGATGTGCGAAATGTAAGGTTTAAGCCCAAAATTGGCCCTGATTTCTGAGCATTTCATAAGCCAATCCATATGATGGCTTGGTCCGACCCCGCCCGGTCCGACCCCGCCCGCCGCGACCCCGGTCGCCGCCCGCTATCCTTCTTACAGACATTCATCTAATTTCACCATATCATCCGACCCTAGCCCTTAACGGGGGAGGATTCCCCGAGGGGTTCTCCTGTCACCATTTGAACCCGATTCGGTACATTGTCCGCAGGGCTTCGCACCCCGTCATCAGCGCGACGGTAGCACGCCTGCGTAGGGTCCGGCAGGAACATGCCGGGTACTCCAGGTAACTACCTGAGTACACTCAACTATGCGACATCGTGTCGCAAGCCAACACTGAGATGAGCAGCGGCGCCGAAGCACCAGGGCGCACGAAAAGTACGCAACCGACTATCACGCGCCCACGGATTGCGCCGTCTGCTTGAATCTTTGGTTAGGACATGGGTTAACTGCCAATATTTCAATCCCCGAAGTTCATGGGTGCTCTTCTTGGGAACCCCTGCATGGCAAAGTGAGCAATGAAGCTCATAAAGCCGGCTTCCAAGCCACCCCATTCCGCTCTTCTTGGCTGTCGGGGCCAAGGATGAAGCTGTGTATTGTTTACATATTTCTTGTTGCAAAGCGACTGCTGATTGTTTATAAATGCCATGAAAGCTTGCTGAGATTGTAGCCCCCCCCAGGGTTTCGACCCTGGGCCGCGGAGCCCCTTCGGGGGCTCCTGCTTTTTTGTGGGAAAGGTGATGAGAACAGCCATTTACGTCGATGGGTTCAATCTTTATTACAGAGCCATACGAGGCACACCGCACAAATGGTTGGACCTGAAGACGCTCTTCGGCAAGGTCCTCAAGGCCTCGCATGTGATCACCAGCATAAACTATTTCACCGCCCTGGTTTCCTCTACCCCTCAAGATCCTGACAAAGCGCTGAGGCAAAAGACTTATCTCCGTGCACTGCGGGCTCACATTCCTGAGATAGCCATCCACTACGGACACTTCTTGAGCCGCGAAGTTAGAGCACCTCTGGCCCAACCCGCACAAGGCAGGACCTTCGAAACGGTGATCAAGACAGAGGAGAAAGGCTCCGATGTCAACCTTGCGGTGCATCTGCTGAATGACGCATGGCTTGATGCTTACGACTGCGCCGTGGTGGTCTCCAATGACAGTGACCTGGCTGAAGCTATGCGATTGGTCAGATTTCATCATCCATCCAAGATCATTGGTTTAATCTCGCCGGAAGAAGGGCGAACATCCAAGCAGCTCAAGATTCATGCGAATTTCGTAAGACATATCCGGAAAAGCGCCCTCGCCGCATCACTGCTTCCATCCCCAATTCTTGGAACTTCAATCCACAAGCCCGCCGCTTGGTAGGCTGTGCCGGGTTGCGCGTTCTAAAAGCTAAAATCTAATCGACCCGCGCGGACCGGTATGAACTTCCAGCCTGCACTACGAACTCTGTGAGAACAAGTGGTTACGGGTCCGCTTGAGCGAAAGTTAGGTCCTTCCAACAAAAGGTTCTCGACGGTATTCTGTTGTGAATTGTATTGCTCTAAGACCTGGGAACTGTTCAGGAACCTGTTTTTTGATCATCCGAAAACCCGAGAAGTGATCGACAGTCTGTCGGAGAAGATCGGAGACGTGCAACACCTTTCCTCCCCCTAAGGTTTGACATCCACTCTTGGGAGAGAAGACTAAGAGAGCAATTTGCTCGATCGATTCGTCTCCGCTCAGCAGACCCGCAAAGAGTCCTGGAATGTATGTAATTCCAGCACGGAATTTCTTTTGAAACCTTTTTTCCCGTTCCTCCCATTTCGTGGCGTCCATGGATGCTTCGATATGCACCAGATGCCTCGTCTCAGGGTGGAACCCTACAACATCCAGTTCACACTCGTGGCCACCAGCCAGTCTTTTCCCGACCAGGACATTTCGTCGAATGAAATAGCCTTTGTATTCGTACCATTCTGCTGCCAGTTCTTCCAAGAAATTCATTGACATGCTTGCTGATTCTCCTGACGTAATGCCGAGCTGAGCCGATGGCACGAGGTTGCGGGCTAGTGGTCGCTCGCGCGCAAGCCTTGCTTGTTCAAGTAAGCCGCTACGCGGCAGATTTGCGCCTCCTGGCAAACCATAGGTTCACCAAGGGCTATTCCTCTCCTGTCCTTTCGCACTCATAGAATACCATACCTCTCCGAGAACAATTCAACTCTTTACCCCAAAGAAAGGAGAGGTATGGTCATGAAAGACTGGTATGAGAACTTGGTTAAGACCCTTCAACTGAATGGCAAAGGCGAGCGCACTCAGCAATCCTATACCCGTGCGGTGCGAATGCTCACCGAATTCTACGGCAAAACCCCCGATCTCATCAGCGAGGAGGAACTTCAAGAGTATTTCCTCCACCGCAGGAACGTCAACAAATGGTCACCCAATACCATGCAGATCTGCTATTGTGGCGTCCGCTTCTTCTTTGAGAACGTCCTCAAGCGCAACTGGCATATCCTGGGCATCCTGCGAGCGCAAAATGAACGACGATTGCCGGCAGTGCTCAGCGTCGAAGAGGTCCGAAGCCTCCTTGCTCACGTAAGGACTCCTCAAAACTACGCTTTCCTGACTACGGTTTATTCCTGCGGCCTCAGGCTGCAGGAAGGGTTGCATCTGGAAGTCTCAGATATCGACAGTGACCGCTGTTGATGATTCAGTGCACCGGGGCAAGGGCGCCAAGGATCGCTATGTTCCTCTGCCTCATGCCACCCTTGGTCTTTTGCGCCGCTATTGGGTTACTCATCGAAACGCCCATCTCCTGTTCCCGGCACTTGGCCGCAACGGGAAGGGAGCAAAAGAGGGCATGACACCCATGGCAAAGAGCATTGTTCAGGGTGCCTTTCGCAAGGCCAAGTCTGAGGCCGGTATCCGCAAAAAGAGTGTTTCCGTCCATACCTTCCGGCATTCGTATGCCACCCACCTCCTCGAAGCCGGTGTCAACTTGCGAGTCATCCAAAGATACATGGGCCACACCCAGCTTGAGACGACCATGGTTTACACTCATGTCCTGAGAGAAATGGGAGTGCAGAGGATAAAAAGCCCTTTGACATTCTGATGACGGGTGTTCATCATGAAGAGCACTCAAACCAGACGGGACGCATTATGAGTGTCATTGCTGGAAACCTCTTGAAAATCAACGAACAGATCCGAACCGCATGTTTGCGTTCAGGGCGCGATGCGGATCGAGTGAGCGTCATTGGCGTGACGAAAACGGTACCGGTGGAGCCGCATCCGTGAGGGCATCGAGGCGGGGTTAAGGATCCTCGGGGAGAATTATGTCCAGGAAGCCGCGCAGAAGGTGCGAGCGTTGTCCGATTTGGCGGTTTCGTGGCATTTCATCGGGCATCTGCAGTCCAATAAGGCCAAGGTGGCCCTGGAATCGTTCGCCTGGATTCATACCCTGGATCGGGAAAGCCTGGCTCGCGAACTGAACCGTGCGGCGCAGAAACTCGGGAAAAGAATTCCCGTGCTGATCCAGGTGAACACGGGTTATGAAGAGAGCAAGAGCGGGCTGGCCCCGGAAGCGCTCTTTCCGTTGTTTGAGTTGGCGTCGTCGTTGGATGGATTGGAGATTCGCGGTTTGATGGCGTTGCCGCCTTACTACGATGATCCCGAGGAGGTTCGGCCCCATTTCCGTGCGTTGCGGGTATGGCTTGAGCGGTTGCGGGATCGAAGTCGTTCACCCGAGATGTTATCCGAGTTGTCCATGGGGATGAGCCACGACTTTGAAGTGGCCATCGAGGAAGGGGCGACCATGGTGAGGATTGGGACGGCGCTTTTTGGGACGAGAACTGCGGTCTAGTGGCTAGTGGCTAGTGAATAGTGGCTAGAAACTGGCCACTAGCCACTAATCACTAGCCACTTTTTGTCAGGCGCTGGCGCTGGACCTCGGCCAGGGCAATGGCGCCGGCGGTGGCGGCGTTGAGGGACTGGAGCGGGCCGCCGGCGGGGATGTGGACCAGGAAGTCGCAGTGTTTTCGAGTCAGAGGGCGGAGGCCTTTCTGTTCGTTTCCCACCACCAGCCCCAGGGGCACGGATAGGTCCACCTCGTAGAGCGACTGCTCGGCCTCAACATCCAGGCCCGCAATCCAGAGCCCGCTTCCTTTCAGGTGGTCCAGGGCCTGGGCCAGATTGACTACCTGGATAACCGGAAGATAGACGGTGGCCCCGGATGCGACCTTGATAACGGTGCTGGTGATTTTTGCGGAGCGGTCTTTGGGAAGGATGATTCCCCTGGCTCCCAGGAAACAGGCGCTCCGGATGAGCGCTCCCAGGTTTTGAGGGTCCTGGATCGAGTCCAGGATGAGCACCGGCTGACGGTCTTCGAGGGGGCGCTCCAAGAAGAGCTTCCAGCGCGGTGTAGCGGAATTCCTCGGCGCGCAAGGCCAGTCCCTGGTGGTGGGGATGACCGGACAAGGCCGAAAGGACTTCGGCAGGTTCGTGGCGCACGGGGATTCCCCGCGCTTCGGCCATGGCCTCGAGCGCAGTGGCCCGCTGGTCCCGGCGGGCTACAACCAATTCCTTGATTGCCACGTCCTGGCTGGAAAGGGCCTCTTTTACCGGATTGTAACCCGAGATCCAGCAGTCGCGTTCGGCCCGTTCCTCCATTCGCCCCGCTCTTGGCGGGACCTTGTCTTCATGACGGCGACGGCGGTGCAGGGAAATAGAGGAGTGCTCGCAGGCGCTCTCCCTGGACCATCCGCTGGCACCGGGCGGCGCGAATGATGGCAACGAGATCAGCGACGGCGGTCTCGAGCAGGTCGTTCACCACGATAAAGTCGTACCACGGTGCCTCCTGGACCTCCCGATGCGCGGCGCTCAGGCGCGCGGCAATCTGTTCCTGAGCTTCCGTGCCCCGCGCCTGCAGTCTCTGCTCGAGGACCTCCCAGGAGGGCGGCAGGATAAAAAGGGTGTGCGCCAGCGGGAAAAGGCAGCGAACCTGGCGCGCTCCCTGAACATCGATGTCGAGGAGGACATCTTTCCCTGCTTCGAGCCAGGCCTCCAGGATCAGCCTGTCGGTCCCGTAGTATTCGCCGTGGACTTGTGCCCATTCGAGGAAGCGACCCTCCTGGATACCCGCGAGGAAGGCTGCCCTGTCCAGGAAATGGTAGTCTTTGCCGTCCGTTTCCCCGGGCCGCGGCGGCCGCGTCGTGCAGGAGACGGAAAAGCGCAGCTCGGGCAGTTCCTGCAAAAGCAACCGCACCAGCGTGGTTTTCCCAACCCCTGAAGGGGCCGAGATCACGAAGAGCTGTCCCGTGCGACTGAGGATGGGCATCGAGGCTATTCTTTTTCGTGCTTGGCGGGATTCCCGTCTTTGGGATGATTGTCGGAGAGCAGCCGTTGCGCAATGGTTTCGGCCTGGACTCCGGAGAGGATCACATGATCGCTGTCGGTGATAATAATGGACCGGGTGCGCCGGCCCATGGTGGCATCAATGAGTTTATTGGCCTGTTTGGCATCTTCCTTGAGGCGTTTCATTGGCGCCGAAGCAGGCGACACAATGGCCACAATGCGGTTGATCACAACCGTATTTCCAAACCCGATGTTGAGTAGTCTCGGTTCCATGCATGACCTCGCTGTGCTATCGATGCGGCTGGCGGCCCCAGGGACCAACCCCCTTAGCTGGCTCTGAGAAAGCAATCTGACAGAGGAGCAAAATACTCGTGCGACCTTTGTGTTTCGGTAGGCTTTAAGCACCTCTGGTGCTGGGGCTTCATTTCAAAAAGAAACCGTAAACCTTAAAGCGGAGCAATTATCCCTTGAAGAAGGTCACCAATGCAAGAATTTTTCCTCGTTAATCCCATTTCCTTTTCAGGGCGGGAGAAAAGAGATACTCATTAGAGCTTGAAGTCTTTATTTTTCACCGCGGAGATCGCTGAGAGCGAAGAAAATTTTGAGAGCCTTATTCTCTCGCGTTCCCGGCGGGCCCTGCGGTAAGGGATGAAGTTTTTTGAAAACGAAGATTCTTGACCTTAACAAGCAAAAAATCACTGGCGCCTGCACCCTCATTCCACATTCTGAAACTGCTCTTTCAGCTTGCCGATCTCGGTTTTCATCGCGATCACCGAGCGGATGGTCCCCAGGTCACCGGTCTTGCTGCCGATCGTGTTGACCTCCCGGTGCATCTCCTGGGTAAGGAAATCAAGCCTTCTGCCATCAGCCGGGGCGGCGTCGGCGAGGAGTTCCTGCATCTGGTCGAGATGGCTGCCAAGCCTTACCATTTCTTCGTTGATGTCGGATCGATCGGCAACCAGGGCCACCTCCATGAGGAGACGGTTTTCGTCCATTTGGGTCTCCCCGAGCAGTTCCTGCGATACGATCATGGAGCCGCTGCCGGTAGCTGGCAAGGATGGCTTCCTGTTCACTTTCGATGGCGGAAAGCTCGCGGCGCACACTGGCGACCCGGGTCAGACAGTCGTCGAGGAGGGCCTTGCCCTCCTGGATCTTCATTTGCTGGATTTGTTGGATGGCCTCGAGGAGGGCTTCGGTCAAGACGGTCTTGAGGGCATCGCGATCGACCGTGGTTTCGCAGGGCTCGAAAAGATAAGGGATGCGCAGCAGGTGATCCAGGCTTGGCGGATCGCTTTGCGGCAGCCGGCGGTGCAGTTCCTCGAGCTGTTCCCAGTAGCTCCCGGCGAGGCTCAAGTTGAGTTGCGGAGCTTTCGCCTGGGCCGCTTTCAGGTCGATTTGCACGGCGACTTCGAGGCGCCCGCGCCTCACCGATTGCGCAATCACCTTGCGGCAGTGGTCTTCGAATTCCACATAGTTCTTGGGCAGCCGCAGCACCACATCCAGGTTGCGACTGTTCAGGGCCCTGATTTCAACCGTTATCGAAAATTCCGATGCTTCCCTCTGACTGCGACCGAATGCGGTCATGCTAAGGATCAAGATCGACCTCCCCGTTCATGTATGCTTGTTTGGATTGAGAATTCCGTTCTCGAACTCACCGCAGAGACGCAGAGAACGCAGAGAAAAGCGATTGCTTTGAATCTCCGGGGCCAGACGCGTTGATGCAAAAGGCTCGTCCGAAAATAATTTGCTCTCATTTCAATCCTGTTTCAAACCACGAAGAACACGAAGGACAGAAGCACGAAGAGCACGAAGAAATCACTTCGGGTCTGTTTAGCATTTTCCGTGTATTCCGTGTATTCCGTGGTGAAAGATGATCTCTCACTCCCGCATGACCCCTAAGCGATCAAGAGCAACCTCCCGATTTTTTGGTTCACGCAGGTCTTTTGCCTGGGGCCATCCCTGGTGCTGCAGGCGCAGTTTGTGGCGGAGCACCTTAAGGAAATGGAGCAATGAGGCTTCCTGATAATCGGGATAGGTCCATGGCAGCTTCTGGTAGGCCCCGTCTTGATAGAGCAGGGTGAGATCGGCGTAAATGCCGTCCCGCAAATAAATCCGGTGCGTGTAGTTCTTTCCCGTTGCGAGAACGAGGCGTTCTTCGCTGAGAATTCCCGGGTCGATATTGATCCGCCTCTTGCCGTCGCGGGATAGTTGGATTTCGAGTTGATTGGTGAAGACCTTGAGGTCAGCAAGATTTTCCGGCCGCACCAGGTTTAGAAAACTGCACACCTGGCGCTTTATGGAGCGTCCCATTTCCCGCTCGTAGTAGGCGGTATAGGTGAAAGGCCGGGCTTCGGTGAGAAAATCCGGAGGGCCGAACTGCTCAACAAGCATTCCCAGCGCCCGATCGCGGATTTCAAGGTCGGTAAAAAGCAGCCCCATGATGAGCTTTGCCGGCAGGGGTTCTTTGGGAACACTCATGAAGCGATCAGCAGTTCTGGAGGATGGCGCGCAGTTGCTCGGACGAAACCGCAGCCGTGCCGACTTCCCCGACGACAATGCCGGCGGCGAGGTTGGCCAGAAGGGCGGCCTCTTCTCGTGACAACCCCGCGACAATCCCGAGCGTCACGGCGGCAATGACGGTATCCCCGGCGCCGGTCACATCGAACACGCGCTGGGCCACCGTCGGGATATGAACAATCTGCCCGTCATGATGGAAGAGGCTCATCCCGTCTTTGCCCCGGGTGATGAGAACGCTTTCGCAGGCGAGTTGCTCGAGCAGCAGCTTTCCGGCACGAATCAGGGTTTCTTCGTTGCGAATGTCGATCCCGGACATCTGCGATGCCTCGAGGTTGTTCGGGCGTGACCATGGTGAAGGAGCGGTATAGATCGGCATGCTGCACCTTCGGATCAACCACCACCGGTACCGACGAGCTGGACACGAGGAGTCGCAGGGCATCCAGGAACTCGCGCGTTACCACCCCCTTGGCATAGTCGGACACAATGATGCCCCCGAGCTGGGGAAGATTATCGGCGATGAACGCGAGGATGCGCTCCCCGGTTTCCGGCTTCAGGGGGGTGCGGTGTTCCCGGTCAAATCGAACCACCTGCTGATGTCGCGCGATGATCCTGGTCTTCACCGAGGTGGGGCGGCCATCCTCCGTGATCAGACCGGCGGTGGGTACGGAAATATCTTCGAAGAGCCGCAACAGTTCCCGGCCGGCAAGGTCATTTCCGATGGCGCCGGCGACCATGGTTTTACCCCCAAGGCTCGCCACATTGTGGGCAACATTAGCGGAACCGCCAAGGAGGTGAGATTCTTCGCGGACTTCCACCACCGGCACGGGGGCTTCGGGGGAGATGCGGCTGACTTCCCCCCAGATGAAGCTGTCCAGCATGAGGTCGCCCACGACCAGGACGCGACAGTCCGGAAACCGGGAAATGGCCTGAAGCAGGCGATGCTTCTGTTCCGGGGAGAGTTTTATGCCGACTTGCATGGCGGGCTGCCGCTAGTCTTCAATCGGTTTGGCTTCGTCAATCAGCATGATGGGAATCCCGTCCCGAATCTCATAGAGGAGTTTGCACTGCCGGCAAATTAAGCCGTCTTGCGATTCATTCAAGAAAATGGAGCCCTTGCATTTTGGGCAGGCCAGGATGTCGAGCAGTTCTTTATTTATGGTCATGTCTTCATACCCCGATGTCAATCTTGAGTGCACGTCGGCATAAGTCCCTGCGCAGTTTCGGTGGGCACAAAAAGACGTGCCCACCCCACACACTGTCTCTGAGCTTCAAACATCGTAGGGTGGGCACAGCTTTACCCTGCCCACCAACACTCCACGAATTTTCACCCAGATGCACCAGGGACCTCTCTAAGCAGTCAGTTGGTTTTTTCAATCCGCAATCCGCAATCCGCCATCATCCATCCGCAATCCGCAATCCGAGATCCGAAATTCTTCGTGGCTCGCTTTCCCCCTCGTCTTCCTGGTCCGCGTTCAACAGCCGCTGATAGGTCTCGATCGTGGAGCGCAGTTTTGATTCAAGGAGAATGCGCTGCCGTTTCATTTCTTCGATATCGTCGTGGATGCGGGCGAGCCGCTGGTGAGCGCCCTGCAACAGCCTTTCGGCCTCAAGCTCAGCCTCGGCGACAATCAGCTTTGCTTCCTTTTCTGCATTTGTTTTTACCTGCTCCGCCGTTTTGTGGGCATTGACCAGTACCGTGCGAATGGTCTTCTCGCGTTCCTTGTACTCATGGAGCTCTTTTTCCCGGTCCTGCAGATCCTTGCGAAGACCCGCATTCTCAACCTTCAAGCGGCGGCTTTCCTCGTTCAATTGCTGACAGAAGCGTTCCACCTCTTTTGGGTCAAGGCCCAGCAGTCGCGTGCGAAAACGCCTCTGCTCCAGCTCAACCGAGGTCCAGGTCATGGGAACTCCACCCTCTGAGGTATTTACGTGCCCATCCGGACGGCCATTCCTGCCAGGGTGGGGACGAGAAAGCTATCGAGGAAATAGATGCCCAGGATGACAACCATCGGGGAGAAATCAACGCCCCCCAAAAAACATGGGCACACGCCTGCGGATGGCATAGAGGACCGGTTCCGTGACGTTGTAGAGAAACCGGACGATGGGGTTGTGCGGGTCCGGATTGACCCAGGAGAGAAGCGCGCGAGCGATGACGATCCACATGTAGAGGTTGAGGACAATGTGGAGAATGTTAGCCAGAGCGAAAATGAGATTGCTGAAAACGAACATCTTTCACCTGTGCTGATATCTGGAGGAATCCCAAAACTACCCGGTGCTGCCTGCGACAAAAATTGAAATTACTTATTTTCTTTGAGGCTGTCAACTTCTACGCAAGGGGCTCAGGATTTCATTTGGTGTCGTTGTCGTCTGAGCAGGGGGTGAGGTCCTCGCACTCAGGACAATTCCCGTGCCGAGGATGACAAGCCCCAGGGCTTTTGTGGCCGTCACCTTTTCTCCGAGCAGCCAATAGGCGAGGAGGGTTGCGCCGAGGGGTTCGCCCAGGATCAATACCGCCACCGTCGTTGGGGAGAGAAATTTCAAGGTCCAGTTAAAGGTGGTATGGCCGATCAACTGCGGGATGACTGCCAGAAGAACGAGCATCAGGTAGGTTTTGCCGGTGAATCCGGAGAGCGGGGTTGCCGTGAAGGCGCTGAAGGCGAGCAGGAACAGGGCCGCGCTCCCGTATGCGCCGAGCGTGTACGCGGTCACCTCGAGATGAGGCCGGACCGAACGTCCGGCCAGGAGATAGCCGGAGACCGCGAGGGCTCCTGCCAGGGCCAGGAGATCCCCGACCAGGGCTTCCGTGGAGAAGTGGAAGTCATTCCCGGCGATGAGGCCGCTGCCTGCCAGGACCAGGAAGATGCCGAGCCAGGCGAACCTGGAGAGCCGTTCATCGAAGCGGAAGTACGCGAAAAGGGCAACGAAGAGGGGTGTCGTGCTGACCAGCGTAGCGGAACTGGCAACGGAGGTCATTTGCAGGGAGCGGATCCAGAAGGCGAAGTGGAGCGCCAGGAAAAATCCGGCAAGGCAAGTGAGGCCGAGCAGTCGGGCATTCCACCGCCGCCAGGTTGCGGGCAACCTCAAGGAAAAATAGGGAGTCAGGATGAGGGAAGCGAGACCGACACGATAGGTGGCTATGGCCAGGGAGGGGGCATCGGCGAGCCGGACCAGAATGGAAGCGAACGAAATTGCGGTGATGGCGGCACCGACAAGGGACCACAATAGATAGGGATGGGGTCGGGTAGATGGGGAAGCATGGTGCATAGGTGCCGCAGTTCGATGAAACGTTGCTCGGTAAACCTCCGCTAAAAATTTCTTGACAACATGGGTAGCGTCAAGTAGTAATAACCGTTCAAAACTTTTTCAGAGAGGAGCAGTTATCATGGTAAAGAGCCCATGCATCAATTGTGAAAGAGCATCCGAAGACAAGAACAAATGCCTGGAGAACTGTGAGAAACTCCGAGAGTATCAGGAATTGATTCTAAAGCAAGGAATTTATGCAACCATGTAAGCAGGGGCGCTGCTGCCTCGCCTCCTTGCGGCCCCGGCGGCCGCTTTTTTCTCATCAATAACGATTGCGATAACGATCAGGAAGGGGACTGCCCGCGAGCGGCGAACCTGGAGGATATGTACAATGTATGCGGTATTTCAGTCCGGTGGCAAACAGTATCAGGCCGAACCCGGGACCGTGCTCAAGCTCGAGAGACTTCCAGGGGAGGTCGGTGGCGAAGTCACCCTGGATCAAGTGGTCCTTCTCGGTGAAGGTGATGAGGTGCAGGTCGGGCAGCCGCTGCTGAAGGATGTATCCGTCCGGGGGCGCATCGTGGAACAGGGGCGTCACCGCAAGATCATTGTCTTCAAGCACAAAAGGCGCAAAGATTATCGCAAGAAGCAGGGGCACAGGCAGTATTACACGGCCGTCCTGATTCAGAGCATTGAAAAGGGCGTCGAGGCGGGACCTCAGGCCGATTCCTAAGCTCTCATCATAGTATCGGAAGCATCCGGAATTGGAGGAATGATCCATGGCACATAAAAAGGCTGGAGGAAGCTCCAGGAATGGTCGGGACAGCGCCGGCCAGCGTCGCGGAGTAAAGCGCTATGGCGGCGAGACGGTCAGGGCGGGCAACATTCTGGTTCGGCAGTTGGGGACCAAATTCCACCCGGGCAAGAACGTCGGCATGGGTAGAGACTATACCCTCTTTGCTCTGATCGACGGCACGGTCACCTTCGAATACAAGGACAAGATGCGCCAGAAAATCAGCGTCTATCCGGTCCCAGTCCCATCATAGAGCTTTTTCCCTTCCTTGAATCCCCAGGTAATCCGGTGCAGACTCCGTTGATCGGAATCTGCACCTTATGCACCTCCCGGAATTTAAAATTCTTCTCCAGGCAGTGGCGTCATGAAATTTGTTGACGAAGTGAAAACGAGGGTCGTCGCGGGCAACGGCGGTCAGGGTTGTGTGAGTTTTCGCCGGGAGAAATATGTCCCGAAGGGCGGTCCTGACGGTGGAGATGGCGGCAAGGGAGGGGATGTGGTCCTGGAAGCTTCGGAAAGGAAACGCACGCTCCTCGATTTTCGCTATCGTCACGAATTCAGGGCCCCGTCAGGGACCCATGGAAGCGGCAACAACCGCCATGGTAAAAGCGGCCAGGACCTCGTCCTCGAAGTGCCGCCGGGAACGTTGGTCAGGGACCCCGTCAGCGGCGAAGCTGCTGGCCGATCTGGTAGCACCCGGCCAGCGTTGGGTGGCCGCCAGAGGCGGACTTGGCGGCAAAGGGAACGCGCATTTTGCCTCCTCGACGAGACGGGGCCCCCAATTTGCACAACCCGGAGAAACGGGAGAAGAACGTGATCTGCTGCTGGAGTTGAAGCTGTTGGCGGATGTCGGCCTGGTGGGACTGCCGAATGCCGGAAAGTCCACCCTGATTGCAGCAGTTTCCGCAGCGCGGCCCAAGGTGGCCGACTACCCTTTCACCACCCTTGTACCCAACCTCGGGGTGGTCCGATACGGGGATGGCGACCCTTTCGTGATCGCGGATATCCCCGGCTTGATTGCCGGGGCTCATCAGGGTGCGGGCCTTGGCACGAGGTTTCTTCGGCATATCGAAAGGACGCGCATCCTGGTCCACCTCATTGATATCCACGAGGTGCTCCCGGATGACCCATTGCTTCCCTATCGTCTGATCGAAAATGAACTGCTCAGCTATTCCGATGCAATGCAGAACAAGCCTCGCGTCATTGCTTTGAACAAAATCGATCTCATTGCCGACCCCGAGGTCCTGCAGCAGATCTCTCGCTCATACGGGCAAGCAGGACATCCGGTGGTACTCCTCTCGGCCGTTGATGGCCGCGGTGTCATGGACCTGTTGCGCATCCTGACGCAGCTCCTGACCGGTCCGGAACAACCGGAGGAGCTTACAGGCTGAAAATATAGCGGGGATTCGATCAGTTCAGGGTATAATGGCCTGACTTTTTGCTATTGTGGGGGCTGTTGTTACGCGCGTGCTTTGGCGGGCGAAGGGGTCATTTAACCATGAGGTTGAAATTCCTCTGCGGTACCGAGAGACGCAGAGGACGCAGAGATTTGTAACCAGCGGTCTTTCTCTGCGCTTCTGCGCCTCTGCGGTGAGGTTTTAGTCCATCAAAGCGAGGGATTATAGCTGGTAAAGGAAAACGTTGCTTATGGAGGAAGTTAAGGATCGAGCGGCATTTTTCAGGGGCTGCCGGCGGCTGGTGATCAAGGTTGGAAGCGCCGTATTGACCGATTCCCGAGGATTGAACCGGGTGATGATCCATCGTCTGAGCGATCAGATTGCGGAGCTCCGGCAAAGTGATCCGGACCGCAAGATGGCCATCGTGTCTTCGGGTGCGGTGGCTTCGGGTTTGCGCAAGGCGGGTTTTACCGAGCGGCCCCGCACCATCCCCCACAAACAGGCCATGGCAGCGGTCGGGCAGGGTGTGCTGATGGAGGCCTGGGAGGCCGCTTTCGACAAGTACGATCTGCTCGTGGCGCAGGTGCTCCTTACCAGCGAGGACCTTAGCCATCGTCATCGTTACCTGAATGCGCGCAATACGCTCGAAACCCTTCTCGATTGGGGTATTCTGCCCATCATCAATGAAAACGATACGGTGGTGGTCGAGGAAATCAGATTTGGCGACAATGATCACCTCTCGGCCATGATCGCCGGGCTGATCGGCGCTGATCTGGTAATCATTCTGACCGACACCGCAGGATTATACGACTGCGATCCCCGGTTCCATGAGGAAGCCCGCCTCATTCCCTTTGTGCACCGGATTGATTCCAAGATTGCGGCGTGCGCCACCCCGGTGCCCGGTTCCGTCGGCACCGGTGGGATGTTGAGCAAGATCAATGCCGCAAAAAAATGCCTGGCTTCAGGCATTCCCATGATCATTGCCCCGGGCAGGGAGCGGGATGTGCTGCTGCGGATCTTTGCCGGCGAAGCGTTTGGCACACTTTTCCTTCCCCGGAAACGCATTTATCATGGTAAAAAACTGTGGCTGGCAAACCTTCCCAAGCCTGTCGGGGAACTGGTGCTCGACGAAGGTGCGGTGACGGCCCTCCAAAAACGCGGAAAGTCGCTCCTGCCCATCGGCATTCGCCAGGTTCGCGGGACCTTTGGCGTTGGCGCTCCGGTGAGATGCCTGAATGAGGCGGGCGAGGTCATCGGCGTCGGATTGTGCAATTACAAGTCATCGGAAGTCGACCTCATCAAAGGCCGCCACACCGAGGAGATTGAAAATCTCGTTGGTTACAAGCATTCGGACGAAGTGATCCACCGCAATAATTTTGTGTTAACCGGCGAAATCGAGGAATAGGATGAGCAAAGGGGATACTGATGCGTGAAGAAATCCTGCGCATGGGCAAGGAAGCTCGCACGGCGGCCCATGAGATGGCAAAAGCCGGCAGTGTTCGCAAAACGGAAGCGCTCCAACACCTTGCCGGTGCCCTGGAACAAGAGCGGGAAAATATCGCCCGGGCCAACCAGAAAGATATTGAAGACGCTCTGCGCAAAGGACTGTCGGCGCCCAAGGTGGAGCGCCTTCGCCTGAATGAAAAAGGACTCGGCGAAATGATAAGCGGGCTCCATGAGGTTGCTCTGCTGAACGATCCCATCGGTGAAATCACTCGCATGTGGACGCGTCCGAATGGGCTCAGGGTGGGGCGGATGAGAATTCCAATCGGGGTTGTCGGCATTGTCTACGAGTCCCGGCCGAACGTCACCATCGATGCGGCTGCCCTCTGTATCAAGGCCGGAAATGCCGTCGTCCTTCGGGGTGGTTCCGAAGCCTTTAACTCGAACCAGTGCCTGGCCGCGGTCCTCCAGGCATCGCTCGCGGCTTCCGGGCTCCCGGCAGCGGCGGTGCAGCTGGTTGGCACCACGGATCGGGGTGCGGTGCTCGACCTGCTTAAGTTGGAAGAATATATTGATGTCATGATTCCCCGCGGCGGTGAGGACCTTATCAGGTTCGTCGCGGAGCATGCCCGCATGCCGGTCCTCAAGCATTACAAAGGCGTCTGCCATGTTTATGTCGATGCCGAAGCGGACCTGGAGATGGCTGAAAACATCTGCCTCAATGCAAAAATCCAGCGGCCCGCGACCTGCAACGCGATGGAGACCCTGCTCGTGCACCGGGACGTTGCGGGGGCCTTTCTCCCGACCATGGCCGCTGCGTTTCGCAGGGGAGGCGTGGAACTGCGCGGCTGCGGGAAGACGCGGGCCATCGTCCCCGATTGCCTCGCGGCGACCGAGGAAGACTGGTATGCCGAATACCTTGATCTTATCCTTGCCGTGAAAGTGGTGGATAACATGGAAGAGGCCATCGGTCACATTACGGCCTATGGTTCGCAACACACCGAAGCGATTGTCACGCGAAACTTTGCTCAGGCCCATCGTTTTCTCGAGGAGGTCCAATCCTCGCTGGTGCTCGTCAATGCCTCGACGCGGTTCAATGACGGATTTCAACTGGGTTTGGGCGCCGAGATCGGTATTTCCACGTCGCGCCTGCACGCTTTTGGCCCAATGGGAGTTGAGGAATTGACCACCACCAAATTCATCGCTTTAGGGAATGGTCAGCTGCGCACCTGATAAAGCAGTAGTGAGCGATGACTATGACAGAGCGCGTGGGAGTTATGGGGGGGACGTTCGATCCCGTTCATCTGGGACACCTGAGGGTGGCGGAAGAGGCGGTTGAAGCCCTGGGGCTTGACACGCTTCTGTTCGTTCCGGCGGCCATTCCGCCGCACAAATTGGGGAAGAAAATCCTTGCCTTCGAACACCGCTGGCAGATGTTACGGTTGGCGACGGACCCGCACCCCAGGTTTAAGGCCTCGGACGTCGAGATGCGGCTGCCGGGCAAATCCTACACGGTGATCACCCTCCGGAAGCTGTCCGAATTGTACGCCGGCACGGCCCAGCTTTTTTTTATCGCAGGGCTGGACGCCTTTCTGGAGATGGATACCTGGTGGCATTTCCAGGAGTTGTTTGCATTGGCCAATATGGTCATCCTGCGACGCCCGGGATACAATGAAGAGCATATGTCCGGGTTTCTAAGGGAGCGGGTTTCCTCTCTCTACACCTATGCTGCCGGTGAAGCCTGCTATCGGCACCCTCATCTCTTGCCCGTGCATTACCTGAATAATACCTGGCTGGATATCTCTTCGACCCGCATCCGGCAGTTGATAAAGGAAGGAAAATCTATCCGCTATCTGGTTCTCCCCGAGGTTATGCACTATATTCATGCGAACCGGCTTTATCGAGGGGATGAACCCTTCGAAACCGAACCGCATGGAGCGCAGAGGACCTGGGATGACAGACAGAGTGAGGGGTATGGCGGCTAGTGAGGACAGGAAACGGGAACCACCCATGAACACCAGGGACAAGGCTCTGCTTTGTGCCCGCGAGGCGTCTCAATGCAAAGCGCTTGATCTGGTGTTACTCGAGGTGACCGGACTGACTTCCTTTACGGATTTTTTTCTCATTTGCAGCGGCAAATCCAGTCGGCAGGTGCAGGGCATCGCGAGTAATCTGGAAGCGAGCCTCGCTGATCTGGGAATCAAACCGCTTGGTATTGAAGGCCGGAATGAAGGGCATTGGGTCCTCATGGATTACGCCGATGTCGTCATTCATATTTTCTACGAACCCGTGCGGTATTTCTATGACCTGGAGAGCCTCTGGTCCGACGCCACGCGGGTGGTTTGGTCGGGAGCTGCTTTGATGGGTGAACAGGGTCCGAACGAGGAGGCTTTATGAAAGGGTCTGGCCTTTGCGGGAAATCCACCCGGTTTGTGTTCCTGGTCTGGCTGATCGTTTCTTTCGTGGGGGTGAACCTGTTCACACCCGGAACGACGAGGGCCCTCACCCTGAGTGATGAGAAGAAACTCGGGAAAGAGACGCTTGACCTGATCAAACGGCACCTGCCGCTGGTCGAGGATGGTGAAGTTCAGAGCTATGTTCAGGCGGTTGGCAACCGCATCGTCAAACAACTGGGAAGCACAACCTACGACTACCAGTTCTTTGTCATCAACGAGCCCGTCCCCAACGCCTTTGCCGTCCCGGGCGGCTATATCTTCATCTACCGCGGCCTCATCGAGATGATGACCAGTGAGGGTGAACTGGCCGGGATTCTCAGCCATGAATTGGGGCACATCCAGGCTCATCACTATCAGCGGCGGATGGAAGAAGGCACGATGCTCAATATCGCCACCATCGCGGGGGTTATCGCGGCCGCCTTGATCGGCGCCAAAGGGGGCGGGGCGGGGTCGCAGGCGCTGGCCATGGGTACCATGGCCGGAGCCCAAACGGCGCAATTGAAGTATAGCCGCGAAAATGAAGAAGAAGCGGACCAACTCGGGTTGCGCTACCTTTGTGCTGCAGGATACCCGGCAAAAGATATGGCAAGCGTTATGCAGCGCTTGAGTCAGGCTCAATGGATGGCAAATTCCAGCATCCCTTCCTATCTCTTGACCCATCCCGCCTTGACCGAGCGCATTCAATATCTGCATGACCTGGCGAAGAAGCCGGAATATCAGTCAAAATCGGCGAATTCAAACATCCTGGGCGATTTCCCCATGATGCAGGCATCCCTGATTTCGGAATACTCTGACTCCCGTGCTGCTGAGGAACGCTTCCAGGCTGGAGCGCGCAAGGGTGACGTCACCGCCACCTACGGTCTGGGACGCTTATACCTGCGGCAGGGAAAGGTCGCCGAGGCCTTTCCTTATCTGCAGGACGCCGCTCGGCAAGATGCGACGAGCCCCTTTGTCCTGAGCACTCTGGGGGATGCTTATCTCAAAATGGGAAAACTGAGTGACGCGCAGAGGGTTTTGCAGAGCGCGCTGCTCTTGGACCCTTCCGCTCCCGTCGTCCACTTTCGGCTGGCTCTGGTGTTGAAAGAGATGGGGCAAAAGGAGGAGGCCATCCGGCATCTTCAGGTTATCGAGCCCTGGGCCCCCGCCTATCCGGATATTGACAACAATATGGGGATTATTTATGGGCAGATGAATCAAATGGGTCTGGCTCACTTTCATCTTGGCCGTTACTACTTTCACCGGCATAAGTGGGACGTTGCCGTCTTCCATTATCGAAAAGCCAGGGCGCTCATTATGGATTCACCGCAAAAGTTCGAAGAAATCGACCAGGGACTGAAAGAGGCAGAAAAGCATTTGAAAGAGAAGGCATTGCGCGGAACGAGGAAGTGATGCGAGATGGTGCCTTTGAACTAACCGAGCCTTCAGGAGGGGTAAATGAAGATTTTGATCAGTGATGATCTGGCCGAGCCGGGTATCCAAAAGCTCATGAGCGTGCCTGAGTTCCAGGTGGAGGTGAGGACGAAGCTCGCTCCTGAGGAGCTCTGCCGGATTATCGGGGACTATGATGCATTGGTGATTCGCAGCGCCACGAAGGTGACCGCGGAGGTCATTGATGCTGGAGATAATTTGAAAGTTGTTGCCCGAGCGGGGATTGGACTTGATAATGTGGACATCGATGCTGCCAGCCGCCGCGGGATAGTGGTCATGAATACGCCGGAAGGGAATGTCATCACCACTGCCGAGCATGTCATTGCGATGATGCTTGCCTTGAGTCGCAACATTCCCCAGGCAAATAGTTCAGTGAAAGCTGGAAAATGGGAGAAATCGCGATTCAGCGGCCGGGAGGTGTTTCACAAAGTACTGGGGATTATTGGCATTGGCAGGATTGGGCGGATCGTTGCCGACCGGGCCAAGGGCCTGAAGATGAACGTCATTGCCTATGATCCTTATATCAGTCCCGAGGTGGTTGAAAAACTGGGGATCAAGGGGGTGAGCCTCGACGAGCTTTATGCGCAATCGGATTACATCACGATCCACACACCCATGACCAAAGAAACCCGCAACCTGCTCAATGCGGACGCTTTCAAGAAGATGAAAAAGGGAGTTTTCATCATCAATTGTGCGCGTGGCGGGATTGTCAACGAACTGGACCTTGCTGATGCCATCCATTCGGGAAGGGTCGCGGGAGCCTCCCTGGACGTCTTTACGCAGGAGCCGCCCAGGGATAGTCCCCTCTTGCGCCTGGACCCGGTGGTGGTTACTCCCCATTTGGGGGCATCAACGGACGAGGCTCAGGAAAACGTTGCCATCGCGGTGGCCGAACAGGTGACGGAATACTTGAAGCGAGGCACGATACGCAACGCGGTGAATGCCCCGAGCATCGACGGGGCAACGTTGGCGGTCCTGCGCCCTTACCTCGTTCTCGCGGAAAGGCTGGGAATGCTTCAGGCCCAGATTACCGGGGGGGCCATCCAGGAGGTCAATGTTGTCTACATCGGAGAAGTTGCCACGGTGGACACCAAACCTTTGACCTATTCGATCCTCAAGGGGATATTGACCCCGATTCTTGGAGATATGGTCAACTTCGTCAATGTGCCCGTGGTGGTCAGAGAAAGAAACATCAAAGTGACGACATCATCGCGGGATGAGGCCGAAGATTTCACCAACCTTATCAGCGTCCATGTGAAAACCGCCGAGGATGAAAACCTCGTGGCAGGGACCATGTTTGGAAAGAAAGACCCGCGCCTGGTGCGAATCAATGACTTCCGCCTCGAAGCGGCGATGGAGGGTCATAGCCTCTTGATCTACAACATTGATACCCCGGGAACGATCGGGGCCATAGGGACCTGCCTGGGACGCCACCAGGTCAATATCTCCATGATGGGCGTGGGCCAGGTGCTGGAACGAGGTGAAAACATCATCTTCCTGCGGACGGACACGCCTGTCCCGCAACACGTGATTCAGGAATTGCTGTCTCTGGATAACGTGAATGTCGTGCAAGCGATCAAATTCTGATGCTAAGGGGAGAATGTGGGGTATGGAAGAGAAGGAAGAAAAAGGCTTCGTCGTGAAAGATCGCCGAAAGTTTTCCCTGGATGATGCGGAGCGAGAGACGGCTGCCGAGCAGGTCCAGGAACAGACGAAGGCCGAGCGGGAGGAGACGCAAGCCGGTCCCGCGGAGTCTTCACGAGAAGATCAGGAAAGAGGGAGCATTCCGCTGCCGGAGGTAACTCTGGCGACTTTTGTTTTTTCGCTCAGTTCTTCAGCATTGCTGCATCTGGGTGAAATCCCGGACCCTGAAACGAACACGGTTCAGGTTCATTTGCCTCTGGCGAAACAAATCATCGATACCCTGGGGATGCTCCAGGAAAAGACCAAAGGCAACCTGGAGCCAGACGAGGATAATCTTTTGAAGTCGGTACTCTACGATTTACGCTTGCGATACGTTCAGAAGAGCAGCAAGTGATGCGGTGGGAGCCGCTGGTCGTCAAGAGGAGGTCAGACTGATTGCGCCTTGAAGTGAGCGTGCCGGCCAAGATTAATCTCTGGCTGGAGGTCATCCGGAAACGGGATGATGGCTACCATGACCTATCCAGCCTCATGTTGCCGGTGGCGATTTATGATTGCCTGGAGCTGGAAGCTCGCGAGGGGAGCGGTATCAGTCTCGAGTGCGACGAACCGGGGTGCCCTCCGATGCCGGCAATCTTGCGTGGCGGGCCGCTGAGGCGTTTTTCGGCGCGGTTCGGTCGAAAATCGGGGTGGCTATTCGCCTTACCAAGAGGATCCCGGTAGCCGCCGGTCTCGGCGGCGGGAGTGCGGATGCGGCAGCGGTGCTCCTGGCGTTGAACCGGATGGTTGGGGACCGCCTTGCCATGCCCCGGCTCGAGAGCCTGGGGCAGAAGCTGGGGGCCGATGTGCCCTTTTTCCTCCACCAGCGGCCGTCATTGGCGACCGGAATCGGGGAGAAGCTCAATCGGGTGGATGGGCTGCCGGACTATCCCCTGGTCCTGATCAAACCGCCGTTAAACGTCTCCACACGCTGGGTTTACCAAAGTTTGAAGTTGACAAGAGGCGAGAGCCGCATTAAACTTGCTCGCTTTATGGAACGCCCCTGGCAGCTTCGCGAGGTCATGGAAAACGACCTGGAAACGGTCACGCTAAGTGCCTATCCTGTCTTGGCTCAAATTAAGGAGTGGTTGCTCCAGGAGGGAGCTATCGGGGCGCTTATGAGTGGCAGTGGTCCCACGGTCTACGGGGTATTTCGCGACGGCAGCCAGGCCGCAGCGCTTGCTGCGCAGGCAAAGTGCACATGGGAAGGATGCTGGGTGGCCGCCACTCGAGTCTGCGGGAATGCTGCTGTCAACATAAGGTAAGAATGTTTGTGTTTGGGGTGTCGCCAAGCGGTAAGGCACGGGTCTTTGGAACCCGCACTCGGAGGTTCGAATCCTCCCACCCCAGCCAGTTTTTTTGGGGCCAAAAGTCAAGCCTGCAGAATTCCAGCCCCCGCGAGGAGAGGGTTAAGGTCAAAGGGACCATGAAAGACAGGCTCCTGATATTCTCCGGCAATTCCAACCCGCAGCTTGCCCGGGACGTGTGCAACCACTGCGCGGTGGTGCCGGGACGGCTGCTGGTCGGGCGTTTCAGTGACGGCGAGGTCCGAGTTGAGATCGCGGACAGCGTGAGAGGGAAGGATGTGTTTGTCCTGCAATCCACCAGTCCGCCGGTAAATGAACATCTTATGGAACTCCTGGTGGTGATCGATGCCTTGAAACGCGCCTCAGCGCGCCGGATCAACGCGGTCACGCCCTACTACGGATACGGACGCCAGGATGAAAAAGAAAAACCACGGGTCCCCATCGCGGCCAAGATGATGGCTGATCTGATAACGGTCGCCGGCGCCGACCGGCTGGTCGCCATCGACCTCCATGCAGACCAGATCGAAGGGTTCTTCGAAATCCCGGTGGATCATATCTCGGGGACGGAGATCCTGTTGGAGGATGTCAAGAAGGCCTTACGGGGAGATGAAATCGTGGTGGCTCCGGATGCGGCCGGGGTCGGGAGGGCCAGGAGGTTTGCCAGACGTTTGGGAGTGGATCTGGCAATCATGGATCACCGGGGGACGGACGATCTGCCCTACTCACGGATTGTCGGCGACGTCAGGGGCCGCCGTGTCATCATCCTTGATGATATGGTGGATACCGGCAATACCCTGATTCGAGCCTGCGAGGGGGCAACCGCGGCGGGAGCGGCCATTGTTGACGCTTATTGCGTCCATGGTATTTTTTCAGGGACTGCTCTGGAAAAGCTGGACGCTTGTCCGCTGCGATCGGTGACGGTCACCGATACCATTCCACTCTGCGAGAAAGCCCAATATTCGAAGAAGATCCGAACGGTGAGTATTGCTCCGATGCTCGCCAAGGTTATCCAGTGTGTACACAGTGAGGAATCGGTCAGCGCTCTTTTCGCGAGTGCATGACCCCCTCGAGATCTTTTAGGAGGCGAATTGCCATGGATGTTGAAATGAATGTTCAGTTGCGAACCAAGACCGGGAAGGGTGCGGCGCGACGGCTGCGCAGGCGGGATGCGGTGCCGGCTGTCCTCTATGGTCCGAAGACGGCACCGGTGCTGCTTGCGGTGCCGGCACTCCGACTGTTGAAGCTCCTGCGGGAAATGGGAGAAGAGAGCAAGCTGATTCGCCTTGTCATCGAAGATGGCAACGATCGGCAGGTCAGGCAAGCGTTAATTCGCGAAGTTCAAACCCATCCGGTTCGCCGCCGCTTTGTGCATGTGGATTTTTATGAAGTGCCGCTGGATCAGCCCATTGTTGTCGAGGTGCCGGTGGAGCTCGATGGCGAATCGATCGGGGAGAAGAAAGGTGGCGTGCTCGACCTCATCCGCCGCACCCTTGCCGTGCGTTGCCTTCCCGGGGAAATTCCGGAAAGGGTCCACATTGATATCAGCAACCTGGACCTGGGTTCGTCCGTCCGCGTTGGCGATCTGGTCGATCGCGTGCCCTTCGAACTGGTGGATGACAGAAGTGTTGGGGTCTTGACTGTTTCCGCTCTCGAGGAGGCGGCTAAGGCCGCGGAAGGTTCGGAAGAGGAACAGGTCTAGCCCCCGCTGTCGTGGAAACCGGCGGGGCCCGCGGCGAATGGACAAGCAATGGGCGAGCAACTCGAACGGGTGGATCAAATTGTTGCCGTTGTTGGCTTGGGGAATCCAGGAAAACAATATGAAACTACCCGCCACAATGCTGGTTTCAGGGTGCTGGATCGACTGGCTCAATTGCTCTCGGTAAGGTTGGAAGAGCGAAAATTCCCGGCCAGCTGGGGCACTTGCACGATTGAACGGCAAAAGGTCCTTCTTTTCAAACCGCTCACCTATATGAACCGCAGTGGTGAGGCCGTCAGCCAGGTGCTGCGGTATTTCAAGGTCCTGCCAAAACAAATGCTTGTCATCCATGATGACCTAGACCTAGACCCGGGGCGCATCCGTCTGGCCCAGAGGGGCGGTGCAGGTGGACACCGGGGGTGACGTCCATTATAGAACACCTGGGAGACCAGGATTTCGCCAGGTTGAAATTGGGCATTGGACGGCCGCTGCACGCTGAGACGGTGGAAGGATATGTGCTCCATTCGCCCTACCCGGAGCAGGAAGGAGTTTTTGAGGGAATGATAAAGCGCGGCGCAGAAGCCGCACAGACAGTTTTACTGTCGGGCATGGTGACAGCCATGAACATTTTCAACAGGAGTGATGTCCGCATCGAAGCTTCTTCGCGTGCCTCATAGTCGGCACCCGCCCAACCCGTCTCCTTTCCGTGGTGCAGCATGCGATTGTCCGGAACAAAATCCGGATCTTCTTTTGGGCCTTTAAATGACTATTGAGTAGTGGTACAATAAGAAGCCGCTTTCCAAGCGGGGAAAACCTTTAGAAATCCACGAGCAGGGAGGAAATGATGTTTAAAATCGGAGATTTAGCAGTTTATCCCGCTCATGGGGTTGGCAAGATCGAGTCCATCGAGAATCGAAATATGGCGGGAAAGAGACAAGATTTTTACATCATGCGCATTTTGGAAAATGAGATGAAAATCATGATTCCTATCCCCAATGCCACGCCGTGGGATTGCGGGGACTTATTGACTCCGACCGATATCCCCAGGGTATACGAGATCCTAAGGACACGGGAGATTTCGATCAATGGCGGCACCTGGAATCGGCGCTACCGGGGTTACATGGAAAAAATCAAAACCGGTTCCATTTATGAACTGGCCGAAGTGTTGAGGGATTTGACTGTTCTCAAGGGTGACAAAGAGCTTTCTTTCGGTGAAAGAAAAATGTTGGATACGGCCAGAGGCCTTCTTCTGAAGGAGCTTTCCATTGTTCGCGAGGTAAGCGAGAACGAACTCGAGGAAGAAATTCGTCGAAATCCTGAAATAAGTCGGATCAGAGTCCGGTTTGTGTCCATCCCAATCCCAGAGATCGCGGGGTCCTTTATGCCGGGATGCGGGTAAGACGGAGGAGCGGTTGGGCGAGGGCCTGTCACACAGAGGAACCACCTCAGAAAATCACGCCTGCAATCGGGTTGTCTTATTTTTTTTCACGACAGAGCTTGGCTTAAGCGAATCATGCGAAAGGTTCCCCGGAAGTATTCAGCAGTGGGCGCATGATGCCGAGAGTCCCGGGGAATTGAAAGGCCTTTGTTTGACTCTCGCGGTTTCAGTGAGAAAGCGACGCTAACTCACGAAAGAAAGGAGGTGATCGAATTGAGCTGGGCCTGGCTTGTGTCTAAAAGTGCTCTTGCTTATCATCTGTAGCGTGGGGGGTTACTTCATTGCGGCCAAGACCGAAGCTCTTGCGGAGTATCAATGGGCTCCCTGGGCTGGCTCGCTGGTGGGGATCATCGCTGCCCTGCTGGCGCTTTCAGTTGAGAAATTCATCAAACAGATGCCTCTTAAGGGGCTTTTTGGTGGCACCATCGGTCTCGTCATCGGACTTTCCATTGCGAAGACTCATTGGCTATGGTTTTATCGGCCTGGATAATGATGCCATCCGCGTTACGATTTATGTCGTACTGTCATGCATTCTTGGCTACATAGGAATGGTTCTAGGAAGTATCAGGGTTGAAGAAATACGGATGCCCAACTGGCCTGGTCGATGCGGGGCGGAGCGTATCGAGGTGGCCAGGTGGCAAAGATTCTCGATACCAGCGTCATCATTGACGGTCGCGTTGCGGACATTGTTGAGACGGGCTTTCTGGGCGGCGTCCTGGTGATTCCCGAGTTTGTCCTGCAGGAGCTCCAGCATATCGCCGACAGTCCTGATCCTACCCGAAAGGTTCGCGGTCGACGCGGTCTGGATATAATCAAACGTCTTCAGCAGGAGAAATTGGTTGAAATTCGAATTGATCGACAGGATTTCGACAACCTTAATGATGTGGATGCTAAGCTGGTGGCCCTGGCGTTGAAAATTAACGGCAAGATCATCACCAACGATTACAACCTGGCGAAAGTTGCTGAAGTTCAGGGTATCCGCGTGTTGAATATCAACCAGCTCGCCAATGCGTTAAAGCCAGTCGTGTTGCCGGGCGAGGTGTTGCGTCTGCAAATCTTGAAAGAGGGCAAGGAGCAAGGGCAGGGAATAGCCTATCTGGAAGATGGAACCATGGTGGTTGTGGAAAATGCCTCCAGATTGTTGGGCAAGGAAGTTGACGTTGCCGTTACCAGTATTTTGCAGACGACCGCCGGTCGCTTGATTTTTACCATCCTCAAGGATTTTGAACATACGCGTCAGCAGCACTGAACTTGTTGTCACAATGGCTGAGAACTACGAAGAGGCGACGGGAGGAGAAGGGGCTTCAAGCCTTGCCGGCGGTCCCTTTCCGCCTCCCGAGATGGTGTTCGTAATCGATGATTCAGACACCGGTCAACGACTCGACGTTTTCCTCAGCCGTCACGTAAAAGGGTGTTCCCGCAGTCATCTCCAGAGCTTGATAAAGTGTGGCGAGGTCCTGATCAACGGTCTGTGCGGAAAACCCCGTTATGAACTTCGCACCATGGATCGCATCTCGGTGCGCCTTCCCCGCCCGGAGCATGCGGCTCGTTTAACTCCTCAGACGATGCCCCTCGATATTCTCTATGAAGACGAGGACATTGTGGTGATCAATAAGGCCCCGGGAACGGTGGTCCATCCCGGTGCCGGACATGCTGAAGGCACGCTGGTGCATGGACTCCTGGCCCACTGCCCGCGCCTGGCGACTCAGGGCGCTCCCTTGCGGCCGGGGATTGTGCACCGGCTGGATCAGCATACATCCGGGGCCATCGTGGTGGCGAAAAGTGATGCGGCCTATCTGGACCTGATCCATCAGTTCAAGGAGCACACGGTAGGGAAGCAGTACCTGGCATTGGTGTATGGGAGTTTCTCGCAATCCACCGGTGAGGTCAGGACCTCACTGGGGCGCCACCCCGTAGATCGCAAGAAGATCGCCGTTCTGGAAGGGAAGGGGCGGGAGGCGGTCACCCACTGGCAGGTGGAAAAGGCGTGGGAGGAGGTCACGCTCCTGCGCGTGACCATCGAAACCGGTCGCACTCATCAGATTCGAGTCCATTTGAGCCACCTGCACCATCCCGTCGTCGGCGATGCGACCTACGGCGGGGGCAAACGCAAAGCCCACCTGCTAAAGTCCGAGGAGTTGCGGGAGATATTGGTGAAAGTGGAGCGGCAGCAGCTGCATGCTGAGGTCCTGGCCTTCCGCCATCCGGGAACACATGAACCGCTTGTCTTCAAGGCTCCTCTGGCTGATGATTTTGCCCTGCTTCTGCAGCAGCTTGCGGCGCATTTTCCGTGGCAGCTTCGCCGAAAGTAATCTCGCTCCCGCTATTTTTCAATCCTCGCTTTCAGGTCGCGAAGTCTTTCCAGGAATTCCCTTGTAGCCTCGCTTTCCCGATGCTCAACGACATGGGGAGTGACGGCGACAATCAGTTCGGTTTTGGCTATGTTCTTAGTCTTTCTAGATGTGAAAAGCGGGCCCAGGATGGGCATATTCTTCAAATAAGGGATTCCACCGTGCGTGTCTTTCTGTATCGTCTGGATAATGCCTCCAATGACTACGGTTGACCCGTCCTGGGCGAGAAGCGACGTCGTCACATTGCGTTCTTCGAAGGAGGGGGCGGTGGTCCCTCCAACGGTTCGGTCCGGACCCAGCCGGCGAATGGTCTGCTCCACTTCGAGCCGCACCAGCCCACCGGCATTGATATGGGGGATCAGGTTGAGAATGATGCCGGTATCTTCATAGTTGAGTGGTGCTCAGGACGCCTGCGCCAATGGTCCCGCTTGCATAGGAGCCCGTCGGAACGGGTTCGCGGCCTCCTACCATGATCGACGCTTCCTTGTTATCGACGGCGAGCAATGTGGGAGTAGAGAGGACATTGACATCAGTGTATTCGGAAAGCAGTCGCAGCAGGATCCCTATTTTTTGATTGTCGGTAGCCCAGAGCATTCCCAGTCCCGATGTTGATAGGGCTGGGAGGGCAGCCTGAGCGAGAGTGTCTATATTCAGACCGCCTCTCACTATTCCCGCAAGAGAGGCAGGCGTCGCTCCGACTTGAGCGTTGATGTTCCTAAAAAAGTATTCCAATCCATACTGGAGGTCATCAGTCAGGGCGATCTCGGCGATGACGACATCAATGAGCACCGCCCTGGGGAGAATATCAAGGGTTTCGATGGTCCTCTTTATTTTCGCATAATCTGCTGCATTCGCCCGGATTACGAGCGCATTGTTGACCTCATCGGGAATGATAACGACCTCACCGGTAAGGGACATTGCGGGTCGTTGCGTGCCTCCTGCCGCTCCGCCGCCAAAGCGGCTGGTCGTTCCACCCCCGCCTCGCTGGGTTGTACTCGAACCGAAGGAGGACAGCCCCGTCGATGAGCCCCCAAGACCCATCCCGGAGGACCCAAAGGAGGAAGATGCGGTACCGGATGATCCAAGACTCGAAGAGTCCTAAACCGGAAGATCCAAAACCGGAAGAGCCAGAGCCTGAAGATCCGAGGCCTGAGGATCCGTAACTGGAGGAGCCAAATCTCGAAGAGCCCGAGCGGGAGGAGGAACCAAACCCCGAAGAGCCAAAGCCCGACCGACCGCCAGCTCCGACTCCCCCCTGCCGGGTCGATTGCACGACTCTTTGCCCCATGCCCCCGCCCGACGGTCCGGAAAGCCCATAGGCCTGGGTGAGGACATTACTGATATCAGCGGCCAGGCTGTTTTGGGCAAAGTACACATAGATTTGCTCGCCGGTTTCCTTCCCTTGAGTATCCAGAGCAGTGAGCCACGATCTGGCATTGCGCAGGACCTCGGGGTCCTGCGCAAGGATGAGAACGCCGCCAAAATTTGGCAACGGGATGAAGGCGAGGTTATTTTTCAGAGAGCTCTCCTTGAAGACGGCCAGTTTTCCCACGAGGGCTTCCATCCCCTGGGCTGCATCCTGGGGAGTGATGGACTGCACGGGCACGATCTCCATGCTCAATTCTCGAAATACATTAATGTCCAATGCCTTCAAGACACCGAGAATGGTGCGGGCGTTGTCGGAATTTTCAACGAAAATGATGCTGTTCGTAAGGACGTCGGCAACAATCGGTCTGCCGGGCGAGAGGAAGGATTTTACGATGTTGGTCGCTTTATTCGCGTCCATGTAATGCATGCGGTAAATGATGATAAGCGGTCTTGCGCCGGCCTTGTCGTCCTGCAGCGTGGCGGCGTCTGCGACCGGCAGGCTGCTGCTCGAACTTCTTTGCACCGGCTGGATGTAATAGATGCCGTTTCGAGGCGACGATGGCGATATTGTTGGCCTCATATACCCTGGTGACCATTTGCAATAGCTCATCTTTGGTAAAATCGCCTTCGAGATAGACGCTGATTCGACCCTGCAGCGCGGGGTCCGCCACATAGTTTAGCTTGAGATAGTCCCCAAAAATCTGATTGGTGACCTCGGCGACGTCAGCTTTCTCGAAATTGAGCACAATCTTTTGTTTTTCCTTATCCGACCAGGCAGGTCCCTGGGGCTTGCCCAGGGAAGACGCCCCGAGAAGGCCGTAATTGGAAGCTCCGGTTCTACTCGGGAGAGTGGTTCCTTTGCCTTTCTCATCGGCCGCCGTATCAGCGGTTTTAGGACTGGGTGTCAGTTCTACGACCCATTCCTTGCTCGGGGCCTGGTCAGAGGTGAGGGGCGGCTGCGGAGGAGGACGAAGTCCGGCATCGTGCTTGCCGGGACTCGGTTTGGAAGCGGTGGCACAAGCTTGGACAACAATCATTAGCATAAGTGATAGAAGCACCATGCGTATTTTCATGAAACTGCCCTTTCCTGTTCTGTTTTTCCGGCATCACTCATAAGAAAGAAAGTCAAAATTCGACGTAAACGGCATTTAATAGTCATCTTCCATCCTAGGTCTTTTCCCCCTTCTCCATCAATGCCGCCAGGATGACATTGATGACGAGGTCCGGGCCGGACTTGCGTTGTACCTTCTGGATATTGATTTCCTGGACCAGGATCGCGGTCTCAAAAGTCCGCAGGCGTTTCAGAAAGTAATTAAGTCCTTCAATGGTTGTCATAAAATTAAATCTAAGGTGCACCTCTTGGTAAAGACCATACTCTTTACTGGCAAGCACCTGGTAGGTCTTGATATCCAGCAGTTTCTTCTGCTCACCTTTGGGCGAGAGCAAATCTCCCAGGGAAGCTGCGAGCTGATACGGGTCGTTGCCCCGGAAGAGACGTTTTTGCATCGCTTTCAATTCGCTTTCCTGCTTGATGAGATTTTCTTTAATGCTTTGAGCTTGAGTCAACTTCTCCTGATATTTGTGGACGAGCTCGCCCTGTTGCTTAACTTTCAGCTCCAAATCCTCATTTTCCGAGGTCGTCGAAGCGACCCAAAGAAAGTGAGCCGTCAGCAGGGTCAGCAACACTGCGAGTGCCATGATTAAGGAAGATCGCTGCTTCTTGATTTCATGCAGCGAGAGTTTTGGAAGAATCATCTTAATTTTCTCTATCTCTTCTGCGTTGCTGCCGTAAAGGCCTCATTCATTTGCAGTACAGGCCGCGCTATGACTCACTCGTCGACTTCCGCATCATCGCTCGAGGCTTCTCCTTCCAGATCCATTTCGTCCGTTGCTCCCGGAGGGTTGGTTTTCTTCAGCTTAGGGGCCGTTGAAGATGTGGCATTTTGGTCCGAAGCGGCGGCTTCGATGCTCTCTTCTGTCTTGTTGAGGCCCATCGCCTCGATCGTCTTTCGCAGTTTTTCCTGATCAACCTGCAACTGCACGTTAAATCGCTCGTCCTCAGACGTAGGGCTTCGAGTCACCGGCGAGGCAAAGCGCACATCACTGAAACCTTCGACCTTGGAGAGTTCGGAAAGGAACTTGATCGCGGATTTACTATCCCCGCGGAGAATGATCTGCCCCTTTCTAATCGAGAAATAATTCAGCCAGGTATCATCAGGGGTGGTCTGGGAGAGCAGGTCCAGGATTTCGAGCATGGGATATCCTTCAAGGTTGAACTCGGAGAGCGTCTTCTGGTCTTCCTGGAACTTGGAGATACGAGACTGCAGTTCCTCGATGGGTTTCCACTGTGTTTCCAGTTGGGCGATCTCCTTCTTCAGACGGCGGCTTGCCTCCTGGATCTGACTATGGGTGTGCAACTCGTAAAGGGCAAAGATTGAGTACAGCCCCACCAGGGCGAGGAGCGGCCAGACGATCCTCGGGACTTTCCAGGGTTTGAGCAGCAGTGGTGCGTCAAAAGTCTCGATTTTGTCCTGTTCCAGGAGGTATGCTACCCAGTAGCCAACGAGGGGACCTTGAAGCGGTTCGATTTCGAAGGGGATTTCATCATGGCGCAGGCGTCGGCAGTCTTCAGCCTTGAGTGCTTCACCGTTGGTGCAAATCAGGTGGATGGGTGAAATCCGCGTGTCGTCGAGCCCGTTCTCGCTGAACCGTAAATGCTCGAGCAAAATCCGCAAGTTATCTCGATTCTCACCAATCAGCATCGAATCCAGGAACTGGCCTTTGTAAAAGCGATGCAGCTCAAGGTGAGTAGGATCGATCCACCGCGCATAAACCTTGACTTCGGGTGTATCCGTTTGCACCTCGGGGGCAGCAAGGAAAGCCCGATATGCCAGGGAAGTGGGGATGACGCGAAAATTCAGGAAATTTGCCGCGCCGAGAACTTGATGAAATTTATCAAAAACATCGCGCTGTAATGAAAAAATGGGCACCGACAAGTTGTGGTTCACAGCAACGGCCGGACCAGAAAAGTGCAGGGTGCGTTCATGCTCGAGAAATAGGTTCTCCTGCCAGTCAAAATTGAGGGCCTCCTGCAATTGATCCTGAAGCCCTGTGGGGTAGTGTTCCCGATGGAAAGCGTAGAAGCTGAGCGGAAGGAAAAGAACCAGGGTGGTTGCCTTCCTGTCTCTGGGCCGGAGGTTCAGGCGCTGGAGATAATCGTAGATCGGCTCTGATTCAGGTACATCAAAGTTTTCCACGGAATCGATCTGCCAGGATCGCCACTGACGATGAGCGCGAAGGATTTCCACCCGCCGCTGCTCAACATATACCGCTAGCAGCTGCTTGGGGCGATGTTCGGTGGTGAATCTCAACATCCGGTAATCCTTCTTGACGTCCAGCTCCCGCTACATAATCTTCCGGGATAGGACCTCGTAGCCATGTTTCGTTTCAGGAGCAAAACGAACAAACAGACAAATCGTCACCGCTGGGGGACCATTGTAAGCCATTCCCGTGGAATAAATGCGATAAATCCCTCCATTCTGCCAGGAGATTATTCTTCTCTCGATTTCCTGTTCAAGATCAGGGTTGGGCAAAGCCGTGTTTGTACCATAAACGCTCAACATCTCAAATAAAGAATCTTTCCTGGGTAGCGTCGGGTTGGAAGTGGCTTCCGAGCCGCTCTCCTCCGAGGTTTCGCCTCCCCCCATGTAACCGTACAAGAGTTCTTCCGAGATCCCGGGGATGAGCAGCATTTGATCGAGAGTCAACAACGGTCCGTTAAAAGGGCCATAGGGCAGGCCTCGCCTCTTGTAATCCGATGCTTCCATACCGTGCAACCGCTTGAGATCATCCGGGTCCACAAAATCAGCAATGACATCAGCCAGTTCTTCGGCTGCGTATTCATGCATCCCCGCACCGATCATAACTTCCCTCATTTGCTCAGGACTGCTGAGGTTGACATTCACTTTGGTCATCTCCGATTCGATACTGACCACAGCCTCCCCGGTCTGATACTTCAGCACATGTTCAGCACCATCAGGCTGCCAGCTCAAATCCGGCCCTCTCTCCAGGCCTGAAGGCGGCGGCTGGCCCATCCGCGCCAGTGCTTCATAACAGCCCCCAATGGCGAGATAATGGGCTTGTGCCCGCCGAAACAGATGGATCTGGTCTTCCCCCTGTAATCGGGTCAACGCTCCGACCTGGAGCGTGAACCACATTACGAGAGCGCAGATCCACAGGACCGCAATCAGCACGACCCCTTGTTCTTGCTGCATCAGCTTCAGATGATCGGACACCCGCGGCATTGCCATCCCTTTCCTCAGCTTCTCGAGTCCCTTTCCCTCAAAGCTTTCCCCTCTTCTTGGGTGTGACCTTTTTCAGACCTGATTTCTCCGCGTCGCTGTCCACGATCTCCTTGGCAAAAGGAGCGTTAATGAACATGACTGCGGAGAACACGGGGGAACCCTCCCCAGCGGTGCATTTAGCGACTACGGCAGAGGGTATGCCGAGCTCCTCGTCCACCGCCGAAGCCATTTCATCGCCTTTGCCACTGGCATAAGAGAGGGAGCAGACCCCAACCTCCATAGCGTAAAAACGTGGCCAGGAATTCGTCTCCCCCGTACCCATCTGGAGGAATCGCTGAATCGGTTCCGGGTGATACGGATCGAGCGGCATTTCAGCATAGAAGACCGTTCCTTCCGAGGTGAAAACATACCGCGCAACCACCGGCAACCCCTTTGAAATAGCCCTGACTGAATACTGGGTGGCAAAGGCAAGGGATTGCTCGTTTCCCTGGAAAATGGCCCGCTGCTTCCCGTCATGATTGATCAAAACCGGCTCAAAGTCGGCCAGTTGCCATTTGAGCAGTTCAAGGAGACTCGGGATGTCACTGGGTTCGCGATTCTGCTGGCGCTCCCATACGCGGAGCGAGAGCGAGAGTGCAACCGAGAATATGCCAATAACCATGGCAGAAATCGTGGTGGCCAGGACCAGTTCCACCAGGGTAAAGCCGGAGGATTGTGCCAAAAGCCGCTTCCCTTTTAGCGGGTTCACCATTCTAATCCAACACCCCGTCGGCTGCTTTCCCTCCCTCTGAGGGAGTAACGTAAAGACTGAATTCCAGCATTTGCCCACGGCATTCCAACACAACCCGATAGAGCTCTCCGGGGCGGCTTGGGACCCTTTTCCGCTCCGGCAGTTCCTCTTTTTCAAACAGGATATTGATGCGGGGTGCGCCGGGTTCGCTGCCAATGGCTAAGTCGCCGGTGACGGCCTTTTCCGGGTTCGCGAGAATTTCCTGGGCAGCAGACTCCAATAGCGGTTGGATTTGGCTTCTTTCCTTCAAGCGCTGGCTATATTGAAGAGATACCGAGATCAATCCCATAAGGCCGCCCAGAATCAGTGCCCCCAAGACGAGACTGACCATGACTTCCAAGAGGGTGAAGCCCCCCTTGGTCGAGTAACACCCGCGTTCAAAGCTTCCCTTCATCGCGATTCAACTTTGTACACATGCACCGTACCGAAAAGAGGATTGATGGCAAGGTGAAAGGTGCGATCCTGATCAAAAGTGAGCTCCAGGTCACTCCCAGAAATGCTCCCGTCAGGAAAAAAGAGGATGAGGCTGTCCTTGGTTTCCGGGTCCGTTTCGAGAAAATTCGCATCAATGTCCACGTTGTCAGGTATCGGTTTCCGAGGAGGAAGCGCGAGGTCATAGACCCGTTCGGAACCGCGAATCCGGAAAGCCACGATGGTCCCTGAATTCATCGCACGCAAGCGGGCACGCTTGAGCGTTTGCACGAATTCCTGCAGGAATTCACGATCTTCCATCTTCCTCCAGCTTGCTCCCACGCGCGGCAGCACAAGGCCAATCGTAAGACCCAGAATAACCAGGACGACAACGAGCTCGATGAGAGTAAACCCGGGGGAACTCCGCTGATAGAAATCGCGCATAAAGACGGCCTTCACTCTCTCTTCTCGCCGCGAGGGATACCAAGCAGCAAACAACGGAAAAATACCGTATCCCCCGGGAGCCCTAAAACTTGATTTCATTAATGCCAAAAATGGCCGTGAACATGCTCAAGACCATGGTGCCTATCATCAGGGCGGTCACGATAATGACTGCCGGTTCCAGCAAGATCATCAATCTTTGAATCCGCCGCTGCAATTCCCCCTCGAAGTGGTCACCCAGCGCCAGCAGACCTTCACCGAGGTTACCTTGTTCTTCGGCAATGCGAAGCATGGTCCCCAAGCGGCTCGGGAACGGTTGATGGGTCCGGAAGAAATTACTCATCGAATGGCCTGCCTTGATCTCCCGATGCACAGGGGCGATTGCCTCCTTGAGCACGCTGTTGATAAGCAGCTCCTGTCCGAGACTGAGGGCGCGCAGCAACGGCACTCCCGCCTGAATCATCGTGCCGAGGGTCCGGCAAAACCGGGCGAGTTCACTGTAAAGGATCAAGTATTGGGTAAAGGGAATGCGAAAGAGAAGGCGGTCCAGAACCCGCCGGGCTTTGGGTTGCCGGTAAAGATAGCGTCCGCCCCAAAAGCCGGCAGCCAGGAGCAGCGGAAAAATCCAGCCGTATTCCTTAACTATGATTCCTGTCTGAAGCATGATCTGTGTCAGGAAGGGCACCTTCTGATTCAAATCTTGGAAGATCTGCGCAAACTTAGGGATAACGTATACGAGTAGAATAACCATCGATACGGCACTGGTGCCAAGAAGAATGCACGGATAGATCATCGAGGAAACCAGACTCTGCCGGAATGCCCGGCGCTGTTCGAGGTATTGGGCCAGGCGTTTCGTGATGGGACCGAGGGTGGCGCTGGCTTCTCCCGCCCTCACCATGTGGTCTGAAAGCTCCCCAAAAACGTCGCGATATTTGCCGATGGCGCCCGAGAGGTCCGCCCCCCCCTGGACTTCGCCGAGGAGGTCCTGCACGACATTCTGGAAAACCTTGTGCGTCTGATTGGTGCTGATCAGCGCCAGCGCCCGGTCCACGGGCAAGCCTGCAGTGAGCAGATCAGACAGATCGTAGAAAAAACGGATGATGTGTTCTTCGGGGACGCGTCGCGGTTTCCGGCTCTTGATCGCTTTGATCTTGACGGGATAGAGCCTGCTGGATTTCAGTTTGCGCGCGGCCTCCGGTTCGGATAATGCCTCCAAGACCCCTTTGTGAACCGTGCCCTGCAGGTCGCGGGCCTGATACTGATAGTATCCCATGGTGGTGTCAACTACCCTCTACAAATTGAAATCCCATCACAAGCGATTATCCCGACAAGGAAAGACTGGTCACCCTGAGCACCTCCGACAGGGTGGTCACACCATCCACGACTTTGCGGAAGCCGTGATGAATCAGCGGGCGATAAGTCTCATGAAAGGCAGCCTGGGAAATGGTTCCGGCATCTTTTCCCGCGACAATTAAAGAACGAATGGCGTCGCTCACCGGCAGCACTTCAAAGATGGCCTGACGACCCCGAAAGCCGGTGTAACCGCACTTCTCGCAACCCTTATTATGGTACAGGGTAAGCGGCGAGGGGACTTCGGACAGGACTTCCCTGATGCGCATCTGGTCAACGTCGCGCGCCTCGTAAGGCTCTTTACAGAGCGGACATAGCAGGCGTACCAGGCGTTGCGCCAGAATGGCAAGGAGTGAGTCAGCCATGAGAAAAGACTCGATACCGATGTCCCGGAGCCGCGTAATGGCCCCCGGGGCGTCGTTGGTGTGCAGTGTGGAGAGCACCAGATGACCGGTCAGCGCCGATTCTATGGCAATATCAGCGGTCTCCTTGTCACGAATTTCCCCGATGAGGAGCACATCGGGGTCCTGGCGCACCAGGGACCGCAACGCATTGGCGAAGGTCAGATCAATCTGGGGCTTTACCTGCACCTGGTTGATCCCGCTGATCTGGTACTCGACGGGGTCTTCGACCGTGATGATCTTCCTGGTTATCGAGTTCAATTTTCTGAGGACGCCATAGAGAGTGGTGGTTTTTCCGGATCCGGTCGGCCCGGTGACGAGGATCATCCCAAAAGGTCGCTCAATCAGATTTTCGATATATTCCAGGTGCTGGGAGTCCATTCCCAGGCTGTTCAGGCTGTAGTCCACTGATTCCTGAGCGAGCAGTCTCAGAACAACACTTTCACCGTATATGGTCGGCACACAGGAGACACGGATATCGACCTCGCGATTGCCGAATTTCAATTTGATTTTTCCGTCCTGAGGCAGACGCCTTTCCGCGATATTGAGATTGGCCATGAGTTTCAAGCGGCTGATAATTGCCGCCTGCATGGTTTTGGGAGGTTGATCCAGATCATAGAGGACCCCGTCGACACGGCTGCGGACTTGAAAAGTTCGCTCGAAGGGCTCAAAGTGAATGTCCGAAGCGCGCATGTCCAATGCCCGCGAGATCAAGACATTCACCAGACGCACGATCGGTGCCTCCTGGGCTAACCCCCGGAGGTGCTCCAGGTCCTCTTCAAAGGAGTCCGGATTGAAACCGCCTCCCTCCCCGTCGCGCGAAAGGGCTTCGGCTTCGCGCGCTGCCGTGCCGTAGAGGCGGTCAATTGACGTCCGGATTTCCTCGCGCTGCCCGAGACACAGATTGAGCTCCATACCCGCGAAGTAACTGCCCAGAATATTCAAAATCGGCAGGTTCAGAGGGTTATTCACCACCACCCGCACGCTGCCGCTCTCCACCTGGATCGGAAGCACCGCGTGCTTTCTCAAAAAGAACATGGAGACGCCCTCAAGGAGTACGGGCTTTTCGGGATAGTCGTCACGTTCCAGCAGAGGCAACTGCAGGTAGTCTGAGAGCACGTGAAGGACTCGTCTTTCGTCGGTGAATCCAATCCCTTCAAAGGCTTCCATCAAGGGAATTCCCTCGACAAAGCAAGACGCCTGAAGCTGCCTCAGTTGATCGTCCAACAGATTAAATTCTTTCTGAAATGCATTCAGAAGAGATGGCGGTTGGGACATATAAACTCCTGAATAAAGAACAATTCTTTTTGCACCGTCACTTAACAGATCCATTTTGAAAAGTAAATGTCATTGCCTTTACGGAAGGCGAACGAAAAAAACAAGGAAATTCAGCTGATGACGATGGGTGTGAACAGAAGTGGGAGTTGGAAATTACTGAAAGGCAGGGTCTTCTGTCCTGGTGGGCACGGTAAAGCTGTGCCCACCCTACAATTGGGCCACGGCGTAGGGTGGGCGCGTCTTTTTGCTCCCACCGAAACCATGCAGGCTCATTCGCAATCAGGTAATGGTCACATGAGGCCACGGCGAACTCCCACTTCTGACTACACCCGATGACGATAGATTGCTTTGCAGATATGGGCAAAAGGAGTATAGTAGAAAATCAGGCAATTAGGGTTTCACACCGGGCAAGGAGTGGAGGATGCAGTTCAGAAGGGTTGTGACCTTTTGGTTGGCCGTATCGGCGGTTTGGTTATGGTGCTTGGCCTCTGATGGCGCTTGCACCTCGGTGATGGTGGAGAAGAACCTCTTCGCTCAGGATCGGAAGCCGCCCTCGCCTGAATCAGCCGCGCAAGCCCCGCAACCAAGCAAACCTGGCCTCTCTGTGAAAGCGTTCCAACTCGATGGGGTTTTCATCCGAGGTGACATCAAGAAGGCCATCGTGCGGGTAAAGGGGCAGCTCCCCGGGGCCGACAAAACCAAGCCGCAAAATCCCTACATTACGGTGGGTGAGGGTGAAAAGCTTGGTGATTTCCAGGTGGTCAAAATTGAGCCGCGCAGCATCTCGTTGGAAAAAGATGGGCAGACCGAGGTGGTGAATCTCTTCGCCGAGGGCAAGGTGGTAGTCCCCGCTCCACCGGTACCCTCATCCCCGATGCCTGTTGTTGCTCCTCCCGCACCCCCTCAGCCGGTACAGGTGCCGCCGGCGGGAATGCCGCCTCCGATGGCTGGACAACCGCCCCAACCGCCTATGCAGCAGGGCCAGGCGGGGGGACACATGCCCGGGGTTGCCCAGCCTCCGCCATGTTGCGAACCAACCCGGTGGCCGCCGTGTTGCCCCACCGCCGGATCAGAATCAGCCCGATCTTGAGCCTGAAGACGAGGGCGACGTCGAAGAAGAAGAGCCCGGCACCTAGTACTGCAACGACGTTTCCGCAGGGGACCTCAATGTGTGGGCCCAGGCTCCCCAGCCTGCCATGACGAACGGGCCAGAGGGCAGGCTCGAAAGCCTTACCAGCCGGTGCTCTGCCCATCTGAAGACGGCATAAGGGGAGAGGGGCGCTTGCGCAGCAGGCCCTTCGGAACCGGAACGCTTCTGCTCACAGGAATTGCTTGTAGTACAGAGAACTGCTTAGCACAAGACCCGTACCAATGGTCAAATAGATCGCGGCAAGCAAGAGTCGCGAGAGGTGTGAATGGCGAAGCGTTATGCCCAGGATGACCATTACGAGAATCAGAAGGTAGCTGCGCCAGGCCTGGAAGGCAAAAAAGCATACGCGCTCAGGCTGTTGGGCAATGCGCCTGATATTCCTCTGCGCAATTGCCGAAAAACCCAGGCGATAGGCCAAAATTCCGAGGCCGACTCCCACTGCGGCAGTCACCATGCTCTGAGGCCATTCGCAATGAGAGAGCCAGTAACAGGCAGCGAGGCAGAGTGCGATTCCCACTCCGGACCAGAGCAATCCGGCAATGAGCAGCAGCCAATATCGAGCAACTGCGGGAGTATACTTTCTCTCCACTGATCTTTTTGACAAAAACTCCTCCGTTCACGAAAACCGTTCAAGGTATTCATCCCAACGCTCTCCAGATCAAAGCCCCTTAGTACCGCTCAACAGAAGAAAGTGACCGATGTCCTTTTCGTCATTCCGGGGGCAGCCGGAATCCAGAAAGGTACTGGATGCGGGTGTTCACCGGCACGACGGTGTGGCTATTGGACACTTATCTCAGTGCTGCTGTAATCAGTTCTCGAGCTGTCCCGACATGTTGGCCACCAGATATTCGGCGATGGCAAGAGAGGACGTAGCAGCAGGAGACGGGGCATTGAGAACATGCAGCATGCGCTCTTTTTGCACGATGGCAAAATCGTCAAGAAGTGCGCCGTCGTTTCCCAGGGCCTGTGCCCGGACCCCCGAACCGCTCGGCAAGAGGTCTTCTCGACGAATTTCCGGGATGAGCCGCTGCAAGGCTTGCGCAAAGCGGGCCTTGGAAAAGGAACGTACCATCTCCATCCATCCCGGTCCCCAATACCGCGACACCAAACGCCAGAAGCCCCGGTACTGGAGGACCTCGACCAGTTCACGCCAGGCAATGTCGCTTTTCCGGTAACCCTCCCTGGCCCATGCCAGAACGGCATTGGGGCCGGCTTCAACCTTGCCGTCGATCATTCGTGTAAAGTGGACGCCCAGAAAAGGAAACCGCGGATCAGGAACGGGATAGATAAGCCCGTTGACCAAGTGGCTCCTCTCGGGCCTGATCTGATAGTACTCTCCGCGAAATGGAACAATCCGGCAGGAAATGGATCCTCCCGCCATCACCGCCACACGATCAGCGTAAAGACCGGCACAGTTGATGATAAACCGCGATCGGAACTTGCCCCGACTGGTGCTGAGGCGAACGGCGTGGGGACCAGCCGCGATGGCCTCGAGGCGATGGCCTAAAAAAATCTGTCCTCCTGCAGCGGTAAAGTTTCGCGCATAAGCTTGAGCGACCTGTTGAAAACTGACGATACCCGTGGCCGGAACATGCAGAGCTTGCAGACAGTGCGTGTGAGGCTCGAAAGCTCTGGCTTCAGCGGGGTCCAAGAGACGTAATCCCGTTACGCCATTGGCGTTTCCTCTCCGGTGAAGTTCCTGCAGCCCGGGTATTTCGTTCGGATCTGTGGCTATCACCAGCTTGCCGCAGCGTTCGAAAGGCACGGCGTTTTCCTGGCAAAACCGCACGAGATGTTGTGCTCCGCGTACACATAAGGTGGCTTTGAGGGACCCCGGTCGATAGTAAATCCCGGAGTGAATGACCCCGCTGTTGTGACCCGTCTGATGCTGCGCCAGTTCAAGCTCCTTTTCCACAACGGCCAACTTGAGATGGGGATGCGTTTTCGCCAGCGTCATGGCCGTGGCCAATCCAATAATACCGCCGCCGATAACAATCACGTCGAACGTTTCATTCATTCCCTCTCCTATCTCAGTGGCGAGTGGCTAGTGGTTAGTGACTAGCGAGTAGCCACACTGGTTGTCAGCCACCAGCCACTAATCACTAGCCACTGATCACTGACCACTGCTATCCAGGCAGGGATTGAAATAGCCGAAGCGGAGGTCGGGGAAACGATCCTGCAAACGCTTCATCCACTGCCGGATACCCATGGCTTTCCTGATTTTGGGGACCTCCAAAGTCTTCAGATACCATTCCGGATCAATGTTCAGGTTACGCATCTGAATAAGGTCGGCCCGCGTTTCTTCAAGAAAACGGCACAGGGCCTGCCATTCTTCCTCCTGATCGGTAAAACCGGGCAAAACAAAGTAGTTGATGGAGGCGAACCCGCCATGAGCTTTGACGACCTGAAGGGATGTCTTGAGGGCTTCAAAGGTGTAGCCTCGAGGTCTGAAGTAGGCCGTATAATACCTGGGACGGCAACTGTTCAGGCTCACGCGGATGCTGTCCAGTCCGGCCTGGCAAAGCTTCTTCACGGCTTCGGGCAGGCTGCCGTTGGAGTTGAGATTGATCGTGCCGCGCACACAGGTCTGCCGCATCATGCGCAAGGCTTCCCCGATGACTTCGGCCTGCAGCAGCGGTTCCCCCTCACAGCCCTGGCCGAAGCTTACCACCGCCCTCGGGGCTCCCTCGAGGTGAGGGATGGCGACCCCGGCAATTTCCTCAGGGGTGGGCACGAAGCTTATCCGTTCCTGCGTCGCGCAGAGCTCCGTACCTTCCTGAAGACTGATGCATCCGAGGCATTGAGCGTTGCACACCGGGGAAGTAGGTAAGGGCGCTTCCCAGCGATTCATGAAAAGGTTTCTTGCGGCAGGGCAACCGTAGGCGAGAGCGCATTTCCCCAGATGACGGATGAGCCTGTTGCGTTGTTCCTTCCTGATGCGGGCATGGGCTCTTCGTCTGATCTCTTCGGGGTCGAAATGATGGAAGTCCTGACGTTCATCAGGGTCGACGCGCACCCCTGCGGCGACAAAATGCCCATCCTTCCAGCCGACCGCAGTATAGGCAAAAAGAGGCAGGAGCGGAGCTTCAGGAAGGGTCTTGTACGCGGCCGAGTAAATCTGGGTATAAGCGGGTGCCATAAACGCTGCAACCGCCTGGACCGGTTTCGACGGGTCATAAGGGTCGTGGGCAAGGACTTCACCGCACCTTTTTGTCTTATTGTAGCCTACGGGGAGCCGTTGTGGGAGGAGAAAGAGCTCACTGCCGGGAGGAAGAGGGACCCACTCGCCGGGCCCTACGCGTTCATATTGACCGCCGCTGGCGCCCAGCATTTCCAACTTTGGCCATTCAAAAATTCTGCCTTCCGCATCCGCATAAACGAGGAAAGGCCTATTTGTCATCCGCATTTTCCAGGAGCTCTGCAAAGCTCAATAACCGGGCTCTAACTGTATGTTTCAAAAGATGCAGCAATTCGTTGAGGAACTCGAAAGCAAAAAGGGTCATCCGCTGGTGGTGAAGCATGATCCCGACCGGCTCCTTCTTCGTCAAAATATTGCTTAACTCATCCAGCAGCGTAAGGAAATCGGCGCGGCTATCTTTTGCTTTTCGCGTGTGGAGGTCAAGCTGAATCCTTAAATTCCTGAGACTAATGCCGGGTCTAAGGCTGCTCGGAAAGGGCCTGGTCATCGAGACTGCCTTAAAATCCAATTCCTGGAGGATTTTCAGCGTGGCGAGCGGGAGCCTGTTCCAAGGTGGAGTAAAGACAGGGACAAGGCGCTCCCCAAAAATCTGGGTCATCTTTTTTAAGCCCAGGCAGATATCATGCCATTGTTTTTCGGCAGGTCTCTGTTCTCCGAATTCCGACTTCTCCCCTGCCGGCTGACAGTTGATATGGCGCCAGCCATGCTGGTGCCAGCCCCAGAGTGGCTCCTCAAGAGGGGCCGCAGCAAACAGTTGATCGGCTCTGGTGCCGGTCAACCAGGCGGGGACGACGGCCAGCGCCAGCGGGACATGATGATACCGAAACAGCCGGCAAAGGGCCAGGAACGCCTGTCCCCCGGCCCCGATATCGTCAGCTCGAAAGAACAGGCTCGGAGGATGACTCCCAAGGTCGCATTCGAGAGCGGACGCCAGTTCCTGGCGCCACTCCCGGAACGGCCGTTCCCAGAGTGCCGAGCACTGACGGGGCCGGTAGTGAAGCGGCAGGCCGAAATCCTGAGGGGTCGGGAGGCGTTCATCGATCAAAGAATATATCCTTCCGTTATCAAGAGTCTGGTAGAATTGCCGATGCCCAGTTCTCACTCGAATCATGGGAAAATAAAACAGCTGACGGACTGATCCGCACGACTCCTGTGGGGTGATCAGACTATAGGAGACCTGGCCATTCGTCAAGATTATCAAACTTGCATTGAAAACGGTGGTTGGTGGACAGCGGTCAGTAAGGAAGGAGAATTGCGTATTGGAGGAAGAACGGATCGATGCTCAGGGGCATCACGCTTACCTGCGGCATATGAAACAATACGTGCAGGCGCCGGTTCATCGCTTTGCCGCGATCGTACCCCCGGAATTGGCGAGGATTTGTTGTGGGGAGTTGGTCTCTTTGGGGTTTTCCGAGGCGACCGTGACCGATGCCGGAGTGGAGTTTTTCGGCAAACTCAGATCGTGCTATTTGCCCAACCTGTGCTCTGCGCACCGCGAGTCGCATCCTTTGCCGCTTTCCTCCCTTCCGTGCGGGCGCGGTCGAGGAATTGTTCCGGAGGGCCTCGAATTGCCGTTGGGAGTTGTGGTTGAATGCGGAAGTCCCCTTAGAGGTGAGGGCTTTCGTTCAAAACTCACGCATCGCGCATGAAACCCTGGTGGTGCAAACCGTCATAGACGCAGTGGAAAGGCGCTTTCACGCACAGCATCGCACTCCTCCTGCGTGCCTGTCTTCAGCCGTCGCGGATGAAGGCGACAGAGCCTCGACACCTTCATTGAGGCAACGGGTGCTGGTTCATCTCCGGGAGAACCACTGTGAAATCAGCCTGGATACCACGGGAGACCACCTCCATCGGCGCGGCTATCGGGTGGAACACACCGGAGCGCCTCTGCGCGAAACCCTGGCTGCCGCCATCCTGTTGCGCTTGAAATGGGACGGTGAGGTGCCTCTGGTCGATGGGATGTGCGGGGCCGGCACCGTTGCCATCGAAGCGTCCCTGCTTGCCCGTCGGCTGCCGCCCGGCGGCCGAAGATCATTCCTGTTCGAAAGGTGGCCGAGGCTTTCAGGAGAAGAGCTGGGGCCATCTGCGAAGCAAGCTGGCCGAGCAAGCCCTCACCCGGCCGCATTGTCCGATTCTGGCCCTGGACAGCGACCCAAAGGCGCTCAGCATTGCCCGAAAAAACGCCGAGCGTGCGGGAGTTGAGCAGGACATCCAATGGCTAGACATGGATTTTTTCACCTTCAGGCCGCAGGATTATCGTTTGCCCCCCGGTCTCCTGGTCTTGGACCCTCCTTACGGCCGACGCCTGGAAGGCGGCGGGAAGGCCTCCTACGAAGAGCTTGGTCGTCATCTCCGCCGCTTTTTCGGCGGGTGGCAAACGGCGATCCTGAGTCCAAGCAAGGCGCTGGCCCTGAGTCTGAAAATACCTTCCCTGCGTTTCTGGCAGATCACCCACGGAGGCATACCGATCATCGTTGCCCTGGGCCGGGTGTGAAGGAAGAGGCGCGTGGAGGATGAGATGTTTCTTTTACCGCGGAGAGCGCAGAGTGCACAGAGAGATTTCGCTCTGAGATCATTGATCTTCTCTGCGATCTCAGTGGTCTCTGCGGTAATTTGCGGAGCCTATGAAAATGAACGTTCTCAGCCGGAACCAGGATACTCATGTATCTCCGGGGGTGACATGAATTCAGGACCGACCGGGGTCTTGATGTGAGTTTTAAGAATATTCTCCACGGCCTCGAGGTCTTCCGGTTGAATCTGCCAGCCGGACACTCCCACGTTGTCCTCAACCTGTGCCGCCGTGCGTGCTCCCGCAAGGACCGTGGTGATGCCGGGCTGCTGCAGCACCCAACGCAGGGCAAACTGGGCTGCGCTCTTGCCGTATTTTTGCGCCACCTTTTTCACTCTATCTACGGCTTTGACGTACTGCTTGAACCGATCCGGCTTGAATTTTGGGTCGGCGCGCCGCAAATCACCTCGCGGAAACGTTTCATCGCCCCCGAATTTCCCGGTGAGGAGTCCCCGGCACAGGCCTCCGTATGCCATAGTGGCAATGCCATGGGCCTGGCAGAAGGGCAACAGATCGTTCTCTGCCTCCCGTTCGAAGAGATTGTACGGTGGCTGCAAACTGTCAATGCGGCCGACACTCTGGCAGGCCATGAGCTGTTGCCGGTTGAAATTGCTGACTCCAAGATAACGGACCTTGCCGGCATCCTGGAGTTTCAACATCGCCTCCATTGACGTCTCCAAGTGAATTTTGCTGTCCGGCCAGTGCATCTGGTAGAGGTCGATACGTTCCACACCCAGGCGTTTCAGGCTCTGGTCCACTTCTTGTCGTATTCTTTCCGGGCTGGCATTCCTCCGGATTCTCTCCTTATCATCCCATTCCAAGCCGCATTTCGTCGCGATTACGACGGGGTCGCGCGCTCCCCATTCCTTCAGGGCTTGCCCGACTATTCTTTCTGATCTGCCGAAACCATATACCGGGGCCGTATCGATAAAATTAACGCCCAGTTCCAGCGCTCGTCGGATGGCGGTGAGCGACTGTTCGTCGTCGGCGCCTCCCCATGCCCAGCCCCCTGTGACCCATGTCCCCAGCACAAGGACAGAAACTTCCAGATCAGTTTGTCCGAATCGAACCTTTTCCATGGTTGCAGCACCTCCGTGCGGTTTGTTGGGATGAACCACCAGCAGTCCTCGATCACTCTCCATCTATTGCGAAATTTTGGCATTGTCAAATCCGGTTTCGAGCCTGTATGCTCAGACGGCTATTTTAAAACAAGGTGAACCTTTAGCATAGAGGAAGGTACGATGAACCTTGACAGCGAATACATGCATGAAAGCGATGACGCAGCGCTTCTGCCCTGGGCCGAGGCGGGGGGGAAGACGGCGCTCATTTGCATTGCTGATCAGGCCCTCTCGGACAGCATCGCACAGAGCGTCGCAGGGCTGGATTACCATGTTATCGTTGCCCAGGAGCCCTCATCGGCCCTGACTTGGCTCGAATACGGTCAGTGCGAACTGATCGTTCTGGATGAAAATTATGGCGGAACCGGCTGGTCAGAGAATCCCGTGCTGCTTAACCTGCAGCGCCAGCCAACGCGAACGCGAAGGAAGTCATTTGTATGTCTTCTTAGTGAACAAACCCCAACGCTCGACCACATGGCAGCTTTCCGCTGCGGGGCAAATATGATTCTCAACTTTCGTAATATATTGAAAATGCAGGTGATTCTTCAACGGGCGATAAAGGATCACGAGGCCTTCTACGCGGTTTTCAAGGACGAGCTCGCCAAAAGGGCATCTTCGGTCTAGAGAAAGGCTCACCATGCTGAAGCGAGGTCCGCAAAAGAAACCAGGTTCGAGGCATTCTCGGCTGCGCGTGGAAAATTGTGTTGACACCATTTTACAGTTGGACAAGAGTCTCGGCAAAGGCAAGATTAGGCCGGATGTCATAGCGAAATTCGAGCGGCTGAAAGAGTCTCTGAGGGATGCTGTTGAAGAAAGGATCGATGAACAAGACATTTCAAGAATTGAAGAAGCAACCAATCAGCTGCTCTCGGAAATCCGTGTTTCTCTGGGAACGACGGGTGCGCATCCTTGCCATGATGGTCAGACGCACTGATCTCCGGCGGCGCTTGTGCTGGCATGATTTAATTTGAACCATTCCAACGCCGGGTTTGCACAGTTCATTGAGAGGGGGATCGAACGGTGGATGTCTTTGTATTTTCAAAAAAGGGAGACCGCGGAGAGACCAGTCTTCTGACGGGCGAACGGGTTTCAAAAGCGAGCCTTCGTCCCGAGGCTTATGGGACTTTGGATGAAGCCAGTTCAGCTCTCGGCCTGGCGAGGGCCTTTGCCCAGAATCGTGCGATCAAAGACCAGATTTTGACGATCCAGGAGGATTTGCTCGCCCTGGGGGCGGAGTTGGCATGTGAAGGGGAGACGCAGACGGACTATCGGATCGGGACGGATCGTACCCTCAGATTGGAGCAATGGGTCCGGGAATTGCAGGGAGAGGTGCCGTTGCCGCGTCAGTTTGTTTTTCCGGGGGCGAATGCCGTCAGTGCTGCGGTGGATCTTGCCCGCACCATCATCCGTCGCGCGGAGCGCCGATGCATCGCCCTCAAGGAATCAGGCCAGCTGGACAACCCCGAGGTCCACGCCTACTTGAATCGTCTCGCGGACTTCCTCTTCACCCTCGCTCGCTATGCCGAAGAGAAAGGCTAGGAGGCTGTCTGAAAATTGGTCGAAGGTTATGGGGCGGCGGCGATCAAACCTTGTAGGAGTCGGCTTCCAGCCGCGACCGGACAGGCTAAATCGCGGCTAAATCGCGGCAAGATGCCGCTCCTACAGATGGACTGACCAGTTGCATGTCATTTTCAGACAGGCTCCTAGGCCCGCCTGCCCGCAATTACCATTGCCATTCTGTGCGAAATTGTTTTATAAAACCCAGCTTGCGGTCAGCATTTTGGGGTGGGGATTTCCGTGAAAGGGCCGTAGAGCTCTGCCGGTGGCTACGGCGAACACCGCGATGGTGCTCATGGTTGGATACAATAGAGGGACATGGGAAGCTGCCGACGCTTAAACTCGAGGATGGCGTCAGAATACTTGCCGAATACTTAAAAGGTCGTGAGGAGGAGCCGATATGGCTCGGGTAACCATCGAGGATTGTTTGGACAGGGTTGATAGTCGGTTTGCTCTGGTGCACCTGGCGGTGCGCAGGGTGCTGCAATTGCGCAGTGGGGTCCCGTTGTTGATGGATCGCCCCAAAAACAAAGAAGTAGTTCTGGCCCTGCGTGAGATTGCAGCCGGCGGGGTGACTCCCGAGAACATTCGCGAGCTCGAGGAAATGAGACTTTTGCCTGAAGTCAGCTCCCCGGAGAAAGAGGAGGTGAGCCGGACGGAGGTACGGGAAATTCTTGAGGCCGAGACCAGGTACGATGCATCGCTTGAGTATGAGGATCAGGCCCAGTTTCCCGAACCGGACGAGGAGTAAGGGGGCGGTTTTTAGCTCTTGGCTCTTTGGCTCTTAGCTCTTGGCTTATCGCTCTTGGCGGGTGCGTTGGGAACGGCAAGCACACGCCTCGGGGATGGGGCCTCCGGTTTTGACGCGCTGGCGGCGTTCGGAAACTGGAGCGGGGCATTTACTTTGGGCAATCGAGGAAGGTTCTGATGGCAAAAAAGTATGACCTGAGCTGCCTGGAGAAACGGGACATCTTGAATGAAGCCGCTGTCTCTCTGGAAACGCTGCGTTCCTGGGGCGAACATTATGAGGAGGTCGGGTCGCTTTATGAGGCGGTTGACTTCTATGAAAAAGGCGGTTTCAGGGATGCCCTTGCCGGGGTGCTCCCGAAAGCTCGGGACGCCGGCAATAGCTTTCTCTTCCGCCGCATCTGTCGCATCCTTGGGTACGAGCCCGGTCGTGAGGAGTGGCTTGCTCTCGCGAAACGGGCCGAAGAGCTCGGGAAACTTACCTTTGCTGCCGAAGCATACCGCCTTGGCGGGGTCGTGGAGCCACCCAGCGAGGCGACCCACTGACGACGACAGGGAAAATTCAACCGAACACGCTTTGCGCATTTCCCCATCTTGACAAGCCCGGAAAACGTGTTTACGGGTTTTTAAGCAAGGGAATCGTTCATCCTCAATTCGACGCAGCCACGGAGGAATGGTAGTACGATGGGTAAACAAGACTATTATGAAGTCCTCGGCGTATCGCGCCAGGCAGATGAAGAAGAAATAAAAAAGGCCTACCGAAAACTGGCTCTCAAATATCATCCCGACCGAAATCCGGGAAATAAAGAAGCGGAGGAATGCTTCAAGGAGGCTGCGGAAGCCTACGAGGTCCTTCACGACCCCCAAAAACGTCGCATTTACGATACCTATGGATATGAAGGATTGCAGGGTTCAGGATTCAGAGGCTTCCGGGGATTTGATGATATCTTCAGTTCCTTCGGCGATATCTTTCAGGATTTCTTCTTTGGTTTTGGCGGTTCATCGCGACCCCAAAGCGCCTCCCGAGCCGGTGATGATCTTCTCTACGACATGACTCTGGACTTCGATGAAGCGGTTTTTGGGGTGGAGAAGCAAATTCAGGTCCAGACCTTTGTCGAATGTGATCATTGCAGAGGCAGTGGTGCTGAAGCCGGCACCAAAGAGGCGACCTGTCCCATGTGTCAAGGCAGCGGTCAGGTGGTGCAATCGCAGGGGTTTTTTCGCATCAGCACGACGTGCTCCCGGTGTCACGGCACGGGAAGGGTGCTCGTTTCACCGTGTGGTCACTGCCGCGGTCAGGGCCGCGTAAAAAAGCCGAAGCGGGTTGAGGTGAAGGTCCCCGCAGGGGTGGACACGGGAACGCGCCTGAGGCTTCGAGGGGAAGGGGAGAGTGGTTATCGGGGCGGACTTTCGGGCGATCTTTACGTCAGATTGAATGTCAAGCCTCACGAATTCTTCGAGAGAGATGGCGACAATCTCTATGGAAAGGTTTCCATCTCCTTTGTCCAGGCTGCTTTGGGAGACCAGATCGAGGTTTCCACCCTGGAGGGCAAAAAGACCATTCACATTCAGCCCGGCACGCAGCCGGGTTCGGTGATTCGCTTTCCGGGTGATGGCGTGCCGCGCCTGCGCGGCAATGGGCGCGGTGATCTTTTCTTCGAGGTGCAGGTGAAGATTCCGGTGCGCCTGACGGCCCGGCAGGAAGAGTTGCTGCGAGAGTTGATGGAAATTGAAAAGGAGCGAGGCGAGGAAAAGGTCAAGAAATGGCCTTGGCCGCGCCGCAAGGATCGCGAGAAGGGTGCTGTCTTCAAGCCAGTCGCGAGAAGCAATTTCCTGAAGATGCCTTTTATGATCGAGTGAGGAGTCGAGTCGTGCGGAAAAGGGCAGCTTCCGGTCAATTCGGAGACTTCAAAGCATCTGCACTTTATTGTCCCCGCTGTAAACAAGCCATGCCGGTGCGAAGCCGGCTGTTGTTGTTCCTGCCTGATGGGGAATTGCACGAATATCTTTGCCAGGCGTGTGCTTCTTCCCTTGGGACCAAGACCGTCAGGCAGGCCCGCGAAGCGCAGCTTTACATGCCGTGATGATCGCTGACGTCCTTTGACTTTGCCGATGAGCGTCCTGCAAAACCTCCAGACAATGAGTTGAAACGAGGGGTGGGTTATGATTGAAGCGGAAGGCTTGACGAAATACTACGGTCCGCTGCCGGCCATCCGAGATGTAAATTTCACCGTCGAACGGGGTGAAGTGGTCGGTTTCCTGGGACCGAACGGTGCCGGCAAGTCGACAACGATGCGGATTTTGACCTGTTATATGCCACCCACCATCGGCGTGGCGCGGATCGACGGCTTGGATTGCTTTGCCCGGTCGCTGGAGGTTCGCAGGAGGGTAGGCTACCTGCCGGAGAGCGTGCCTCTCTATGGCGAACTCACGGTAAAGGGCTTCCTACGTTTCGCGGCCGGGGCCAAAGAAGTCGAGGGGCGAAAGGTGGAGGGAGAAATCCGGCGGGTTGTCGCTATTTGCGGCCTGGAAAAAGCCGCCCATCGCATTATCAGCCACTTGTCCAAGGGCTTCAGGCAGCGTGTCGGCCTCGCCCAGGCCCTCCTGAACAACCCCCCGGTATTGGTCCTCGATGAACCGACCATCGGCCTGGATCCCGCGCAAATCATTGAAATTCGCCGCCTGATTCAGGACCTGCGGGCGGAGCACACCATTCTTCTAAGCAGCCATATCCTCCCGGAAGTGGCCCAGATCTGCCAGCGGGTGCTGATTATCAATAAAGGCCAAATCGTGGCCACCGATACTCCTGCCAACTTGACCAGCCAGTTGCAGAAGTCCGCCCGGATCCAACTGCGAATTCGGGGGCAGGCCAACGAATTGGCTCCGGCTCTCGAAAATTTGGGAGCGGTTCAGAAAGTATCGCTGGTCGAGGCGGAGCCCGAGAGGTTGCTCGTCGAAACCGATCGCTCCCGGGACCTCAGGCCGGAGATCGCACGTCTGGTGGTCGGCAAGGGTATTGATCTCCTGGAGCTTAGACTTGTGGACCTGAGTCTTGAAGACATCTTCATGCAGTTGGTGACGGAAGAACCGTCTCAGGAGGAAACCCAATCATGAAAGGCTTTCTCGCGGTTTATCGAAAAGAGCTTTACAGTTTTTTTGCACTCCCCGTCTTCTATGCCGTCGCTTTCACCTTCCTGCTTCTTTCCGGCTACTTCTTTTACAGTGCTATGGTCTACTACAACCTGCTCAGCTTTCAGGCCATCCAGAACCCCATGATGGCCAAGCAGATGAATCTCATGGAAATGGTCCTGCGGCCCTTCTTCTTTGACCTCAGCATTGTCCTTCTGCTGATTTCTCCGCTCCTGACCATGCGCCTCTTCGCCGAGGAGCGGAAAACAGGGACCATGGAACTGCTGCTCACCTATCCCCTGCCGGACCGGTCGATCATTCTTGCAAAATTTGCGGCGGTGGCAAGCGCCTTTGCGGTCATCATGGCAGGCACCCTCCCCGGTATGTTCCTTCTGAGTTACCTCGGCACCCCGGCCTGGAAGCCCATTTTCTGTGGTTACCTGGGAGTTTTGTTGCTCGGATGCGCATTCATGTCGCTGGGTATTTTCACCTCCTCGTTGACCCAGAATCAGATCATCGCGGCCGTGCTCTCTTTTGGGGCCCTTCTCATGCTCTGGGTGATCGGTTGGGCCAAGTCCTATGTCGGATCAGCCATGAGCGAGGTTATTGACTACCTTTCCGTCATCAAGCATTTCGATACCTTCGCAAAAGGGATAATCGACTCGAGAGATCTCCTCTATTACCTGATCTTCATCGTGTTTTTCCTCTTTCTTACGATGCGGCAGATGGCAACATACCGGTGGCGAGGCTAAAGGAAAGGAACACCATGGCAGGCATGAGCAAGTACAGTCGCATATGGAGCTACGGTTCGAGCACGGTGCTCGCAACGCTCTTCTTCGTGGGCATCCTGGTTTTTCTTGTGTTGATTGCAGAACGCCATCCATGGCGTGTCGATATGACGGAATCGGGAGCGTTCACGCTTTCCGAGCAGACCCGCAACATTCTCAACGCCCTGGAACAACCGATCGAAATCAAAGCATTTTATGCAACCGCAGCGCCCGAAGAGGCGAAAGCAAAGGACGTCCTCGAAACCTATCGTTACGCCGGCAGCAGGATCACTTATGAATTCATTGACCCCGACCGGCAGCCCGATATGGCTCGCCGGTTCGAGGTTCGCTCCTACGGGACCCTGGTGCTGGAAGGGTACGGCAAGAAGCAGTCCATCCAAAATGCCGATGAAGAAAGTATCACCAATGCCATCCTTAAGCTCAGCAGCAACGAACAGAAGAAGCTCTATTTCACGATAGGCCACGGCGAACACTCGCTCGAGAAGAGCGATAAGGAAGGGTATTCGGGGTTGCGCGAGGCCTTGGAGAAAGAGAATCTGGTCGTGTCCGACCTGAATCTCTTCCAGCAGGCGCAGGTCCCTGCCGATGCGGCAGCGGTGATCATTGCCGGACCACAGAAGCCGTTCTTTCCCCAGGAGCTCGCGAGCCTGAAAGCATACCTCGAGGCGGGCGGCAAAATTGATGGCCCTCCTCGATCCCTACCAGGATGGGGGTCTCAGGCAATTCTTGAAAGACTACGGCATCGACCTGAATGATGATGTCGTGATTGATAAACTCAGCCGGGTCTTTGGCGGCGACTATCTCATGCCGGTCGTGATGCAGTATGGTCATCACCGGATCACGGAGAACTTCGATGTGGCGACATTCTATCCGGAAGCTCGGGCGGTGATTCCCGCCCAGGGACCCCCTGATGGTGTCCAGGTCGAGGTCCTTGCCTCAACCTCGGAAAACGCCTGGGCGGAGCGGGACCTGGAGATGCTCAAGGGCGGTGAGGCCGGATTTGACGAGAAAGAGGACATACTGGGGCCAATATCTTTGATTGTTCTCGCCGAAATCGAACGCAAGCAAACGAGCCCGGCTGAATCCGGGGAGGTTCCGGGCAAAACGGGGAATGAACCGGCCGCCGACGACAACGAGACCAAACCAAATCCGGCGTTCCTGATTGTCGCGGGTGATTCGGATTTTGCCTCGAATACCTATTTCGGACTTTCCGGAAATGGGGACCTTTTCCTGAATATGGTTAACTTCCTTGTCGAGGAGAAGAACCTCATCACCATCAAGCCGCGCGGGAAGTCTCAACAGCCGATGCTGATGACGCAGACCCAGGCCTGGGGGGCGTTTCTGGTGGTGCTGGTGGCGGTGCCGCTGCTGGTTCTTGGCTCCGGTTTGGCGGTTTACCGGGTGCGGAGGTCCCAGCGATGAAGTGGCGAAGCTCCCTCGTCTATCTCTTGGTGCTCGTGCTGGTAGGTGGCTATTATTATTACTTTGAGGTCATTCAGAAAGAAAAGCAAGAAAAGGCGGCCAGCGAGGCCAGAAAGGTATTCCGGTTTCAGGCGGAGCAGGTGAGCACCCTTGCGATTAAATCCGGGGACCAGGAGACGGTTCAGTTAATTAAGGAAGGGCAATGGAGAATCGTTGAGCCGATCAAGGCAGATGCGGATAAATCCTCCGTTGACGAATTTCTCGGCGCCTTATCGAAACTCGAAGCCGAGCGTGAAGTGGCTGCCGCTCCTGACGATCTGAAACCCTTTGGGCTTCTGAGCCCATCGCTCACCATCAGCTTTCAGGTCGGAGACCAAAAACTGGCCATGCTGGTTGGCGATAAAAACCCGGTGGGAGATGGTTCCTACGCCAAGACATCGGACCTGACAAGGGTGTTTCTGATCGCCGAGGGAAATCGCTCTGCTCTCAACAAGGGCCTCACCGAACTGAGAAAGAGGCAACTCTTCAGCTTTCAGCTGCCTGACGTGGCCGGCATGCAGGTGGCGTGGCGCGAAGGCAACGTGATAACCGTGGAACTGGCTCCGGATGAAAAGGGATGGAAAGCATCCGGGGACCCCGGGACGAAACTCAAGAAAAGCAAAGTGGACAACATCATAGAACAAATCCATTGGCTAAGGGCTCAGAATTTCTTGGAGAATGAACCTTTGAACCGGCCGGTTCATGGGTTGGGACCTCCTTTTGTGACGGTCACCCTGCGGCTCAAGTCGGGTGAGAACGCAGAGCTACGCCTGGGAAAGAAGGAGAACGATGCAAAGCAAATCGTCGCCCTGAGCTCGCAACTGCCGGCCGTAGTCCAGGTGGCCGGCAACATCCTGGACGACCTTCCAAAGGACCTTCCGGCTTTGGAGGATCGTTCTCTGCTGGGACTTCAACACGGATGCGGTTAAGCAGGTTGAATGGCACGTGGCCGACTCCCAAGGCCATGTGGTCCAGTTGGACGAAAGCCGGTGGGGCCTAAAGAAGGGAGATGAAGAACCGCAGCCCATCGAGGACTCATGGCATGTCAGGTCGCTCCTGTGGGACCTTGGCGATGCTGAATATCTGAAGAAACTCGACCCGGCGCCGCCTGTTCCGCTCCCACCCCATGGCAGGATTGAACTCAGGGATGCCGAAAAGAGCCTGCTGACCCTGAGCTGGGAGAAACCTCCCCAGGAAGGCCGCGATCCCGTCCCGGTCTGGATCCGGAAGGAAGGCGAACCGGCGGTCTGTGCAAATGTCGATGCAGCACTCCTCCGGCGGGTCGAAGCGGACCTTGAGCGCCTCCTCCATCCTGAAAGAGCAGAGAGTAAGAAGTAGGAAGTAAGGAGTAGGAAGCAGGAAGTAAGGAGTAAGAAGTAAGCAGTAGGGAGAAGGGAGTGAAGGGTGAAGGGAGAAGGGAGTGAAGGGTGAAGGGTGGGGCCCAGGGCGTTGGAATGTGGCAGCGAGATGTGGGGCAGGCTTTCCAGCCTGCCAAACTTATATGCAAGCTAAAACAGCAGCGAAGGCATCCTGAATGAAATCAGAGGCCGGAGGGGAACACACTACCACGGAAAGGCCCACCGGAATCAACGCCAGCAAATGACTCACCGGAATCCGCGGCAGAGTCACCGGCCGGTCTTCACGATAGCCCCTGGCTGCTAAAGCCAGTGCCAGTTCATCGGCGCGGAGCAAAGACCGGCGAAAAAGCGGCAGCACCAGAAACTTGGCTTTGTGCAGGATGTTTCTACGCTGATTGCCCAAACGTGATCGGTTGGCCAGTGCCACTTCCTCGCGCTGATCCATGATCAGGGGGAGGAGCCTGAGGGTGAGGGTGACCATCAGAGCGATCCTCTGCGCCGGCAGGAACGGAAAGGGCTTCAGGAACCAGATCAGAGCATTTTGCAAGTCACGAGGTTTCGTGACCAGCGTGAACAGTACCCCGTAGCAAAGCATCAACGCCAGCCTCCAGCAGGTCAGCCCAGCAGCAAGCACACTTGACTCGCTCACCGGAAGCCAGGAGAAGAAGGTCCTCTCCGCATCGGGAGAGCCCAGCACCTGCACCAGAAAAATGAAAAGCAAAAATATGGCCCAGGCCTTGAGGTCCTGCGCCATGGCTTTCACGGGCAGGCGGCAGGAGGCTGCAATACCCACCAGCAGAAGGGAAAAGAGCACGAGTGCCGGTTCGTTCATGTGAAGCAGGCCGAAGGTTGCCAGCACGAGGCCAAGAAACCGGCAGCGGGCATCCCAGCGATGCAGCAGCGAATTCCCTGGAAAATAGTGAAAAACTAATCCAGAAGCCACGACACCGGTCTTTCTCCAAACAGGCTGTAGCAGGGTGGTCGAATGTTGTAGCGCCGCAGTTCGGGGATGATCGATTGCGGCGGGGCCAGGGCCTTCAATTCGCCGTTGGCGATCACGGCCACCCGATCAGCGTGGATAATCACTTTTTCCACATCATGAGTGGCCACAATAACCGTGTGGCCGTTCCCGTGCAGTTGCAGAATTTGTTCAAGCACCTGACGCACGCCACCGTAGTCCAGGTTGGCAAAGGGTTCATCGAAGACGAGGATGCGCGACTGCATGGCCAGGACCCCCGCAATGGCAACGCGGCGTTTTTCGCCGCCCGACAAAAGATGGCAGGGTCTGTGATGGAGACTTGCCAGACCAACCATGCTCAGCGCCGAGGCCACGCGATCGCTCACCTCATCGGGGGCAAGTCCGAGGTTCTCCGGTCCAAAAGCAACGTCTTCCGCCACCGTTTCGCCGACAATTTGGCTGTCGGCGTCCTGAAAAACCATACCCACGCGCTGCATCACCTGCCTTTCGGCTTTGACCGGATCCAGACCATCCACCCGTAGAATACCGGAAGAAGGTTTCAAGAGGCCGTTCAGGTGACGGATGAGCGTCGTCTTGCCGCTGCCGTTCGGACCGCAGACAAGCAAGAACTCCCCGTCGTGGATGTCGAGGGTGATGCCCTTCAGGGCAGGAGTTCCATCCGGATATGAATAGGTAAGGTCCTGAATGCTGATCATTTCACCAACTATCAACCACCAACCACCAACCACCAACCATCAACCATCAACCATCAACCACCAACCATCAACCATGAACCATCAGTCACCGCTGCCAGTTGGTGTTTGACCACAGGCCGAATGGCCCGCGCCAGAAGAACTGCCGCCGCCGCTTTGAGCGCATCGCCGGGAAGGAACGGAAGCATTCCCACCATTACCGCCTTTTCCCAGGACATACCCGTGACCAATTTAAGCCAGGGCACGCCAAGGAGATAAATCATCAGCGACCCGAGGAGAACCGCGAGGACGTCTCCCACCGTCGGATTCCGCAGGTTTTCGACCAGGAAACCAGTGACCAGGGCGCAAGCAGCAAACCCCAGGAGGTAACCCCCCGTCGGCCCCAGGAAGTGAGCCAGCCCGCCCTTGCCGCCGACGAAGACCGGCAGGCCGATGGCTCCGACCAGCAGATAGATCCCGACACTTGCCAGACCCCACCGGCTCCCAAGGAGCAGGCCGGCCAGGAGGACGAAGAGGTTCTGCAGCACCAGGGGCACGGGTCCCACGGGAAGAGGGATCTGGAGATAGGCTCCGACCGCTATGAGTGCGGCCATGAGCGAGGCATATACAACGAGCTGCAATTGTTTCCGGTCCACAGAACGTAACCTCCAGATCGAGTGTCTCTTCAGCGTACTGCATGGCAGGCTTTCCAGCCTGCCATGCCGAACCGGCCAAAAAGCGGGCTGGAAAGCCTGCCCCACAAATTAAGGCTCTCTGCGGGAAACTTGTCGCACACGGAGAACAACTCTCTCGGCTGATAAAAATGGGATGTTGGTTAACCTGTTTCGAAGCACAGGTTAACCAACTCTGAGAATGGTGTCAAGAGGAGAGGGTTATTGTTGTTTGGTGGTTGTTTTTGCCGGGCGCGCTGCTCAGGGTATAGCTGAAAATGGTGCTTTTTGATTGCCAGAACTTCATGTAGTCTTTTGCCAGCACAAGGCTCACCACAAGCTGGGCCGTCCCGTCGTTGTTCAAGTCACCAATCCTGATGGCGGTCACCATGCCGTTGATTTCCCGGGTCTTCCAGTTTTCCACGAGCCCGAGTTGGTCCCAGGAGAGGGAGACAATTTCACTGCGGTCGTAAAATTTGAGCCCCTGCGCCAGGAACGATGCCATGATATCCAGGGTCCGGTTCGCCACGATCTCGGGAATGTCATCATGGTTCAAATCGGTAATCAGGACGGGGGAAGGGATAGAATAATAGTCGATATCGTTGAAGCGCAAGTCATTGACCTTGGCTTCAAAAGCGTTGGTCGTGCAGGCGAATTTCCGATCGCTTCTCCACATCTGGTCACCCGCTGAATTGAGGATGAGCAAATTGTTGGAACTGTCGATCAGGATTGTCTCTTCAGAACCGTCCTTCTTGATGTCGGCTTTGGCAAAGTTAAAGACATTGCAGCGGCTCGGGAGGTGCACCTGCACCAGGGGGGCAAGGCTGTCGCCCCGGAGTTGCATCTCATTGATTTCAGGCTGGAAGGCGCCCCTCGTCGAGTCGCCTTTCTGCTGTCCCAGAAGAACCTTACCGCGCTTTGGGAACTCAACCGTGTTGAGAAAGTAAGGCAGCCTGTCGCACACGACCTCCAGTTTGGAGCCTGCCATGCTGAGCACGAAGGAAGAAAGAAACTCTCTGCCATAGTCGGGCTGATTCTGTTGGATTTCGCTGGGCGTGGGTCGTGCACCGGTGCCTGTGCGCAGATTGGTAACGAAGATCTCCACCTTGCCATCGCGATTGATGTCAAACACTGATACCCAGAGGTAGCGATCCGTACTCAAACCGTTGAAGGTGGCAAGGGATCTCAGTCCTGCGCCTTCTTTCCGGTAAACCATTATCTTATTCTGCGTGACCATAACCATTTCGGTGCGGCCATCGCCATCCAGATCCCCAATATCCATCCCGACAATGCCGCCCGGAAAGTCCTGGCTCCTCCAAAGCCCGGGCTGCCGGAGCGAGCCTTCGGGGGTTATTTCGATGAAATTGGGGTTAAGGTAGGAGATCTTGTCGCCGGGCAGCATCGTGGTGGGAATGAGCAGTTCCGGATTGCGAGTGGAATAGGTTTCCTGCTCCGATGGGCGCGGCTTGACCCTTGTCCCCAGGTCGTGCAAAGACTTTCTGGTTGATTTCCTGGGCGAACTGATTGACCTGGGGGATCACATCGTCGAGAGACTTGGTCTGAGAGGAAAAGGTGAGGGGGTCGCCTTTCCCGGAGAGCGGGAGCATCTTGGCGTCGATGCTGACGGCCTGACCGGCACCCGTCAGACTGCCGAAGACCACGTAGTCGGCTTTTAGGGTCCGGCCGATCCGCTGCGCATCCTCCGAAGAAATGTCGGATTTCATCCCCCGAGTCGCCTGGTCAACTGCCGCCCGGTCCAGCACCTGGACTTTCCCTTCCCAACCCAGGCGGGATGTCAACATGTCCCTGATCCCGTCCTGCAGGTACATGAGTTGGGCGGGTGTGTGCATACTGAAAGGGAGAATCGCCAGCTTTACCGGTGTGCCGGCCGGTTCGGCTGCGGCCGAGGTCGTTGCGGTAAAGATGGACATAAGAAACATTACCACCAAAATCGTCGAAAGCCTTTTTACCACCATGTTTCATTCCTCTGTGTTTAAGCTCACGATTGCCGGTTGATCCGAGTCCCTGAATGCTTACAGGCCCGTTTTTCAACGTAGGTCATTGCCATATACTCGATTGCCGCGATTTTGGAAATGGCAAAATGTGAGAGCATCGAGCCCTGAGGGTTTCAGAGAGAACACGCGAGGCATGATTTGAAAGGTTTCCTCTTGCCATGGTTTCCGGGCGCTCTGGGCGTGGCAATTGAAAATTGAACAGCAATGTGAAAATTGTTTTTAATTCTTCTTGACATTTTATTTCTATACGTATATCAGAATTTCTTAAATTGTGTCAAAGGGGCTATTATTAACCTTCTTGAAAACGAAAGGGGGTGAGAGGCAAAAGATCGCGAGTTGGTGTTCTTTTGGGGCTAGTATTGTGGTGAACAAGAATCGATTAGTTTTTGAGGAGGAAGGAAATGAGAAAGTTTCTCGTTCCGTCATTGGTTATCGCTTTAGCGCTGCTTATCGCAGTGCCGTCGTTCGCCCTTGAGGTCAAGTGGGGCGGCCTGTTCCGTGCCCGTGTGATCTCTCAGTCAGTTTTCGAGGGGAATCTGGTGGGATTATGGCTATGGCAATCCGCTCACGGGAGCGGGGCGATTGACCCCACTGCGATGAGTGCAAGGACATTTGATCTTTCACAGTCGACCAATCTCGACCTGACGCAACTTACCAAAACTCCCGCCAGGGAGCATCTTTCAACCCAAGCCCAATTATCCCAACGCCGGCTACGCAAGGGGTGTACCCTATACGCAGCACCACAACCGTTTCGATCAGCGCCTGAGGATGTACATCGATTTCATCTCCAGCGAAAATCTGAAGGTCGTCACCAAATTTGAGACCCAATCCATCTGGGGTAGAAGCCACTACCTCAGAATAGCAATGGCGGCAAGCCAACACCGGTAGCGGTAATGTCGGCGCGGACTCCGGAATCCCTTAACGTGAAAAACGTCTACGCTGAATTTAAGATCCCCAACACGCCCCTTGCGGCGAGAGTGGGTGTGCAGGGTGTTGCCCTGTTAGACTCCTGGATTATTGACACGGATGTCTCCGGTGGGTTGATCATTGCGGACCTCAAGCCGGTCACGTTGATCCTCGGTTATGTCGCGGGTCAGAATTATATCACCACGACCGAAGACGAGAACATCGATGACCTGGCAGGGGCCGTGATCTACAAGCAAGGGGGCTTCACCGCAGGTCTGGTCGGGTTGTGGCAGGATGCTCACAACACGCCTGCCAGCGTTTTCCCGACGCTGGCAGCAGCCTTCGATGATCCGCTGCAGGTCAGTGTTCCCGCTTCTACGGCGATTCCCAACCCCTACCAGTACATGGTGGTCAATGGTGCTGTTGCGAATGTGCCGCAGGTCCTTGCGCAGCAGAACGATCTCATCGATGTCGGTCTGCAATTGGGTTACAAGAACGATTTCTTGAGCGTTTACCTGAACGCCGTCAAGAACTTTGGTAGCGTACAGCTTGGCCCCAATGTGAACACGCTGTTCAATGCCGATTACAAAGGCTGGATGGTTGACGCGGGCGCGAACTGGTTCTGCGGGCCGTTTACCCTCAACGGCGGCGGTTTCTACACCTCCGGATCGGAGCTCACCCTGGTCACGAAGAATGGCGGACTTCCGTCGAGTACCAATCCGCAAATCATTGCCAGTAACCTGGATATCGATGGCTTCACCTATCCGCTGACGCACCTCGAAGTACTTCTCGGAAATCATCGGTGGCGGTATCTTGGATAACATTGCTCCGAATGGTGGTTATTGGAGAGGCTATCCGAACCCGACCAACCTTTGGACCGTGACTGCCGGTGGTGCCTACCAGTTCCCCACGACCAAAGTGGCCCTGTCTTACTGGTATTTCGCAACGTCAAATGCGGTACCGTCCGAGTTTGACCCCACATTTGGGACGTGGAGTACGAGCACCAACCTCGGCCACGAAATCGACCTGAACATTACCCAGAACATCGTCGACAAGTTGAACCTTGACCTGGTCGGCGCTTATCTGTTCCAGGGCGATGCGTACCGGACCAAGACCCTTGGCGTCGATTACAACGATGACAATACCTATGAACTCGGCGCTCGCTTGCAGTGGGCCTGGTAAATTCTGCGGCTAGTTTCTGCCATTAACCTTGAGACCGGGTGGTTCGCCATCCGGTCTCTTTTTTTGCGTTTCCTCTTGTTCTACAACGAGGTTTCGGGAGGGAGCCTCAATTCGTGGGGCAGGCTTTCCAGCCTGCCCTGCCGAACTGGCCAAAGGGCAGGCTGGAAAGCCTGCCCCACAGGGCTTGGACCCTCATCAAGGTCCCGTTGTAGTAATAGTTATTCCTCCTTTACTCTCCTCAGCGAGTCCTTTGCGCGTTCCTTTATCAAGTGGGTGCGTTGCCGAACCACAATCTCCCGGTTAACATGCCTAAGGGATAAGATTGCGTAGTTGTGTGACGGAGGCGTAGCTCTTGTATCTCAGACAGGTCAAGTTCCAGGATGGTTACCATTTCATCATCAGGGAATCCTACCGTGATGGTGAGGGTTGGAAGCACAAGGATGTGGCCGATCTTGGGACCACTCCGGAAAGGTACATCGAGTATACGGGAGGGAATGGTTTCTATTTCAGTGAAGAGCTGGAGGAGAGGCTTCAAACCGCGGGTCTCAAGTATTCTTCCGAGGACCTTGAAGGCCTCTTCCTGCCCTTTCTTAACCCTCGCATCCGCCGCATCATTGAAAGCTTTCAGGCGCACCCAGCAGGGCGGCATCGCCGTGAGACCATTTCCCCGCAGGAGTTGACACGGCAGCACCAGCTCCTCCACAGTTTTGACAAGCGCAGACTGCATTTCCTCCGCTGTGGACGCGTGGATATCGGTGAGCTCGACTGGCGGCCGTGGAAATTCCTCAACGTGCTCATGGAAAAGAGCCGGGATGAGATCGAGCACACCATAGAAGGGATGGAGCGGGTGTTGCGCCCCCATGAAATGCGCCCGTACCTTTTCACGGCACTGCATCTGCAAAGGCATTTCCCTGATCATCTCCTCCGCAACCACCCGGCAGCACTGGATCAGGAAACGGTGGATGGATATCTTCTTGAGGCGCTCTGTGCCGTAAATAATGACGCGATGTTCTTTTCCGGCGTGGACAGAGGTGATCGCGCCACCCTCCATCCTTTTCTGTCCAGATATCTCATTCTCTATTTCGATTCCGACTTTGAGCGCGATGAGTGGCCGGAATCCCTCAGGCAATTCATGCACCGCCGGCACGCTTACCGGCGCCCGCCTGCCGTGCAGCGCATGGACATGGAGGAGGCCTGCAGGGTGTTTGGCATCAGCAGAGAAGATGTGGGAAAAATGAAGGATGGCGAACTGGTCAGGATGTACCGAAAAAAGGCAAAAGCTCTCCATCCGGACAAGGGCGGGGACAAGGAATCCTTCATCCGCATGGCGGAGGCGTTTGGCTGCCTCGTGGAAAGAGCAGCGGCTAGCGAAGCTCCTCTTCAACGATGTCGTGGACCAGGGAATAGGGATCAGCTTCCTTGTCCATGATCTTCTGGATCAAAGCGTCCAGTGACACGCCCCGATTCTCCAGCCGTTCGACGATGGTCCTCAGGATCTGGTCTCTCAAAGCTTCGATGAGTTGGTTTCGGGCGCGCTTCCAGAGCACTTCGCTGAGCTGTTGCGGGTGGGCGCGCAAGTATTCCCGGTGTTTTTGAATGTTGCTGTAAAGCTCCTCAAGACCGCGTCCTTTGAGGGCTTCCGTCTCGACGATCAGGGGCTCCCATCCGTTTTCCGTGCGCCGCCGCAGGCCCAGTTCGATGAGCGTGCGCAATTCCCGGACCGTCTTGCGCGACCCCTCGCGATCGGCCTTGTTAACGACAAAAATGTTCCCGATTTCCATGATGCCGGCCTTGATCGCCTGCACCTCGTCACCCATGCCGGGTACCGTGACAAGAACGGTAGTATGGGCGCTATTGGCGATTTCCACTTCATCCTGGCCAACGCCAACCGTTTCCACGAGAATCATGTCTTTTCCCATGGCGTCCAGAACGTTGATCATGTCATTGGTAGAGCGGGTGAGTCCGCCGAAGTGACCGCGGGTCGCCAGACTGCGAATGAAGACGCCGCTATCGAGGAAATGGCGCTGCATGCGGATGCGATCGCCGAGGATGGCGCCGCCGGTAAAGGGGCTGGTGGGATCGACCGCCAGGATGCCGACCGTCAGGCCGTCCTGTCGATAGCGGAAGGCTATCTGGTCGACAAGGGTGCTCTTGCCAACTCCGGGAGACCCGGTAAAGCCAATCACATGAGCTTTTCCCGTGTGGGGGTAAAGCTCTTTCATGATTTCTCGAGCCGAGGGAATCTGGTCGTCAATATCTCGAAGCAGACGTGCGGTTGCCCGCACATCGCCTGCCACAATCCGTTCCGCAATGCTCATTCTTTAAAGCCTTTCTTTCACCGCAGAGACGCAGAGAGCGCAGAGAGAAGCGCAAAAATTCTTGCTGCGGTTTACTCTTTCAAGCCTAATACGATTCTCTTAATACCATCTTTTAATGCTGGGACGTTGAAATTAATCAGCAGGCCGACGGGCCATCCGCCAAGCTTGAGGTAGGTAAGAACTTGGGCTTCGTGAATCGGCAGCAGCGCTTCGACGGCCTTGATCTCAACCACCACTGAATTTGACACCAGGCAATCGAGGCGATAACCACAATCAAGCATCACTTCTTTAAACACGACAGGTAATGCTTTCTGCCTCTCAAAGAGAAGGCCCCTCAGCCCCAATTCATGACAGAGACATTCCTCATACGCAGATTCCAAAAGACCCGGTCCCAATGCCCGGTGCACCTCCATCGCTGCCCCAATGACTTCTCTTGTTACGTCATTGATTTGCATCTCTTCTCTGCGTTCTCTGCGTCTCTGCGGTGAAACTCTTCTTATATAGCCTTGCGCGGCTTCACATTCTCGCCGACCCAGGTGGTGATCTCCTGAAGCTTGGCACCGGGCTCGAATATTTCCTTAATCCCGATCGCTTTCAATTTGGGGATATCCTCCAGCGGGAAAATGCCGCCCCCGATGACCGTGATATCTTCCGCACTGTTTTCTCTGAAGCAGTTCCAAGATCTCGTGGAAACGAATAGGTGTGAGCGCCGGAGAGGATACTCAGGCCGATCATATCGACGTCTTCCTGGATTGCCGTGCTGACAATTTGTTCGGGAGTCTGGTGACAGCCCGTGTAGATTACCTCAAAACCGGCATCGCGAAAAGCCCGGGCGATCACGCGGGCGCCGCGATCATGTCCATCCAGACCTGGCTTGGCAATCAATATACGCAGATTCCTTTCTCTTTCCATGGAAACAGTCCCTCCTCTTATGTCAGGTCGAAAAAAACCCAGACTCGAAAATGTCGTTTCAGCCTAGAAGGTGCCGGGATCGGAGTAGGTGCCGAAGACCTGCCGGTAGAGATCGCAACACTCCTGTTCGGTTGCTCCGGCCCGCACCGCGTCGAGCAGGGCAGGCATGACATTGTTCTCCCAACAGGGCGGTCCTTCGCAACGCCGTCTCAACTCGTCCATGGCTTTCTGGAATTTGACCTTGTCACGGTTTGCCTTGAACGCATCGGTCCTCTCGACTTGCCGCCGTTCCAACTCATCGTCAATCTTCAGGATGAACTCCAGCTCGGGCCGTTCTGAGGGGTACTTGTTCACGCCGATAATGACCTTCTCGTCCCGTTCGAGCTGCTGCTGGTAGTGGTAGGCGGCATCGGCAATCTCCATCTGGGGGTAGTCTCTTTCAATGGCGGCGACCATCCCGCCAAGCTCATCCAGTTTGCGGATATAGACGTTGGCTTCCTCCTCCATCTTGTCGGTGAGGGCTTCTACGAAGTAGGAACCTGCCAGAGGATCGATGACGTTGGTCACGCCGGCTTCTTCGGCGAGAATCTGCTGCGTTCGCAGGGCAATCAGAACCGCCCGCTCGCTGGGAATCATGTACACTTCGTCGAGGGAGTTGGTGTGGAGGGACTGGGTGCCGCCCAAGATGGCTGCGAGCGCTTCGGTTGTGGTCCTTATGATGTTGTTGTAGGGTTCCTGGGAGGTGAGGGAACAGCCGGCGGTCTGGGTGTGAAAACGCAGCAGCATGGATCGTGGATTTTTCGCTTTGAAACGGTCTTTCATCAGTCGCGCCCACAAGCGGCGAGCGGCCCGCATTTTGGCAATTTCTTCAAAGAAATCGATGTGAGAATTCCAGAAGAAGGAGAGTCTCCCGGCGAAATCATCCACATCGAGGCCTCGTTTCATGCATTCTTCGACGTAACAGACCCCATCGTAGATCGTGAAGGCCAATTCCTGAACGGCTGTGGACCCGGCTTCACGGATGTGATAGCCGCTGATGCTGATGGTATTCCAGCGCGGTACTTCGCGGGTCCCGTACTCTACCGTGTCGACTACCAGGCGGATACTCGGCTCCGGAGGGAGCATGAGGGTCTTCTGGGCAATGAATTCTTTGAGGCAGTCGTTTTGGATCGTGCCTCCGAGCTTCTTCTTGTCGTAGCCTTCGTTTTCAGCGTTGGCGATATACATCGCCCACAGGATCGACGCCGGCGGATTGATCGTCATGGATGCGGTCACATCCTCCAGATGAATGTTGGCGAAGAGTCGCTGCATATCCTCGACGGTGTCGATAGCGACACCGCACTTGCCGCATTCCCCGCGCGCCAGAGGGGAGTCCGTGTCGTAGCCCATCAGCGTTGGAAAATCGAAAGCCGTGCTGAGACCGGTTTCGCCATGGTTGATCAGGTAATGGAACCGATTGTTCGTGTCCTCGGCGGAACCCAGACCGGCGAACATGCGCATCGTCCATAGCCGTGCTCGATACATGGTGCTCTGAACCCCCCGGGTAAAAGGATACGATCCCGGGAGACCGATGTCTTCGAAGTAGTCTTTGTCCTTGATATCCAAAGGAGTATAGAGGGGTTTGATTTCCATGTCGGAAACGGTGGAAAAGCGTTTCAGGCGCTCCGGCATTTTTTTTGTGGCGCTCTGGAATTCTCGGAGCCACTCCTGATATTCCTTCTCCATTCTCTCAAGTGTCGATTCAGAAAGCATTCTATTTCCCATCTTCTTCATCCTCCCGGCTTTTTCTCACAAACAAAATGGTTTACCCGATGCAGGATAGGTCCAATTCAATGAATCAATTTCTTGTGCTTCTTGTCCTTCGTGGTTCAACTAAGGACCGAGGGAAGACTCTGGAGCAGGATAACGGGAATCGCATCGCATCGCTTCCCCCTGCCATACCCTGCTTATGGCGAGGGGGAACTGGAATGAGCACCACACCAGGGTACTCGAACACTTAAATCAGAGCGTCGCGCAATGTCAAACAAATTTTTCTTGACCGGTTCGGCAGAATTGCGGTAGTAGTGATTCGGTCGGGCAGTTAATTATCATAACATCCCCATGTCATGGGTCGTGCGGCTCTTATATTTCTTGCTTCCCTTGTCAGGTCCTGCTGACTTTCCTTTCCAAGCCCGATTCCCATTCATTGAGCGATTCTTAGCTTTCTTGCGACCAGTTTTGCTGATCTAAGGTGAGTGATCTGCAGTCGATGCTGCGATACCACCAATGCTGAGCGACGGTTAATCCGACGGCCCCAGTATTTTTGCAGGGAACCAATTTGCCCAAGAGTGAGATTACCCATCAATGCTTCCTGTTGCTTTCATGGCGCTTCCGAAAAGTGGCACGGCCTAATAGCTTGCCTGATGGGTGAGTGACTGCTGCACAATTGGGATTCCAGGAAAGGGGGTGAAGAGCAAGTCCAGAACCAGAATCGTTGAATGGCTTGTGGGGACAGGCATCAGAGCACCTGACATTTAGCAGAGAGGAGGGCGTTATGGCTGGACCACTTAAACCCCGTTGGGGGCAACCCCTTACTGGAATCATTTCGAACATTGTCTTTTTCCTGGTCGGATGGCTTACCTGGTATCTTTTCAGTGATACGAGAGGGCCGGTGGGGAGCTTTCCCTATCCCTTTGTCATGTATCTTGCCATGATGATTTTGGTCGGTTTATGGCAGCACATGTTCATGGGGGACTGGCCGTTCCAGGATATCGCGCAGCCATGGCGAGGAATCATCGAAACCATTATCAACCTGGTCGTGGTTTGGATTGTGATTCACGTTGTTTTTTATCGAATCCTTGGGCTTGGTTTTAACTTTCTCAGTCAGATCAACCTGGAAAACCTCGCCGCCGCCGGTAAGACGGTTTTGCCGGAGGGTTGCGGCAGGACTTTGACGCTGGATGCGCTGACCAATCCGGGCGCCCGGTTTGCCGAGCGCGCCGTCGTTACCTTTGTGCTGATCGGTTTCTATTCCTACCCCTTCGTCACCATCCTCTACGGCAAATGGCCCATCCGGCCCAGCGACTTGACCCAGCCCCAGGCGGGTCTTTGTGACATCGGCTGGTGCAGTCTGCTGACCCTGTTCTTCTATGTCGTGCTCATCGTTCCTTTCTGGGGACTGATCTGGGAAGGAGTCTTCGGCAAGGCGTATGCGCTGAACACACCGTGGTGGACGTCTATCAACGGGACCAGTCATGTGCATTGGGTCTTCGGCTGGTGGGAATGGATGATCATTGTTTTGTTCATGACGCCCAATGTCTGGCGCATGAAACCCTGGTCGCTCATTAAACTCCCGCAGCCGTGGAAAGGAAACGTTTCGTTCATCCTCAACGTGATTCTCGGCTACCTCCTGGCCCTGCTTTGTGTGAAGTTGGTCCCCGTCATTTTTGACATGAACCCGATCATCCAACATTTGCCCGCCGGCGACAAGAGCGATCCCACCCGCTTCCTGTGGTACCATGCCGCGGAAATTGCGGGGTTTACCCTTATTCCGTTCCTTGCCTGGCATCATTACTTCGATGATATGTGCCCACAAGCCGATAAGGATTCCTGGGGAGCGTTCTGGTTCCGGACGTTCGGGGTGCTCGTGCTGATGGTGGCGAACTATCTCTGCTTCTACAATCTCAACTTTGGTTTTTGGGGCCTGGGCAATTCCCACATGGAACATGGTCTGGCCGAGCGCCTCATTCACGGTGAATCGCTCATCTGGAATTTCTGGTGGATCATCCCGCTCCTCTGGAACGAGTGGTTCTTCCATAAGTGGCCGTTCTATGTCCACGAACATTAATTCTTGCTCTGCCGGGAAACGATTGTGCTGGTGAAGCGATGGTTTTGAAGAGGGCTTTTGCAGACGTCAAAAGGAGGTAAGGCGATGCCGCGAATTCGCGAAAAGGCTAAGAAAGCCGAGGTCTTGACCCTCGATGAGGCGGTCAGGAAGTACATGCACGATGGAATTATTGTTGCCTTCAGCGGTTTTACGGGCTTTAACCGCAACCCGGTGGCCTTTGCCTGGGAAACGGTGAGGCAGGGGTTCAAGGATATTCATGTTCTGGACCGTCACGGCAGTGTTTGCACGTGGCTCTTGAATGCCGTCAATGCCATCAAAATATATGAGACCGACTGGATGGGCTGGGGCGAGATGGCCGGTAAGCTTGATGTCAACCTGGAAAGGAATTACAAAGCCGGAAAGATGATCCTGGAGGATTACTCCCACGGTGCCATGGCCATGAGGTTTTTGGCCGGGGCCATCGGGGCCCCTTTCATTCCTTACTATGCGCCTTTGGGTTCCGATCTGTACAACCCTGAATTCGATGCCCTGGGAAAGGCCGGGCTCAGGGACGGCAAGAACCCCAAGATTGCCAAAAAGAAATTTATTCAAATGGAGGAGCCTTTTTACGGCGATGGCGATGTCGTTCTGCTGCCCGCTGCCCGGCCCGACCTGGCCGTGATTCATGTGGCCCAGGCCGGGGACAAGGGCACCGCCCGGTGGCGTGGCGTCGGGACCATCGACAAGGAAATCGCTTTTGCCTGCGATAAGGTGGTCGTCGTTTGTGAGGAAGTCGTTCCCGAAGCGGAACTGCGGAAGCATTCCGAATCCAACCAAATTCCCTATTTTACCGTGGATTGTATCGTGGAACAGCCGTGGGGAGCCTTCCCCAGTTCGGTGCCGTTCTTCTATGACTATGACGCTCCCTTCATGAGGTTGATGGATGCTGCTTCGAGAAACCCGGAAGACCTCAAGAAGTGGCTTGATGAATGGGTCTATGGCCCCCAATCCTGGGAGGACATGATTACCAAGCTGGGCGCCAAAAAACTCCTGGATCTCAAAGCCGACAGCGTTACCGGCTACAGCACGAGAATTATGCGAGGCAAGAAACCGGCACCCAGGATGAAGATGCCCCTGTCCGTGGCGCGCAGCGGCTACTAGGAAGGAGGGAACGGAAGATGGCTAAATCGATGGAAGAGTTGATGGAATTGATTGACAAGATTCCTGAGGAACCGGCAAAGCCGGGTGAGTTTATCCTTCCGGAACTGATGGCTATTGCTGTGGCTCACGAAGTGAGGGATGACGATATCGTTTTCGCGGGGACGGGGCTGCCCATGGTGGGGATTATGACCGCCAATTTCCTCAATGCCCCGCACGCCCTTTTGATTTACGAGTCGGGGATCTGTGACGGCAAAACCATGCATGTCCCGATGTCGGTGTGCGATCAACGCGCGGCCAATATGAGCTCCTCCCTGGGAGGCTTGGTCGACACGTTCGGGTATTACCTCCAGCAGGGCTTTGTCACCCTGGGCTTTCTGGGAGGAGCGGCGATCGATAAGTATGGCGGCGTAAACGTGACCTCGATTGGGGACTACTTTCATCCCGCGCACCGCTTTACCGGGTCGGGCGGAAATTCCGATATCGGTACCATGGCTCGCCGCACCGCCTTTATCATCCTCCAGGAGAAGAGGCGTTTCCTGGAAAGAAACGATTACACCACGACGCCGGGTTGGTGGTGTTGGGACTTCAAAACCAAGGAATGGAAGCCGAAGAGGGAGGTATGGAAAGGGACCCCCTTTGCCGACTGCGGGCCCAGCGCGGTGGTAACGAACATGGGGGTTTACCGGTTCGACGAAAATGGCATCATCTACCTTGAAACCTCCCACCCTGGTGTTACGGTGGAACAGGTCAAGGAGAACTGTGGGTTCGACCTGAATGTGTCGCGGTTGAAAGGCGAAACCCCACGTCCCACCTACCGGGAACTGTTCGTGCTCAGGGAATTCGTTGATCCTGAACTGATCTTTCTTCCTCAGAAGGCGGACTATCCGGCGGCGATCCAATCAATCATTGACGCCTGACCGGAGTTGGCTCACCAGCCTTGATCCCTTATGCCTTGGCAGAGGGGTTTGGCTTACATTCTAGATCGTAGGGGCGGGGTTCAACTCCGCCCGTTTTTTTCCTTCGATATTCTGCGGTTCCTTGTTTAAGATTCGGTGTTCAATTGCAGTTTGAGCTCTACTCCCACCTCAGATGCCAGCTTTTCCAATAGCTCGTGAGGAACTTCTTTGCTGAGCTCTTCGAGGCTGCTTTCGATCACATCACAATAGGCATGGACAAACCCTTCATAGAGGGCCAAAAGGGTGCTCAGTCCTCCGTCTGGATGCCGCATCGCCAGTGCCTCTTCAATCGTCGTGGAAACGAACTCGTCACTGGCCAACTGCAGGGTGGAATTCTGGAGATAATCCAGGTACTGGTGGGGTTCCACGAGTTCATTGTCGTGCAGCCAGCCAAGCTGCAGGAGAACGCAGTAACAATACTGCGCCCGCTCCCTGACTTCCTCTTCCGTAAGCATCGATCCTCCTCTGTCGGTTTCTGTATAGGCTTCGCTCAGCGTCTTCTCATGTTCTGTCGCTTCAGCCTTGGCTCTTGTGCAATTTCAGGATGCCGTGTGTTTGTACAGCCGGCTGCCTTTTCGCTCCTTATCGAAGCAGTAGACTTCCATTCCCGGGATAATCACCCGGACCGTGGGAATGCCTACATCCGGTCTGGTCAGGTCGACAATGACCGTTCTTCGGAACCCACACGCTTCGAGTTTCTTGAGAAGCGTCTTGATGTCCTCGAGGATATCAGCACTGTACTCATGGTCCAGCTCGCCGAGGCGCTTCTGTTCCGGGGCATAGAAGCGGGGATCTTCCAAATCCGTTTCGCTGTAATAGAAAGGGAGATTTTCCTGGAGACTGTCGAGGCCGTGTTTTTGGATAAAGAAAGCCCGCGTTGTGGCCAGCTCGAGCAGTCCGCGTGCCATGGCCACACGCGGATCGAGATGGGCGCCAAAGCCGTCGAACGGCATTAGATTGGGATAAACGGAATCCTGAGAAAAGGCGGCAATGACCGGGACCCCGATATCCGTGGTAAGATCCCTGGCCGTGACCTCAACCCCTGCCTTCTCAAATTTCCTGATCAACTCGATGATAAACTCATGCTCAGGTTTATCCTCAACGGTCAGGGCCGCGTTCAACTCGTTGTTGAACTTGGCAATGCTCCAGGCGTCTCGCTCAATAACCTCGGTCATGCCATGAAAAATCGCCTCCTCCATGGTATTTCCCGACGCTAAGCCATTGGTATGGGTGTTGATCGGGGTATTCTCATCGAGGTGGAACGGGTGATAAACGGCCGCCGCCGGGACGAGTATTTCCTCCTGGGCGCCGATGTCGAAGCCTCGCACCCAGTGAAGGTCGTGCTCTGCTCGAAAGGCTGAAAAGCTGGGGAGGATGAGTTCCTGCGGATTCAACGTATTGCAGTGACGGCGAAGGCCGGCGTAGCTTCCGCGAATGAGTCCGTCCCGGTACTCATGACGGAATTCAGAGCAATAGCGCTCGATTGCCTCCATCATCAGGGACACCTGGGCCTGAATTTTCGAAACCCCCTTGCCCGTGTGGCTGGTCTTTGAGTGGTCCGGCCGGAGGCGATCGCAGGTGAAGACCGGCAGTCCAATGCGATCCAGAGCGGTCACGTCGCGAAACCTCATCATCCCCACCAGACTTCTCGTCGTTTCAATAAACTGCAGGGTTGAGGCCGGGGTCTTTGAGCGATGTGTTTCCAAAATGTAAACCTTGGGACAATGCTGAAGAGTTATGCCCGGCATGTCATTTCTCCTCTAAATGTATTGATCGGCCAGCTCGGTGATGACACTTTCAAGGTCGTTGCCGGTCTCGGCTTCCAATTCCCGGCGAGCGGCTTCGAGGCGTTCCCTTAATCCGGGGTTTGCCAGGTCGGTAAGCGCCTCGATGGCGCCGCCGCGACGGCCGAGTCGATAGAGCAGCCGGTCCTCTGCCGAAAGCGAAAAGTACCTGTCGATCACCGCCAGCATAGGCTTTTTGTCGCCGGGAAAGGTCCCTTCTATCTCCGGCAGGAGGTTCATGATGTGGTCGGAGGTGAGGGTGCTGGTAATGTGGTCGAGGGCCTGAATAAAGAGTCTTATTTCACGGGCCGTATCATCGTCGGAAAGGGGGGTAAAGCGTCCCTGGACCTTGTCTTGATACAGTGGGGTCCGGGACGGGATGCGAAGGCTGCGCAGCCTGATGAAATGGGGGTTGATGGCATTGATCACCCGGGCTGTCTCGAGCGCATGTTCCTGCGACCACCGCTTACCGCCCAGCCCGGGCATGACGTATTCCGAGAGCGTCATGCCTGCTTCCACGACCTTCCTGCCGGCGGCGATGTGCTGCTCAGCAGTGGTTCCCTTCTTGACGAACTCGAGGACACGGTCCGAGCCGCTTTCGAGACCGACGTGAATGCGGTCCAGACCCGCTTCCCGGATGGCCTTGAGGTCCTCGAGGCTCTTTCGCGCCAGGGTAGTGCTGCGGGCATAGGACGTTACTCGACGGATTTCAGGGATGGTGGTTCGTAAATAGCGAAGGGCTTCAACGAGGAATTCAACAGGCAGCATGAGACTGTTGGCATCCTGGATGAAGACCCTTCCCTGTCCGGAAAAAGCCCACAGTGCCACATATCGGTAATGTCCGCGGTAAGAAGGACTGGTCAAAACGGCGTTCAACACCCGCTGGTCCAGCTGCCCGGCCAGCCCCAAAGACCTCGAGAGATTGCGCAAGTCGTCAAGGATGTTGTGAACCGCATCGATGTCATGCCGAATTTCTTCCAGAGATCGGCGGCTGAACTCCTGTCCTTTATAGACAGGGCAAAAAGTGCATCGATTCCAGGGGCAATTGCGCGTAAACCGCAACAGCAGGCTTCCCGCTTCGCTGGGTGGGCGAATGGGTCCTTGTTCAAAGGTCATGATGCGTTCCATAACTGTATTTCCGTTCTGCAAAACCGGGCTTGCAGGAGCCCGTTAGAGGTTCTGTTTCAGTACAGCTCAAAACGTGTTACATAACGCGTGCTGTTAAGAAAGCACAACAACAGGCAGGAGGCAAGGGGGCGTCCAAAAATATAAGGCCTTCTTTTACCACGAAGAACACGAAGAACACGAAGAGCACGAAGTGATTTCTTCGTGTTCTTCGTGGTTCAAAAAAGGGCTGAAGTGAGTGCAAGTTGTTTATGGAGAGTCTCGAACCGGCATGGCTTGGGACCTGCATCCGTCGTTCGTTGTGACCCCAGCCAGAAGCTGACAATTATACACACCTACGCCCGTGGTCATGGTCCGGACTTCAGGTAGGGGAGGAAATAGACATAAGTGGCAGTGATATCTTCGAGACGTTGGAGACCTCGCCATAGAGTTGTCGTGCCAGGCTCGCCATCGGACTTTCGTCCCAGGAAACCGCCAAGGGAGGCAACCATACGGATGGCTTCGCGAAGGGTAGGCTTATCATCATCGGAAGGTAGGGTCTTGTTGACGAACAGGTACAAGGCCTTCCATTCGGCCTCTTCAAAGAAGACCGTGCAGGGAGCATCGGGAACTTCACGACCGAGTTTCAACAAATGATAGATCCGCCAAGCTACTACCATATCGATAGCCAGACAGGCTTCGAGACTTTCGGCTGTTCCCAGCTGGCGGTCCTCTATGCGGCATCCGCTTTTGATGGTGCGATGAAACACCTCAATACCCCAACGCCTGGCATACCACATCAAGCGTTCGCAAGCCTGCTCCAGGCTGTTCACCTCCACCGTGGTCAAGAGCATCCATTCCAGCGGCGATGTGACGGCGGGGGAATAGTCTACTTCACGTGCATAAACCATCCAGACCGCTACCGGGGGATACCCTTTGCCTTTGGGAGGATTGAGCATAACTTGCGTATGGCGCACCTCCAGGGTGGCCTCTCGGGCCAACTGGCATCCCCTTCTGGGGACATGAACGACTTGGTAGCCGGCAACGGGCTGTCCTGCTACGACATCCCACAGATATGCATCCCCTGTTTTACGGTTGCGGGATCGTTCGCACCGCACCAAGATCTTCGGACCAGCAGGATTTTGGGCTGCCTCAAGAAACAATTCGTAAATGTCCGATTCGCGATCGCCAACGCTGACCAACATCGTTTCAGGGCAAAGTTTTTGAACTTCACTGACGGCCCGGTAGCTGTTGAGCCACTTGATGCTCTCCTTCTCTTCGATGGGCAATTCTTTTCGGCGATGCCTTTTGCCTATATCTTGAAGGTCCCGTGCCCAACATTGGACATCTACCAACCCCAAAGGAGTACCTTCCGTGGTGAAGGCCATCGTGTCATGGACTACCAACCCCATCGGACCACTTGCTTTGGTACCGATCGGCCCCAAACCTTCGGTAGCACGATGCAGCGTATAATTCAAAGTGGTCGTATCCTGGACGGCCAGTACCACCTGGTGCGCTCTGATGCGCTCAACGCTCGCTTCCGTGTGAGCACGAAGCACTTTGTCCATAGTTACCCGTTCATTGTTAAAAAACCGGTATGCAGCTATCGTTTTCGTATGAGATCCACAGGCCTGGGGAATCGCTGCCTGGGACTGTCCGTAAAAATCTCGCACCAGAGTGAACAAACGCCTTTTCAACCGGGGATCGTAGAGCTCTACGGTACCCAATTCTTCTTCTACCCAGTCAGCTGGATCACTCGCACGCGGCCTCTGTCCCAATCTGATCGGGGGTTCCTCACACAAAATCCGCTGCCACTCAGGTCGCAAAGGATAGAGAAAGATCTCCTTCGGCCCACCCCCTGCTTCTCGCTGTGCAGCCCTCCGGCCACTTGTTTTCCCCACCGGTATCCAGTTGGCGGCACGATAGCTCGTTCCCATGAACCTTTCGGGATCAACGAACGTTTCCAACAGCACCGGCTCAACACCGTAACTGCTCAGCCAGTCATCGACAAGACGGGCCCTACATTGGCCCAGAACATGCGAGGCCAAATTCGGTACCCGTACCGTTGGAACAATAAGAAAACGGCTGTTGCATACTACCCGTTGCAGATTACTCATCCGGGCCCGCTCGCTCCAACCTATGAACTGGTCCCGTTCCTTAAGTGCCCAACTGGCACTGCTAAAGCTGACAGCTCCAAGACAGCCACGGCTCGCACTCCAAATGAGATATTTGATCTGGGCACCGACCAGAGGACCACTGCCAAGGTAGTGATATTCGTCCATAAGATCTTTCCAGATCCTGGACGTCTTATGGTAACAGTTGGTGACCCGCTCGATTTCAAGATCGCCCAGTTCGCTCAGTTCACACCACGCATCACCAACATGAATCGGGCTAATCAGCGGAGCTGTTCGTGCTGGCTGGAGTCCACAAAGCGTATTCGATCGGCCCAGCTCGATCACACCGGCCTTGGCCAAAACACTCAGGGCTTTACGGCAGGCTGCTTCCTTGAGCCGCCCGCTCGCCGCTCGCCAGTCCATCCATTCGCAGACGTGACGAGCCAACAACCGTCTCGAGATCGATGGCGATTCATCAAGCGTCTGGCGGATTCGATGGATCGTATCCGATGTAAATTCAAGGCCACATGTTCGCACAACTCGATACTGGCATAAATAACCTATGGGGTCAAGTGTGTTTCCGCAAATTACTCCTCTTTTCCAACAAAATATCTCACCCATTCCTACCGCGGGGTCAGGTGTGTATCATAGTCAGGCCAGAAGCGGGGGTCATGGAGGTCAGAGAGCAAGGTCATGAGGGTTTGTCTTTTTCCTTGAGCGCCTGGCCGAAGCTCTCCATCAGCTTTTGAAACTGCTCACCCTGTTTCTTTGCGAGTTCTTCGAACTGGTTGGTGAGCTCCTCGTGTTCCTCCTCCATCTTCGCTTGGGACAAAAGCATCCGCAAGTGCCTGATGGTCTCTTCCTGTGACGCAACTTTTTCTTTGAGCTCTTCGTATTTCTTCACCAGGGCCAGATGTTCGTCACGAGGCACGACGCCAAGCATGGTGAGGTAGTCCTTAAAAGATTTGGTGAAGTCTTCTTGCGCTCCCGCCCACATTTTCAGGTAATCGGGACTTTCCTTTTCCACTTCCTTTAAGCCATAGACCTTCTCGAACGTGGAGGTGAGGTCCTGAAAGCCGGTGAAGCCCCCCTTCATCCATTCCGCCATGTCTTCAAGCTGCTTTTGGCTTTTGGCCGCGTTCAGCATGAAGTTGCCCCAGAATTCCAGAAACTGTCTGTCCATGATTCGCTCCTTCAAGGCCGCAACCAAAAAGGTTCACCGCAGAGACGCAGAGGTCGCAGAGAAAACAAAAACCAGAAGAAATCTTAACCTTCCTGGGTATCGTTTCAATATGTCCTGCCTGGGTCGTTGTTCCCTCTCATCCGGCCGGCGAGGCAGTCTCATCCAGATCCAGCTGGTACCGGACCGGTCCCCGGCATTGCCCGTCAGACCGGGGCGACGATGACGAAGGATGAGATTTATAACTGAAACATGAATCCAGAGCACACTCCGAAGTGGGCATCGACCATGATGTGGCTATCGAGGTGTGGCCCTTGGGAAAAACGGTGACCTCCGCGTCCACCCAATCGAGTGGTGCGAGACTGGCGCCTTCATCAACCAGATCGTCTTTCTCGGCAAGGCAGATGAGCCAGGGAATATGCTTTTCCTTGAAATAATTCAAGTTGAGCGGACGGCCAAACAGCTTCACCGGCAGAGTCCCATCCTTATCCACGGGGATGGCATAAGAGTCGAAACTCGCTTGTGTGATGCCGAGCGGAAGATCGGTTTTGTCATACAGCATCCAATGGTTGATTGCGGCGGCGGTCTTGTTGACCTGGGCCACCTGTCCCGGCTTGTCGAACATCATGAGGTCCCGGAAGAGGGTGAAGAGGGGGGCCTCCTTCTCGATGCTCTTCAGTTTGAATGTCCAGCTGAGGATTTTGCCATCCACCACCGGAATCCCGTTCGGCAAAGTTTTCAAGGAATAGCCCAAATCCCTGAAACGCGCCGGCGTGTGTTTCATGAACTCAACCAGGGCTTTGCTCCGCGAGCCGTCAATGGGGGCAACACAGGTGATGTGGGCATCAACGATGCCATCCAGTTCGCCCGAAAGAATCGCCAAAGTAGTCATATACCCGCCCTGGCAAAAACCATTCAGGGTGACCGGCCGGCCATGCCGGGCCATCAACCGTTCACAGAAGAGACGCGTATCGAGCGTGTCGTCTTCGGGGGTCAGGAGCTGCACGGCTTCGGTGGCCTGAATGTCCTTCATGATACGGATGTAAGTGGGAATCCCCTGATTGGCGAAGCAGTGCGTGTAGCTTTTGTTCTCCCCGGGCAAGAAGGCCAGGATGTTTGCCCCCAAAACATAGGGTGGAATGATGAGAATGGGTTTGCCGTTCTTTCTCACCTTAACCTTGGGGTCCCGAGGAAGGACCTGGTAGAGCTCAAAACGCTCGGTTTCAGCCGCTTTGACATAGCCGCGCTGGTCAAAATGAAAACCGTATTCCGATTTAATCTCCTGAATAGCCTTGGGGTAGGCATTGACCACTACGTCCAGGAGTTGAGCCTTCCGCGCGGTAAATTGTGCGAGGTCTTCTCCTTCCCCGTCGAACAGGGTATTGCGGAGGGCCGCGAATGCCTCGTTCATCTGTCGAAGGAGGTAGTCGTTCAGCGCTAAAGGGCTGATCATGGCCTGTGACCCCAAATCGACATTGAACTGAAAAAGGTCGGCGTAGCCACTCACTGTTTCTGGGCATGGAGTGCTTGGGAGCTTTCTTCGTTCGGTGTTGCAGAAGGCATTCAGGGCATCCCATGAAGGCTCCATGAATTCTCCCGTGTACTTCAGAACTCCATTTCCAAAAATCATGGTGCTTTTCATCGAGTTGAGGGATGCCTCCACCATTTGTGATTGCCATTTTCGCGATCTTTGCAGAAGGCCGCTCCATAAATCAAATGACTGAGTGCACGGACTCCGGAAATTCTCCATCGATGATTCTCCCAGGGTGATTATTCGACATGGCCCAAACGCTTCAGGGTTTGTCACGGCCTGGCTGGATTCCCCCGGCAAAGGGCAGACCACACACGGGGTAAATCCAGACATTATCCGGGCCGGATAGGGACCACTTCTAAACGGCACCGCCGAAGAATCCCTCTACCTTTTTGAAGCTTTCGTCCACGGCGTTCTTGAAGTTTTCACGAGCCTTTTTGTAAGCTTTGGCATATTCTTCGACGACCTTTTTCCCCTCCTCAGGAAGCCAGGAGGATTGTTTCAGAAACATGTCCATGGTTTTTTCCATCTGGTCCTGAAGCATTGCCAGGCTGTTAAAAGTGTTTTCGAAAACGGTCTTGTTATACTGAATCATCTGTTTCACGGTCTCTTTCTGGTCCATCTCCATCACTCCTTAGTAATACGTGCGTATTCATGTGATTCGGTCACCGTTCACGAGAAAGCTCGAGGCTACTACCATTTATTGCTTTGAAGCTAACTCGTTCCCATCCGGAAAGTGGCGCCTTGTTCTGTAGGAGGGGCTTCCAGCCCCGATCGCGGCTGGAAGCCCCTCCTACAAAATGGGGTTTCCGGATGGACACTAACTCTTCTTGCCCGCTTCAGTGAAGTACGTCTCCACTTTGGTAAAACTTTCGTCAACCGCTTTTTTGAATTCCTCGCGGCCTTTCTTGAAGGTCTGGACCCATTCAGTGAGCATCTTCCTCCCTTCCTCGGGAAGGAAGGTCGCCTGGGCCATAAAGGTATTGACCATCTTTTCGGTTTGCTCCTGCAACAAAACCATGGCGTTAAAAGTGTTGTCGAAGGTGGCTTTGTTGAAGTCGATCATTTGTTTTGCCATTTTAATCGGTTCCATGTTTGTCATGCCTCCCGTATTCTTGGTGTAAGCCTTGCGAATTCTCCTGCCCTTGATCTAGGGTGAATCCATTTTAATGGTTTCCAAGCCAATGTCAAGAGCATTTTGATGCACTGCACCATCTTTTTATTTGCACACAAAATAGGATGTTTAATCTGTTTCTGCTGTTAAACCAGATGTTTATAGTATAAATCAAGATATGATAGATCTTGATCGACATATTATTTGTTGCGATGTGATATTGAAAAATCGGGCCGCCGCAGTCAGGAGAAGGACATGCGTGAAAAAGTTCTGCTCAAGAAATACCCCAATCGGCGCCTCTATGATGCGTCCAAAATGTCCTCGGTGAATTTTTCGAAGAATACCTGGAATGCACCATCAGAAACTATCTTGCGCAGAAGGCGGCCCTCGATCAGCAGTTTCGAACCTGGCTCGATATGGGCAAGGATTTTTTCGCCCAGGCGCCTACCCCCATGTCCCCCTTCTTGACCCTTGACTCCCTCTTTGACCTGCTCCCGGGTTTAGGGAAAGCGGCCAAGCAGGAGTCGCCTCCCAAGGAATAGCGCCCGGCCGGAAAACAACGATATCCTCGTCTCTCTGCCTTACCGGTAAAGGAGGGCGGGTTTTCCAACCCGCCCCTCGCTGTAAACGTTCTCCCACACCCTACACCCGTTTTCCATAGGCAAGCCTCCGACTCCAGGCGCCAAGGCGAACGAGGTCCATCATGGTGCAATTGAACGGCTTTATGATTGAAGCCACATCCCACACCGGCCGGTCGTCATCCTGTGCCAAATCCTTGATGCTCCTCCAGGAATGAGCGAAATCGTGGTATTCACAGCTGTCGCCGTCGTTGAAAAGCTCGCAATGGTGCTGAGCAACATATCGGTTGTATCTTTGGCAATAGATGATTCTCATTCCAACCCTCCAGTCCGGGAAAGCGTTCCTGAAGCAACTTGTGGCAGCAGAAACCTTGTTTCAGCATCAGGGCGCAGGCTAAAAATAAGACCGGTGAGTCCAGATTTCTTCCCGCAGATCGGTCATGTCCTTTTCGATGACGAGATAGAGGGACGCATTCTGGATGGCGATCCCTCCCAGATGAGCCAGAGCGGTGAGCAGCTTGATTTCATCGTCATTGTATTCTCTCGGTACGGCGCTGTAGAGCCGCAGCACACCGATGATGCCCTGCTTGGTTTTGACCGGCAGGGAGAGCAGGGAGGCAATGCCTTCCTTTTTCTTTTCTTTCTTGTGCTTCACTCTGGGGTCGGTGGCGACGTCCCGAATCAATACCGGATTGCCTTCCAGAGTTTGCTGGATGCTTCCCTCGATGAGCAGTGGTCCCCGGCCCAGGTACCGGTCGCTCAAGCCATGACTCGCCACACATTCAATGTTTTTGGTCTTTTCATCCAGGAGCAGCAGGGCCGAGCCTTTCACGCTCAAGGTTTCCGCGACGTTGACGGTGAGGGCGTGCAGGACCTCCTTGACATTGAGGCTGGAGTTGATATCCACTGCCAAATCGAGAAATAGGTTGGTATTGCGCCTGATCTTTTCAAGCAAGCGGGCATGCTCGATCGCCATGCCGCCCTGCTCGGCCAGGGCCGCAGCGAAGTCGATTTCCTGTTTCGAGAAATCCTGCGGACTATTCGTGAACAACGCCAAACCGCCAATGACCTTGCCCTTTACCATGACCGGGACGATGAGGAGGGAAGCCAATCCTTCGGCCTTCTTCACATCATGACCATCCACCCTGCTGTCCGTGGTGCAGTCACGTGCAAAGAAATGACCCTCTTTTTCCAGAATCGGCACCATTTTCCCCGGTTGGGTGAGACCCTTTTTGATATAAGTCTCAGATAAGCCCTTCTGGGCCGCCGCCCTGAACTGGTCCCGCTCTTCATCGTGAAGAAAAAGCAAGGCGGCTTTCACCTTCATGGTTTCAACAGCACTAGCGACGATCAGTTTGAGCAGTTCGTCCCTGTCGAGAGTCGTTCCGAAGGCCCTGCTCACCTTGCAGATGGCATCGAAATAATCGTTCTTTTCGGCAGAGTTCATGATCATTCTCCCTGGGTTTTCTGGTTTTCTTTCTTGGTTGACGCGGTTCGACTTTTAGGTTCGGCCTCCGGTTTCGGCTCATCTTTGCCGGTTGGGGGGGGAGCGGGGGCTTCCCCTTCCTTGTCGTCTCTTGCCAAAAGCCAGCCGGCGATTTTGGGAGCCAGTTCCTTCTGGCATTTGGCGCTCACGTAGATGCCGATGTGGCCGGTCTCCAGGCACAGGTCTTCGGTGTCCTTGCTGCCCACCTTGCTCGTCAGGAGCTCGCAGGCCACGGGCGGAACCAGGTGGTCGAAACGGCCGTAGATGTTGAGCAGGGGCGCGGTGAGGTTCTGGAGATCGACCCGTTTCCCTCCCAGTTCCATCTTGCTCTGGATGAGCAGATTGTCTTGGAAGCAATCTTTGATAAACTGGCGGAAGGTTTCTCCGGGGACATCCGGACTGTCGAAAATCCATTTTTCCATGCGGATGAAATTCTCCACAAAAACCTTGTCCTGGACGTTTTCAAAGTAGTTCACGTACTTGTCGAGCATCAACCGGGCCGGATTGAGCAACAGGAAACCGATGTTCAACATATCCCCGGGCATATTGCCGTTCGCTTCCACCACCAGGTCCGGGTTGAGGGCTTTCGCCCAGATGTTGAGAAGGCCCTTGTCATGGCCAAAATTGCTTGGAGTCACCGTGGTGATCAGGTTTTTCACCTTTTCCGGGTGCAGGGCCGAGTACATGATGGAAAAGCTTCCCCCCATGCAGATTCCCATGAGGTTGATTTTTGGCACGCCGTGCCGCTCGCGGATAAAATCAACGATGTTGTCCAGGTAACCATTCACGTGATCGTCAATGCCCTGATAGCGATCCTTGCGCGTGGGATAGCCCCAATCGATCATATACAGGTCGATCCCCTCCTTGAGGATCTTCTCGACCACGCTTTTGCCCGGCTGCAGATCGAGCATGGTCTCGCGGTTGATCAGGGCGTAGACCATGAGCAGCGGGGTCTTTACGCGAGCTTCGGCCAGGGGAAGATAGTGCTTGAGCTTCACCCGATCTTCCTCATAGACGATCTCGCAAGGGGTGGTGGCAATGTCCGTTTCAAGCGGACCTAACAGGACTTCCTGGGACTTGAGGATGCGCTCCTGCGATTTTCCCACATCCTCGGCCATTTTGCCCAAGATAAGGTCTATTGGGATTTGAGTTGCATTCATACGAGACCTCCGTTATCTCATCGACTCAAACTTCTTAAGCTGCTTAGCCATTTCCTTGACGGTTTTCTTCAGGACGTGGAACTCCTTATAAAGTTGATCCATCTCCTTGTTCGTTGGAATCGGGAGGATTTGCAGGACGTCCACAAGCAAATCATCCCTGGCGACCTTGTACCCCTCCACGGCGCTGAACGCCCGGCCCATGGACTCGATGTATTCCGGGGTCTTGTAGAGCGTCATGTAATCGCCTTCCAGGATCTTGATCCACGCGTTGTAGTAGTCTTTGAAATCTTCGGAGAGCTTTCCCTCTTTGGCCTGTTCCTCGATCTTCTCCTGCATCGCCTTGACCGATCTCTCCACCGGACCATTGAGGTGATGGAGAAATTCACCTACCGCCACCTGCAACTGATTGAACTTGTCCAGGGCCGTGTTCGTCCGTTCCTGATAAAGGCGGGTCAAGCCCACCTGAGGCGCCTTGAAGAAAGGTTGCAGTTCCTTTTCATAGAAGGCCGTCCACTCTTTGAACATGCCCGGTTCAAGCCCTTCGAAGCTGTGTGCTTTACCGGCATCGCCGAGCTTGCCGGCATTCTTCAGCCATATCTGATAGAGCTGAGAATACCCATCCCAGGTGGTCTGAAGCATTCTCATGGCGGTCTCGGGCGAGGCGGTGGCCCCCTTGAAGATGGCTTCCATGGTCTGGGGAGAGCCCAGTGCCGAAGTCGATGTCTGCCATGTCTTGAGAAGCGTCTGAAAGCCTTCCTGCATCTTGCCGAAGTCACCCGCAGGGAAAGCCGATGAGCCGGCGGCTCCGGCCGCCCCTGGAGTCCAGGTCTTCCCCGCGGAAAGCCAAAAATCCGCGGCGGATTTCATCCAGTCGGCAAACATAGAGCCGGGGCTTCCCGCTTGTTTGTCGTCGTGATCCATGATTAATCTCCCATTTTTCGATGAATTCCCTGGTTCCTGGTTCCCAAGCTGGAGCTTGGGAACCAGGGGATTCAGGTTAAAAGAATACTTTCCTCCCCCCTGACAAGGCCGTTACCGGCCGACATCGACTGTCCCGGCCTGCCTTTAGACCCTCTGCAGGACGGTTGCCATGCCTTGTCCGCCGCCGATGCAAAGCGTCGCCAGTCCGAATTCCAGGTCGTTGCGCACCATCTGATCTGCAAGTGCCAGGATAATGCGGGCCCCGGTGCAGCCAATGGGGTGGCCAATGGAGATGCCGCTTCCCAGGAGGTTCGTTTTCTCCAGGTCGAACTTCAGCTCCCGCAAACAACCGATGGCCTGCGCGGCGAACGCTTCATTCAGCTCGATGACGCCAAAATCGTCGAGGGAAAGTCCCGTTTTCTTGAGGATCTTTCGTACCGCCGGGATCGGGCCGAGGCCCATGAATGCCGGTTCCACCCCGGCCGACGTACAAGCCATGATTTTAGCCAGAGGCTTCAAGCCCAGGTTCTTTGCCATATCTTCCGACATGAGCAGCAGGGCGGCCGCGGCGTCGTTGATGCCGGAAGCGTTGCCCGCGGTCACCGTCCCATTCTTCTTGAACGCCGGTTGCAGCTTCGCCATCTTTTCCAGGTTGGTGTCCATCGGTCTTTCATCGATCGCGAACACCAGGGGGTCTCCCCTTCTTTGGGGGATCACAACCGGTGCGATCTCATCCTTGAACAGGCCCTCGACAATGGCCTTGCGGGCCCGCTGGTGACTCAGGACCGCCAATTCGTCCTGTTCCTGTTTTGAAATGCCGTATTTTTCCGCAATGTTTTCGGCGGTCATGCCCATGTGATAGCCATAAAAGCTCTCCTGCAGGCCATCGAGGATCAGGAGGTCGGCCATGCCCGCATCCCCCATGCGAGCGCCCCACCTCGCCGCCGGCACGGCATAGGGAACCATGCTCATGTTTTCCATGCCCCCGGCCAGGACCACCTCGGCGTCGCCGTTGCTGATGGCCTGGACCCCCAAAGCCACCGCCTTCATCCCGGAGGCGCACAGCTTGTTTATCGTAAAGGCCGGGGTCTCCTTGGGAATCCCGGCCCCGATCAACGCCTGCCGGGCGGTATTCTGGCCCTGTGCCCCCGGCAGCACGTTCCCCATTACGACTTCGTCGATCTGCACCGGGCGCAGGGAGGCGTCGTAGTCGTTGGCCTTCTTTTCCAGTTCTGATGGCCCCGCACCCTTGAGGGCATCGGGTTCGAACCCTTGCAGTTCGGCCCCGGTTTGCGGACGCAGCCCCGCCTTCTTGAGTGTCTCTTTCAGAACCAGCGCCCCCAACTGGACCACAGGCGTCGCTTTGAGGGTCCCCCCGAAAGCTCCCACGGGCGTTCTTGCTCCGGACACAATAACCACATTTCTCATCTTCTCTTCTCCTTGACCGGCCTAGCCTCTCGAACCCAGGCGCAGGCCCCCGTGAATGAAGTACACATCCCCCGCCATGGCCTCGTTCCGATAGATGTCGCCGACCAGTTGGGCCACTTCCTCGGGCTCCACCAAGCGCCCGATGGGCACATCCGCGAGGATCTTGTCCAGGGCCTTCTGGTCCATATTTTTGACCATCGGGGTGGCGACATATCCCGGGGCGATGGCCACGCAGCGAAGCCGGTTGGAGAGGCCCCGCCGGAAGAACTCCGCCGTGATCACTTTGGGCATGACCGACATGGCGGCCTTGGAAGATGAATAATTGAGCTGCCCCGCCGTTCCCAGGGAACCCGTAGAGGAAACCAGGCAGATCAGGCCTCGGCAGTTCTCGTTGATCATGCGCTCGGCGCATTCCCGCACGGTCAGAAAGACCCCGGTGAGATTGATGTCGATGACGAGCTTGAATTGTTCCAGGGTCATCTTCCGGGTGACTTTCCCGGTCTCTTTGTCCGGGGAGAGCATCATGGCGTCCTTGATGATCCCGGCAAAGGGGGCTACCAGGTTGATCTGCCCGAATTGCTCGATGGCGGTGTCGGCGAGAAGGGCGCAGTCTTCTTCCTTGGTCACATTGCAGACCACCGTCGCCACTTTGCCGCCGATCGCTTCCAGTTCCGCCTTGGTCTGCACCAGAGCGTCCTGGGCCATATCGCCCAGCACCACCTTGCCGCCGTTCTCCACCCAGAACTTGGCGACGCACTTGCCGATCCCCATCGCGCCACCGGTGATCACCGCTACCGAATCCTTGATTTTCAGCATGGTTTTTCCTCCTGGTCATAGGGGTTTCACACTTTCACTCCGCCGTCCATCCGGGTCCAGGATGATACGGCAATCGGCCACAACACTACCTTCTCCTTTTTCAAGAACCATGAGCGGATTGATGTCCAATTCTTTGATTTCGGGGTGATTGATAACCATCTCAGAGAGACTCACCAGCGCCCGCTCCAGCGCCTCCGTATCGGCCGGTGGTTTGCCGCGGAACCCTTTGAGGATGGTGAAACCCTTTATCCCCGTGACCATTCGCCGGGCTTCATTGCGCCCGATCGGAGCAAAGCGAAACACCACGTCCCTGAAGACTTCGACAAAGATCCCACCCAGTCCGAACATGAGCAGGGTGCCAAAGCCATCATAACGGCTCGCCCCCACGATCACCTCTTCGCCGGGAGGAGCCATCTTCTGGACCAGGATCCCCTCTATGTTCGCCTCCGGGCTATAGCGCCGGGCTCTTTCCATGATCCGGTCGAAGGCTTCCATGGCAGCCTCTCCGCCTTTGAGGTGAAGCTCAACCCCATTGGCATCGGATTTGTGAATGATCTGGGGAGAGACGATTTTCATGGCGACGCCCGAGGCGATGTCCTCGGCAAAATCCCGCGCCTCCTCCCGGGTCCTGGCGAGCATCGTCGGCAGCCCTTCAAAGCCATAACAGTTCAGCAATTCCTTGCCGTCGAGCTCTCCCAGGTAAGTCTTGCCCGCGGCGAGACATTGCGCAATGATTTGTGATGCCCGTTCCTGGTCGTGCTCCAGATTGAACTCGGCAAGATACTGCCGGTTGAGCCACCGTGAGTATTTATAGAGACCCCCGAAAGATTTCGCGGCATGTTCGGGAAAGCGAAAAACGGGGATGCCGTGGCTCTGCAGATGTTTCACCCCGGCCGAAACGTCGACAATCCCCATAAAGCAGCACAGAATCGGCTTGGTGGTCCGATCGGCGATCTGGGAGATGGCTTCCGCCGTCCCGAGGGCGTTGGTCATGGATTGAGGCGTGAGAATAACCAGAGCACCGTCCACTCCCTCATCTCTGATCACGGCCCCCAGGGCATTTTCGTAGCGCTCCTGAGACGCGTCTCCGATGACATCCACCGGATTGTGAAGGTTGGCGGTTGGGGGAAGATGGCTGTCCAGAACTTCCACGGTCTCATCCTTGAATTTTGCCAGTTCAAGACCCGAAGATACGGTCATATCCGTGGCCACGATCCCCGGTCCCCCCGCATTGGTGACGATGGCAACCTTGTTTCCGAGGGGGATCTTCTTGTTGGAAAAGGCACAGGCATAATTGAACAGTTCTTCGATGGAATCGGCTCTGATGATGCCCGATTGTTGGAACAGGGCGTCGTAGACTCCTTCCCATCCGGCCAGGGAACCCGTGTGCGAGGCTGCCGCGCGGGCGCCTTCGGAAGTGCGCCCGGATTTGACCACCAGCACCGGGGTGGGCCGATCTCCCGAGGTGATCTTCTTGACCGCCTGGATGAATTCGGGACCTTTCTGGCGCATTTCTTCCAGATAGATCATGATGACTTCGGTGTTGGGGTCTTCATGGAGATACTGAAGCAGATCGAGCTCATCCACGTCCGCTTTGTTGCCGATAGAGATGAACTTGGAAAATCCGAAATCGCGATCCGCGGCAAAATCCAGGACCGCGGCACACAGGGCCCCACTTTGGGAAATAAAAGAAATCGGACCGAAAGCCGGCATGCGCGCGGAAAAGCTGGCATTCAGCCTCACGGTGGGATCTGGGTTGATCACCCCGAGACAATTGGGCCCGACCAGGCGAATACCCGCTTCCCGGCATCGCGCCGTGATCGGCGTCCTCGATCCGGCGGCCTTCATCACCGACTTCGCGAAAGCCTGCGGAAACAATGACAATCCCTTTGATGCCCATTTCCGCAGCATCATCCACCGCCTCAAGCACGGCTTCCGGGTGGAGGATGATGATGGCCAGGTCCACCGGTTCCGGAAGGTCGGAGATGGAAGGGTAGGCCTTAACCGATTTGATGGACTTGGCTTTTGGGTTCACCGGGAAGAGCGTCCCCTGATATTCTCCTTTAAGGATATTGACAAAAACATCGTGTCCCGTTTTTCCGGGTGTCGTGGAAGCACCGACCACGGCAACGGATCTGGGGGAAAAAATTGCATCCAGGTTCTGCATCGATTCTCTCCTTGAAAAGGCATCTGAGTTCGCTACCCACAAAGGGCTCGTGAGCCACCGTTCCCCTATGGTCAAGGGTGGGTCTATCATAATCGCACAATCAGCCTTGTCAAGCAGAAATTGTTGCATTGCACCATGCCTAAAAGTTCATAACAAAACAACCATTGATATACATCATTATGTAAATACTGATTTATACAAAAAAGATCGTCACAGGTGAACTCTTGTAGCATAAATTAGTGTTGCTATGCAGCATCGCCCTTCCAGCGCGATGCCCCACGGAAAAATCCTCCCCCACCCCCCTTTCCTAAAAGGCGAGATGAAAGTCTCCCTCTATTAAAGGGGGATCGAGGGGGTTTTCGGACAAGCTCCCGGCCGGTTCTCCTTAGAGCAGCGTGTCGATCGGCGTATAGTCGAGACCGAGGGTGTCGGCGACCGCTTTGCAAGTTACCTTACCGCCGACTACATTCGCCCCGCGTTGGAGTTCCCCATTCTCCTGCATGGCTCGCTTCCAGCCCTTGTCGGCAAGCTGAAGGGCGTAGGGCAGGGTGGCATTAGTGAGGGCAATGGTGGAGGTCCTGGGGAGCGCCCCCGGCATGTTGCTCACGGCGTAGTGGACCACATCGTCGACGATATAGGTCGGTGTGTCGTGGGTGGTTTCCTTTGAGGTTTCAAAGTTCCCCCCCTGGTCGATGGCCACATCCACCAGCACCGTGCCCTTTTTCATGGTCTTGACCATTTCGCGGCTGATCAGGATGGGGCATTTGCTGCCGGGTGTGAGGGTAGCCCCGACGACGATGTCGGCTCTCGTAACCAGATCGCGAATCACCGCCGGGCTCGAACATCACCACAAAGCAGCTCGGCGGCAGGATGTCACTCAAATACCGGAGACGGTCCAGGTTCACATCCAGGACATAAACCTTGGCCCCCCACCCGCAGGCCGTCTTGGCGGCACTGAGACCCACCGCCCCACCACCGAGGATGACCACCATACCGGGGTCCACTCCGGGCACTCCGCCCAGGAGCACCCCGTGGCCCCCCTGAGCCATCTCGAGGTATTTGGCGCCTTCCTGGACGGCCATTGCTCCTGCCACCTCGCTCATCGGTTTGAGCAGCGGCAGCGACCCGTCGGCCTTCTGCACGGTCTCGTAGGCAACGAAGACAGCCCCGATCCTCATGAGGGCGCGAGTCAATGCTTCCGAGGCCGCCAGATGCAGATAGGAAAAGTAGATCTGCTCCGGCCTCAGAAACCGGTACTCAAAAGGCTGCGGTTCCTTCACCCGAAGAATCATCTCGGCGCGCCGGAAAATCTCCTCGGGCGCCTCGGCTGCCGCCGGCGTATTGACGATTTCCGCACCCTTCCCGGCATAGTCGGTATCTTCGAAGCCACTGGCTTTTCCGGCTCCCTTCTCCACCAGGACGGCATGCCCGTGTTGCTTCATGATTTCCACCCCCGCCGGGGTCATGGCAGCCCGGTACTCGCCCGCCTTTCGTTCTTTGAGAATTCCGATGATCATGGTTCCTCTCCTCTCCTGTTGCACCAGCAAACGGCCTGTGAACCGGTCCGGGAAAAAGCGGGTGGCCGGAGGACCTGTCACCCGCCCGTTTTGCGCTAGAGGAGGTCGTCGATGGGAGTCAGTTCCATCCCAAAGGCATCGGCTACGCCCTTGTAGGTGATTTTGCCGTTGATGACGTTGGCCCCAAGTGCAAGCTCAACATTCTCCTTCATGGCCCGCTTCCAGCCCTTGTTGGCAGTCTGGACGGTGTAGGGCAGGGTGGCATTGGTCAAAGCAAGAGTGGAAGTCTTGGCAACCGCACCGGGCATGTTGGCGACACAGTAGTGGACCACGCCATCCACCACGAAAGTCGGGTCGGTATGGGTGGTCGCCTTGGAAGTCTCGAAACATCCGCCCTGATCGATGGCCACATCAACCAGCACCGAGCCTTTCTTCATGGTCTTCACCATCTCGCGGGTGACCAGCTTGGGAGCCTTGGTGCCCGGAACGAGCACGGCGCCCACGACGACGTCGGCTCTTGAAACCAGGTCTCGCGTGGTGGCCGGACTGGCAAAGAGCATGAAGCAGTTGGCCGGCATGACATCACTCAAATAGCGGAGGCGATCGAGGCTCATATCGAGGATGTAAACCTTGGCGCCCAAACCACAGGCCATCTTTGCGGCATGGGTGCCGACAACGCCGCCCCCGATGACCACCACCATGCCGGGATCGACGCCCGGAACCCCGCCCAGCAGCACACCATGGCCGCCCTGGGCCATTTCCAGATACTTCGCGCCCTGCTGAATGGCCATCCGCCCGGCCACTTCGCTCATGGGGATGAGCAAGGGCAAGGACCGGTCAGCCTTTTGCACGGTCTCATAGGCGATGCAGATCGCATTGGATTTGATGAGCGCATCCGTCTGCGCTTTATCCGCGGCCAGGTGCAGATAGGTCCAGACGATCTGATCCTTCCTGATAAGATCATACTCTGAGGGCTGAGGCTCTTTGACGTGCATCACCATATCCGCACGGGCAAAAATCTCCTTGGCTGTAGCGACAATCTCGGCACCCGCCTGGGCGTAGGCCTCATCCTCGAACCCACTTCCGGCCCCGGCATTCTTTTCCACCAGCAACGTGTGTCCGTTCAGTTTCATCACTTCTACTCCCGCCGGTGTCATCGCGACGCGGTTTTCCTGCACTTTGATTTCTTTAAGAATTCCTACGATCATCTTATTTCTCCTTCAAGTTTGTGGGGTGAAAGACCAATCGACTTTTGTTGAGTCAAATGAGAAGAGCAGAATGCGTGCCAAGGAACATGGTGAGTAAGAAAAGGGGTATGCTGATAGGGTTAAGCTTTTGAGGCATCGGCCTAGGAAGGGTGAAAAACAAGATTGCACAACACTCCGCACCTCCAATCTCTGCGCAATTCAAGGCTCCATTCGCAGGTCACTGACACCCACTGCGGACGAAGTCTTCGTCGGAGTGGCAACAAGAGATAACAGGCAACATTGAGGAATGGACTTGATCCCAACGAATATGCGGAAACACCGGTTGGTAAGAATCAGTTCCATCTGGTTTGATTCGCTTCCGCGATTTTCATGAGGTTTCCTCGGGCCTCAAAACCCACGGCAAAAGAATTCTCATGGGGACAGAAACTCCAAATGAAAAGAAGCAGAGTCGTGGAGGAGACTCTGCTTCAGAGGAGAGGGTTAAGGCGTATAAGACCTAAATATCGCACATCGCATGCCAGAGAGTCCGGAAGATGCCGGATGTTGTTGCAGCGGATCCCGTTGAACTATTGGCAAAGAATGCCTGAACCGCTTCTGCGCAAAAACTGTAGAAGGCAGTGGACCATTAACCGTTGGCGCCGGAACCTTCAACAGCGATTCGCTTTCATAGATTCGTGCCAGGCCACCCGTGGACGTTTCCCATGAGAACTGGATGGGCCGGTTCCAATACGATAAAGCTCGCGCAAGGTCTTCACTCACGCACTCCTCGTTTTCAGCGCGCTGGTTTGCGCATCCTCCTGTTCACTGCAGAAGCCGCAGAGATGATGGAGGTGTCATCCTTACGCCGGTATGACAGACCGAATTCGGCTGCGTATTCGGATGGGAAACACTCAGCCCGGCACCCGGAGACCGGGCGCGGGGCTGAGTGCGGTGGCATTGACGGGCATCGGAAAAAGGAGATCAAGCGGAGGGCTTCGCCCGTCGCGGTTCGCGGACGGCCAGGACCGGGCAGGGCGCCATTTGGATGACTTTTTCGGCCACCGAGCCGACCACGAAATGGTGCCATCCGGTATGGCCCTGGGTGGCGATGACGATCAAGTCCACCTTGTCCTCGTCGGCTATCCGTACGATCTCATGGGCCGGTTTTCCATGCCCGATCGCCGAATCAACTTTCACATTCTTGGGTATGCGCTGGGCAATGATCGCCTGAAGGTGCTTTTCGGATTCCTTATGGAGGATGGGTTCATATTCGGGAATCTCGTAGGACGTTAAGGGATCGCCGGGAGTCGCCGGGCGGGGAGGCAAAACCGGGAGAACATAAAGGACTTTAAGTTCCGCCTGAAAAAGAGAAGCAATCTCGACCCCATATTCCAGCCCGCTTAACGACGCCTCACTGAAATCCGTTGGACAGAGAATCTTTTTGACCGTCAGCATTTTTTTATCCTTTCATCCAAGCTTTTTTCATTGTTGACCGCATGCTCCCGGATCGCTCGAAGGGAGTCGGAACAAACCTGATTAGCGAAGCAAGGATAGTGTTTAGCAAAGATAGTCCTTAATGACCAGCGTCCGAAAAGCCGGACGCTGGTCCGAAACAAGTTATCGCAGCCAGTCGGTCCTGCAGCTCTGCTAGGGAGTCTGCGCTGCCGGTGCAGGGGTCGCGGCATCTTCGCGACCCCGAAGAATGCTGTGTTTGATGCCGTAAGTGAAGTAAATCACCATCCCGATGGCAAGCCAGACAACGAGACGAATCCAGGTGTCACCGGGGAGACCAATTGCCAGATAGAGACAAAACGCAATACCCGCCAGCGGCACGAAAGGAACCCAGGGGCATTTGAAGGGTCGTACAACGTCGGGCTGCTTTTTGCGGAGCACCAGGACTGAAGCACAGACAATAATGAACGCCGCCAGGGTCCCGATGGAAACCAGCTCGCCAAGCAGCGCCATCGGCACCAGTGAGGCCAATATCGCGACCGCAATACCGGTTGCGATGGTGGTCATGACCGGGGTGCCATACTTGGGATGAACCTTGGAAAAAGCAGGAGGCAAAAGGCCGTCGCGGGACATGGTGAAGAAAATGCGCGGCTGCCCCAGCAGGAAGACCAGAATAACGGAGGTAAGGCCGGCAATGGCGCCGAGCTTTACCAGCACCGCCAGCCATTTCACGCCCATGATATCGATCGCCACGGCAATCGGATCGGGTACATTGAGTTTGGAGTAATGGGCCACGCCGGTGATCACCAGCGCCACCAGAATATAGAGGACCGTACAAATAACGAGAGATCCCAGGATGCCGATGGGCATGTCCCGCTTCGGGTTGATGGTTTCCTGGGCGGCGGTGGAAACCGCATCAAACCCAATGTAGGCGAAGAAAATCACCCCCGCCGCACGGGCCACGCCCGACCATCCAAAGTGCCCGAATTCGCCCGTATTCGGTGGAATAATGGGAAACCAGTTGTCGGTGTTCACATACGCGAAGCCAAGTCCAATGACGACCAGAACAATGGCCAGCTTAATAACCACAATGATCGCGTTGAAGGTTGCCGATTCTTCGATTCCTCTGACCAACAAGGCGGTGAGAGCCAGAACAATCAAGGCGGCGGGCAAATTGAACAATGCCGTGGCATGCTGCACGGAATCCAG
>CAWEHK010000025.1:0-150047 GCA_963808625.1 uncultured delta proteobacterium
CCTGGTAGTTCATGGTGAGTGTGTGTCCAACTAACCCCAGCGTAACCGGCGCGCGGCCAGGGGACTTCAGGAAAGCGCAACCACTTGTCCCCCGCGCGTCCGGTTGACGCACTCGTTATCTGAGTTGCAGCGGGTCGTATCTTATACGCAGCCCTTCGCTGACCTCATTAAGCTTCTTGTCATAGCTCAAGATCGGGACTCCACTTAATACGGCGGAGGCAGCGAGATGAACGTCAATGTAGCCGAGGCCTTTTCCCATCAGATGGTTCATTTCTATGAACTGGAGGATCTCTTCGTGTCTTGCCAAGGTTGCCAGGGGAAGAAGCTGCAAGAGTGAGAGGACTTCGTGTCTGTTCTTCATGTTACCACAGGCGAGCTCGCCAACAATATATGGGTGACACATCACTTCTCCATTATTCAGCAGCTGTTCAAGGTCTGAGTCGCCCTCTCGAAGGTGACGTACCCACACTGATGTGTCTACAAGAACCATCTTTACTGCTCCGCGATTCTTCTCCGGGGAATGGCCTTCAATTGCTTCTCTGTCCCGCCGAGCTTCGCCAGCCGTCTGGCACTCTCTCTCGCTACCAACGCCTCGAGTCCAAGCTTTACCAATGTGGTTTTTTCCCTAATCCCCGTCAATTCCGAAGCCTTTTCAATTAATGTGTCTTCAATGTTCAGCGTAGTTCTCATCTCCGTGCACCTCTCATCTGAATCGTATGTATCAATATGCATCTTTTGCATGCGTTTGTCAATGGCCCGGACTCTTTGCGAGATAACGTGAGGCTGTGGATTCGGCGCGTCAGCGACGATATCCACCAGCCTCCAGTTGGCGCTTGCTGTTTTGATTCCAGATCAACTCCATCATCCCAGTGCCACATCGAGTAGCATCATCACCGCAAAGCCCGCCATAGTTGCCATGGTTACCAGGTCAATGTTCGCCTCGTTCCGCTGAGATTCCGGGATGAGTTCTTCCACCACTACAAAAATCATTGCACCGGCAGCAAAGCAAAGTGCATAGGGCAGGATACTCTGCATGTGCAGTACAAATGCAGCCCCGAGTGCGCCTGCAATGGGCTCGACAATGCCGGACGCCTGCCCCATCAGGAAGCTCTTCGTCCGCCCCATTCCTTCTCTCCTCAACGGCAATGACACCGCCGCCCCTTCGGGAAAATTCTGGAGGCCGATTCCGATTGCCAGCGCAATGGCCCCGCCCAGCGTCGCAGAAGAAAGATGGGCCGCCACAGCCCCGAAAGCAACGCCGACCGCCAGACCTTCAGGAATATTGTGCAATGTGATCGCAAGGACCAGCAGTGTGCTTCGCTGCCAGGATGTTTTGATCCCCTCGCTTTGCCCCATCGCCAGACCTGGATGAAGATGCGGGAGGACGCGGTCCACCAGTCTCATGAAGAGCCCGCCAACCATGAATCCGATAACGGCTGTCAGCCAGGGGATTTGCCCCATCTGTTCCGCCATTTCGATGCCCGGCGCGAGCAATGACCAGAAGCTTGCGGCAATCATAACGCCAGCCGCGAAACCAAGCATCGAATCCATGAGTCTCGGCTTGACCGTCTTGGTGAAGAAAACGAGCGCCGCTCCCGCCGCCGTCACGCCCCACGTGAAGAGCGTGGCCATCAGCGCCTGCGTGATGGGGCTGTATTGCTGAAGGAATTCGATCATTAGGTGTCCTGTGTTTATGCTCGCCAACAAGTGATTCTGTAGTTTCTGTACAACTCCACGGCGTGGGAAGAAGGTGGGGCCAGCCCCTAATCGAATGGCAGGTCCCGTGGGCGTCAGCTCTTGCCCTGATTTCCCACATCGCTTTGTTTTTACGCTATGTTAAGCCCAGCTTCTTGACAAGTGCTTTCTCATACTCTAATCCGCTCTCATAGCATACCATGCTAATTGGAAGGATATCCCCAAATAGCAGAACTCCCGATGCGCAACATCGCTTTTGCATTACTGGCGCAGTTCGAGGTCGGTTTGCGGGAAAGGGCGGTCCCGAATAGCGCCCATGGATCCTACAAAAAATGGTTGCGCTGTTACCAGAAAATAGTGCTGAGTGCTGGGTGCTGGGTGCTGAGTCGTGCCATGGGGTCCTTGCTCGGTCCCATAACTCATAGGTACGTTTGATGAATGGCGATTCACATGGATACCGTGAGCAACCTTGCCGGCAAAGCGACCAGATCTCTCAAAATTAGCATTCTGCGGTTACCTTTACCACCTGCACTTTGACTCTCGTTTTCTGATCGGCCTTCTCTGGAAATCTCGATAGTCACCCAAAAGACCGTATGGCTTCGCTGAGGATTTCTGATGCCGGCCTTTCTCAAGGAAGTCCAAGCCCGCGTTGCTCTGCTGACAGTGTTGTATTTTGTTGATGGGCGAGGTAAAAAAACAGGCGATGTTCAGCAGATTTTTCCAGTGTCACTCTCGCGAGCATTTGTTGACTGCTGAATAGGAGCCACTTGTCCCGACCACTGAGGGTCAAGTCCTTTTGAACGGTCTAAGGCTGGTTCACCGATGTCCATAAACTCGAAAATGCCTCATCGTTTGTGCTTCCTTTGGGTGGTTGCATTGCTCCTGGTTTTTCCGGGACAGGCTGCCGCGACCCAGGTTCATGTTCCGTCCGAGGGGCTTTATGTCCATCAGATCGGCCACCTCTTTTTTGCGGCGGCCATGGCCCTTCTGCTCTACTGGCTGCGCGCCAGGCAGCTGGTGAAAACCCGCGGGTGGCGCCTGATCCAACTGGCGACGTTCTTTTTTATCCTGTGGAACATCGATGCGTTTGCGGTCCATATTCTCGATGATCGGAGCGACCTCTTCACCACCATCGATGAAGGCACCTGGCATGAATCGATTCAGTTTGATCCGCATCTCGAACTGCTGGCCGTGCTTTACTACCTTGGCAAGATGGACCATCTGTGGTGCGCGCCGGGCATGATCCTGCTTTACTTGGGCCTGCGCAGTCTGCTCCAGGATGCGGAAAGACGCAGGGCATCCTCCCTATCGACCGGGGAGTTGCCCGCTCTTCGTGATAGCCAACGAGCAGGGTATTGAAAAACCCTCTCCCAACATGACCCTGGGGGAGACCGGGGTCCAGCAAGTCTTGTGGAGGCTGGATTCCGGTTTTCACCGGAATGACGAATCGGGCCTTTGCTCCAGGTCCGGAAGATTGGCTTTCGAGGTCTGGATTCCGGTTTTCCCCGGAATGACGGAGAGGGCTTTTACGAGATTTTGTCAGCAGGCCCTTATACTGGTTAAGGTTAGGAATCCGCCTGTAGGAGCGGCACTTTGCCGCGACCTCGATAGAGTCGCGCCTAGGAGGGTGCCAAAAAAGTCGCTCCAAGCGTCACCCCGGCAAGTTTTTGGCCGGGGTCAGGGCATTTGAAACAGCCTGGATTCCGGCCAGAGGCATGCCGGAATGCGATCCCTGGGGGGGCCATGCGAGACTTCTTGCAGGTGCCCTCATTTTAGGTTTTTAGACACCCTCTGAGAGGCGCTCCTACAGAGGGGTGGTGGTTCTGCCGAAGTAAAAGATCTCTACCCTGATCGGTATAGAAATTTCTCCTGACCGGTGAGACGGGCTTCACTGCTGGATGTTTCTTCATGACTTTGCCGCTTCTGCCTATATGGATTGCCGATCTTCTGGGGTCCGGCCTCATGTGCGTGTTCTCCGTCCTCGCCGTGGGAGCGGCCGTGCGCCTCCGCCGCACCGATCCCAACAACGTGGTCTGGACCTATCTGCTCTGGCTGTGCTATGCCCTCGCCGCCTTTGCGCTGTCGCGATCGGTCGGGCATATCGTCAAACGGCTGCTCCTGTCCGGGGGCTACGACGCTCTCTGGTCTTCGCTTCAGCCTTTCAGCGGCGCCGTCAATTCACTGCTCTTCGCCGTCGTGGCCTCGATCACCCTCTTTTTCGAACGGGTATGGCGGATCTATCAGCAGATCCTCGGAGATCAACGGGCGCTTCAGGAGGCCCATGGCGAGCTCGTTTATCTGAACCGCAACCTGGAGCAGATCGTCCACGAGAGAACGCTCGAGCTGAGCGCCTCGGAGCGCAAGTATCGCCGCATCTTCGAGGCTTCCCAGGACATGATCCTGATGACCACCATCGAGGGCACCGTGGTGGATGTAAACGATGCGGGTCTCACGATGCTGGGGATTCCTGCCTCCGTCGCAGCAGCCGGGGGTGATCGTTGGCGAGACTCTTACACCGGCATGTCGGGGGCGACTGCGATCGCAGGGGCAACCACTGTGGTAGGGGCGACCAGCCGGTCGCCCCTACGTGGGGCTGGTCAAACTCATCGTTTTCAGGACTTCTTCAGCAACCCCAGGGAATGGGACGAGCTGCTGGGCAAGCTGACCCGGGAAGGAGCTGTCATCAACCAGGAAATCCAGCTCCAGGGGCATGACGGGCGGCGGTTCAGCGCCCTCATCAGCGCCAAGGTCGAGCGTGCGGAACAGGCTCTACCTGCTGGGTCTCATCCGGAACTGCCTGACAAATCCTTGATGAAGACCAGGCTGGAGCGCACGGAACAGGGCGAGGCCCTCGAAGCGATTCACTTCCTGGTAAAGGATATTTCTCAGCGGAAAGCGATGGAAAAGCAACTGCTCCTCGCCGACAAGCTCTCCTCCATCGGCCAGCTCGCCGCCGGCATCGCCCACGAAGTCAACAACCCCCTCGGCATGATCCTCGGCTACACCCAGCTCCTCATTCGCAGCGAAGAAGCCGGAACGCAGCGCTACGACGATCTCCGGACCATCGAAAAGCACACCCGCACCTGCAAGACCATCGTCGAAAGGCTGCTCAATTTTGCCCGCAGCACCCAGACCCGCAAGGAACGGGGTCATATTCACACCGTGATCGAGGAGGTCCTGGGGCTCCTCAAGCGCCCGCTGGAGCTCGACGGAATTACCATTGAGAAGGATTTCGACGAGCGCGTGCCGCCCCTGCTGCTGGATCGGGAGAAAATGAGGCAGGTCTTCATGAATCTGCTGGTGAACGCCAGGCAGGCCATCGGCAAACAGGGTAAGATCACACTTACCACCCGCTATGATGCAACTCGAGAGGAAGTTGTGATCCGGGTGAGCGACAGCGGCTGCGGCATCGACGCCGCTGATCTGTCGCGAATCTTCGATCCCTTCTTTACGACCAAACCCACTGGAGAAGGAACGGGGCTCGGACTGTCCGTAAGCTACGGCATCGTCCAGGACCACAAGGGCCAGATTACGGTAAGCAGCGAGGCGGGGAAGGGGTCCGTATTCACCATTGTGTTGCCGAACACTACTGTGGAAATTGGTGAGGGGCTGCACCAAGACAAGTGATTCGTTTCGAAGCTCGATTGTGGTGCAGGCTTTGGAGGCTGCATCGAGGATGGCAGGCTGGAAAGCCTGCCCCACAAAGGCACCTGGCAATGAATGATCATCCAAGACTGAACCTTGTTCGTCATTCCCGTGTGCTGTTAGAAACTGTCCAAAGACAACTTGCGCGCATTTCAGTCGTCTTTCAAACCACAAAGAACACGAAGGAATCACTTCGTGTCCTTCGTGTTCTTCGTGGTAGAAGTAGGCGTTCTATTTTTAGGCGTCCCCTTAACGGGAATCCAGGCTGCACAAGTTTTCTGGATTCCCGCCAGGGACATGCGGGAATGACAACGGTAGAGTTGGCCGGACAATTATTTCCTGTCATCCACCAAAGTGATTGGGCCGGATCTTTATTGATGGAAGTTTAAGGATCTATGAAAGAGACTCTGCTGGTTGTCGATGACGAACAAGATATGCTGCAGCTTCTGAAAAGGACCCTGGAGCCGGACCTGGGCTGCACGGTGGAAACGGCCATGTCGGGAGAGGAGGCCGTTCGCATGGTCCAGGAACGACCGATCAACCTTATCCTGGCCGATATCAAAATGCCGGACATGGACGGTCTGGAACTGCTGAACCACGTCCGCAGGGAGCATCCCTGGCTCACCGTGGTGCTGATGACCGCCTACGGCCGCATCGAGCTCGCTGTCCAGGCCATCAAAGCCGGGGCCTATGACTTCATCACCAAACCCTTCGATCATGACGGGCTGGTGCTGACCTTGAGCAAGGCACTCGAGCGCAGTCGCCTGCTCCGTGAAAACCTGCGGTTGCAGCGCTGGGTTCAGGAGGAATCGGCGTTTCAGAACCTGGTGGGAAGAAGCCGGGCGATGCAGCGCGTCTACGAAGCCATCCAGATGGTTGCCAAAACCGATCTGACCGTGCTCATCACCGGTGAGTCGGGCACCGGCAAAGACCTGACGGCGCGGGCCATTCACGCCCTCAGCGGCCGCAGTCGCCAATCCTTCGTGGTGGTCAACTGCCCGGCGGTGCCGGAAAACATCCTCGAGAGCGAGCTCTTCGGCTACCGCAAAGGCGCCTTCACCCATGCCACGCAGAACAAGATCGGACTGTTTCAGGAAGCCCACGGCGGCACCATCTTCCTGGACGAAATCGGCGACATCAACAACCCCATTCAAACGAAACTGCTGCGGGTCTTGCAGGAAAAGGAGATCAAGCCGCTGGGAGACACCCGCTCAATCCACGTCGATGTGCGGGTGGTCGCTTCCACCAACCGTAATCTTGAAGAAAAAATCAGGCGCAGCGAATTCCGGGAAGACCTCTACTACCGCCTCAATGTCCTGCCCATCGTCCTGCCGCCCCTGCGCGAGCGGCGGGAAGACATTCCGCTCCTGGTGGACCATCTTCTTGCCAAGCGCTGCGCGGAGCTCGGCAAGCCGCTTAAGACCGTTTCTCCCGAATTGATGAATCTCTTCCTCAAGCATCCGTGGGAGGGCAATGTGCGCCAGTTGGAAAATATTATTCTGCGAGGAATCCTGTTCGCCCCGCGGGAGCAGATTCGCCCTGAAGATGTGGGGTTCGGCGAGGCTTCCAGGGGCGGCGTTGCCCCTGCGGTGGACAACGACCTTCGGCAACGGCCCTATCGTGAAGCCAAAGAAGACGCGTTGCGCCGGTTTCATTCCGAATACCTGCGAAGGCTGCTGGAGGCCACGCACGGCAATGTGAGTCAGGCCGCTCTGCTGTGCGGCCTCGAGCGGCAGGGGCTGCAGCAGATTATGCGACGCTACGGCATCAGGGCGGAGGAGTATCGGCAATATTCTTGAATTGTTAATTCAACAACATCGAGGAGTATCAGGGGCTGGCCCGAGTTTCCCGCGCTCATTCTGTAAGCAGTTGTTCCTAAGGGAGAAAGTGTCCATTTTTGGGATGACCTGACTCGCATAGCGCTCAGGATCGAGGGCTTGGTAGATTTGTTTTTGTTCGTTAGTCATTGTGATAAGAGAAGTCTTCATGATCGGTTTGCCCTTCCTCTTTTCAGATGGGAAAAACATGGTCATTTCCCGAATCTCGCTGAGGGATTCGATGATTCGTCGGCTTGACAGGTCAATGCCCTTGCGGTGCAGCTCCCGGCGCACAAGGCTCAACAACATCAGCGCTACCACACAGGTGAACACGTGGACGCGGACTTTCTGATCGGTCCAATGATACTGCGGGCGTAGCGCGATGTGGTGCGGATTCTTCATCTAACCTCAACGAGCATAATTTGTTCTTGGACAGCGAATAACCAGGCAGGATGTAGAATACGGTGGAGGGTTACTCCCCGAACATCCCAACAGTAATATCAATAGAGCAGGTCACTTTCATAAACAGGAGGTTGGCGATGAAGCTTTTCGAGGTCGATCAACAAACGTGCAACCGGGATGGAATCTGTGCGGCCGTGTGTCCCATAGGGATTATTGATTTCCCAAAAGGCGGTCATCCCTCCCCCATAGGCGAGGCCGAGGAACTGTGCGTCAGGTGTGGACACTGTGTGGCGGCCTGCCCAACGGGGAGCCTCTCCCATCGTGAGATACCGGGAGCGCAGTGTCCGCCCGTCCAGAAAGATCTTCAACTAACCGCAGAACACTGTGAGCATTTCCTGCGCTGTCGTCGTTCGGTTCGCGTCTACAAGGACCAAGCGGTTCCTCGGGCTGATCTTGCCCGGCTCATCGAAGTAGCCCGGTACGCGCCCTCGGGACACAACTCTCAGTGTGCGGAGTGGTTGGTTCTGGACAATAGGGATGAATTGCAAAGACTTGCAGGCATCGTTTCCGACTGGATGCGCTGGATGCTCGGCAATATGCGGGAATTCGCCCTCGCCATGCATATGGACCGGACGCTGCAGCGCTGGGAAGATGGCAGCGATGTCATTCTTCGTGACGCACCGGTGCTGATCATCACTCATGCTGAAGAAAACAATCGCCTGGCCCCCACCACCTGCACCATTGCCCTGACGTATCTCGAACTCGCCGCGACCAGCATGGGTCTGGGATGCTGCTGGGCCGGTTACTTCAACGCTGCGGCAACCACTTTTCCCCCGATGAAGCAGGTGCTGGCGCTTCCCGCCGGTCACCAGTGCTTCGGCGCCATGATGGTCGGATATCCCAAGTTCAGCTATCATCGACTGCCCACGCGTAAGCCCCCGCCGATTTCCTGGCGTTGATTGTGAGTGAATAAAGTATGGGCGGTTGGTATGAATGAGAAGAAAGAGCCTTTGGTTGTGAGTGAGGTAAAGGAGGGCGGGTTTTCCAACCCGCCCGCAAAAAGCGGCGGACAGGAATGTCCGCCCTCCGTTAAGTCCTCCTCTACGATGTCCTTTACGTCCCCCGTTGCGGCTTTTACCACACCCTCATTTGCTTCGTTCGCTCTGTCCTCGAACGAGCATTGTTTTCTCAACCCTTATGCGCCGCTTGACCGGCACAAGCATCGTCTACCCCATTGGCAACAAGGGGGAGTGTTCTATTTCGTGACCTGGCGACTGGTGGATTCGCTCTCTTCGACAAAACTCAAGAGGTGGAAATACGAACGGGAAGTCTGGCTGCAGCTACACCCGAAACCCTGGGACGAGGAGGTTGAGGACGAGTTCCACGAGCGTTTTTCGCGGAAGATCGAGGAGTGGCTCGATCAGGGCGAAGGCTCTTGCTTGTTGCGTGACGTCTCATGTTCTCGAATCGTTGCGGACGCCATTCGTCATTTCGACGGTGAACGCTACACACTGGCAGCTTTTGCGATCATGCCCAACCATGTCCACGTGCTTTTCAGGCTGAAGAGCCCATACCGGCTGGAGCGAATAATCAAATCGTGGAAAGGATTTACCGCACGGGAGATCAATCGCCTCTTGAACAAAGCCGGATCGCTGTGGCAGGAAGATTACTGGGACCGGTTCATCCGAAACCCGGGGCACTTCTATAAATGCCTGCAATACATAAGGGAGAACCCCGTCAAGGCACATCTTCGAGATAACGAATTCGTCCTTTACGAAGCAAAGGAGGGCGGGTTTTCCAACCCGCCCGCAAAAAGCGGCGGACAGGAATGTCCGCCCTCCGTTTGAGGGTGGCTCTATTAACCCTGCACAAACAGAAGAATACCCCGGGGTCGGGTTCTGCTTTAAGCATTGCGGGACCAAACACACAGGTTGAGGTCCTCCGGCCAACGCCGATTGCCCATGGAGACAAATCTGTGCTATTTGTTATTATCTTACCGGTGAGGTAAAAGGATCTTATGCGGGAGGGTGTCGGATGAAGATCTTGTTAACGCTTGCAGTATTGGTGCTTGCAGGTTTTATGGCCGCTTCCGGGGGCATCGCAGCGGGGTCGGGGACAGGCAAGAATGCAGCTTATTCGGTTGAGAGCGGGCAGGACGCCGTGGGAACGAGTGGAACCGTCGGGAGAGAAGCGGGGTATCTGGTGAGCAATCAGGAAGGTTCCGACAAAGAGAGCGCCGGCAGTCGGTTCGAGGTGACCGTCGGTCAGCAGTTCAGCATCACCCTGGCTTCGAATGTAACCACCGGGTATCATTGGGAGTTGGCGGAACCGCTGGATGAAGCGATGGTGCAATTGGTGGGGAGCGAATACCAGGCGCCCGAAACCCGGCGGGTTGGAGCCGGCGGTCAGGAGGTCTGGACCTTTCGGGCGGTGGGTCCGGGCCAGACCTCCATCAACCTCAAGTATGTGCGGCCCTGGGAAAAGGATGTGGCGCCCGTCAGAACGGCGACCTACGTGGTCATCATCCAGTGACCGGGATCACTCTTCACCAGCCCCCGCTCACAAGACTACTATTCACCAGCCACTATTCGCTAACCACTATTCACTGACCACTGACCACTGATCACTTCTTCAGCCATCGGGCCAATTCTTCGCTCTCGCCGGGAAGCAGCGGATAAGCGCAGTCATTTCCGAGGTAATCTTTCAACAGCAACCTGCCGTCCTCGATGTCCTTCCACGGAATCCGGAACCAGCGGCACTTTTCCGCGTCCTCCCGGAAGATCGACAACAAAATGGGGCATGGCCAAACCGGAAATGCGGTTGCGCAGGGACTTGAGGATACTCAGACCGGTGCTCAACGGGGTTCGGAAATGGGCGGCGCCCTGGATCAGGTCCATCTGCATCAGGTAATAGGGGCGTACCCTCACGGCGAGGAGCTTCTGGAACAGGGCGGCAAGGACCTCGGCCCGATCGTTTATGCCGCGAAGCAGGACCGTCTGGCTGCCGAGGGGAATGCCCGCATCCGCCAGCATGGTGCATGCCCGGCTCGATTCCCGGGTGATTTCCAGGGGATGGTTGAAATGAACGTTCATAAAGACCGGATGGTGCCGAGCGAGGATATCGACCAGTTCCGGGGTGATTTTTTCCGGGAGGGCGCAGGGAACGCGGGTGCCGATGCGGATGATCTCCACATGGGGGATTTTTCTGAGGTTCATCAGGATGGCTTCGAGCCCGGGCAGAGGCAGCAGGAGCGGGTCACCGCCGGAGAGGAGCACATCTCGGACCTCAGGGTGTGAGTCGATGTAGTCCAAGGCTCCATGAAAATATTCCTCGGTCAGCGGCAGGGGTTCTTGCCATCTTCGCTTTCGCGTGCAGAAACGGCAGTGCAGAGCGCACTCCGGGGACACCAGCCAGAGCACCCGGTTGGGGTAGCGATGCACGAGATTGGGAACGGGTGAGAGGTTTTCCTCGGCCAGAGGATCTTCCCATCCCGTTGCATCTTCCAGTTCCATGGCATCCGGAACCACCTGCCGCCAGATGGGGTCTCCCGGAGCCTGGATAAGACCGGCATAGTAGCGGCTGACGCGAAAGGGATAGCGTTGCAGCACATCGTCGAGGTCGAGATCAGGAGCAGACCACCGGCGACGGAAATCGTTTAAGGACGCAATGAATGTTTCCATAGGTAAGGACTGACTGATATCCCATCCTGTCAAAATGAGCGACAGCACAAAAAATTCGTGGTTCCTGTTGCTGCTCTTCGATAGGGAACGTTTTCCAGCCGGTCACACTCCCGGCAGGCTGGAAAGCCTGCCCCACCTTCGGAGCAATCCACACATTGGATCGTTCACAAACTGAATCGTTATTCCAGCTATTTTATACAGTCTCTTTGAGTCCTTGCCATCCTACCACATGCCTTTTTGTTTGTAAGGCTCACCTTGATCGGCTAGATTGCACCTCCTGGCAAACCGAACCAAGGGAACCATCTGAAGATCAATTCAGGAAGTCACGATGCGCGATTGGCTAAAGGTCTACGGCAACCGGCGAGTGCTCAGCCTGCTCGGGCTTGGCTTCTCCTCCGGCCTGCCCCTTGCGCTCATCGGCACCACCCTCCAAGCCTGGATGACCTCCGAAAATGTCGACCTCCGCGTCATCGGCATCTTCTCCCTGGTGGGGTTGCCTTACACCCTGAAGGTCCTCTGGGCGCCGATCATGGACCGCTTCACTCCTCCCTGGCTGGGACGGCGCCGGGGCTGGATCATGATCACCCAACTCCTTCTTGCTGCTCTCGATCCTGGCCGTGGGGCTCACCTCGCCCAGCACCATGCCCTGGGTGGTGGCGTCCTTGGCTCTCGTTATCGCCTTTTGCAGCGCCAGCCAGGATATCGTGGTCGATGCCTATCGGGCCGATGTCCTGCACGAGCAGGAAATGGGAGCGGGCGCCGCCACCACGGTCGTTGGATATCGCCTTGCCCTCCTCGATCTCCGGGGCAATTGCCCTCATTCTCTCCGATTATATTGCCGTGGCGCATCATTTATCTCGTCATGGCAGCACTGATGGTGGCCAATATGCTTTTTACCTTCACTGCCCCGGAACCTTCGGAGCGAGTCATCCCTCCCAAGACCTTGAAGGATGCCGTGTGGGGGCCGTTGACAAGCTACTTTCAACCGTTCGGGGGCGGTCGAGATGCTCATCTTCGTCATGGTCTATAAGCTGAGCGACGCCATTGCCGGGGCGATGACCACGCCCTTCCTCCTCGATCTCGGGTTTACCCGCACCGATGTGGGACGGTAAACAAGGCCTTTGGTTTATTGAGCACGATTCTGGGCACCCTGGCGGGAGGCAGCATCATTGCGAAGATCGGAATCAACCGCTCGTCTGTGGATTTTCGCCTTCCTCCAGGCCCTTCCCCATCTTGCGTTCACGGTGCTGGCCTTGATTGGCAAAAATTATACCGCCATGGTGGCGGCCATCGGCCTGGAAAATATCTGCGGAGGCATGGGAACAGCCGCTTTCGTGGCTTTCATGATGCGCCTCTGCGACAAGCGTTTCACGGCAACTCAATATGCTCTGGTGACCAGTTTCATGGCGGTCACGCGCGTGCTGGCCGGAGTCCCCACCGGGCTTCATGGCCAATTCCATGGGCTGGCCCATGTTTTTCGCGGTGAGTATGCTGGGCGCCTTGCCGGGGATTTTGCTGCTGCCCCGTTTTGCACCATGGAAGGCGGAAAGGCAGGGAGTAGGGCGTAGGGAGTAAGGAGTAAGGAGTAAGGAGTAAGGAGTAGGGAGTAGGGAGTAGGGAGTAGGGAGTAAAGGAGCAAGAGAGCATCCAGAGAGGGTGGGGACCAGCCTTCTTTCACTTCTCGAAATATCCGCTCCCCCCACGTCCCCGTATCTCCCACTCTCCGCATCCCCGTAAACCCCCATCTCCGCGTCTCGCTGTCCCCGCGTCTCCCCATCTCGCCATCCCCGCGTCTAGCTTCTCGTTCCCACAAGGTGGCGATTGCCGAGATGCACCCGCTTCAGGCCGGCTTGCTTGGCCGCTTCGAGGCAGGCTTCGACCTGCTCGAAGGAGGTGGTGGGGAAATCTCCCATGCAGAATTGAGGAGCGAAGGCCAGCAGCGTATACGGGATTTCCGGGTTGCAGGCGGCAATGAAGGCGGCGATATGCTTCACCTCGGCCTCGCCGACATAGCCCGGGACGAGCAGCGTGCTGGCAATGAGGAGCGGCGGGTCCGGACGCTGGGTGGTGTACTTCGCCAGCGCGGCAAAATTCTCGAGCACCTGGCGGTTGTCACATCCGCACAGGGCCTTATGGATTTGAGGATGCCATGCCTTCAGGTCCACTTTGATGCAGCCACCGGACTCCATGGAGAGGCGCATCATTTGTTTCAGCCAGGCAGGGTGCACACTGCCGTTGGTTTCCCAGCAGATTCTCAGGATCTGATCGGGATTTTTCGCCCGCGCCCGCTCCGAAGCGCGAAGGGCATAGGCGATCTGGGGCGTTGGGTCGCCGCCGAAATAACAAATGCAGCTCGTCTTTGGGTTCACCGCGTCGATGAGGCACGAGATCGGCTGCCATTCCCGGTTGGCGATATCGGCTTTCTTGAAAGACCAGTTCTGGCAGAAGAGACAGTTGAAATTACAGGCCTCAAAGAACACCGCCAGGTTGTAATAGCCCGCCTCGGGACCGCGTTCATGAGCGTAGAGGGGATGTCCCGCGCCGGTGCCTCCGGGACATACCCAGTCAGCCACGCAATTGGTGGGGAGCGGATCGTAGTAATAGCAGACCGCAGCGTGCGAGCGACCATCGTGCCGCAAGCTCGCCTTCGTCCCCCGCCGGATCCCGCAGTAACCGTACTCGTCCGGACCCATCCGGCATTGGTGCATGCAGAGATTGCAGAGCATGCCGCCGGGCGTTGACGGCGGCCGTAAGGGCAGGCGGAAGGCTTCTCGCGAGTCGGCATGAATGGCTTTCAGATGTTGCCGGCTCTCTTCCCAGCGCACCTGGATGCATTCCGGGCAGACCCCGAGACTGCTCCCCAGGTCTGCAGCCGTTCTTCCGCAAACGAGGCAGACGAGGCGCGTCTTGCCCCCTTCCTCCCAATTGGTGATCATCATCTAACAGATCCTGGGGAGCTGCTCTCCGCGCAGCATATCGACGAGGCGATGACCGCCAATGTGAGTCCGGAGAAACACCCGCCCGGTGTCGCCGGCGACCACTTCCCCGATCCGGCAGGCCCGTTTCCCAAGAGGATGCCTGCGCATGGCCTCGAGCACCACTTCCGCCGAAGCGGCCGGCACACATGCCAGGACCTTCCCTTCGTTGGCCACATAGAGCGGGTCAAGACCCAGCAACTCGCAGGCCCCGGCGACATCTTCCCGGACCGGCACGGCTTCCTCGAACAACCTGATGCCGACACCCGATTGCCTGGCAATTTCGTTCAGGGTCGTTGCCACGCCCCCGCGCGTGGGGTCGCGGAGCACATGAATGTCCGGGCACACTTCCAGCATTTCTGCCACCAGACCATTCAAAGATGCCGCGTCACTTCGGATTTCATTTTCGAAGGCCAGCCCTTCCCGCTTGCACAGGACCGCCATGCCGTGGTCTCCGATGGTCCCATTGATGAGCACGGCATCTCCCGGCTGAGCGTACTGGCCGCCAATCTTGAGACCGGGAGGCACCACGCCGATGCCCGCCGTATTGATGAAAATCTTGTCGGCTTTGCCTCGCGGAACCACTTTTGTGTCTCCCGCCACAATCAAAACCCCTGCTTCGCGTGCGGCTTCCGCCATGGAGGCCACGATCTGCGACAGCAACTCCAGCGACAGCCCCTCTTCCAGGATAAAGCCGGCGGTGAGGTACAGTGGTTTAGCTCCGAGCATGGAAAGGTCATTGACCGTGCCATGGACCGCCAGGCTGCCGATATTGCCGCCCGGAAAGAAAATCGGGTCCACGACGTAGGAATCGGTGGTCATGGCAAGCCGCCCGCCGGGCACATGCCACCAGGGCGCTGTCGTTCATCTCTCCGAGGTATTCATTGCGCAGAAACTTGATGAAAAGCTCTTCCACGAGCTCATGGGTCGCTCTCCCGCCGCTTCCCTGGTCAAGCTGTATGGTTCCGGAATTCATTACGATCTGCCTTTAAGCTGGTGATTAGTAGTGATTGAGTGACTGAGTAATGAGTACTAAGTACTGGGTGCTGAGTGTTAGGTACTGAGTAATAGTTATTAGTTATCGGCTACTGAGTTATTGGTTATTGGTTATCGGTTATTACGTGGCTTAGCTCGCACCTGGTGCGTTACGTGACTCAGTCGTCAGTAACCAACAGCCAAGAGCTAAGAGCTAACGAGCCTTCTCTCTTTACTCATGATAGCGATAATAGGCGCCGCAGGTGCCTTCACTGGACACCATGCACGGGCCCATCGGGTTTGCGGGCGTGCAGGCCTTGCGAAAAAGGCCGCACTCGGGCGGGGTCATCACGCCCCGGAGGACTTCGCCACAGCGGCACCCGGGGTGTTCCTTAACCTGGATATCCGGCATGGAAAAGCGCCTGGTGGCGTCATATTTTTCCCATTCGGGCCGCAGTTTGAGCCCGCTTTGAGGAATTGGTCCCAGGCCGCGCCAGGTCGAATCCGCCGGTTCGAAGATAGCGCTCATGAGTCTCCGCGCCGCGACATTTCCCTCCCAGCTCACCGCCCGCCGGTATTGGTTGACGACTTCCGCCTTGCCGCTTTCCAGTTGATCCACGAGGGTGTAGATCCCCTGCAGCAGGTCCAGGGGCTCAAACCCGGTGACCACGCAAGGGATATGGTAGCGGTTGACGACTTCCTCGTAGGCTGCCGCACCAATGATGGTGCTCACATGCCCCGGGCAAAGGAAACCGTCCAGGCGCAGATCCTCAGCCTCGAGCAGGGCCCTCATCGCCGGAGGAAGGAGCTTATGGGCGGAGAACACCGTGAAATTATCCAAGCCTTCCGCCGCGGCCTGCTTGACTGCCGCAGCAACGGTCGGCGCCGTCGTTTCAAAACCGATCCCGAGGAAGACGACCTGATGGCCGGGGTTGTCCCGGGCAATCTGCAGCGCATCAAAGCTCGCGTAAACAATGCGAACATCCGCCCCTTTACTGCGCTCCGTATTCAGCGACGAGCTGGAACCGGGCACCCTCACCAAATCACCGAAGGTGGTGATGATTACCTGGGGCTGCTGGGCCAGCCAGATCGCGCGATCGATGTCCTCATTGGCGGTGACACAGACCGGGCATCCCGGACCGCTGATAAGCTGTATGGATGCGGGGAGAAGCTGCCGCAACCCAAGGCGGAAAATCGCCACGGTATGCGTCCCGCAGATCTCCATCAGCTTGTAGGTCCGGTTGGTGGCGCCGCGCCGCTGCAGCGCTTCGAGAATGCTCCTGGCGAGTTGCGGGTCCCGATATTCATCAAGATATTTCAATGCTCATGCTCCCTAGAAATTGAACACTATTCATGCAATGGCCGTCGCCAAACGACAAAGGGCACACACTGGCAAGGTTAACGTGTTATTCTGACTCCTGACTCCTGTCTCCTGTCTCCTGTCTTCTGTCTCCTGACCTCTCCTCACCACTCTTTGCCCCTTTCATCAGCCAATGGGCGGCGACGTATGCCTGACCAAGGGCAATGCAGGCGTCATTGGCCGGCACTTCAACGTGGCTGTAGACTTCGAAGCCCCGCTCGTTGAGCGCGCTCACCACGTGCTCAAAAAGATAGGCGTTCTGGAAAACGCCCCCGCTCAGAGCGATGCGCTTCAATCCCGTGTCGTCGCTCACCCGGAGGGCGGCGTCGGCAAGCAGGGAAACCACGCCGTTGTGAAAGCGTGCCGAGATGATTCCGGGCGGGTGCCCACTTCGCACATCCTTGACGACCTGCGCGATCATTGGGAGGGGATCGAGCAGCCACCGCCCCTCCTTCTTGATTAAAACACCTTCGTACTTGCCGCGGTCATCTGCGATCGCCTGTTCGAGTTCAATGGCCGCCTGCCCTTCATAGTTGATGACGTCGCGCAAACCCGCCAGGGAAGAAACCGCATCGAAGAGGCGGCCGCAGGAGGAAGTCAAGGGCGTATTGATGTTTCGGTCCAGCATCTGGAGAACGATCTTGATTTTCTCCTGCGGGCCACCGGTCCAGGAAATCCTTGTAGGCGCTCCGGACCTGCTCCGGATCAAGGCTCCACAGGTAAGCCAGGGCCATTCTCCAGGGTTCTTTTATCGCTTTGGCTCCGCCCGGAAGCGGCACGTTGCGAAAATGCCCCAGACGCTCGAAGCGATCGTCCTCCACCAGGAGGATTTCTCCTCCCCAGATGGTGCCATCCGTGCCATAACCCGTGCCGTCCATGGCCAGGCCAAGAACGGGGCCGGCGAGTTTTTGTTCCGCCACAACCGAGGCGATATGGGCATGGTGATGCTGCACCGCCAATCGCGGCGACGTGGTCCCGGGAGAGCGCCCACTGGGTGCTCAGATAGTCGGGATGGAGGTCATGGGCGATGCACTCGGGCTTGATCTCGAGGATCTTCTCGAGGTGGGCGATGGCATGGTCAAAGGAATGAAGGGTCTCGAGGTTCTCCAGATCGCCGATATGCTGACTCAGGAAGGCTTCTTTCCCCCGGGTAAGGCAGACCGTGTTTTTCAGCTCCGCGCCGACCCCCAGCACCGATGGTATGGCCTCTCCCATAAAGACCGGAACCGGGACGTAGCCCCGAGCGCGCCGCAGCGGCCGGGATTCCCCATGAAGGACGCGGGTCACGGAATCATCGCAGCGCATATAGATGTCGCGGTTATGCAGCAAAAAGCAGTCGGCAATGTCCTTCAGTCTTTCCCTGGCTTCTTCGTTGGACATGACGATGGGTTCATCGCTCTGATTGCCGCTCGTCATCACCAGGGCCTGGTAGGAGCTCCCATCGAACAGCAGGAAATGCAGCGGCGTGTAGGGCAGGAAGGCGCCGAGAAAGCGGTTGCGCGGCGCCACGCTCGGGGCGATGGTTTTTCCCTCGAGCACCCGCTTCCGCTTCAGAAGCACAATGGGCCGCTTCGGGCTTTGCAGCAGCTCCGCCTCCGATGCGCTCACTTCGCAGGTGCGCTTGACGGTCTCGAGATCGGAAAACATCACGGCGAAGGGCTTGTCTTCCCGGATCTTGCGGCCCCGGAGGCGGCTCACGGCGCCTTCGTCGGTGGCGAGCACGGCGAGATGAAAGCCGCCCAACCCCTTGATGGCGAGAATCGCCCCGTCCTGCAGGCGGGAGATGGCCGCCACCACCGCCCCGTCGCGCTCGGCAAGCCTTTCGCCCTCGGGCGACTCGAGCCACACCTCCGGCCCGCATTCCCAGCAGGCATTGGGCTGCGCATGAAAGCGCCGGTCCCTCGGGTTGTCGTATTCAGCCTGGCACGCGGGACACATGACGAAGCGAGCCATGGTGGTCTTGTCGCGGTCGTAGGGGATGTCCTTGATGATGGTGTAGCGCGGCCCGCAGTTGGTGCAGTTGATAAAGGGATAGCGGAAGCGGCGATCCCGGGGATCGCCAAGCTCATGAAGACAATCGGAACAGGTGCAGACATCGGGAGCGATCAGCGTCGTGCGCGCGTGCTCCCCTCGGCTCGTGACGATATGGAAACCGTCGAGAGGACGGAAGGACCTGTTCCGAAACCTCGACCTCTACGACCCGGGCAAGCGGCGGCGCTTTGGCGGTGATCTCCCGAACGAACGCTTCGATTTCCTCCGTCGGCCCCGCCACCTCAACTTCGACGCCATCCGATTGGTTCCGGACCCAGCCGTCGAGCCGGTGTTGATGGGCCAACTGGAAGATGAAAGGTCGAAAACCAACGCCCTGGACAATGCCTCGGACGCGTACGAGGACACGGCGAGAAGCCGCGTTCGCATCCGCCTCCAGGCTGATACTCTGCTCCGCAGTCAATCCGGTGCTCACCGCTACAGCCGTAGTGTCGATTAGCTTTTCCAGGTTTGCTTCTTCTCTCTAACCTTCTCTTCCAACCAGGAGAACCAGGCGGGTAAGCCCTCCCCCGTGCGGCACGAAATCTCGAAAATCTGCTGTTTGGCATTGAGCTGGCGCGCCTGTTCACGGATTCTTGCCACATCACAGTCGATGTAGGGCAGCAGATCGACCTTATTGATCAAAAGGACGGAGGTGAGCTGAAACATCAGGGGATACTTCGATGGTTTGTCGTCACCCTCGGTTACGCTCAGGATCATGACCTTCTCATCCTCTCCCAGATTGAATTCAGCGGGGCAAACCAGATTGCCGACATTTTCGATGATCAGCAGATCCAGGTCGTTCAGGTTCAAGGATTCAAGGGCAATCTGGATCATGTTCCCATCCAGGTGGCACCCGCCGTCCGTATTGATCTGGACTGCCTGGACCCCTTTGCGCTGGATGCGCTCGGCATCAAAGGAACATTGCAGATCTCCCTCGATTACCGCCATTTTGATGCGATCGGCCAGACCATCAACGGTCTTTTCCAGGAGCGAGGTCTTGCCGGCCCCGGGAGAGCTCATCAGGTTGAACACAAAGATACCCGCATCATCAAAACGCTTGCGATTCGCTGCCGCCAGCCGCTCATTGGCCTGCAGGATATTCCGCACCACCGGAACCTTAATCTCCGCCATCATCATCCCTCGTTTCACCATCAAGATTCACCAGCGAAAGCTCTCTTCCGCTAACCAGCTCCAAAGTCGGCTCCCCGCAGCGTGGGCATAGAAACACGTTGTCTTTCACTTCGAAACGCTCACCACATGCAGAACACCGGGCTACGATCGGAAGGGTCTCGATTTCCAGAACAGCTTCTGAAGCAATGGTATTTGCTCGCACCATCTCAAAAGAAAACGTCAAAGCTTCGGGAATAACATTCGCCAGGGCCCCGATCTGAAGCCTGATGACGTTTACCTTTTCGAGATTATGCCGGCGCCCTTCGTCCAGCACGATCTGCAGGAGGCTCTCCGCTATCGCCAATTCGTGCATGCAAAATCCTCACTCAGTAGTATTCAAAACCTTGTATCTATAACATTTGAGACGGGAGCTGGCAATTAACATGCGGTTTTAAAAGGGTCAAGAAGGGCGGGGAAGTGGTCAGTGGTCAGTGATGAGTGATGAGTGATGAGTGGATGAGGGTGATGCGTGAAGGGTGAGGGGTGAAGGGTGAGGGGTGAGGGGTGAAGAGTGGAGAGTGGAGAAGAGGGCCATAGTTTTGCTTGTTTGAAAACGACTTTCGACTTAAATAACGAAACAGGCCTTTCGAGGTCCTGAGTACCGGTCCGCTGAGATGGGTGTCCGGATTCCGATCGTCATACCGGCGAAAGCCGTATCCAGGGAGTTTTTCTGGATTCCCGCCAAAAGCATGCGGGTATGACAACCGGGGATGATGGTCAGCTTGTTCTCTGGTGCTATACTGAGGGGGCTGGAGCAGACGCCCCCTCGATGCTCGGCAATGGCACTCCACGCTATGCGGCGGCCTCGCTGTTTCCGTGCCAGGGTCCCGACAGTGAGGGAGGGGCACAAACGGGAGCTGAGCGATCGCCATGATATTGCAGCGAAATAAAAGGATCAGTCGGGTGGAAGCGACGGAACAGACGATTTCAAAAATCGCCTCATCGCCATCAGCTTGTCCCTGTTGGTGGGTACGGCGCTGATGCTGCTTAAATTCTATGTTTACTGGCTGACCGGGTCTTCGGCGATTCTATCCGATGCCCTGGAATCAATCATCAACGTCGTGGCCAGCTCCTTTGCCCTTGGCAGCGTGATTCTCTCAGCCAAGCCGCCCGACTCGACGCACCCTTACGGACACGAGAAAATTGAGTATTTTTCTGCCGGTTTCGAGGGAGCGCTCATCATCTTGGCCGCGCTCGGCATTGCCTGGACGGCCTGGCCGCAAATTTTGCGCCCCCATGAACTGCCCAATCTTGGAAGCGGCCTGCTGATTCTGCTTGGTGCCAGTGCTGTGAATTTGGCTTTGGGCATTGGGCTCATTCGCGTCGGCAAGCGCACCAACTTCTCTGGTGTTGGTGGCTGATGGCCAGCACGTAATGACCGATGTCTACACTTCTGCGGGTGTGGTGCTCGGGCTGGTTCTGGTTCGGCAGACGGGGTGGTACTGGCTGGATGGCGCCATCGCCTGCCTCGTGGCGGTCAATATCCTCGTTATCGGTACGAAACTGGTGCTCCAGTCCTTCGCGGGCCTGATGCACGCATCCGATCCGGCGCTGCTCGAAGAGATCTCGGAGCTTATTGTCAAACACCGGCGGCCGACCTGGATTGAAATCCACCGGCTTCGGGCCTGGCGCGCAGGGAATCGCATCCATGCAGACTTTCATTTGATCCTGCCGCGCGATCTGACCCTCGACGTTGCGCATAATGAAGCGGCGCTCCTGCAGGCTAACCTTCAGACCCATCTCGGAGGAATGATTGATGCCCTCATCCACGTGGAACCCTGCATCGAACCGGAATGTCCCATCTGCGGATATGACCCCTGCAAATTGCGGCAAGCCCCGATGCGCCATCAAAACCTGTGGCATCGCGACATGCTGACCTCCCAGGTGGACGAGGAAGAGCGCGAGGTGGCCGCGGAAAACTTAAATGACTCACAGGACCCCGAGCAGGCGAAATGAGTCCCGACAGCCCGTCACTCATTCTACTGACCACTGGTCACTTTTCACTGACCACTTTTCTCTCTTCACCCTTCACTTTTCACTTTTCACTCACTGACCACTATTTCCCAGGAGGCAAGCAATGCGCATCGTACTCATCGGCCAGGCGGCGTTCGGCGCGAAAACCCTCGAAGCCCTGTTGTCGCGAGGGGAAGAGATCGCTGCCGTGTACACCCGACCGGACGTGCCGGGAGCCAAACCCGACCCCTTGAAGGAGTTGGCCTCATCGCGAGGGATACCGGTATTTCAGCCAGTCCACGTACAAGAATGACCAGGTATTTGCGCAATATCGGGAGCTCGAACCTGACCTGACGATCCTGGCCTTTGTCACCGACATCATCCCTGCGCCCTACTTTGAGGCCCCCAGTCGCGGGGCCATTTGCTACCATCCCTCGCTGTTGCCGCGCCACCGCGGGGGAAGCGCCATCAACTGGGCGCTCATCATGGGAGATACCCGCACCGGCCTCACCATTTTCTGGCCGGACGGCGGCATTGACACCGGCCCCATTCTCCTGCAGAAGGAGATTGCCATCGGCCCAGACGACACGACGGGGTCCCTTTACTTCAGCCATCTCTTCCCGATGGGGATTGAGGCCATCGTCGAATCGGTCGAGCTGATCAAAGCAAACCGGGCGCCAAGGCTTCCCCAGGATGAAGCCGACGCGACCTACGAGCCGCTCTGTGACGACCGGGTGGCAGCGATTGACTGGTCAAAGTCCGCGGAGGAGGTCCACAATCTGGTGCGGGGCTGTGACCCTCAACCCGGCGCCTATACCTTCTGGAACGACGAGAAAGTGAGGTTTTTCGGAGCGACATTGCAGCGTGAGGCCACAAGCCAGGCGCCCGGCACCATCGTGGGGATCAGCCAGGAAGGAATCCATGTGGCGCTCACCGGGGGCAGGCTGGTCGTGAGCAGCATGCGCGGGGCAACCGGAGGAAAGGTCTCGGCATTCACCTGGAGCGCCGAGAAAGGCCTCAAGGAAGGCGATCGTCTCGGAAAGCCCGCATGACCAGCGGGCATATTGGTTACGGACAAAAAATTCACCGCAGAGACGCAGAGAGCGCAGAGAAAGATTGCTGCTCTGTATTTTTCTCTGCGTCCTCTGCGTCTCTGCGGTGGAAGAGAAGATTTTCAACCTTATGAGGATAACATCACTCAGGATCTAACACCATTTTCCATGAAAGGAGTACAATATGGACAAACCAATCGAGCATTACTGGCACCGGCGCTTGGCTGATCTCAAAAAGGCCCTCGAAGCGAACAATTTTGAAGTGTTTCTTGCAGAGAACGCGGCAGAAGCTCATAAGATCTTACTGGAGGAGATTTTGCCCAAGCTCGAAGCAAAAAGCATTGCCTGGGGTGGATCGCTGACTTTTGGGGCCACCGGGCTTTACGAGGTGCTGAAGAACAATCCCGACCTGGAAGTGATCGATACCTATGATCGCACCATCCCGGCTGAGGAGGTCCTCGCGCGCAGGAGAAGAGCCCTGCTCGTGGACCTCTTTATCACGGGGACGAACGCCGTTACGGAAACCGGCGAATTGGTCAATCTCGACATGATCGGCAATCGTGCTGCCGCCATTGTCTTCGGCCCGAAGAACGTGATCGTGTTCGTTGGGCGAAACAAGATGGTTACCGACCTGGATGAGGCCATGTTCCGGGTGAAAAACTATGCGGCGCCGGTAAACGCCATGCGCCTGGACAAAAAAACGCCGTGCGTCGAGACTGCCTACTGTGAGGACTGCAAGAGCCCCGACCGTATCTGCAATGCCTGGTCCATTGTCGAGAAGTCATTTCCCAAAGGCCGGATAAAAGTAGTCTTGATCAATGAGAACCTGGGGTTTTGATAACGACCGATGATGCGCCGCCCGTCAATCGCCCCAAGCACCGTGGTGCTGAAAGCAATCGGGAAGAGTTTTGCCGTTCATTACACGAATGGAAGAGCAAGCGGCTTGCAGTTGACCCAGCCCACCCATTCGGACCTTGAGCTGCATGGCAGGGTGAGCAACCAGAAAGGGATGCCTGGCCCTGCTGCGCTGGTGGTTACAGCGGCAGGGCCGGTTGCATCTCGTGCCATGGACCGAACGGATCGGCCTTGAGACGGGACTCACTTTTAAGGCCATCCAGGTGCGCGGTCAGAAGACCAGGTGGGGTAGTTGTTCAAGCAAGGGAACGATCAGCCTCAACTACAAGCTGCTCTTTCTGCCCTCACACCTGGTGCGCTACATCATCCTGCACGAGCTTTGCCATACGGTGCATCTCAACCATTCCCGGGACTTCTGGTCGTTTCTGTCATCTTTCGAACCCGACTGCAGAATGCTGAGCAACGAGATGAAGGAAGCAGGTCAGCTCGTTCCCCGTTGGGTGAGCTGAGGATGAAATTCTCTCTCACCGCAGAGGCGCAGAGGACGCAGAGAATTCATCTTGGTGGCCTTCCTCTGCGCTCTCTGCGTCTCTGCGGTAAGTTTCCAAAACCGTCAAAGCCAAGGATCGCAGCCTGAACGGGCATAATAGAGGGAGCGCATGGTAAAGAATACATTCTGCCATATCCCAGGTATTGGGGCCCGCACGGAGCAGCAGTTCTGGGACCTGGGAATCCATTCCTGGGACGACTTCGATGAGTCCAGGCGCGAGCGCCTGCCCCTCGGCCGCCGGCGAATCCGCAACATCAGTCATTACCTTGATCAGTCCTTCGCCCGGCTCCAAGCCAACGACCCCAACTATTTCGGGAACCTGCTGCCTTCCGATCAGCACTGGCGGCTTTTTCGAGACTTTCGCGACGGGGTTGCCTACCTCGACATCGAAACGACGGGAATGGGGACGCCGGAGGATACCATCACCACGATCGCCCTGTACGATGGCAAGACCATCTTCTGGTATGTTCAGGGTGAAAATCTTGAACAGTTTGCAGACGACATCCGGAACTATCGGCTCCTTATCACCTACAACGGCAAGTGCTTCGATCTCCCGTTTATCAGGAACACCCTGAGGGTCCGCATGGATCAGGCGCATATCGATCTGCGGTATGTTTTGGCGAGCCAGGGATATCGCGGGGGACTGAAAGGATGTGAACGGCAACTGGGGATCGATCGGGAAGAACTGGATGGGGTTGACGGCTTTTTCGCGGTTCTGCTCTGGGACGAGTTCCGCCGAAATCACAACCGGCGCGCGCTGGAGACCCTGCTGGCTTATAACATCCTCGACGTGGTCAACCTCGAAACCCTTATGGTTCTGTCCTACAACATGAAGTTGGCTCAGACCCCCTTCGCACAAACGCACAGGCTGCCCATGCCGTCGCCTCCGCCCGGTCCTTTCGTTCCGGACCGGCCTACCGTCGAGCGAATACAAGCCAGGCTTCACACGATGAACTATTTCCATCGCGGTTATGCATGAGGCGCCTCCTGGCTGGTATCAACCCCGGTCAGGATTTGTCTAAATTGAGCGATTCTTATTCGATGAACCCTCGTCCGTCATTCCTGCGAAAGCAGGAATCCAGGAAATTTGAGTCACCAACGGGATGCCGGCTTTCGCCGGTATGACGAAGGGTTGCCGTTGAGTTCGCTCAATTTGGGATTGCTCATTGGTTGACGCGGCGTGCCTGCCGGGCGAGCTCTTTGAGGTGCAGCAGGTCCTCGTAGGAAAAATCCGGCCGGCGGCAGGCGAAGAAAGTATTGTTGTGGTACAGCGGTTCACCGGCAAGGTCGAAGGGACTCAACGCCACCGCATCATCCCACATTTTCGTCCCCGGAATCGGGGAATACTCCGCAATATACGGCAGAGCTCCGGTCTTTGCGACCACCCGGATCGCTTCGGCAACTTCCTCGGGGGTCTGCCCGGGAAGACCGCACAGGAGATAGACGCCGATCTGATCTGACGAAAAACCGGCACGCGATAAGATGCTCAACGGCGGCGACAAACATTTCGGTTTTGACTTTGCCGCCCCACTCTTTTTGGTTGGCCGGCTGAGTTGTCTCGAGTCCCAGGCGGATGGTTGTAAAACCGCATTCGTAGAGCAACCGACAGCACTCCGCCGTCAGCGCACGGATGTGGACGGCATTGGGCGTATGGAAGCGAAGGCCGGGAAGTTCTTCCGACGATCCTTCTCAAGGCCGGCTCGACACTGCTTTCCGCCTGGATCAGCAAGGCATCATCGTAAAAGGCAAAGTCAACCACCCCGTATTCTCGATGCCATCGGCAGATTTCCTCAAAGATTGCGTCCGCGCTGCGCCTCTCCCATGTTGGCTGCAGGATTCCCGAGGCACAGTAAGGGCACTTGAACATACATCCCTGACCGGTCAGCAAGGGGGCGTAGGTCAGCTTGGAGAGAAGCTCCAATGCCGGCGAGGGAAATAGTTCGAAGCGCGTCCATTGATGCCTGTTTTTCAACGAAAAACCCGTTTTCGCCGCGATTTTGTCCGGCAATTCACGGAGGGGAAGCGTAACCACCTCCGTGGCGCCGCTCGTCTCCCGCGCATGTTGCGGGCAGAGCTGAGCATAGATCCCCCCCAGCCAGATGGGCGTATCGGGAAAGACCTCCCGGATCACCTCAATGGTCTGCCGGATGCCCGGATACCAGTAAGTCATGGTTGAGGTCACGCAGATCAGGTCGGGTTTTTCAACGGCCTCGAGTTTCCGGCGGAGACTCTCCGGATGAATGCCATGGCGATAGTAGTGCCGCGGAATTTCCGCATAGGCTTCCGGTTTGGGAAGGAGCATCTTGGGGTATTTGCCGGTGCCGTATCGGCGCTGGACCCCGGGGATGACTTCAGGATGGCTATTGGTAAAAGCATCATGCCGATCAACGCAGTCGATGAGGGCAATGCCGCACCCTCCCGCGCGAAGCAGTGCTCCGAGCAGGAGCAGACCCAAAGGCCTGGCCCAGAAGTCATACGCGGCAAAATCGGTAATCCAGGGATTTACCAGAAGAATAAACGGGGCCTTCGGCATGGACACCATCATTCATCCATCGAACAAAAGTTACGCTTTTGCCCCAGCGAATTGTTTCTCCCGTTCGCGGATGGCGCGAGCCCCAATGAACTCAAAGTAATCATCGAAGGTCAGCATGTGGTCAAGATAAGCTGCCGTGCTGCCGTGTTCTTTCAGGTGGCGCGCCCAGTCCTGCAACGCCTTTACCGCGGTGAAGACCGACCCGCAGGGATGGGCAACCACGCTGTAACCCAGATCCTGAAGATCCTTTGCGCGAAGAAGAGGCGTCTTCCCGCCTTCGACCATGTTCGCCATGCTCGGGGTCTTCACCTCGGCCAAGGCCGTATTGACGCTTCTCATCTCCTCCACAGTATGCACTGCTTCCACAAAAACCATGTCGGCTCCCGTCCGGGCATAGAGCACGGCCCTGCGAAGGGCCTCTTCGATGCCATGTACGGCGTAAGCGTCGGTGCGGGCCGTGATCACAAAATCCGGGTCTTCCCTGGCCCAAAGAGCGGCCTTCAGCTTCGGGAGGTATTCCTCCACCGAGACGACACTTTTCCCGCCCATGTGGCCGCACCGTTTGGGGTAGGTCTGGTCCTCGATGAAAAGCCCGGCGACCCCGGCCTTTTCACAGTCTTTCACGGCGCGGATGACGTTGTTCACATCTCCGAAACCGGTGTCGATATCGACAAAAACAGGGACCTCCACAGCACGGCAGATGTTCCGATATTGCGTGATCATTTCCGAGCCGGTCAGGACGGCGATGTCCGGCATCCCGAGCAGGCTGCCGGAAAGCCCATAACCGGCAGCCGCAATGGCCTTGAATCCGGCCTGCTCTAACACCCTGGCGGAAAGGCCATCATGGCAGCACGGCAATTGCAGGATTTCTGCATCATGAATCAGTTGCCGAAATACTGTCGTTTTTTTCATCGTCTTTATTCTTTCTGCCCAACGACAGCTATCCGGCACGCAGCTTTTTTGGACGGCCGGTTCCGCGCTTGGTTGGGCAAGAATTAGGAACCAACTTGATTTCCAGATGACAACCGACAGCCTGAGCGTACTTTCTAAGGGTCGTCAGAGACGGAGCGTGCTTTCCCATAGCTTCCAGGCGTGAAATTGCGCTCTTTGTCGTCCCCATCAATTCAGCAACCGCCTCTTGAGTGAGGCCGGACTTTGAACGGGCCGCAAGCATCTCGCGGACAAGGCTATATTCTTCCTCCAAGTCTTCGTATGCCTTACGGAATCCTTCCCGCTTTTGGGCATTCTTGAGAAATGCCTCGTGGTCATGGCAAACAGGCGCATATCTCAATTCAGCCATTCTGCACCTCCTTCATCCTTTTCCTGGCTATCCTCAATTCTTGCTCCGGAGTAATCTCGTGTCTTCTTGAAGAACGCATGAAGGATCACGACACGTTGACCGGCGACAAAACAGTAAAGCGCCCTTCCAATGCCTTCCCGCCCGCGCGGCCTTAACTCGAATAGTCCGCCCCCCATGGCCCGTGAATGCGGCATGCGTAAATTTGGCCCGAACTCCATCAACAGCTCAACCATCCGTGCATAATCGGCCAATACGCCGTCAGGCCAACTTTCGATTTCCGCCTTAACGCGCGAATGAAAATAGTCGACAGAGTAGCTCATCGCCAATAAAGGTTAGCATATCCGCTAACACCCATCAACTGTGTTTTGCAGAATTCGGGCATTCTGACCATCGCCTCGAACCAAAGGGCAACGCAAGGAACATGCAGATCCGTCTGCTCAGACCCGCGCATTCATCACGTGGGTGAAGCCGCCGACTCGCAACTTGTCCGGGCGTCCCTGGAAGTATCGGGAATTGATTTCCCCGGGTCCTAAGTCCTCGACCTGTCCGAAGCCCATGGCCCTGAGATCGCACTGAAGCTGGGAAGGATCGAAGAAAGTCTCAAAGGGCTCACCTGCCAGGCCCACGTGATGCGCCAGGCGATCAAAGGCCAGGCGTGCGGTCGGATTCAGCAACGATGGCGAAATCGTATAATCAAAAACTATTCCGCTGCCGACCGGCATGGATGCAACGAATCGCAGCGTCGCGGTGACCGCACTGTTCGTTAAATACTGAGTCACCCCAAGCCATGAGAAGAACGTGCCCTTACCGGTATCGAAGCCCGCGCGCCGCAGGCCTTCCTCAAGGGTCTGAGTTTCGAAGTCTACGGGTGAAAAAGTGAGTGTTCGGGGGATGGGGATGGCTGCTTCCTCGAGACGCGTGCGCTTCCAGGTCTGGGTAGCCGGATGGTCCACTTCAAAAACATGGAGAACATCCTCGGGGTATGGGTTCCGGTAGGCGAAGGTGTCAAGACCTGCGCCGAGCACAACATATTGGCGAACGCCCCGCTTGATGGCGCTATGGAGCTCGTCTTCAGCGAAGCGACTGCGTGCGGCCAGGAAGGCCCGAAGCCCACACGATAGCGGAGTCTGCTCTGACCACTTCGGATCCGACTGCGCCGTTGAAGCATTCTCCACACCCAAAATGCGAAGTGCCAGGGGATCGTCGAATACCTTGGGATCATCCATAATCTGGTGTGCGGCACGGCGCATCGCAACTCGCAGTGCCGTCGTACTGGGGCAGTTCTCTTTCATAGGGTACTCCAATTCATGGACCAGGAGCAGCCGGAGGCCAAGGTTAAGCAGCCCGAATCACGCCAGTACTGAGCTTGAAGACACACCACTGAATTTGCGCGGCGTGGTTCGGGTCCGCTTGAGCCCTTTAGGCGTTTTCAATGTATCCTGTGAGTTCCTTGGGCCTGGCAACGCAGCTTGGAGCGCATATCATACGTTGTGCATTTCCTTTAACAAGTCTGGATGCCGCTCCAGCAGCTTGAGGAGCTTGACCAATGGTGTGGGTGGACGCGTCTCGCCCCGTTCATAGCGAGAGAAAGCCACTTTGCCCACACCGAAGGCTTCAGCCAATTGTGCTTGCGTGAGCTTCAAGTTCTTTCGGATACGCCGGATTTCGCCGCTTACATCGCCTTTCACCGCTCGCAGCAGTGCCGCTTGAGCTTCAGTGTAGCGGCGATAGCTCTCCGTGTCCCATACGCCCTCGCCACAGACTGGACAGAATTCGCCCCGCATCGCGTGAAGTGTTAGCGATTGACTACCGTAGGACAGGGTTTCATCCTGGGTCTTTGACACCATTTCCGCGTGGCCGCAAGCCGGACATTTCATGATCGCACCTCACTTCGCCTTGAATTGGATGACAGGCGCTCGGCCACCAGTGAAGCCAGTGACCTTAATGTAGACGACAATTCCGTCCTCCGTCATGCCGTGATAGACGTCCTGCCACACCTGATGGTCTGCATGCGAAGTCATCGCCTCGTAAAAATCGCGTCGAGACAGCTTCAACACCACTTGCCGCATCTCCGGTTCTGTCAGGCCCAAAGCGAGTCCATTTCGTAAAGCTGTCACCGTGAAGGGTTGACTCCCCGGATCGGCCACCAAGGCCTGGACCTCGGATAACTTGTAGTGGGGTTTGCGCTTCTCCATCACTCATAAAATAATCAATTTGATTAAATGTATCAAATCGATAATTGCAGTGACCAAATAATCGATGACGAAGAGGACGATAGTGACGGCCTCACATGGCCATCAGCAAGAGGCGCATTTTGCCGATTTGATGCATGGCATGGTTAGCCTCTGAAGTGCCCGTATCGTATAGTAATAAAAGTGACGTGCACCTTCAGCTTGGATTCGATCCGCAAACGTATTATATGGTAACGGTCGTTTATCGCCTTTTCGTAGCGGCGGACGGCCTGACAGAGGTTGTACGGCTAAGCGGTTTTCCATCCAGGAGCAAGACGTGCGGGCAGTAGTGCAGCGGGTGCTGGAAGCGAGCGTTTCTATCAGGGAGAAAACCACCGGCCGGATTGGCAGGGGGATTTTGATCTTCCTTGGAGTTGGTCAGGAGGACACCCTTGAAGATGCGCGCACCCTGGCGGAAAAGGTTGTCAACCTGCGCATTTTCCCGGACGCGGACGACAAGATGAACCTCTCCGTCCTGGATGTTGAAGGCGGCGTTCTGGTGATCTCCCAGTTCACTCTCTTCGGGGACTGTCGCAAGGGAAGGCGGCCCTCCTACGCCTCCGCCGCCGCCCCGGAACAAGCGAAAATCTTGTATCAAGCGTTTGTGGATGAAGTTCGTCAATACACTCTGTCGGTCGAAACAGGCCAATTTCAGGAAATGATGCAGGTCCATCTGATCAACGATGGACCCGTAACTTTGCTCATAGACTCCAAGAAAACATTTTAGCGGCGCCAAGAGGTTAAGGTGGACCCCAAAAACATACCGTGCAGATTCCGAAAAACCCCCGGAGCGCATCCTTTCTTCCGGTATCACCGTGGATCGGGAAGGGGATTGGTATTACCAGGATGCCAAGATCATCCGCCAGGACATTCTCGAACTCTTTCTTTCAAACCTCCACCTATCTTCCGGCGGCGACTTTCTGATTGCCTGGCGGGGACAACGTTGCGCCCTGGAAGTGGCCGACACGCCGTTTGTCGTCGCAAGGGTTGACCGCGTCACCTCGGAAGAGACGAAACACGAGGTGATCCTGATCCAGCTGAAGCATCTTCCGGTTCCGGAAGTGCTTGACCCTTCTACGTTCCACGTGGGCGAAGGCAACATTCCTTATTGCTCGATTCGAAACGGTAAATTTCGCGCCCGGTTTTCCCGCCCCGCCTATTACCAGCTGGCGGCATGGATTGAATGTGATCCGGATACGGGTACATTTTACCTCGAACTGAACGGCAACCGCTATCCGATCACGATCGGCAGAGCCATTGCCACCTGAAGACGACGTTTGCCAGTGAGCACAGCGGGGCGCCTTCCGCTCCTGATCGCTGCGCAACCCTCAGCACAGCACGGCAGAATAAAGCGATCATATTCCTGCCGCGTCATCCCGGTGAACACCGGAATCCAGAAAGATTGCCTGGATACCGGCTAAGATCGCCGGGCATGACATTTATCACTTCGGACAGTTCATTTATGCGGAGCTGTACTCGGCACTTTTCCATCGAGTTATTTTTTGGTTGTTACCCATCGCCAAGGTAAGGTAATTTGACCTGAGTTTCCGGATTTCAGAAGGTTCGGTTTATTTATGTGAAATTGCTCCCGTCATACCGGCGTAAGCCGGTATCCAGGCTCATTCTTTTGGATTCCGGTTTACGCCGGAATGACGCAGAGGACTTTCATGCTTTGTTGTGACCCGCTGGGTCATGGAGGTTAGCTGTTTTTTGAGATTTGAGCAGAGTACATTGCAGATTCCTTTAACCATTCGAGGAGGGACTATGAGTTCACCGTTTCAACCCGGCATGACCCATGAACTGAAGGTGAAGACCAAGCCCGAAGATTCCGCGCAGAAGTTCTATCCCCACCTTCCCGACGTTTTTGCCACGCCGTTTCTGGCAGGCCTGATGGAGAGGGTTTCGGCCGAGCTCATCAACATGCACCTGCAGCCCGGCGAACAGTCGGTCGGGATCTCGATGGACTTGAAGCACATGGCGGCCACGCCCCTGGGCATGGAGGTCCAAGTCAAGACGGAAGTGACTGCGGTCGAAGGCAAGAAGTTGACTTTCCGCCTCGAAGCCTTCGATGAAGTGGAAAAGATCGGCGAAGCCACCCATGAGCGTTTCGTTATCCAGGCCGACAAGTTCAATTCACGAGTTGCTCAAAAAGCAAAGAAAATGGCATCTTAAGGGATGGGTCAACCTTTTTCGATATTTTGGCCATGACGGCGGGAGGTCTGTGTTATGGGTACCACCGACTTGCGCGCGTTTTTTCATCCGTCAAGTATTGCGGTCATTGGGGCCTCGGAGAGTGCGGGGAAACTGGGCCATGAGATCCTCAAGAACCTCGTGGAAGGTGGTTTTCCAGGCGCTCTCTATCCGATCAATCCGAAGAGCGACCGGATTCTGGGCCTGACCTGTTTCAGGAATGTCAAGGATGTTCCGGAGAAGGTCGACCTGACCGTCCTGATCATTCCTGCCCGTCTCGTACCGCAGGCGCTTCAGGATTGTGGCGAAAAGGGGGTAAAGGGGGCGGTCATCATTTCGGGCGGGTTCAGCGAAGCAGGACCCGAAGGAGAAGAACTCCAGAAAGCGGCGGCAAGCGTTGCCGCCCGTTACGGAGTCCGGATCATCGGACCGAACTGCCAGGGCGTGAACAATCCCTACCATCCTCTGTGCGCCTCCTGGCCGCTCTTGACCCGCAAGGGAGCGGTCGCCGTGATCAGCCAGAGCGGCACCGTCGGCGCGGCCATGATGGACTGGTTTTCGCTCGAAGAGCTGGGGGTTTCCAGCTTTGTGAGCCTGGGTAATCGCGCCGATGTGGACGAAATCGACCTGATCCAATACTTCGAGAATGATCCCAACACCAGGGTCATTGCGGCCTATATCGAGGGTGTTAAAGAACCCGGACCGCTTCCGCAAGGTCCTGGAATCCCTGAGCAAGCCGTTGGTCGTGCTGAAGTCCGGGCGGACTCCGGGGGGGCGGGTCGCGGCCGAATCGCATACCAAGTCCCTGGCCGGGACCGATGCCATCTATACGTCACTCTTTCAGCACCACAAAGTATGCCGGGCGGAAACCATTGAAGAATTCTTCGACTTCGCGAAAGGCTTTGCCTACCTGGCGCCTCCCGCCGGGAACCGGATCGTTTTTATCACCACTTCCGGGGGCGCCGCCATTCTGGCCACCGACGCCGCCGAACAGGAAGGGTTGCAGGTCGCGCCGCTCCCGGCGGAACTCGCGGCAAAGATGGAAGGCGTCATTCCCGCGCACGCCATTCGTGCCAATCCTCTGGATTTGACCGGTGACGCCAACGCCCGGATGTTTCAGTGAAGTCATCGAGCGGGCTCGTCCCTACTACGACACCCTGGGCGTCATCTTTGGCGATCCCATCCTGGATGCCTCGCAGGTCGTCACTCCCGGCGCCAACGAGCTCATCATCTATCTGGGCGGCGCCGAAGTGGAGCGATCCGAAAAACTGAAAATGCACCACCAGGGCATACCCGTTTTCCCGACTCCCGAGCGGGCCATTCGCACCCTGGCGCAGCTCCTTCCTGCCGAAAAGAAGGCCACACGGGCAAAACACACCTTCCCGGCCGCAACCGGGCGATCCCAGTTGGGTGTCTTCGACAGCCTCAACTTTATCAAATCCAAGGGCTTTGATTGCATCGTCAACCGATTCGCCGAAAGCCCGGGGAAGGCCGTTCACCATGCCCACCTGATCGGTTTTCCGATCTCGATGAAAATCGATTCGCCGGATATCCTGCACAAGTCGGACTGCGGGGGAGTGCGGCTCAATCTCCAGACCCCTCACGGCCTGCGGAGCGCCTACGACCGGATGATGGAGCAAGTCCGGGCGCACCACCCGAAGGCCCGCATCAACGGCGTGGTGGTGAGCGCCATGGCGGCCCCGGGAGTGGAAGTGATCCTCGGGATGAACCGTGATCCCCAGTTTGGACCCGTCATTCTGTTCGGGTTGGGCGGGATCGCCGTCGAGTTGTTCCGTGACATTTCGATGCGCTTGCTGCCCCTTGATCGCGCTGAAGCCGTGAACATGATCAATGAGATCAAGAGCGCCTCGTTGCTGAAAGGGTTCCGCGGTCAGCAGGCGGTCGACGAGAACGCTCTCGTGGATGGGCTGCTCAAGCTGGCCCAAATTGCCGAGGAACATGAGGACATTGCGGAAATCGATCTGAACCCGGTATTTGCTTATCCGGAAGGGATTGTCGTGGTCGATGCCCGGATTCTAAGAGTTTAATGGCTGTCCTAATTCCGCCCGTCATACCGGCGGAAGCCGGTATCCAGGAAGTTCTGCCCCACAATCAGGGTTTGATCGACGGCGATCAAGGGCCAGGTTGATTGAGAAATTGTCCAAAAACAACTTGCATTCATTTCAGCCCTTTTTCGAACCACAGAACACGAAGAGCACGAAGAAATCGACTTCGTGTTCTTCGTGGTGGAAGAAGGCCTTTTCTTTTTGGACGTCCTCATACGGCATAGGGCTGGAAGGGCTGCCCCATGATCAAGGTTTGATCAGAAGGCCAGCTTTTCGAGTTTCGCCAGGGCATCAATCGGTAAGGGGGAAGGAGGGGCGTTGCCGAGAAGGTGGGCAAAGAAGAGAATGCGTGCCGCGTGTTCCAGTTTTTCCAGGCGCAGGTAGGCTTCCGTCAGGTTCCTCCCAAGCGTCAGCGAGCCATGCCGTTCGAGAAGGATGGCCTGGTGCTTTTCCAGGAAAGGGGCAAGGGCTTCAGGGACTTCCGCGGTGCACGGCGTCGCGTACGGAGCCGTGGGGACCGGGCCGAAGGTCAACCACACTTCCGGCAAGGCGTCCGCCACAAAGGGGATGCCCGCCAGCGTGAAGGCCGTCAGCATGGGCGGGTGCGCGTGCACGATGGCCGCAACATCGGCGCGCCGACGATACACTTCAAGATGCATGCGGATCTCACTGGACGGTTTCTCCCTCCCCGCGAGAACTTCGCCGTCAAGATCGAGAAGCAGAAGATCAACGGGTTTGAGTCCGCCTTTGGGTTTCCCACTGGGCGTAACGAGCAATCTGCCTTCACCAACCCTGCAGCTGACATTGCCGTCGGTTGCCGCGATCAAATCCTTTTCCGCAAGCTTCCGGCAGACTGCGATCACTTCCACCCGGGCACTGTTCTCTTCCTTCATGGAATCTCTCCCTGTGAGTATTCACCGTTCCAGGCATTTTCCTGAATCATGGTGCGTGCTTTGCGTTTTTGGCCGGGATCTGTTACAAGTTATACCCGTGACGTGAAGGTTGAAATTCTTATCTCTTAGCCCAGAGACCACGGAGGACGCCAGAGAATGCTTCTTGTTGCCGGTCTTTCTCTGCGCTCTTTGCGCCTCTGCGGTGAGTATTCAGGTCCCTCAAAGTGAAGGATCTCATTCAGAGAGGAAATGCATTATCCATGATCAAATGGTTCAAACGCAAGCAAAAGGCTACCCCTGAAGCCACCGCAGAAATACCTCAAATGGTTGTGCCGGCATCTGAATTCGTTGCCGACGAGGTCCCGGAAGATGAGACCGTCGTTTCCGAAAAAGACCTGAGAGAAACCGTTCCGGATGCTGCCGAAGAGGCTGAGGTATCCCCGGATGCCGGCACTCCGCCGACTGAGACGGAGGAGGAAGAACCTCAACTTGACTCTGGTCGCGAAAAGGGGCGATTCTTCAAGCGCTTGCGGGAGCGTCTCCAGAAGACTCGCGAACAGTTGAGCAACCGCGTTGATCGGCTCGTCCTCGGGAAAAAGACCATCGACCTCGACCTGCTGGACGAACTCGAGGAGGTGCTGATTACCTCCGATCTCGGCGTCCGCACCGCTCAGGTGCTCCTGCAAAAAGTGACGGAAAAGATCAAACGGGATGAGCTCAAAGATCCGGCAAAGCTCAGGGACCAGTTGCGCGAGGAGATTCAAACCCTGCTCTCGGTGCCTGCGGAACCTTTTAATTTCCAGGCCGGTCGTCCCTTCGTCATCATGGTCATCGGCGTAAACGGGGTGGGAAAGACCACGACCATTGGCAAGCTTGCTCATCAGCTCAAACAGGAAGGCTTAAAAGTGATGCTGGTCGCTGCGGATACCTTCCGGGCCGCGGCCATCGAGCAACTCACGCTTTGGGCGGAACGGGTGGACGTCCCGATCGTTCGCCAGAAGAGCGGGTCCGATCCATCCGCTGTCGCCTTTGATGCCATCGAGGCCGCAATCGCGCGGGATATGGATGTGGTCATATTGGACACGGCGGGGCGGATGCATACCAAGGTCAACCTCATGGAGGAGCTCAAGAAAGTTCAGCGGGTGCTCAACAAGAAAATTCCTGCCGCACCCCACGAAGTCCTGCTGGTTCTCGACGCCTCGACCGGCCAGAATGCACTGTCTCAAGCCCGGCTCTTCAAGGAAAGCATCGGGGTAACCGGCCTGGTCCTGACCAAACTGGACGGGACGGCCAAGGGCGGGATTGTTGCTGCCATTTGTGACGAACTGAAACTGCCTGTGCGCTACATCGGTATCGGCGAAACTCTGGAAGACCTGCGACCCTTCAATCCCGAAGAATTCACCATGGCGCTCTTTTGACAGCGGCTGCAGCGCAGCCTCAGCCACTAACCACAACCACAAAAGATTCACCGCAGAGACGCAGAGGACGCAGAGAAAACAATAAGTTAGGAAAAAATCCTGACAAGATTTCAAGAATTCGCAGGATCACAGTGCAGAGAGAATCAATTGGTTTTCTCCGCGCTCTCTGCGCCTTTGCGGTGAGTCATTGGGCACGAGCTGGCTGGCATTTGCGCGGAAATAGCGTCGCGAAGTCGTCTGGGTAATTGTCATTCCGGGGCGGTAGCCTTTAACGATGAAAATGACCCAGGATCGCATGCTGTTACTCAGCACCCAGCACTCAGCACTCAGCACTCAGCACTCAGCACTATTCTCTATGTAAAGCTTTATGGAGGCGAAGATGGAAGGGGCATTGGCAGGTGTCAAGAGTATTGGATTTGTCGCGTCTTCTTCCCGGTCCCTTTTGCTCGATGCTCCTTGCTGACATGGGGGCGGACGTGATCAAGGTTGAAGACCCCGACGGGGGCGACTACATCCGCTCGTGGCCGCCCCTCATCGGGAAGAACAGCGGTTTTCATGTCGTCCTCAACCGGAACAAGCGATCCCTCACCCTCAATCTGAAGCTCACCGAGGGGAAAAGCCTTTTTCAGCGGCTCGTCAAAGGGGCCGACGTCGTCCTTGAGAGCTTCCGACCGGGGGTCATGGCACGGCTGGGTCTGGGTTACGAAACCTTGAAAGCCATCAATCCACGCCTCGTCTACTGCACGATCACCGGGTACGGGTGCGACGGGCAGCGATCCCGGAAAGCCGGCCACGACCTCAACTTCCTCGCCCTCAATGGCGTGCTGTCTTACAGTGGAAGGGACGGCCAACCCACGCTCACCGCCGTGCAAATCGCCGACCTGGGAGGCGGGGCCCTGTACGCGGCTTTCAGTATCGTGACCGCCCTGCTGGCCCGCGAACGCCTGGGCGAGGGACAGTTCATCGATGTTCCCCTGATGGATAGCTCACTTACCTGGAATTGTCTGAGGTGGGGGAAATATCTCGGTGATGGAAAAATCCCCTATCCCGGCGACGATCTCCTCAATCATGGATTTGCCTGCTACAACCTTTATGAAACCCGGGATGGCCGCTATATGAGCCTGGGCGCTCTCGAACCTCAATTCTGGAAGGCTTTTTGTAAAGCTGCTGGGCATCCCGAGTGGAACCAACCGAACTACTTCGAGCCGGGACCTCACCAGCAAGTATTGCAACAAGAAGTTGCCTCGTTCTTCAGGCAAAGAACCCTGGCGGAATGGGTGGACCATTTTGAAGGCATTGATTGCTGCTGCGAGCCGATACTGAATTTGGCGGAAGTGATGGATGACCCTGACATGCGGGCTCGGCAGATGGTCGTCGAGATGGTGCATGAAAGCTGGGGGGCCTATCGACAGATGGGAATCGCTCCCAAGTTTTCTTTGACTCCCGGAGCTCTCAGGACTCACGCCCCGGAGCTGGGAGAGCACACCCATGCCATCTTAGCGGAATGGGGGTGTCGCCGGTCGAAATTGAGGCCTTGCAGATTGAGGGCGCGATTTGAGGCTGTTGTTGAGTTATGCTGTTGTAGAGTTATTTCGAATGACCCGGCAACTCGATGGTGGTGCAGCTTTTTCCAGGCCCACAGGTCTTGCTGGTCACGCTTGGCGAAGCATCATTGCCGCCGGAGGAACCCATAGCGTAGCTCACCCGGCTGAGGACCCGTTCGAGCTCCTCTCCCTGGCAGGCTCCGCATTTCATTTCAATCTGCTCAGCGGCGTTGGTGAGCAGAAATTCCTGGAGGTTTCCACATTGGGTGCATCGAAACTCGTAAATGGGCATTATTTCTCCTTGTCGTTTGGCACCGATTCATGTTCATGAGGCACGCGGGGATTTTTAACCAATGACTCAAAGGCTGTCAATTGCCGAGTCCGGCAAACGGCTGCTGAGCTCAGCTTTTTGGTGAAGAATGAGAGAGAGGTTCGAGACCAGAGATGGACCACATCAACAGCACCACCCCGGTTTGTGTCCAGTGCGGCGAATGCTGCCGCAAAGGGAGCCCCACGCTGCATCTTGAGGATCTTGAACTGCTGCGGGAAGGAAAGATTCCCTGGCGGCAACTGGTCACCCTGAGGGCCGGCGAGCCGGCCTATTCACCCTTTGACGAGAAGCCCTTCCAGCTCCCTTCCGAATGCATCAAAATTCGGGAAGAGCCCGGAGCAAACCGCTGTGTCTTTCTCGACGACCAGACCACCCAATGCCGGATCTACAGAGATCGGCCGGTGCAGTGCCGAGCCCAGACCTGCTGGGACCCGACGCCGGCCAGGCAGTTGTCCAAGCTGCCCCATCTTACCCGTCGGGACATCTTTGGTGACGTTGAGCTGCTGGGCGAGATCCTGGCCGAGCACGATCAGCGATGCTCCTTCAAAAAACTGAGCGAAGTCTTCACCCGCTTGACTGAGGGCGAAGGTGCAGCGGTCGATGCCGCCCTCGAGCTCCTTGCCTACGAAGATCATTTTCGCCATTTCTTTGCGGAACGTTTGAAGGTCCCCGAGGACAACTCTCGATCTCGTTTTCGGAAGGAGTTTTGTTGAGCTGGTACCGCTCTTCGGCTTCCGTGTGGTGACCGAACCCGACGGCAGTCGCTGCCTGATCCTCAGAGACTGCCTGAGATCAATTCATCATCTTCAGAGCTGCACTGAATACACGGAAGTTACCAGAGATACTAGAGCTTGGGAAGCGGATTGTTGCGATTTTTCCAGTTTCTATCGTGGTTTTAATCGGGTGCAAAACTGAGAGCCGGTTACTTTTGAACAGCGCCTTAGTGCAGCACAGCTGGTAAAGTGTCCAGTACCACCCGGTCGTCATTCCCGCATGCTGCGAGCTGGGAACCGGAATGCACGCCTGGATGCCCGCGAAACGCGCGGGAATGACGAGTGGCAATCGAGACGCATTTATGCAGGGCGGTACTTGGAAGCGGGCTGAAGCTGGATCTCTGAGTCTTTCAAGTTCCTCATCAGTGATCACTCCCTGCGGTCCTGCGGCCAAATTTTTGACTCCCTGTCCACTGACCACTTTCTACTCACTACTTCCTACTGCTCACTGCTTACTCCGACTCCCTACTCCCTACTTCTACTGCTTCTACTCTCTCACTCTCTACTCCCCTGCCTCTGATCCAGGTCCCCGTCTGGGTATAGCGCTGAGTGACGGCCTTGAGCTCTTTGCGCCGTTCCAGGAACTTCTCCTTCATCCCCTGCAGCCACCGGGCATGGCGTTCAACACCCTGGTAGCTTAAGAACAGGGGATGGTCACCAGGTGCCGTGTGAACCTCGAGGCCTTCCTCCGCGCACCGGTAATGACCCGAACTGCTGCAAAGCATGCATCGAAGCCGGCCGTCGCCCAGGAAACGAAAGGTATCTCCCCCACAGAGGGGACAGTGCGGAATTGTCCGATCAACCGCCGCGTCCTTCTCCTGGAGTACTTTTGCCAGACGCTGAGCCGCGGCGGCCCCGTCACCTTCAAGGAAAATCTCACCGGGAAGAGCGCCATAGACGACGGCGGTGCCCCTAGATCCCCGAAAGTAAGTTTGACAAAGCTTTCCACAGCAAGCTTGGTATACCCTTCCATGCCCGTGATGCCGGCAATGGCAACCCCCACCGCGGGCTTCCCCCAGAGCCTGTCGAGATGAGCATAGAAGGCGAGCCCCCGGTCCAGAAAGCGCTTGAGACTGGCGTTTGGCCCCAGCAGGTACGTCGGCGCAGCAACCACATAGGCATCGGACTCGATGAGGGCCTGCAGGACCACCGCAAAGTCGTCATCCTGGCGGCACTGCATTTCTCCAAAAAGACACTGGTAGCAGGCCCGGCACGGTCGAATATCCAACTCGGGAAGCCGCACGAGGGTGAGCCTCCACTCGCCCGTGAGCTGCCGGTAAAGCTCCTTGATAAAGAGTTCCGAGTTGCCGAATTTGCGGGGGGAGCAGACGATGCCTAAGAGGTCCTTCACCATATCTACAACACTCCATGCAAGCTATTACCAGGAAAAATTTCCTCGCCTTAGAAGGTGTCCAAAAAGACGAAAAAAGTGCCGTTACAACGATTTCCGCGATGCTCGCCAGAACGCTGGGGAAAATGCCCAGATCTGTCATTCCCGCAGGCCTTAAGCGGGAATCCAGGCGCCGATTGCTCCCCGGCCCCTCGCCAAAGCTTGTCCCCCGAAGGTTTTAGGCGGGGAGCACGCGGGGGTGACGAGCCGAGGACGTTCTTGGAGAGTTCTTAAGCGTGAATCCCGGAGGCGCGCCGCCGTGTCGAACGATGCACAAAAAAAAACTAACCGGCGGGGCTAGGACCGGTTAGCTTTTGAGGAGGAAAGAGTTGGTTTCTCTTGTCGCGTTATGATTAAGCAAGAACGATGCCATGTCATCACCAACTTCCCAATTTTCTCTTCGACGCGCATTACTCAACACTCCCACGGGTAACTGCCGGTTACAACCCAAAACCCTAAATCCCGCCTTTTTGAACTATTCCCGCCACAATCCCGCCATATCCCGCCATGCCCGCTGAGCTATCCGGCTAATCTGTCTGGTTTCTACAGGTGCCGGCCGCCATCAGTTCCCTGAAAGAACGCCCCGTATTGCGCAGCAATAATCCGCCAGTCATATCTTGTCTTTACAAAATCCCTGCCAGCCTTCCCCAAGGACAAACGAATTGCCGGATCGTCGAGCAGGTCGATGATTTTTTCGGCCAGCGCGCCGGAGTCCTTTGCGGGGACGATGAGACCGGTTTTACCGTCCACAATGATATCACGCATGGCGGGAAGGTCCGTAGCGATGACTGCACATTCGCACCCCATGGCCTCGACCAGAACCAGACCGAAGCCTTCCTGATCGCCATCCCGGCCAACAATGGAAGGAAAGACCACAATCTCGGCTGCCTGGTACAGTGCAGGAATGTCCGTGTTCGGAACGGCGCCAAGAAATCGAACATGCCGTTCCAGGCCAAGCGCAGCGACAAGCCGGCGAACGGCTTCCTCTTCGGGCCCACTTCCGGCAATGGTCAGGCTGGCCGCCGGGTGTTTTTCCAGAACCATCGGCATGGCCCTGATAAGGTAGGGCAGCCCTTTCTTTTCGACCAGTCTTCCCACAAACAGCAAAGACTGCTTCCGCCGCCTGCCTGATTGCGCGAGAAATCGCCCTTCCAGATCGACCCCCATAGGGATGACACGGATCTTGTCACCATCAGCACCCATGGCAATCAACCGCTCCCGCATCACTCGGCTCACCACCGTAAGACCGCTGCAGGACGCGACGATAAAGCCGCTTGAGGCCCTCCCAGATCGACCCTCTGAGGGCAAACAGGTCAGCGCCATGGGAGGTACAAAGGACGGGCGCCGAAACGCGAGCGATCCTGACCGCAAGGACCGCCGCCAGACCCTGAGGAACCAGCCAGTGCGCATGAATAAGGTCGAATTTTTGCCGGCGGAGCATGAGTACAAGGCTGACCAACTGAGCGCAAAGAAAGAAGGGCACCAGGCCATAGCACCAGGGTTGTCGCCTCAGATTGGCGAGAATTCCTCCTCCCCCCTGTTCGCTGCCGTAGGCCAGCACCTCGCCTTTCTCCCAAAAGTACCGGAAGCGATGAACCGCCAGCCCGTTGAGCTCTTCCTTCGCTTTTGCACCCGGCGCATGAGGTGAAAGAACGTGTATCCGGAAGGCACCGCGGAGCCGGCAACAGAGTTCAAATACAAAAGGAGGGTCTCGGTCATTATGCCACCTGGGAAAGGTGGACGTCAGGACCAGGACGCTTTTGATAGAAGAAGACGAGGGCTGCGAATTCATGGAGGTTGCCGGCACCAGCATTGGAAATGGATGATAAAACCGGATGACCGGACCGCTTGTCAGCCACCTTTTTCGATGCGGTCATACCGCAGTTGGGTGATCTGTTCACTGACCAGTCCGATCATGAAAATAATCACGGAACTGATCAGGAGCAGCGCCGACATATTCGTAAAGCGGCCGGCGGTAAAGTAGGTGAAAGCGTAATTGACGAGCCCCGAAAGGAGAAAGAGAACGCTGACGGGAAGAAAGATGCGAAGAGGGGAAAAAAAAGTGATGATTTTAATAAGGATTAAGAAGAACTTGCCGCCATCTCCAAAAATTCTGATTTTGCTCTTCCCTTCCCCTCGCTTCCTGGCTTGAATGGGAGCATAAAGGACGGTGCGGCCACTCCGCAGATAAGCCAGCGTCAAGGTCGTCGGGTAAGAGAAAGAATTCGGAAGAAGATAAAGATAACGGGTTACGGTCTCTCTTTCCACCACCCTGAACCCCGACGTCAGGTCCTCGATGGGGAACTTGGTCGCGTACCGGGCAATCAAATTATAGACTTGATTCGCCGCAAACCGAAACCGGTTAGCGTGGCCTCCGGGGTCGCGCGCGCCCACAACCATGTCGTAGGTCTCGGCAGCTTCAAGGAGCTTCGGTATGTCCTTCGGATCATGCTGCCCGTCGCCGTCCATGAGGACAATTTTACTCCCTGACGCAAGGCGAATGCCGGTCTTCACGGCAGCGCCATTGCCGATGTTATAGGGATGACTCCAGACGTAAGCCCCAGCCTCACGTGCCACCGCTCCACTGCCGTCCGTGGAGCCATCGTCAACCACCAGGATTTCCGCATCGGGGAGGTATTTGCGAATGTTGCGAACGGTTTCTCCAATCGCTTGCGCTTCGTTATAAACGGGAATCACGACCGAAATTTTCATACCCAAAAGCTCACCGGAAAAGGTTGAAAAGACCCGAAGGAACAGGTGGAGCGGTTACAGCCAACTGACCGGACCCCATCCTCAAGCAGGCTGTGAGCTTATGCCCTCAGCAGCGAAAAAGCAAGGAACAAGTAGTAGTCGAGGAGACGAAAGCGGGGCCCCAACGCTTAGGGGGCGTCCAAAAATAAAAGGCCTTCTTTTGCCACGAAGAACACGAAGGACAGGAAGTGAATTCTTCGTGCTCTTCGCGGTTTGAAAAAGGGCTGAAATGAGTGCAAGTTGTTTTTGGAAAGTGTCTCAGTACTACAACGGTACTTTGAGGAAGGCTCAAACTGCGTGGGGCAGGCTTTCCAGCCTGCCATGCCCAACTGGCCAAAAGGCAGGCTGGAAAGCCTGCCCCACAAATCAAGGCTGCCTGCGGAAACCTCGTTGTAATGTTAGTACAGCTCCGCATAAATGAGTGTCCGAATTCGAGTCGTCATTCCCGCGCGCTTCTGGCGGGAATCCAGGCCCTGCAAATTCTCTGGATCCCCGCTAAGGCTTGTCCCCGCAGGCCATAGGCGGGGAGCATGCGGGAATGACGTCCTGAGATTAAGGTCACTTTATTCTGTGGAGCTGTACTTAGAGGAGTCCAGGGTTCGCTGCAATTCCTCGAGATCGGTTATCGGACTGCGGCAGGCCCGGTCCTGACAGAGGTAAACCGTCGGCTGACGGTCGCCTGGCCGCAGATTCTCGGTATATGGGGCCAACGCAGCCAGTTTCCCGGCATCGTCCTCCCTTCCGCGAAACATCAAAACCCGATTGGGCAGGAACGCCGTATGCACGGCCGCAACCATTTTCCGCGTCGTTTCCTCATCGGGGTCTCCGGCAATCACGATTTCCTGGCCGGGCCCCAGCGCAAAGTCCACCGCGTTGAGGAATTGCGTGTACGCGGAAGGGAAGTCCGAAACGAGGTGGAAAAAGGCCCTGAATAAGCGCTCGGCCTTTTCCTCCCAGGCCGGTATTCCCCGTCATCCGGGCCAGGCGCAGGAGATTCAGCGCCGCGATGGAATTGCTCGAGGGCACGGCGCCGTCATAGATTTCCTTGTCCCGCACAATCAACTGCTCTCCGTCATGAGCCGTATAATAGAAACCACCCTCCTGCTCATCCCAAAAGAGCTCGAGCATCAGTTGTTGAATGCGGAGCGCCTCCTCAAGATAACGCACCTCGAATGCCGATTCATAAAGCTCAATGAGGCCCCATACCAGGAACGCGTAATCATCCGCACAGCCCGGGTGGGCCACATCCCCATGGCGGTAGCGCCGAAAGAGCTTACCGGAATCCCGGCGCAACGAACCGAGGATGAAATCCGCTGCGCGCACCGCAGCCTGAAGGTGGCGAGGGTCGTGCAAGGCCTGATAACCCTTTGCCAGGGCCGCGATCATGAGTCCATTCCAGGACGTCAGAATTTTGTCATCCTTCAGGGGATGAAGGCGTTGCTCCCGCGCGGCGAAAAGCTTCCTGTTTGCTTCTTCGAGGACGCTGCCGAGTTTTTCCGCATCCATCCCGACCTCCCACTGCCCCGCGGCAAAAGGCCTCAGGACATGGGCAATACTCAGGCCGTCTTCAAAGTTTCCTTCCGGGCTGATGTCATAGAAGCGGCAATAGATCTTACCTGCCTCTTCCCCCAGAACAGCTTTGACCTCTTCCGGCTTCCAGACATAAAAGAGACCTTCTTTCCCTTCGCTGTCTGCATCCTCTGCCGAGTAGAACCCTCCCAGGGGGTCCGTCATATCACGGAGCACATATTCGATAACCTCCCGGCAAGCCTTCTCATAGGCCGGCTTCCGGGTGACTTGAAAAGCCTCCGCGTAGACCATGGCAAGCATCGCCTGATCGTAGAGCATCTTCTCGAAATGCGGCACGAGCCACCTTTCGTCCACGGAATAGCGATGGAATCCGAAACCGACCTGATCGAAAATCCCTCCATGATGCATGGCGTCAAGGGTTTTTTCCACCATCGCAAGCGCTTCCGATCCGGGGTTGCGGCGGTGCCATCGCAAAAGGAAGGTAAGGTGATGCGGACTGGGGAATTTCGGGGCCGGGCCAAAGCCGCCCCACCGCGAATCATACCTCGTACGGAGCTGTTTGTAACCCGTGTCGAGATCCGTTGAACCGAAGACTCCTCTCCAGTTGCCTGCGACTTTTTCGGCTGGATCGCCTTCGTGATCTCTTCGCCTGCTTGAAGTACCTTGGCGCGTTGGTTCTGCCAAACGTGGGCCAATTGCAGGATGATGTCGATCAGGCCGGGCATCCCCTGCCGGGCGGACTTCGGGAAATAGCTGCCGGCGAAGAAGGGCTTCCGGTCAGGAGTCATGAAGATGGACAGCGGCCAGCCTCCACTTCCTCTAAGCGCCTGGCATACCGCCATATAGATATGATCGACATCGGGACGTTCTTCCCGATCTACCTTTATCGACACGAAATAGCGGTTGAGGAGCTCCGCTACTCCTTCATCTTCAAATGATTCTCGCTCCATGACATGGCACCAGTGGCAGGTGGCATAGCCAATGGAGAGGAAGATGGGTTTGTCTTCGGCTGCCGCTCTCTGAAATGCCTCTTCTCCCCAGGGGAACCAATCCACGGGATTGTTGGCATGCTGCAACAGATAGGGGCTCTTTTCCCGGCTGAGACGATTGGGCATGGCATCCACTCCTTTCAACGTCAACGAGCTCCAATGAAAAAATGGAGGGGCAGAGCTTTGTTTCCCTTCCCTCCTCCAGGGTTTCCGCTCAGAAAGGATGGGTAAGCAGGCTGGACGGCTGCCGAAATGCCATGCTGCCCAAATATGGAAGGTCCTAGCGTGGGTCCCTGCCGGTGCCGGAACCCTCTAAAGTGCACTTCGAAAAATCGATTTCCTTACCACATCCCTTGCAGATATGCGCTTTATTGAATTCGTCGGAAAAAATTTCCTTTTCTTTTCCACATTCCGGACATTTGCACACAAACGATTGCAGATCTTTAAAGCTCTCCCACCCCGGGCAATGTGCAGGTGTTTTCATCGTTCCCTCCCTTTTCGATCTCGCCGTCTATGACCCGCTTCCAATAACACAAACTCCCCCATGCCCCCTGGGGACAATCAGTCAGACCCCTCTTCTTGGATGGTCAGTTTGCCCTTGTGCCTGGTACCGCAACTGGGACAAAGGATTTCCACTTCCTGCTCGGGACCGACGTATTTCTCCTTCATGGTCTCCGGCGCAATGAACGATACATCCCCACACGCGCATTGAGGACACTCACCGTGGACAATGTGTCTTTCCCTCTTCGCCATTGGTCTCCCCCCATATGAATCAGCAATGCCCTGTTCTCTGGTTCAGCTCTTGTGTCTCTCAAACTCAACCATCAACCTTCACCATCAACTATCAACCATCAACCATCAACCATCAACCATCAACCATCAACCATCACCCCCTAGCTCTTGAGTTTCTCGAGCTCGTGGACCAGCCCTTCCAGGTTCGGTCGGTCGTTGATGTCATGCACATCCACATAGCGGATGATGCCCTGCTTATCGACAATAAAAACGGCCCGCTCGGAGGTGCCGTTCGAACGCAGGACGCCGTATTTGCCTGCGACTTCTCCGTGCGGCCAAAAATCGGAGAGCACCGCGAACCACACCCCGCCCATTTGCTGAGTCCAGGCGAAGAGGGTGGGAATGTTATCCACGGTAATGCCCAGAATGACGGCGTCATTCTGCTCGAACAAGCTTTTTGCGATGTTGTATCCCGGCCATTGTTCCGAACAAACAGGAGTCCACGCTGCGGGGACAAAGGAGATTACCACATTTTTCTTTCCCAGGAACTGACTGAGCGAAACCGTCTCCCCGGAAAGTGACGGCAGGCTGAAGTCCGGAGCTTTGTCTCCGGCCTTGAGCTTAGGCTGACTGTCTAAGGGTTTTAACTCTCCCACCGCATAGGTCCGCCCTTCGAACTGGGCCGAAGCACCAAACGCCGTAGCTGCGGACCACACGAGGGCAAGCAAAACAACCGCTCCGGCAAACCCAAGGGATGCTCTTCTTGTCACCATCGGCTAGGCTCCTTTCTTCATTCCCGATTCTTTAGTGATTAGCTCCAGAAAACTGCGGGGCTCGCCAAACGTTCCCAGTTTTGAATAGATGACCTTGTGGGAGCCGTCCTGGTTAATCTTGATCACGATGAAATAAGGGGTATTGACCTTTCCCAGGGCGCTATGGATCGAAGAGTCAGGGTCTGGAAAGTGGGGAAAGGGCATGGCGTAGGCATTCCGGTAGGTGTTGACTTCAAACATGGAATTGCTGGCTCCGATCCCGATCATTTTGATGCGCCCCTTCAGGTCCTCGTTCTGGTTGATCATGCCGTAGAGCGCCTTCACATTGGGAGCTTCCTTCTGGCAAAACGGGCAATACATACTGAAGATCTCGATGATGACCACCTCGGCCTGGATCTTCGGGATCGTGAAGGTCCCTGTGCCGCTTAATCCGAGATATTGCTGCTCTTCCGGCTTTTCCGGGATCGGGAGGCTGATATCCGGGAGCACTCCCCCTTCCGGCGGGGGCGCATCTGCCGCCTGACAAGGCGGAGTCTGACCGCCGAACCCGCCAACCATGAGCATCAAACAGAACACCATCAAAATCGCTTTCGGCATGAGTACGCGTTTCAATGTCATAAACGGTGATCCTTTCACTTATTGAATTCAAGGAGGATGAGCGGGACTTTTTCGCTCGAGTCTGCTCATCCTACCATTGACGGCCAGGCGTGGCAAGGACGCAAAGCTGCTCCCATTATGCCCCCGCTCCCGCACCATCCAGTATCTGGTGGCCCTTTTCGAGGAACCAGTTCTCGGTGTCTTCATAATAGAACTTCAAATCCGCAAGCATCCAGTGATGTTGCCTTTCTTCAGCAATCAGGCGCTCGAGAAAGTTGCGTTCCACGGGGTCCGTCGCTCCCGCGAAATGTTTGTCGAAGAGCTCAATCGCCTCGTTTTCGAGCAACATCCCCGTCTGGATAGCAGCAAGGTCGTCAAGACAGTCTTTTCGAGCTCTCCCGCGTTCTTCAGCGATTTTTCTCAAAAAAGTCTTCTTTTCGTCCACTTTGAATTCATGGAACTGGCAGGCATCGGCTGGGACCTTTCCCTTTTTCGCCTCTTCATAGGCTGAATTGATACGCCCAAGCTGGTCCTCCTCGGCAACTTTCAGCATGCGGAAAGTTTCTTTGCCAACCGCATCCGGGCAATTCTCCGTTGCCTCATCATAGAAGGCCTTTTTCTTCTCCTTCAAGGCGATGGCGGCGCAAAAAATATCCAGGGTTTTGTCTTGTACATTACTCATGTCAGGCTCCTTCGTATCTCGGGTGTTTGAGATGGTTTCGAGTTCTAAAAAACTTGGTGTCTAAAGTATAAGGACGCCCCAGGGAGTTGTCTAGAAACGGCCAGCAAGGAAACGATGCACTTGAAGCGAACACGAAGTCGATGATTGCTAAAGAGGGGAGAAGACCGAGGACAATCCCGGCATGTTCACGATTGACGAGGCATAGAGTGCAAGCCTTCGCTAAGAATTGCTTTTGCTTTTTCCACATCCTTGGCGATCTGCACGGCTAATTCATCCGGCCCGGAAAAGCGTTTTTCGTCCCGCAATCGTTCGATAAAACGCACCCTGATGGACCTGTCATAAATGTTCTCCTGGAAATCAAAAACAAAGACTTCAACGCTCAGTTCGGTCCCCCCAAAGGTCGGGTTGTACCCGACATTCGCGGCGCCGCCATAGGTCCTTTGGTCTATTTCCACTTCCACCGCGTAAACTCCGGGTTTCGGAGGGGCCTGACCGGACAGGCTGATATTGGCGGTAGGGAACCCGAGCAGCCGCCCGCCTCGTTGATGACCCGGCACGACCAACCCTGCGACTTCGTAAGGCCGACCCAGAAGTCGGTTTGCTTCCCGCAAATTCCCCTCCTGGATGAACTGGCGAATCAGGGTGCTGCTCACCACCGTCCCATCCATTTCCACGCCGGAAACCGTTTCCACGCGGAAGCCGTACTGCTCCCCCATCCTTTGCAGAAACTCGGTATCCCCCTCACGGCCAGAGCCGAACCGGTAATCTTCGCCAACAATGATCGCCTTGGGCCCGATCTTGCCGACCAGGAGGGTCTTCACGAAATCGCCTGCAGACATCTGCGCAAACTTCCTGCTAAAGGGGACCACGACGGCGACATCAATGCCGCACAAGGCGATCAATTCCAGCTTTCGTTCATGCGGGGTGATGAAAGGCGGTCCCTGTCCGGGCGCCAGGACCTGAAGGGGATGCGGATGAAAAGTGATGACCACGGACTCACCGCTGAGCGTTGCAGCCCATTCCCTGGCTTTCTGAAAAAGGGTCTGATGGCCGCGATGAACACCATCAAAGTTGCCGATGGTGAGCACCGGATTTTTAAGAGATCTTCGAATATTTTCAATGCCCTCAAAAACTTCCATGCGAGGCTGGTGCTCCTCTGTTGAGAAAAAATAGACCTTGACACTAAAACCTTTTTAACATACGTTACGCACCTCTTGATTGCAACGATTTTTGTTTGCCGAAGTGGCGGAACTGGTAGACGCGCTAGGTTCAGGGTCTAGTGGGCGTACGCCTGTCGGGGTTCGAGTCCCCGCTTCGGCACCAGAATAAAACAAGGGGTTAGCCAGAGAGTGCTAACCCCTTTTTGCTTGCGCCAAGAGCTGCGTGCATGTCGCGTCCGCGCCTGTCAGGGCGGACGCATGAGCGTTACACGCGGGACTCCATTAAAAAAACGATCGCAGATCACATACGGACTTGAGCCTCCTCAAGCTCGGTCTGTCGTTGATCGACTTCTTGTTCACCAAGCGGATTGCCAACCCCCGTCGGCTCTTTGGCACCTTCGACCATCTAAAAACCGTCAGGGAGTGAAAACCGCCACAACGGAGGGTTGGCGGGTCGAGCACCAAGTATTCCCCACGGGCGTGGGGATGAACCACGTTATATGGTGCTGAAGGGGCGTAACCATGTGCATTCCCCACCAACCTGGATTATGCAAGGCTAATCTATGCGTGCCCGCAAGCCCAATACCCCGGAAACATAATTGATTGGAGCGTGGTCGGCTAAGTCCCGCAGAAACACAGTGCCAGGCAAAAAGGAATGGTGGATGAGATACCAAGCCGCCGCTTTATGACGATCAGCATTGATTGTGTCGTCAGTTGGCGATTCCAGTAGCTGGCCATTTCTGTCTACAAGGTGTAAGAACAAAGTTGGCATCGGTGAATAGATCTGAAGGATCATCCAGCTCCGTTCCACGAAAGGCGACTACCGCCAGATTGTTCTCCTGCTTGCTGGCAATAAACACCGGTGTTCCCCTGTTGCCATAGCCAAGAGCCAGACCTTGATGAAACCCAACCTGGCCAAGATATTGTGCTAAAAGCCTCTCATCTTTGACATAGGCAAGGCGTGACATCTCAGCGCACAGAGCAGCGTCGGTCGAAATAGAGCCAAGTTCGAAGAAATTGTCCGCCTCACCGGGATGATAAAGCGACTTGCGGCTTGGATCGTAAGGTATGGACAACATCTTCCTCTCCTCGTTAAGGTTTGACTGCTTATGGAGTGACGAAAGAGCTCATGGGGCAAGCTCACAATCAGTGAAAAAAGAGCAGCCAAAAAACCAGTGCGAGATGCTGCGCTGATTTTCCCGCATCTCGATGGTTATTGCAACATCTCTCCACGCAGTTGGCGTGATTAGAAGCGTTACCGGGGTCAGTTTGAGGAAGGTTCAAAAAAGATCGGCTGAGGAGTCAGAAAAACTTCGGGACATGGCGAATGAAATGTATTAGTAGAGTATGGGAAACCATCAAATAGGAGGGCTCCATGCCGGAGAACCAAGGAAAGCTGGAGCGACTTCTGAGCGCCCATCCCGAACTGAGGGAAAGAACGGAGAGTCTGCTGGAGATGGTCATCGACTCAAAGGGGGAGTTGGACCGTGCTGATGACGTAGAGGAAGCATTAATTTCGGGATTGCAGCAGATGGGCAAGGAATTGTTGAGCAGTTGGGCCGAGGAGAAGGAATCCCAGAAGGTAGCCCAATTCCAGGAAGGGGAGAGCAAGGTAAAGAAACACGGTAAAAAAAAGTCCAGTGGTACACGACCTATGGCGAGATTGAGTTGAGGGAGCGTTGCTTTATTCGAGATGGGAAGCTGGAGCGGCCTTTTTCCTACAGTGCGCAAGTTCACACGAGGGGGTATTCGCTGCCATTGCAGCGACGGATCACTGACTTTGGTGCAGATGATTCCTTTGGCAAGATCAGTAAGAAACTACAGGAACATTATGGAATCAGTGTACCGGTGAGCTCGGCACGCGTGGTAACGCTCAGACACACCGAGCAGATGCGAGAAACAGAAAAGGTGCGAACAGATATTCCTAAGCTCAAGGGCGTTGAGTGTGTGATTGGTGAGACAGATGGGAGCATGATCCCGATTGTGGACAACACTCCGGAGCCTTCTCCAGAAGGTCGTGTGGATCGGCGCAAAACGAAACAGCTTCGGTGGCAAAAAGCGTGCCTTACCGTGGCCCATGCGCAAGGCGCGGTGACTTCCTTCTTTGGGGCTACGATGGGAAGCTGTGATGAAGCGGGCAACCGTTTGGTTCACTGTGCCATCCTCACAGGCATGGGTCAGGAAACGATTGTGTGGGTGATGGTGCTCCATGGATAGCAGAGCAGGTGAATCGAGTATTCGGCCCCAGGGAGACTATCTCATTGATTTCTATCATCTGTGTGAATATTTGAGGGAGGCTGCCCACAGTTGTGCTCCTCCAGTCCAGCGACAGGGATGGATTGAGCAACAGAAAACAGCCGCAAGAGAAAGCCGTATTACCGATATCCTTGCTGCCTTGGAACCACACTCGGAACCCGAATCCGTTTCTAACAAAGATGCTCCGGTACGTTCAGCTTATCGCTGCATCAAAAATCGTCTCGATCAGTTTGACTACAAGAGCGCACAAGAAGCCGGGCTTCCAATTGGCTCAGGTGAAGTTGAAGGGGGCCATCGGTCCGTCATCCAAGAAAGGCTCAAAATCTCTGCCGCATGGTGGAAGGAGGGCAATACTGATCACATGCTAGCTCTTCGAACCCTTCGAGCCAACGAGGACTGGGATCGGCACTGGCAAGGCTAAAAATCACCTCAAAGAATAATGCGCCAGTATTTTTAATCGCACCCGAATGCAATTGCTCCAGCCGCCCGTCAGAATATCCTCAAAATACCCAGAAATACACCAAAATACCCGCAAAGTACCTTTGACAAATGTTTGCGACTGATGTATTGGGGTGGCGAAATGATGTGGGAAGTCAGGACAGCCTCAGATGCCCGCAGGACAGGTCGCCCGATGGCCTCACTGACTCCACCATCTTTGCACAGTGTCTTGCTCTACTCAAACGATAGAATCTCCAGTTCTCCGAAAGATAATTGTACACACTCCAAGTGAACCATAACGTGGAGTGGTCTCCTTTTTGCGGGTGCTCAAAGATAGTGCTGGGCATTGCAGTTCACAAGAATCAGATTTCTTAGATATTTTCTTAGATATTTTGTAGGTGCCAGGCAACTAAATCGGAAGGTGCATGCTGAGAGCCTGGACACTTTTTAAGGTTGTACTAATGGTCCGCCAAAGCTGATCTATAGCGCCGAATAGACGATAGGCTCGTTTATTAGGTGTAAGAAATGAAAAAAGGAAAAAGAGATTCGGTGTGCACAGGAGGCAAGTATCGCTGCTGATCGTGAATTTGGTTTCTCTGCCGATCGGGCTTTCGGAGTTTCCATCATGAACCCTTCGCCATGTTTGGTTGTTATTGCCATGTGCTGTACCCTCGCGGGGTGTGCCGTTCACTACTCGGACTCTTCAACCGGGGCGGAACATATCTGGGGATTTGGGCACATGGTTATGAAGGCGACGGTCCCGAATGAGGGCAAGAAGGCAATCGTTCGAGGCGTCAGCCTTTTCGGAGTCGGACTCGGGGTGGAGGAAGGTTCGCCCTTTCTCATCCTGGGGTGGGAGGAAAGGCAACGGGTGGATATCGTGGATGAGAACACAACGATTTCACTGGATGGTTTCCACAATGATTTTCTAAGACTTCGGATCGGCAGCAAATTTCCCAGCACTGACGTCCCAGCAAAGGAGGAGCAATGATGCGTCTATTCTTGAGGTTTGTGATGCTCTTGACGCTGTGCGCTCTGCAGAACGCCTGCACGCTTGGCTACAACCGCATGTTGTTCATGACCAAGACCAACGTTGGTCTGGATGTGGACTCAAGGCCACCAACGGCCGAGGTGTCGATAGCCCGTCGCGAGGGATTCATCGGGCCGAGTTTTGAAGAAGGAAAAGCTTTACCAGTATTCGGGGGCTTTCGTCTTGAAGGCAATTGGTTCTCGCCGAAGATTTCGGGCGCTTTTGCCGGTGGCAAGGCGGCCATCGCACTTGCGAGATTTTTTGACGATAATACAACGGACGACAACACAACAAGGATATACGTAGAGAAACTAGAAGACAAAATATGCCTGAGCCAAAAACCTGCCAATTGGAACCCAGGAATCCTCAATGAAGAAGGTTTTGATGCGCGCCCCTTCTTCTTCGCCACGGACACCACATTTGGTCTTAAGGTTGCGTGGTCTGGAGCGAGTGAGGCTGTCCCTGATTCGTTCAAAATGGGCTACAATCGGAAGGAATTCGCCTATGCTCCGGTTTTCGGGCGGCAAGGTAATAGTGGCAAGAACGAACAGTGCGGGTCCAATGAGTACCAGATAAACATTCCTTCGTTCATTGCCACCATCCAGAATGACGTAACCATTGCTACACTTGTAGCCAGTAACCTGATACATGTTCAATTCTTCGCTACCGGTGAAGCCGCAGTCCAATTATCGGCCAGACCCAAGATCCGTAAATGGTTCGCCCGCCCGCTAAACCCTAACCCTTAAGGGCAAATTTGATGTTGGCGACGAAACCTTCACTTAGAGGGTGTCTAAAGACCCTCAACAAATGGCTTTGCGATGACTGCCGTGTCGCATGCAAGATTCCAAAATCGTCATTCCCGCGATGTTTTTGGCGGGAATCCAGGTGCTTTTTGTTCCCTGAACCCCCGCCGGAAGCATGCGGGGGTGACGGCTGGATGGCCTTTTTAGACAAGCTCTTAAGCCGCAATCTGGAAGGAGCCGTATCCTATGAAAACGCTTGGCACCATTACCAATGAAGGCTATTCGTGCACGATCATGGAAGATGATGACGGGCGCGTGTTCTATACAGCCGATGGCGATATTGATGCCGATGGAGCAAACGGCCAGAATGAGGCTGCGGCAGCCTATAGAGCAGACGACAAGGGCACGGAGAGTCTTGCCAACGGCGGCATGGCGATCCGCGACGGTAAAGTCATCTGTGCAAAGCCGTGGGCGCGGGACATCGTAATTCTTGGGCCGGACAACGAGCCGAAGATTTTTCCCGGTGGTATCATTGCATCTTGCACATGGTATCGCTACCCGGGCACGCCTGCCAATGATCCTGCGGCTTACGTGGATGCCGAGACAGTGCCCTACATTGTCGTTCCCCCGCTCGTTATCCAAGCCACAGCTGGCGTGGTACGCGGATGCAAGGCCCGCGTAACCTGGCGCAGCAAATCCGTCGATTGCGTTGTTGCTGACAGAGGCCCGAGGAACAAGATCGGTGAGTTGAGTATTGCCGCAGCGCGTGCTATTGGTCTCCCATCCAGCCCCCGCAACGGCGGAACTGATAAGCCCGAGCTTCTTTACGAACTTTGGCCGGGCGTTGCAGCGCCAGGTTTCGAGCTTCAGCCAGCGTAGTGGCCGTTTGCTGCCAGTGGGGTCGCGTTCAACGCTCAAACACTCAAACTGCAGTGTGACCTACGAGTGAGAGCAGGGCAATTCCACAAAATCATGAGATCTGACCTGGATGGACAATGGCAGGTGGATTCGCTCATGGACAACACGATCAAAAGGAATCACGCCAGTTTCCTGAATTCTTCCGAGGAAGCCAGCGTGACGTTCGATAGCGGGAGTCTACGTGACCAAAGAACAATGATTGGTTAACAACTCTCTCCAGATGGCGATCCTGCCGAACCAGGAAGGAACGTTGCAAATCGGCTGGAATGGATCTGCTAATTGCCTTCCCGGCCTTCATCAATACGTGGTTGGGTATCTCTTATGTGAAGATCATTCGCTGAACCGTATCTTTGCCTGCGAGGCCGGCTTTGCTGGATTGGGGGATTCCCGCCCTGCACCCCAGGTGCTTCTCCGAAGCGCAGTGAAGGGGGTCGGGCGCAACGTCAAAGCGGTCAGGCAGTTCATCTGCCAACGCTCCAAGGATTCCGTTGCGACCCATCTGCTAAATTAGGCTAGAACCAGGCATTGTTCGAGGGAGTATCCCATGGAAGAAGCGACAAAAGGAAGACGTTGGTTCGGTGACCGCATCGGAAAAATGTATTTACCATCATCCATAGTTCAGACCCTATTGTTTTTAATAATTGCATTTACCTCAGTTTTCGCAACTGCGGAGCTTGCTGCACGTGAAAGTCTTCTTTCGGCGATCACTGGGTATATTACTTCTCTCAAGGCCGAGTTCGTTGAGCGGAATCGTGATCCGGGGGCCCTGAGATCACTTCAAAGAGAAATGGGTGATAACTCCACCCATGATTATATACTGGAGAGGAAAAAGTTGCTGGAAGATATCAGTGTGGCAGAACTGCTGAAGCGGAAGCTGCAAACATTGATCGCCCTTGGCACGGATAATCGTTAATTCTCTTTGCGTGGAATAGAAAACAAGTTCAACCGGTCCATGACTGCACCGAAAGGTGATGATAGCACAGCAAATTCCTTGCCCACATTGTCTGCATTTGTCCTACGGAGTTCGAAAATCCTGCTACCTCTTAGTTCGGACCAGTTACTCGCCATAGCAATAATGGCTTGCGGCGCCATTGGAGCAGCAATTCCCGCAACCCATGGAAAGGGGCTGTTGGTCAGGATTTACGATCTGAGTTTTCGTAAACATCAACAATAGAGTGTAGGGCGAACAGCTCGTCAAAAGAGCTTCTCGGTCGGTTCGCTTTTCACGGGACAGTCGCCTTCCTTGATCCACATGGGAATCTCCGGGCAACCTAAGCTGATGCCTTCCGCTCCCCGTGCGACCAATTCACTAATGACCTCTTTGAATTGACTGATTCGCATAGCATGCATTCATCACCTTTATTCTAGCCTAAGTCTGGATTATCTTTTAAAACTCCGGTCACTCGTCCAGCATCGACGTGAACTTGTCTGTGAGGTATTGATATAAGGCAGGTCGCGCGCCACGAGGCGGCACGAGAGATGAGGGAAGGCCCCTCGAGACCGGCGTGCAGACGCCGATTTCAAACCACCTCAAGCGGCTCTGGTAAAGAGTCGGAGGGGATTTTGACGGATGCTTTCGATGGTAAATGATCATCTACCCGCCGTGCTCCGCGTCCTCCGCGGGATGCGCGGCTTATTACGCCCTCCTCCAAGGACTCGAGACGCGGTCGTCTCCTTCCAGGATGCCTGTGTGCGTGACCTGATCCGGCATGCCTACGCCCGCGTCCCATACTACCGCCGGCTCTTCGAGAGAGCCGGGCTGGAACCCGTTGACGTGCGCGGAGTTGCCGACCTTGCAGCGGTTCCCCTCACGTCTCGTGAAGACCTCCAGCACCTGCCGCCCAGTGAGATCTGCGCCATGCGCGCGCCGGTCGATGCGCTTTACACGGTCACGACAAGCGGCTCGACGGGGGTGCCACTCACGGTGCGACGCTCGATGGCGGAAGAGCGGCTGCTGCTGGCGTATCGCGTGCGCGCCATGGGCGCTTGGGGGCTCGGCCCGGGGGCCCGGCGGGCGCGCATCGATCATCTCCACCCGGGAAGGCAGGGCCCCGATGCGGCACGACGGTGGCTTCACGGGAGGCACGGCGCGATGCCGAGGCTGTGGATCGACTGGCGGACTCCGAAGCATGAGATCTTGGCAGCCCTCGAGCGGTTTCAACCTCACATTGTCAACGGGCCGCCCTCCATCCTTTCGTGGCTCGCCGACGAACTGACCGACGACGACCGACGCCGCATCCCGGCGCACCTGATCGTGACCGGCAGCGAGACCTTGACGCCCCGGATGCGCGGGCAGATCGAGCGGGGCTTTGGCTTACCCGTCGCCGACGTCTACGGCAGCCACGAGGTCGTATTCATTGCCATGCAGGTGCCACAGCCGGGTGCCGACGCCCCCCTCTACCGAGTGTGCGAGGAGTCAGTCGCCATCGAAGTCTTACGCGATGGCTCGCCGGCCCGCCCCGGCGAAACCGGCGAGGTCGTCGTCACCGCGCTGCAATCGTTCATGATGCCGTTCATCCGTTACCGGTTGGGGGACCACGTTACGCTGGGCGAGGCGCCCGGCGGGTCGGCCGGACCATACACCACGCTCCGTTCCGTCAACGGCCGCACGCTCGAGCGCTTCATCTTGCCCAAGGGCCGCACCGTGCTCTGCTACCTACTCGGCGAGGCCGTGGAGGAGAGTGGACTCCGCGTCCGCCGCTTCCAGGTCGTCCAGGAGCGACCCGAGGCATTTCACATCGCCCTCGCCCTCTACGAGCCTCCCCGAGGAGAACTGGAGTGGACTGGCGGGTCGGCTCCGGGACATCCTCGGGCCGGCGGTCACGGCGTCCATCGACATCGTGCCGGCGCTCACCGCAAGGGGCCCCGGGAAGTTCTCGCCGTACGTCCCCTGCGAGCGCCTCACCGCGGGGGCCAGGACCAACGGGCACGACCGGCTGTGACCCCGATCTGCGGATATGGCGAATCGGGTAAATTGATTATGGTTGAAGGCGTCGAGTCACGACTGCACAATCGATAGAGAGGAGCTTTTTTGTCGATGCAGGCAATAACCCTCAGGCTCAAAATATTTCTTGTTCTATTTGTGGTCCTTATCGTTTTCGGGACGGTTGGTTTCGCTCTAATTGAAGAGAAATCAATTATAGAAGCTGTCTACTTTACCATTGTTACCATGGCTACGGTCGGATACGGAGACATCCATCCGGTAACGCAACCAGGGAGGGTCTTCACCATCTTCCTCATTGTGACCGGTGTAGGCACCTTTCTCGGGGTCATCGCAAACCTGACGGAGTTGATGCTGGCGAAACGAGAGATTCAGGGCCTGATGAAGAAGCTCAACATGCTCATAGGGATTTTTTTTAGCGTGGTCGGTATTGACCTCATGGCCATGTTCTCACGGAGCGATCGCGAGGTCGAGAAGATCAGGTCTGAACTTCTCGTGTCGGCCAACTGGACTGATAAACAATTTCAGAGCGCAATCAATGATCTCAAAAAGTATGATTTCAGTATTGAAATGGCACTGATTGACTTAGAAGTCCTGAAAGACTTTATCTGCGACAAAAGGGATTTCCTTGTGCGGCTTCTTGAAAACCCGATCCTCCTCGAGCACCAGTCATTCACGGATCTCCTTCTGGCAGTTTTTCATTTCATGGAGGAGCTTGCCTATCGAGATGATGTGAAAGCGATCCCGGAGTCGGACAGGCGCCACCTTGCGAATGACCTCGAGAGGGCTTACCGGTTGCTCATAAACGAGTGGCTCGACTACATGAGGTACCTCAAAGCGAACTATCCTTTTCTTTTTCATCTCGCGATGCGAACAAATCCCTTCGACCGTTCAGCATCTATCTTGGTAAAATGAAGGGGCGATGGGGTTTGAACGGCGTTCGCTACGGATAAAACCAGGAAAAGAACCGGTGTTCATCTGCGTGGATCGCTGGTCAGCAAACGGTTACGCGTACTATTTGCCCGCATTCGCCCATGAGCAGCGCCCTGAAGGAGATACCGATTCCAATGGACCCCATCATCATCGCCTTACTCTGCCTCATGTCGTTCCTTGCAGGATTCATTGACAGCGTTGCCGGAGGCGGAGGGTTGGTCCTGCTGCCCGCGTTGCTGCTGGCTGGAATTCCGCCCCAGGCCGCGCTCGGGACCAATAAGTTCGCAGCGATCTTCGGGACCTCGACGGCGCTGGCCAATTTCATGAAAAATGGCAAGGTGATCTGGAAAATCGCCGGTTGTGGGTTGGCGTTCTCAGTGCTGGGTTCAGTGATAGGGACAAAGATCATCCTCTATGTCGATCAAAACACCACGGCAAAGATCATCGTTGTGATGCTGCCGATCACGGCTGTCGTTACCTTCCTTCCGAAACGACGGTTGAAAACATCGATATCCGAGTTCTCAAAGAAAGATCTGTACCTTTACACCCCCTTGCTTTGCGGTATCGTTGGCTTCTACGATGGCTTCTTCGGGCCGGGGACGGGGACCTTCCTGATCTTTGCCTTCTACGTATTCCTGGGACTCCACTTGATCAATGCCTCCGCCTTATCAAAGGTATTCAATCTGGCGTCCAATGTTGGCTCCTTTGTTACCTTCGCCTTTGCTGATAGAGTTCTCTATGGCATTGGCATGCCCATCGCCGTGTCCAATCTGGTGGGAGGTTATTTAGGGAGTATTCTGGCCATCAAAAAAGGCCAGCAATTCATCAAGACCTTTCTTCTGATCGTGTTCGGGATTCTCTTTCTTACTCTGATCCATCGAGTATGGCAGGAGTAAGCCACAAACGATGAAACCGGCAGCTTCGCCTCCTCGCCATAATGGAAAGATAAAGATGAGAGTGAGCAAATCGATCATATTTATGGCAAACCGCTTTTGACATCGAGGAACGCTATGCAGCACCATGGGATAGGCCGGGTTCCTTACGACGCTCGACAATTCAACCAACATCGGGATTTCATTTAAATGAGAAATGATCTAGTATTTGGAAATCTGCAAGCACGGCAATTCCCACCCCCTGCAAGGGTGTTTTTTTGAATCGACAGCACAGGTTGAGTTGAGCTCATGAAGCAGGTGAAATACTATGATGCCTCTCATAAAGAACGCCTGGTAACCGGCGACCGGATAGCTGCCTGCCTTGCAGAGCAAACCGAAATCATGTTCGCCTTTCTCTACGGATCATTCATTTCGGAGCCGCTCTTTCGCGATATTGATGTGGGCATTTATGTTGCCGGAATCGAGCCGTCGCAGTATTTTGCCTGTGAGAACAGACTCACCCGGCTGAGTGAGGATGCCGTCGGCTTCCTGTTTCCCGGTAGATGTGAGGATCATCAATACGGCCCCGATCTTCTTTTGTTTTGAAGTAATAAGGGGAAAGTTGATTTTTTCCCGAAGTGAACAGCTTCTGGTTGACTTCATGACCAGCATTGCCAGAAGGCGGCTGGACATGGCATCGTTAAGACTTCATTACCTGCGCGAGGCTATGGGCTAATGCCGCTGAATATTGAAAAGATATACACCAGATTCGAGGACATCAACGAATCGATTGCCCGGCTCAGGCAGCTCGGAAGCATTCCCGTCGCTGATTTCATTGCGGACCAGGACAAGCTTGACGTGGCCAGTTTCCGGCTGATCGTAGCCACGGAAGCCGCCATTGATATCTGCTTGCATGCATCGGCAAAGCTCCTCAAGAAGGTTCCCGATGACTATGCCGGCTGTTTCAAATTGCTCGCCGAGCAGGCCCTGATCGACAAAGACCTCGCCACGCGCCTGGCTCTGATGGCAAGATTCAGAAACCTGCTGGTTCATCATTACTGGAAGATCGATTACACCCGGCTCCATCAAATCATCAGCGGACCTGACCTCGACGATCTCAGTGAATTCATCCGACAGATCAACAGGTTAGTTGGCGAAAAAGACCCGCCGACAAGGTAGTTTGTTTCCAACCTCGACTCAAACCCGGCACGATGCTTCCCTGCTTTCTGCCCAATCTCATAAGATGATGGTTTTCCCCCTCTTTCAGAAGGCAGCCTCGATAAGCCGGTGGAAAGCGGCGGGGTCTTCCAGGTGTTCCCGGTCCAATTCCTGAACGATGCGGCCCTCCCGCAGCACGCAAACCCGGTCGGCGAGGCGCCGCGTTTCGCTCAGGGTGTGTGAGACGGCCCGGGCACGACGCCCTGGCCAGCACCGACAAGCTGCTCCAGCTCCTCGCAGAGTTTCCCCATGCTGTCGGTAAAGCACATGGGATCATCATAGAAGCTGATCTGGTTGGCGAGCAGCACATCGCGGCCGGAAATCGGAACGGGCTGCACGCCGCGGAGGCGGTTGATACGCTGCAGCACACGCCGACGATGGTTCACGAGAAGGATCGCTTCCTGGAGCTTTGTGGGGGTAATGGTCTTCCCCGTCACCTCTTCGACCTTGTCCTTGAAGGGCGGAGCAGATAAGAGCGTGGCTGAAGATGTCATCTCGTCTTCACCTCGGATGCTTCCCGCCGAAAGCCTGCGGGGACACGTGTTGGTGCAGGTCCGGGGATCAGGTTCCTAGGCGGCTTGGCGAATGCCAACCACCAATTGTTTCCCCAAGGTTGCAAGGGCCGCCTCAACCTGCTCAATCCGGCTGGGATGGCTCAGGCTGAGCAAACGATCGACAAGTGTCGGCGAAACCTTGAGTTTGCGTGCCAGATCAGCTTTGCGGAGACCGGCATCAATCATCGCATTCCAAAGCAGGATCTTGGCGGCAATACCAACGGGCAAGGTTACTCCCTGCCTCCCTTTTAGCGGGGTGGGCATGGGGATGGGCTGTCGGTCATCCATATACGCCGAAAACATAGCAACCAGGGCAGCAACAGCACGGTTCCTGGCTTCCGCTTCATCCTCGCCAAAGGTCACAGCCTCGGGAACGTCCGGGAAAGTGACCATAAGGGTTTCGTTGGTGTCCGCTTCCAGACAAATCGGATAGATCAGCACGGGCGCTCCTTTTGAGCCTATTTTAGTCCCAAATCTCTCTTTATTTTCTCGACCAAACCTTTACCAAGTTCTTTGCTGCCACCGTGCATGGGTAGTTCAGATTTCCTGTCACCCCGCCGGATAATCACGTGCCCGGTCCCCCGTTTGGTTTCAACCGTGCATCCTCGTTTCTTGAGCCAGGCTTTGAACTGGTTCGAGTTCATGGCTTCTACAATAAACAAAAATGTTTATGGGTTCAAGGGGATAAATACACATAAGTGTTTATGCCCCGCACGATTTGGAGATGCAGTTCAGACGGTTATCCCTTCGGGCTTGGTTCGGTGCCGTCGAGCATTCTGGCGAGCGAGAGGGCGAGGCGTTCGACGGCCTGATCGTCGGGCAGCGCACGGTCCTTTGGAGGCGCCCTTGCTCGTCGCGGTCCATGCAGGTGGCGAGCTTGCTCTTGAGGGCCTCAGCCAGTTCCCGGTCGGACGAGGTGGGTTCCTGGGCGGAAAAGACCTCACCGAGAAAGGAGAAGGCGGCGTTGAACAATTGTCCCCCGCCGGCGGCCATTTTCTCGTTGCGGACCAGGGCGGCGGCCTCGGCTTCGGTTTTCCGGCGTTGGCTTTCATCGACGGGAGCGAGGGGCCTGGCGTCAAAGAGCTGTTCCAGCCTCCGTTTCAGCTCCTCGATGCCGCTCACCAGGTTGACCGCGGTAACATCGGAGTCCGGGTCGAGGACCGCCAGGGCCAATTCCTGCTTGTCCGCAAGGGTCGCCAGCAGGTTCTCCTCGAGCGTGGCTTCGGTAACCAGCAGATAGACCTGCACCGGCCGCTTCTGACCCATGCGATGGGCCCGGGCGATGCGCTGGGAAAGGCTTTGAATCGAATTTCGGCTAGCGAAGCAGGAATCGCAGAATGCCTAAGGCAAAATTCTATCATTGGAAATTCATTATTCGTTATTCGATATTTGCTGTTTAACTTTTAAACGCCGCTGCCCAGGAAAGATGTAGTCAGAGACCGGGTGAGGTCTTATCATTGATGGGTCGAGGAGAGCATTGATCCCGGGATTGGGTGTCACCCAGAAAAGAAGGCTTTAGACTGTATGGTTCGACTCGCAACCATCCTTGTGGGTATCCTGACGCTCTGGGCGTGGGTTGACGTGCAGGCGGCGGTGCTCAAGGGCGTGGTTCTTGCCAATGAGTTGGGGGGACCGCCGGTGGCAGGAGTCGAGATCGCCGCCACGGGAGGCGAAGCTCATGCCGTCACCGATGCCACGGGCTCATTCACCCTGCTCTTCCCGGACAAACATGCCGGCGATCCCGTGACCTTGACGGTCCGCAAGGAGGGTCACGAGGTAGTCAATGGCCTCGAGTTGGAACCCTCCCTCAGAGAAGCAGGTGAAGGCGATCCTCTGGTGCTTCTCCTTTGCAGGGAAGGCAACCGGCAGGAAATGCTCCGGCGCCTGGTCCTTCTTATGGCCGTGAAAGCCATTGAAGAGAGTTACCGACTGCGGTTGAAGGAATTGGAAAGCCAAAAGGAGAACGCGCTCGCCGGATTACCTGACCTCCGCAGACGGCTCGAGCAGGCCGATGCCGCCCTCGCGACGATCCCGAGGGCATTGGCGAAAGAGCGCGGCGAGCTGACTTCCGGTCTTCATCGGCAGGCCGTGCGCCTCTTCCTGGCAGGGAAGCTCGCAGGGGCCCTGGAGCTTCTTGAAAAGCGGGCACCCGAGCGCTCCCGCGAAGGAAGCAGCCAGGATGGAGGTGGCCGGAGCGCAGCCGCAGAAAAGGAAAGCTCCGCGCATACCAGCCTCGACTACCAGCTCGAAGCGCAGCTCCTGACGCTCGCCCTGCAGTTCGACAACGCCGAAACCGCCTTTAAGGCAGCGCTCACGGCGGCGCCCGAGGACTTTGACGCCAATCTCGCCTATGCCTGTTTTTTGAGAAGTGTAAAACGCGCCGACGAGGCGAAGGCCCGTGCCCTGCGATGCCTCGAGCTGGCGAAGATGAGCGGAAGCGAGTCCCGGAAAGCGGAAGCCTGGCTTCACCTGGCGAGGACCCATCTCGAGCAGAAGCGCAAGAAGGAGGCGGGGCCGGCTGCCGCAGAAGCCCTCAAAATCCGCCGGGAGCTTGCCGCGAAGGACCCGGCTGCGCACCTTCCCGAGTTGGCAGGGGCCTTGAACACCGTGGCAATGCTCCAGCGGGAACAGAACAGCATCGGAGAAGCCGCTGCCGCTCACACCGAGGCCCTCGGGATCTACCGCAGCCTCGCAGACCGCAATCCGGAAGCCTACTCGCCTTCTGTCGCCATGACTTTGAGCAGTCTCGCCGCCGTTCAACAACGACAGGGCCGCGGTGACGATGCCCGGAAGTCCCTGGAAGAAGCGGTGAAAATCTACCGGGCCCTGGCGGCTCAAAATCCGGTAAGATACCACCCGTATGTGGCCTTGACCCTGGAAAACTCGATCCTCTTGTACGGGGAGCAGAATCGTTCCCAGGATGCCCGAAAGGCCTACGAGGAGTTGGTGAAAACCTACCGCAGCCTGGCTGCCCGTGATCCGGCGGCCTATCTGCCGGACATGGCCTTTTCTCTAAACCGGCTTGGCGCGCTCCATCGGGAGAACCGTCGCGACCGGGACGCGCGCAAAGCCTACGAAGACGAAGTGAAGGCATACCGCGACCTGGCGGCCCGCGATCCGGCGACGTATCTGCCTTACGTCGCGCTCTCTCAGGTCCATCTCGCCACCTACCACGAGGAACAGAAGCGCTTGAAGGATGCCACGGCGGTTTATCAGGACGCCCTCAAGACCTATCGCTTGCTTTCCGCTTCCAGGCCAGACATGTATTCTCCCTACGTGGCTCTGACCCTGACCACCCTGGGCGATCTTTACCGGGGGCAGAACCAGGCGAAAAACGCCAGGAAGGCTTACGAGGAGGCGGTTAAAACCTGGCGTCTCATGAGCTCGCGTAACCAGCAGGCCAATTTCAGGCCCGACCTCGCCGAGGCCCTGAGCAGACTCGGGAGCTTCTTCAGGGACGAGCATCTTACGGAGGAAGCGACGAGGCACTACCAAGAAGCGTTGAGCCTCTACCGGGAGCTGGCCCCAGCCACCCCGGAAGTCTATCTGCCCAATGTGGTGATGGCGCTTAACAACCTGGGGATCGTGTGTCAAACCCGGGGACCCTTCGAACAGGCCTCCCGGGCTTGCGAGGAGGCGCTCAGGATCGGCCGCGAGGGGGCGACCCGGGACCCGGCTTCCTACCAACCCTATGTCGTCATGACGCTCAACAACCTGGGAGCCCTGCACCGGGACCAGGGCCTATGGGAGGAAGCGGGCAAAGCTTATGAGGAGGCGCTCAAGATCGGCCGCGAGCTCGCCGCCCGGAATCCTGACCTGTATTGGCCCTACGTCGCCGGCACGCTCAACAACCTCGGCATCCTCTATCGGGATCGGGAGCGCGTGGATGATGCCGGGAAAGCCTTCGAGGAAGCCCTCGTCATCTATCGCAAGCTGTCGGAGCAAGCGCCCGAACGCTTCGCCGCGGACATCGAGAGAATCCAGTCGTTCCTCAGCGGCCTTTCACCAAGCAGTCGGTGAGTTGATAGGCGGGTGGGAAAAAACTATGGGCTTAGGTGATCATCCTAAGCCCACTTTCATTTTCCACGCTGTTTCCTCACCGAATAACAGAATTGGCACCTCTTCGCACTCTCTGCCGCCCTCTCCTCCGCCACCCATGACCAACTCTGACCACGCCTCCGGCTTCTTCGCAAGCAGGAGGAGTTGCGCGCGTCAAGCAACGTTCCTTTAATACAGCAGGTACCCGAGCGCGACACTGTGAAATTCGGGAGACTCCGTGGTTACGCTACGATACAGTCTGACCACGACCCAGTAAGCATTGCCCTCAAAATTCACGTCCGCCGGCAGAAGCTTCCACTCCTCTTTGACGTTTGCGTTGGTCGAGCTGGTCAGCGTTGCCACAAGATAGGTCGCGCCATTGCTTCGCTGCTTTCGGTAGAGCTTCGCCTCGACGAGGGAATTACCGCCGGTGTCTTTGTTGGTGAGATAGAGGGCGTTCCAGTCCGGATTGCCACTGTCCTCAGGATTTACAAAGTGACAGTAGAAGTAGAGGCTTCCTGTGGCGGTGCCCTGAAACGTGATTTTCCCGGTAGCGGTCGAGGCAGTGTACCGATTGGCGGCGGTATCATCGTCGGGCACACAAGTGACGGCAGCGCGCGACTGCTCGGATGTTGTTGCAAACGCTCCCCCCACAAGTGAGAAAATGACCATTAAGCCCAGCAACCCGGCCAGGAAGAGGCGACCAAAACTCGACGGGACCAGGTGGTTCGTTATTCTTGCCTTCATTTCTATCCCTCCCTCTAATCAACGATTTCCCGCTTCGATCTCATCCATGAGCCTCAGGCAATCTTCCTTGCTTGGTACACTCATAGGGCATCACCCCCCTTCCCCCGGAGCGGCTTCCCCTCAATTCTTAGGATCTTTGGCGAGAACCCCTGCTGGACCTCAGTCGGTTGAGCGAGTAGGCATGGCTTGAGGTTGCTTTTAGAAACCTCCAAATGAAACGGCGACTGTAGAACGCTCTTTAGAGAAAACGGATTGAGAAGGAATTTGCCTTTCGTCTAAACATACAAAAATGCAGAGTGTCTGTCAAGAAATAGTGCACTCAAGACACAAGAAACCATACGGCTTGCAGATCCATGCTGCGGATGATATATCCTTTGCGCGAAAAATGGATTGCGAGAATTTCCCGTTAAATGAGAGACAGACATGAGACTTGAACCGGTTATCGGGCTGGAAATACATGCCCAGCTTTCCACCGAGAGCAAAATTTTCTGCGGCTGTTCCACGAAATTCGGGGCCGGCCCCAATACCCATACCTGTCCCGTGTGCCTGGGCATGCCCGGAGTGCTTCCCGTTCTCAATCGGGAAGTGGTCGAATTTGCCATGAAAATGGCCCTGGCCACGCACTGCACCATCGCCCCTTACAGTCAGTTCGCCAGGAAGAATTACTTCTACCCCGACCTTCCCAAAGGCTACCAGATTTCACAATATGAATTTCCGCTGGCTCGGAACGGCTGGGTCGAAGTAGCAACGGAAGAGAAGACACGACGCATCCGGATCCACCGTATTCACATGGAGGAGGATGCCGGAAAGCTCATTCACGATGAATTTCAACCCGTAAGCTACGTTGACTTCAACCGGACCGGAGTGCCGCTCCTCGAGATTGTCAGTGAGCCGGACATCGAGACGCCCGAAGAGGCTGCCGCCTACTTGCGGACCCTGCGGGAGGTCCTGCGCTATCTGGAAATCTGTGATGGCAATATGGAAGAGGGGAGTATGCGCTGCGATGCGAATATTTCCCTGCGCCCGGCGGGGACCGATGGTCTCGGGGTGAAGACGGAACTCAAGAACATGAACTCCTTCCGGAACGTTCAGAGAGCGCTCGAATTCGAGGTTCGCCGGCAAACGGCGCTGCTCGAAAGAGGTGAGCCGGTCATCCAGGAAACCCGGCTCTGGGACGCCGGCCGCAACGTCACGGTGAGCATGCGCGGCAAAGAAGAGGCCCACGATTACCGCTATTTTCCCGACCCGGACCTGGTGCCCATCGTCGTCCAGGACGACTGGATCGAAGCGGTCCGAGCAGCCCTCCCCGAACTCCCCGACGTGAAGCGGGAACGCTTCATCCGCGACCACGGCCTGCCGCCCTACGATGCTCAGGTGCTGACATCGTCCAAGGCCCTCGCCAACTACTTCGAAGAGGCCGTTGGCATTTTCCCCCAGCCGAAAATTGTCAGTAACTGGATCATGTCGGAACTCATGCGGGAACTCAAACGCAACGATTGCGAACTGGAAGCCTGCCCGGTGGCGCCCGACAATCTGGCGGAACTGCTCCAACTGATCGATAAGGGGACGGTAAGCGGCAAAATCGCAAAAGCCGTCTTCGAGCAAATGGTCACAACGGGGAAGCGCGCCAGGGTCATTGTCGAGGAAAAGGGGCTGGTGCAAGTCAAGGATGAAGGCGCCATTGAAGCGGTCGTGGACGAAATCCTCGCCGAGAACCCCACGGAAGTTGAGCAGTTCAGAGCCGGCAAAGAGAAATTGCTTGGCTTTTTTGTCGGGCAGATAATGAGAAAGACGAAAGGAAAAGCCAACCCGCAACTGGTGAATGAAATTCTGGGAAAGAAACTGAGAAGTGAGGAGTGATGAGTGATGAGGGATGAGTGCTGAGGTGCTGGGGTGCTGAAGCTGGTGGCGTGTCGAGTGTTGATGCCATTTTCGTGCGTCTTCGTGTTCCTTCGTGGATAAAGCGAAAAGGGAAACAGATCCATGTCGGAAAAATGGTTGCCGCCCATCTACTGGGACGGTGATGCCGTGGCCATCCTCGATCAGAGAGTGCTTCCTCATCGAGAAGAGATCATCCGGTGCACCACTCCTAAGCAGGTCATCACTGCGATTACGACCATGGCCATTCGCGGAGCACCGGCCGTGGGGGTTGCCGGAGCCATGGCTTTGGCCCTGGGCGCGCGCAACTGGGATACTCTCGAGCTGAAGACCTTCCGTCGGAAGTTTTCCGCTCTCTGCGATAAGGTGAAGGTTGCTCGCCCGACAGGCAACAATTTGAGCTGGGCGGTTGAGAGGATCTATGCGGTCCTGGTGGAAAATCCGGAAGCGACCGTCACGGAGCTGCAGGCCAAAATCCGCGAGACGGCGGACCGCATCCTGAAAAACGATATCGCTGACAATCAAGCGATCGGCTTCCATGGTCGGCAGGTCATACCGCCGGGCGCGCACATCCTGACTTACTGCAACGCCGGCGCTCTCGCAACGGCCGATTATGGGACCGCCCTGGGGGTCATCCGCTCAGCGTATGCCGCAGATCCCTCGATCCACGTCTATTCGTGTGAGACCAGACCGTTCCTGCAGGGCAGCCGCCTGACCGCATACGAATTGATCCGCGCCGGCATCCCCGTCACGCTGATCACGGACAATTCGGTCGGCAGTTTGATGCAGCACAAGAAAGTGGACGTGGTCGTCGTCGGAGCCGACCGCATTGCCGCCAACGGCGACACGGCGAACAAGATCGGGACCTACATGGTGGCCGTGCTGGCGCACCGCCATGACGTCCCTTTCTACATTGCCGCGCCGCGGTCCACCATTGATCCCACCATCGCCGATGGGCAGGCGATCCCGATCGAGCAGCGGGACCCCCGTGAAGTCACTCATTTCCACGGGCGACCGGTCGCACCCAATGGCGTTCAGGCTTTAAACCCCGCCTTCGACGTTACTCCCCATAGCCTCATCACGGGAATCATCACCGAGAAGGGAATCCTCAAGAAGCCGTACGGCAGGGCCATTCGCAAGGCACTGGAAGGGTGACGGGATTTCGGATGTCGGATTGCGGATTGCGGATGTCGGATTGTCGGATTGGCGGATGTCGGATGTGAGATGAGGGATGCGAGATTGAGGATGGCGGATGGCTGAATAGTGAATTCCATTCGTGTGTCTTCGTCTTCCTTCGTGTGACTTCGTGGACGCTTTTGGAGGATGGCCGGGGACCGAGTGCCGGGAGCACTGATCTGAAGATCAGCTTCCGGCAGCCGTTCCAGGTTTCTTGAACAGGAGCTCCAGCACTTCTTGCAGCGACCGCACTCCGAGACAGTCTCCACCCAGTTCGGGCGACAGCCTGTCGGCGTTGTTCTTCGGCATGAGGTATTGGGAAAAACCCATCTTGTTCGCCTCTGCAGCCCTGACCGCGGAATGTCCCACGCCGCGAACTTCCCCGGCAAGTCCCACTTCGCCCCAGATGACCAGCTCCGGTGGCACGGGGCGATCCAGGTAGGTACTCATGAGGGCTGTCGTCATGGCCAGATCGACGGCCGGTTCCAGCAGGCGGACCCCCCCGGCCACATTCACGAAGACGTCGTGTTGCGCAAAACTGAAACCCAGCTTCTTCTCCAATACGGCCAACAGGATCGACAAGCGATTGCCGTCTACCCCCATGCTCGTGCGACGCGGCTGCAGCCAACCGGTGCCGCTCACCAGCGCCTGCAACTCGACCAGCAGAGGCCGCGTGCCCTCAACCGAACAGACCACCACCGAGCCGGACACGCCCTGGGGGCGTTCCGCCAGCAGCAGTTGCGAGGGATTCGGGACTTCTTCAAGCCCCGTCTCCTTCATCTCGAAAACACCCACCTCGTTGGTTGAGCCATAACGATTTTTCACCGCGCGCAGGAGGCGAAACGTATGCGTCCGGTCTCCTTCGAGGTACAGCACCGTGTCCACGAGGTGTTCAAGAGCGCGCGGGCCGGCAATCGAGCCTTCCTTGGTGACATGCCCGATGAGAAAGATCCCGATATTTCTCTCCTTGGCTTCCCGCATCAACCGCGAGGCGCATTCCCGGACCTGGGTGATGGACCCGGGAGCCACATCCAGGGCCCCGCTGTGGATGGTTTGGATGGAGTCGACCGCCAGAATCAGGGGAGGATTCGTCTCGATGGCTTCGAGAAGCAGCTTCGAGTGAGTTCTCGGAAAGCACAAAAAGGCTCGGGGCAATCGATTTTCAGCCGGGATGCCCGCAGCTTGAGCTGCTGGGGGCTCTCCTCTCCCGACACATAGAGCACCCGTCATCCCCTGGGCCAGCTGCGCCATGGCCTGCAGGAGCAGGGTAGATTTGCCTATACCCGGGTCCCCCGCCAACAAGACGATGGACCCCGGCATGAGCCCTCCCCCGAGCACCCGGTCCCATTCCCCGATACCGCTCTGGAGGCGGTCTTCGGATTCAAAGTGAATATCCGCAAGGGCCAGAGGTTCGCTCCGCGCTGGGGAGTACGTTCCTCGAGGCGATTTTCGGATCGCAAGTTCTTCCACGAGGCCTTGCCAAGCTTTGGCAGTCCGGGCAGCGACCCAGCCATTTGGGGCTGACATAGCCACATTGCTGACACCGAAAGATGGTTTTCTTATTCGACATGAGCCTCCTCGTCCCGCCCCTTCCCCTAATCCGAAATCCGAAATCCCACATCCGAGATGCCACATCCCACATCCCACATCCGAAATCCGAAATCCGACATCCGACATCCGAAATCCGAATCCGCCATCCGCAATCCGCCATCCGCAATCCGAAATCCGAAGACCTGATGTATGATTGACAAAATCAGGTCGATTGTTTATATGCTGAGTGCGGCTTTTGAAGCAAACGGCAAATTCTCTGAATAATCAAAAATCACGCTCTATCGCGAAGAGAGGAGCTGTTCTGATGGCGGGGAAGAACATCATTGAAGTTAGCGACAGCACTTTTGAGCAGGAAGTTCTGCAGTCGGAAGTACCCGTTCTGGTTGATTTTTGGGCGCCCTGGTGCGGACCCTGCAGAGCCATCGCTCCTGTCATTGATGAGCTGTCCGGAGATTACTCGGGTAAGCTGAAAATTGCCAAGTGCAACGTGGATGACAATCCCAAGACGCCTGCCCGGTACGGCATTCGCGCGATCCCGACCCTGATCCTTTTCAAGGACGGGAGTGTAAGCGAGCAAATCACCGGCGCCGTAGCCAAGTCCCAGATCACTGCTGCCGTTGATAAAGCCGTCGGTTAAGCGCCGCCACAACCTGAGACATGGACTACGGGCCTGCTCAAGGGAGTTGTCCAAAAATCAACGACTTTCTTTCACCACGAAGACCAGAAAAAGAACCAGGGGCTACGACGTGATTTTCTCGTAACGACAGGAATCACCATGCGTTTTGCTTGTAGACCACGGTCGAACTTTTTTCCGGCCTTTTGCGTTTCTGTTCCTGCCGCTCCTCATGCTGGGAATCAGCGGCTGTGATTCATACTTGGTAAAATTCTATTTCGGAGACACCTTCAGCAAGGGTTCTTCCTCGACCCTTGAGAAGAGCGCCGAGCAGCTCGTCATCGAAGGCACCCAGAAGATGCAGAAAAAAGACTATGAGGATGCGATCAAAGCCTTCCAGCAGTTGAAGGAACGTTATCCGTACAGCAAATATGCGATTCTGGCCGAGCTCAAGCTTGGCGACGCCCACTTTTACAATAAGGATTATGCGGACGCGGCGATGGCCTACGAGGAATTTGCGCGACTCCATCCCCGCAACGAGGTGGTCCCCTATGTGCTCTATCAGATTGGGATGTGCCATTTCCTGTCCTTTACCACCATCGACCGGGACCAGGAAGAAACACGGTTGGCAATGGAAGCTTTTCGCGCCTGATTCAGGCATTTCCGCAGTCTGAATATTCCCTCAGGGCGAAAAAACAGCTCTTTGAATGTCAAAAACGCATCGTTGCTCATGAGTTTCGATGTCGGGCGACTTATTACATCATGGGGGAGTTTTACGCGGCGAAAGAGCGGCTGGAGTTGGTCAACCGCAATTATCCTCAAGCGGTGAGAGACCTTGGCTATGAGGAGGAAATTGACAAGATGCTGGCGGCATGCGGGCAGCGCGTTGCCGAAGGGCAGCAAGAAGCCCAGCATCTGGAGTCGCATGGGATTCTAAGAGAACGTTTCGCAAGCACCGTGAAATCTCACCTGACAGGTCGTGGGCGCTTTCATCCCGAGCATAAATAATGACTTAAATGTGTTGACAAACAAAAAAACTTCTTTACAGTTAGTTGTGCCTCTTTGGTGCATGCGAACCCTCCTCCGGGAGTAACCTCGACAAGATACCAGGAAGAACCTCTGGCAGACAAAAATTATTGAGATTAGCATCCAATTCCCCGGAAATGCCGCTTCCTCAAAATCATCTTGCCAGTGTGAGACGCATCATGACCAGAGAACAGGTTCTGACGATTGACAATTTACCATTCATGGAGTGGACAGATATGCCTCAAGCTACGCAAAACACCCAGGACAGCTCAGAAACAAGCCAAAGACCTGGAAGGCGCGGAGCAACCCCGCAACGAAATGAACCTGGTGGAGTTGAAAAGCAAGAACATCAGGGAACTGATGACCATCGCCAAGGCCCTCAATATTGAAGGGGCCAGTGCGATGCGCAAACAGGAACTGATCTTCTCGCTGCTCCAGGCTCAGGCGGAGATGAGCGGCCTGATTTATGGGGAAGGGGTCCTGGAGATCCTGCCCGACGGGTTCGGCTTTCTCCGGAGCCAAAACTACAACTATCTCCCCGGTCCGGATGACATTTACGTATCGCCCTCACAGATCCGGCGCTTCAGCCTGCGCACCGGGGACAGCATCTCCGGGCAGATTCGTCCCCCCAAAGACAATGAGCGTTACTTTGCGCTCCTGAAGGTGGAAGCGGTCAACTATGAAGATCCTGACGTGGCGCGGGATAAAATACTGTTCGACAACCTTACCCCCCTCTATCCGGATCGACGCGTCAAGCTGGAAAGCGTCGCCGACAATCTTTCCACCCGGGTAATGGACCTCTTGACTCCCATCGGTTTCGGCCAGCGCGGTCTGATCGTCGCCCAGCCACGCACCGGCAAGACCATGCTGCTGCAAAATATTGCCAACGCCATCTCGGTCAACCACAAAGAAGCTTACCTCATCGTCCTCCTGATCGATGAACGACCCGAGGAAGTCACCGACATGCAGCGCAATGTGCGCGCCGAAGTGGTCAGCTCCACCTTTGACGAACCCCCGCAGCGTCACGTGCAGGTGGCGGAAATGGTGAGCGAAAAAGCCAAACGGCTGGTGGAGCACAAGCGCGATGTGATCATCCTCCTCGACAGCATCACGCGCCTCGCCCGCGCTTACAACTCGGTGGTGCCTCCCAGCGGGAAGATCCTCTCCGGAGGTTTGGACTCCAACGCCCTGCATCGCCCGAAACGGTTCTTCGGCGCGGCGCGCAACGTGGAACAGGGCGGCAGTCTGACCATTATCGCCACGGCCTTGATCGACACGGGCAGCCGCATGGACGAGGTGATCTTCGAGGAATTCAAGGGCACCGGCAATATGGAAATCGTGCTCGACCGCAAGCTTGCCGACCGCCGCATCTTCCCGGCTATTGATATCAACAAGTCCGGCACGCGTAAAGAGGAGCTGTTGATTCCGACCGATGATCTCAACCGTATTTGGATTCTTAGAAAACTGCTTTCGCCTTTGAACCCGATCGATGCCATGGAATTTCTGCTCGACAAGATGCAGGGAACGAAAGGCAATGCCGACTTTCTCGCCTCCATGAACCGTTAGGAGCCGTGCACCAATAAACCATCATCTTTCACCACGGAACACACGGAAGACACGGAAAAACCGGGAGCGTTTTGTCCGTGTCTTCCGTGTTTTCCGTGGTTTGAAAAAGGAGGCTCAAAACGAGACCAGGTCATTTTTGGATGGCCCTCTCCACAAAAAATTACACTCTTCGTGTGACAAAAACATTGAGTAAGGCGCCAAGAAGTGTATAATTAGCAGCTTTTAAATGGCTCAGGAAGAACGAGGAGGAACAGGACCAATGAAAGAAAATATCCATCCCGCCTATCAGCAGACCGTTATTCGGTGTGCCTGTGGCAACGAGATTCCCACCGGATCGACGAAGAAAGAGATCCGGGTTGAAATCTGTTCCAAGTGCCACCCCTTTTACACGGGCAAACAGAAATTGGTGGATTCCGCTGGTCGCATTGAAAGATTTCGCAGGAAATACGAAAAATACCAGACCAAAGAGGCCTAGCGTCCGGATTCCGGACCATCCCCCTTTTCGAGAATTCACAATTTTATCTGCAGCCCTGTATATATTGAGGGCGGGTCAGTACGATTATGTTCAATCGCCTGAAGAGTGTCGAAGAACGATATCTCCAGCTTGAGGAAGCGCTCAGCAACGCTGAAATCCTGTCCGATCAAAAGGAGTATCAGAAGACTACCAGGGAGCATGCTGAAATCGCTCCGGTGGTCGAGGCGTACCGGCAGTACCTGAGGCTCAGCAAGCAAATCCAGGAAAGCCAGGAACTCTCTGAGGCCGAGGATGATCCCGAAATGCGGGAGCTGTTCAGGCACGAGGTGACCCAGCTGCGGAAGGAACTCGGATGCGACCGAGACGGACGCTCAAGCTCATGCTGGCACCCAAGGACCCCAAGGACGACAAGAACGTCATCCTTGAAATCCGCGCCGGCACGGGTGGCGAGGAAGCCGCCCTCTTTGTCGCCGACCTCTTCCGGATGTATTCCCGCTATGCCGAACTGCGCCGCTGGAAAGTCGAAATCCTGGATGCCCATCCGACCGGCATCGGCGGGCTCAAGGAAATCATCGCCGAAATCAACGGCAAGGGGGCCTTCAGCCGGCTTGAAATACGAACGAGGGGTGCACCGGGTGCAGCGCGTGCCGGTGACGGAGAGCCAGGGAAGAATCCATACCTCGGCGGTGACCGTAGCGGTCCTTCCGGAAGCCGAAGAAGTCGGACGTTTACATCGATCCCAACGAGCTGCGCGTGGACGTGTTTCGTTCCTCCGGACCGGGCGGGCAAAGCGTAAACACCACTGATTCCGCCGTGCGCATCACCCACGTCCCCACCGGGTTGGTGGTGATCTGCCAGGACGAAAAATCACAGCACAAGAACAAGGCCAAAGCCCTGAAGGTGCTCCGCGCGCGTTTGCTTGATCAGATGCAAAGCGAGCAGGAGGCAAAGATCGCTCAGGATCGAAAGAGTCAGGTCGGCACCGGAGACCGGAGCGAGCGCATCCGAACGTACAATTTTCCCCAGAACCGGGTTTCGGACCACCGTATCAACCTCACCCTTTATAAACTGGATACCATTCTTGACGGCGGCACCCTCGATGATATCATCGACCCCCTAAACACGCATTTTCAGGCAGAAGCCCTGAAGGGGCTGGGGTTGGGGTAAGGATTTGTCCAAGAATAACTTGCTCTCTTTCAGAACCTCTTTCAAACACACGAAATACACGGAATACACGGAAAAATTATTCCTGGTTTTCCGTGTGTTTCGTGTGTTTCGTGGTGAAAGAAGATGATTTATTTTGGACGGCTTCATGTTGCTCGCTGCTGCGCTGCCGACCTTCAAACAGCTCCTGGTAAGCAGCGCGTATCACGGAATTGAGGGATGGAAGAGAGATGGACCGTGCTCAAGGTGCTCCAGTGGACGACGGAGTACTTCACCCTTAAGGGCATCGACCAGGCCCGCGCCAGCGCGGAAGTGCTGCTCGCTCATGTGCTGGGAGTGGAGCGCATCCAGCTCTACCTCAATTTCGATCGCCCCCTCGCCGCCGACGAACTGGCATCCTATCGGGCCTTGATTCGCCGCCGAGCGGCACGCGAACCGACGCAATACATCATCGGAAAACAGGAATTCTGGTCTCTCGAATTTGAAGTCACCCCGGCTGTTTTGATTCCACGCCCGGAAACGGAACTGCTCGTCGAAAAGGCGCTCGCCCTCACCAGGGACACCTCGAAACGAGTGCTTGATCTGGGCACGGGCTCCGGGGCCATCGCCATTGCCCTCGCCCACGAATGCCCGAACCTTCGCGTCGTGGCCACAGACAGCTCTTGCGCCGCCCTTCTCGTGGCCAGGCGCAACGCCGCGCGCCATCATGTCGAAGAACCGCATCGCCCTGGTCGCCACCGATCTCTTTCACGGGTTTTCCGCTTCCACGCCCCGCTTTCGATGTCATTATCAGCAACCCTCCCTACATTGGTGAAAAAGAAATTCCTCAACTCGCTCCGGAAATAATAAAATACGAACCAAACACCGCCCTTCTGGCAGGCCCCCAGGGGCTGGCCGTCATTCGGCGAATTATTGGCGAGGCGCCGGCTTACCTGGCGAGGAGGCGGATCGTTGTTCCTGGAGATTGGGGCCGGGCAGGCAGAAATTCTGCGTACCGAACTGAGCGCGGGACCTTTTGCCGATCATTACGAATTCATTCGAGACTATTCGGGCATCCTGCGCATTTTGTGGTTGAGGGTTGAGGGTTGATGGTTGTTGGTTGATGGTTGATGGTTGATGGTTGATGGTGGAGGGTTGATAGTTGAGGGGTGATGGTTGAGGGGTGAGGGTTGGTGGTTCAGGGTGAGGGCTTCTTTATTGGTTGTCGTGAAGAATGTTTCTTCAAGGTCATTGCAACCTTGGGCAGCGACTCACATCATTCGGAGCAAAAGAACCTTTCATGAAGATTCATACGGAGGCACATCCATCACCCACCCCCCTCCATCAACCATCAACCATCAACTCATCAACCATCAACCATCAACCATCAACCATCAACCATCTACCCAAAAAGGTGAACAATGGATAAACTGGTAATCGAAGGCGGTGTCAGCCTCGAGGGGCAGGTGACCATAAGCGGGGCAAAGAATGCCGCGCTGCCCCTCATGGCGGCATCGCTGCTTGCCAACGGCAAACACACTTTCGCCAACGTTCCCAGGCTTCGCGACATCCACACCATGCAGGTCCTGCTGTCCAACATGGGAGCGGTTTCCGAACATGGTGATTTGTTCGAGCTCGACACCTCGAACCTTCGCACCTTTGAAGCACCCTACGAACTGGTCAAGACCATGAGGGCATCGGTGCTCGTCCTGGGCCCCCTGGTCGCCCGGCATCGCCAGGCGCGCGTCTCCCTGCCCGGGGGCTGCGCCATCGGTGCCCGCCCCATCAATCTGCACCTGAAGGGACTGCAGCAGATGGGTGTGGACATCGAACTTGCCCACGGCTATGTCATCGCCAGGGCGCCGACGGTTGCGCGGGGCGGTGATCAACTTCGAGCAGGTGACCGTCACCGGGACCGAGAACCTCATGATGGCCGCAACCCTGGCAGACGGGGTAACCGTGCTGCAGAATGCGGCCCAGGAACCGGAAGTGGTTGCTCTCGCCGCAGTATCTGAACAGCATGGGCGCGCACATCGAGGGCGCAGGCACGTCTGAAATCAAGATTGAAGGGCATACAGGAACTCACCCCCGGCACTTTTACCGTCATCCCCGATCGCATCGAGACGGGCACGTACCTGGTTGCTGCAGGCATCACCAATGGGCACTTGAAGCTGAAGAACTGCCGCCCGGACCATGTGGCTGCCGTGATCGAAAACCTGGCGCTGACGGGATTGGCGATCGAGGGCGGAGAGGACTCTTTGGAGGTGAAGCGGGTCTCGGAAATCAGGAGCGTAAACGTCAAGACGCGACCCTACCCGGCTTTCCCCACGGACATGCAGGCTCAATTCATGGCGCTCATGGCGCTTGGTAACGGCGTGAGCCGCATCACCGAGCAGATCTTTGAGAACCGTTTCATGCATGTTCTGGAACTCAAACGTCTGGGGGCGGAAATCGAACTGGAAGGGCGAACCGCAGTGGTGCGAGGGGTAAAAAAATGTCCGGGGCCCCCGTCATGGCGACGGACCTTCGCGCGTCCGCATCCCTGGTGCTTGCGGCCCTGGCTGCCGAAGGGGTTACGGAAATCCACCGCATCTATCACCTGGATCGGGGCTACGAAGCTATTGAAAAGAAGCTTGCGGCTGTAGGGGCCCGGATTTGGCGAGAGAAATCCTGATGGTCCGGGTCGAGCCAACGTCGAGCCGCAGGCTCAGCTCCAAGCCCAGTGGAACCCGTTGGCGGTATTGGTGGGCACGATAAAGCTGTGCCCACCCTACGATGTTTGAATCCGAGGCAGTAGGGTGGGCACGTCTTCTTGTGCCCACCGGAACTGCGCCGGCACTCAGCCACTCGTCACTAACCACTAGCCACTAACACTGTCCACTGATAACCGATAACTGAACTCGACCGATGAACACTCAGTTCTTCACTTCCCTGGTCACGTCCTTTCTCGTGGCTGGTCGTCGCCTTCCTGACCGGGATTGCCGCGGAACATTGCTGCTCCTGGGCGGTTCCGGTGGTCTGGGCAGCGGCAGCGCCCTCTTCCTGCTGGTCTTGCTCCTGTTCGGACTGGTTTCGCAGGAGTCTCCCTGGCGCTCTCCCATCGTCCCGCTGGTGCTGTTTTGCGTCCTTGGTTTTTGGGCAGGGCGGCTGGCGAGACCCGAGCTGCCCGCACCGCCTAGCCTTGAACCCTTTTTCGACGCTCCCCAGACGCTTTTTCTCGGGGAAGTGAGCGTCACCCCTGGATTTTTACCCGGACAAGACGCGGCTCACGGTGCAACTGCATGCGGCGGTGGTTGAAGGCCGGGCGCTGCCGGCCCAAGGAGGCGTTCTCCTCACCCTCGGCAAGACTCGCAGCATGCCCGCCGAATGGTTTCCCGGCGACCAGCTCGCCCTGCGGTTGAGCCTCAAGCGCCTGCACAATTTCCATAATCCGGGCGGTTACGATTACGTCCGCAGCCAGGCAGAGCGGGGAATTTACGCTCGAGCCTATGTTGCCGACGACCGCTTCATGGTGAAATGGACGGCGGCCTCCAACTCTTCTCCCATGTCCCTTCTGCAGGGGGCACGGAGCGGCCTGGAACGCTTCCGGCAGCGGGCGCTGCTCTGGATCCAGGGCAATCTTCCACCTGACGCGGCGGCATTTTACGCCGGACTGCTTCTCGGTTACCAAAATCTCCTTTCCGACTCCTGGCGGGAGCACCTTAACCGGGCAGGAGTCACCCACCTCCTTTCCATTTCCGGTCTGCACATGGGACTGGTCGCGCTGCTGGTGTTCTGGATCGTGAAACGGCTTTTGCGGATCCTTTGCCCCCCCGTGCTGCGCCGCCTCGATGATCAGCGCATCGCCGTGTGGCCGGCGCTTTTGGCTGCTGCAACCTATGCTCTCATCGCCGGCTTTTCGGTCCCTCCGATCTGGCGTTCCATGATCATGCTCACCATTTGCTTCGGTGCGGCCTATTGGTATATCGCCCCCGATCCCTTCTCGGTCCTTGCAGCGTCGGCCCTGGTCATCCTTCTTGTCGATCCGAACAGCCTCTGGCAGATTTCGTTTCAGTTGACCTTCGTCTGTATGTTCGCCATCTTCAGTCTCTACCCGAAATTCGAACGGTTTCACCTCACCTCCGTCCACCCGGCATTCACCCGGAACAAATTCCCGGGAAGAGTGATCGCCCCCTTTGAAGAAGCCTTCTGGCTGTCGGTCGCGGTAAACATCATGGTGCTTCCCCTCACGGCCTATTATTTCCAGGGGATCTCGCTCGCGGGCTTCCTTGCCAACATCGTGCTCGTGCCGCTCACCGGTTTTCTGGTGCTGCCGCCCGGATTGGCCAGCTCTGGGAATTTTTGCGTTCAACGAAAAGCTGGCCCTGCCGATTCTGAAGCTTGGCGGCTTTTTTCTTGAGGTTTTTATGGAACTGCTCCAATGGTTCAGCCACCTGTCATGGAGCTATTTCTGGGTGGGAAGCGTTTCCGCCCTCTTCCTGGTGATGTTCTATGCCGGGCTGGCGCTGCTGCTCTGCCCCTGGCGCCGGCAAAGCAAGGCCATCGGCATCACGGTGCTGGTTTTCCTCGGCTCGACCATAACCGTCATGCAGCATGCGCTTCCCCGACCCGGACGAACTCGGGAAGCTGCAGGTCACGGTGCTTGATGTGGGTCAGGGGAGCTCGACCCTGGTCCAATTTCCGGGAGGGACGACCATGCTGGTCGATGGGGGAGGCTTTTACAACGAAGCGTTTGATCTCGGACGCGCCGTCCTGGCGCCGTTTCTCTGGCACTGCGGGGATTCACAAGCTCGATTACGTGGTGCTGTCACACGACCACCCCGATCATCGGAATGGTCTGCGCTTTGTGCTCTCTCACTTTGACGTCGGCTGCCTGTGGGAAAGCGGGCTGACGGAGGGCCCGCAAGGCTTCGAGCGAACTTGCCGCGATTGCCGGCAAGCGCAGATTCCCGTCAAGCAACTGGGGGAGATTTTCGGCCGGCACATCATCGACGGTTGCGAGGTCAGCGTCATCCACCCGGCCCCATCTTATCTTCAGACGAAATGGGACGGACGGAACTTGAACAACGCGTCGCTGGTGCTCCAAATCAAGTTTGGCCGAACCACGCTTATCCTCCCGGGAGATATCGATGAATCGGTAGAACCTGAGCTTTTTCAAGGTCAGACACCGCCTGAGCAATTGCTCCTGGTTTCCCCCCATCACGGCAGCGGCCACTCGAATCCCCCCTTTCTTTTTGACACCCTTCAGCCGCAGACGGTTATTTTTTCGTGCGGCTATGATAATCTCTTCGGGTTCCCCTCGGCGGCAGTGCTGGCAGAATGCACAAAACGCCACATCCCGGTCTTCCGCACCGACCTTCAGGGGGCCATCCGGGCAACTTCCGATGGTTCAAGGTGGCAGGTGCAACCCCTTCGGGGATTCTATTCCCGTTAAGGAAAAAAATTGCGTTTCTTCATCTTTATGGATGCCCGCCAGAAGCATGCGGGGATGGCGATCTGTGACTCTCAGGGCGCTTTGGGTGTTTGAGGCTGCGGAAAACTTCAGGCGATGAGCCTTATTGGCAACGAGATCTCCTGAGACCTCAACCATCAACTATCAACCATCAACTCTACGCCCTTCCCTGCCGGCAACGAGGTCACTCACCACTCCCTTTACCGTCTTGAAATCATGTTGGAACCAGCTTTTGAGGAAGGTATTGTCGGCCACCAGTTCCGGCGGGTCGCCGGGGCGAATGGGTTTTTCCACCACGTTGACTTTCGCGCCGACCGCTTCTTCGACGGTCGTGACCAGTTCCCGCACCGAAACCCCCTGCCCTCGGCCCACATTGGAAATGAGGCGCTCCTCGGAGGCAATGACATCGAGCGCCCGGATGTGCGCCAGCGCCAGGTCCATGACGTAGACGTAATCCCGGATCGCGGTCCCATCGGGAGTCGGATGGTCGGTCCCGTAAAGGGTGAACGTGCCCCCGGTCTCGACCGCGCGAATCAGGTTGGGCAGGACGTGAGTCTCCGGTTCATGCTTCTCATAAATCTCGCCTTCGGGATCGTTCCCGACCACATTGAAGTACCGCAGGGCGGCGAAGTGCAGGCCGATGACCGGGGCAACCGCAGCGACCACCTGCTCACACTGCCATTTGGAAAGACCGTAGGGATTGGTCGGCTCATGCGGGTGGTCCTCGCGAATGGTCGGCGTCTGCGCATTGCCGTAGGTCGCACAGGAACTGGAAAAAACCAGGCGCCTCGTCCCTGCCCTCTTCATGGCCTTGAGCAAAGCAACCGTCCCCCCGACATTATTGTCAAAGTATTCTTCGGGGAGCCTGGTGGATTCCTCGACATAGGCCTTGGCCGCGAAATGAATCACCGCATCCACCTTGAATCCGTTGAGGGCCTGGAAGAGCGCCTCCTCATTCCGGATGTCCCCGTAGGCGAAGGGTCCGAATTTCACCCACTCCGCCCAGCCGTTGGACAGATTGTCAAAAGCGATCGGGGTATGCCCCACTTTCTTGAGCAACTTGGCCGTATGCGAGCCAATGTAGCCAGCACCACCCGTAACCAGGATATTCACCGTTCCCTCCTCCGCTTTGCAGGCCCTAAAATCCACCGCAGAGGCGCAGAGAACGCAGAGAAAATCCCTTATTTTGAATCTCTGCGTCCTCTGCGTCTCTGCGGTGAAAAAGAAGAATTTCAACCTTCGCCAAGCACAAATTCATTCCACGTCTCTCATAGCATATTTTCCATGGCCTTTGCACACTGATCGGAACCCGCCCCGTTACATCTGCGACATCTCTGCCAACGGAGGGCGGGTTTTCCAACCCGCCAGGTGCTCAATCTCCAAATCCCGCTTTGCCCATCCCCCATCCTATGATCGTTACGCATCCCTCATCACTCGTTACTCGTCACTCATCACTCGTTACTCATCACTCGTCACTCATCACTCATCACTCATCACTCATCACTCACTCCAAATCCCGCTTTTCCTTTCCCCCTTCTTACGATACTATTCCCCCGCCCCCTACAACCGGAGAACAAACAACCATGCACGACCACGAGACCGACCCAGCGACCCATTTTGTAAGCATCCATACCCTTTCCAACCGTTTTGAAGCCGACGTCCTGCTGGACGCTCTGAAGAAAGAAGGGGTCCCGGCGTTTCTCCGGACCTTCGAAGAAACCGCCTATGACGGGCTCTTCGTCTGCCAGCGCGGATGGGGATGGATTATGGTCCCTGAAGACGTTTCTTCGCGGGCCCGCGAGATCATCAAACCGCTGCTCGAAGACATTCAATCCCGGACCATCTACGTCGATCCCGCGGAAGTCGATCCCCTGCTCTGGGAGAGGCTCCGGGAGGCCGATCCCCGGGTCATCTGCAGGAACGCCCAGGTCACATACGATGCGGATCTTGCCGGCTATGTCGTCCCCTTTCTCGGGACCGAATTCCTGTGCTCGCCCGAGCGCCGGACCATCGAACCGCTCCTCGCCGGGGAGCCTTTCACCACTCCCGATTTTCAGTTTTACCTGGTCCTCCTTCATCATCTCCTGGAAGCCCAACCCCGCGAGCTTTCCGGCAACTGGATCAGCGAAAAGGAGATTCCGGGTGGCGAGCTCTTTTTTCGCGGCCTCCACGGGCTTCCGCTCGAACCGCTCACGCAGATCTTTGGCCGCGAGCCCGAACTCTTCCGGAGCGTCGCGGAAAAGCTGGCCGGCATTCCGGCCGCCGATGGGAGACCTGGCATTTCAGTTTTCCCTCTTTCCCCGGATTCCCTTGCGCCTCGTGCTGTGGGAAGGAGACGACGAGTTCGAGCCGGAAATGCTCATCCGCTTTGACCGAAACCATTACTTCGCAGCTCGAAAACCTGGATGTGATTTATGCCCTGACCAATGTTTTTTCGAGGACCCTCCAGGCCTGTGCAAAATCATTTTGCGGGAACCTGCCAGAAGGTTGAAAAACCCTCGCCGCACTCATTCATGTCCGTCGGGGCTACCCGAAAATCGCTGGTCCGCTGGCTCGCCGTCCGCTGTTGCTGGTTCCCAAGCTCCAGCTTGGGAACCAGGGCCGGGGAAGCTCCAGCTTCCATTCGTTGACCGCGGATCCATCCACACGCTCGTCGCTTATTCGCTCGTTCCCAAGCTCCAGCTTGGGAACGAGCGTGCGAGAAGCTCCAGCTTCCACTAAACTACAGGAGTGACCCATGCCTCGCAGCCGTTACCGCATACTCCACAGCCAATATCCACACTTCATGACTGCAACCATCAACAACTGGCTGCCTCTCTTCACCTACCCCGAAGCGGTGACCATCGTTCTCGATTCCTGGCGGTTTCTACAGCAGAGCAGCCTCTTTGAGATCTTTGGTTATGTCATTCTCGAAAATCACCTGCATCTGGTTGCCCGTTCCCAAGACCTGAGCCGCGATATACAGCGGTTCAAATCCTACACCGCCAAGGCAATCGTGAGTTATCTACAGGCCCAAAACGCAACGCCATGGTTGCACCTGCTGGAATGGTTTAAACGCCCGCATAAAGGGCAATCCACCTATCAGGTTTGGGAGGAGGGCAGCCATCCGCAGATTATCGAAAGCGAAGCCGTGTTGAGGCAGAAGCTGGAGTATATTCATCAGAACCCAGTCAAGCGCGGTTATGTCGATCTGGCTGAACACTGGCGTTATTCCAGCGCCCGGAATTATGCGGGGAAAGAGGGTTTGATAGAGGTTTGTAAGACATGGTAAAAGAGAACAGGAAGCTGGCGCTTCCACACCGGGTTCCCAAGCAGGAGCTTGGGAACCAGCAAAGACATAGTAAAAGAGAACAGGAAGCTGGAGCTTCACCGGGTTCCCAAGCAGGAGCTTGGGAACCAGCAAAAGTCAGCAAAAGTTTGCCAAGGGTTGGTAATCAACGACACGCCCGACGTCCACCACCATTTCGCAGCCTTCGACACGATCAGGTTCGCGCTTCACGGCCTTCACGAATAATCTGGACCACTTCCTCTGTCGAGATATTCAGGCAGATGCCCTCACCATCCAAAGGGGAATCGCGGCGAACCTCAGGGGTGATCAGGAAAACCTGGCCGTCCTTGCGCACTATCCTGACTTCCCCCTCTGTTGCCGCCTGTTCCAGCAAACTCGCAAGGTTCTGCCGTGCCTTTGAAAAGTTGTAAAGAACAGCCATCAGCACACCTCCTTCACCTGGATGCCCATACTCTTCGCAGAGGCAACCAGATTTCGATCGAGCGAAACCAAAACGGCCCTGTATTTTTGAGCGCACCTGATGATGTAGGCATCGTATGCATAGATGTTCAGCTCATGAGCGATTTTCAACGACTGCTCCAGTTCGACATCGAGAAATCTTATGGGTATTTTTCCGTACACCTGCAAAGCCTTTAAGGCCTCGTCAGGGGTTATTCTCTTCCGCTTCAGCATGGCCGAGAAGGCATTATCTCTGCCAACGGAGGGCGGGTTTTCCAACCCGTTATGAGCTCTTTCCTCGTCATCTCGACCGAAGGGAGAGATCGTTAAATGAACAGCCACAGATGAAGAACTCTCGCTTCGCTCGAAATGATAGCGTTGCCAAATTATTTAGGAATCGATCTACTAGTGTTCATCCGGAAACTGCGCATGTTTGAGTTCGGACTGAAGGGGAGGGGTTTTCCCCATATGCATCAAGCTAACTTTACGGCCCTGAAGGGGCTCGATAAATTAGCCCAGGGTCAGCGCTAGCGCCACCCTGGGGAGCCAGGTACAACACGACTGTCTACCCTGAAGGGGTTGCATAAAACATAGCGGTACAACGATTTATTTAACCCTATGGACACTATCTAGACAAAGCGCTTAGTTTAGGATTTAATGCATCGCCGACAACAATTCCGGTACTCAACGGCTCTTGAAGGAAATCATCTCTCCCAGCCGTCGCCTTAAAGTCATGCTTTATTGCCGTTCCGGGACCTTCATAATGATGCTCAAATGCTCCAACAGCGCCAGGGAAGCTTTATCATGGGCATTCGAATTCAGTCCCCCAGCCTCACCGTCGTGGTTGACGATTCGCAAAGCCATGGAAGACTCCAAAAGGCCGCCCCCTGGCCGCACCGTCACGGTTCACGATCAAATGAATCAATGGAAAGCAATCGGTCCGGAGCTTGTCCTGCTCCCTGGTTGTTCAGCGGCATAATAAGGAAATCCAATACGAGGAAGGGAAAGGAGCTTGACCAATGAGCCCAACGGATGATCTGAAATGGCTTCGTGGAGGACGTCGTTTGATCCGGATGCTGGCTTCCGCCGGCTTGTTCTTCCTCCTGCTTCTAGCGGCGGGGTCGGGACCTCGGGCCGAAGGAACGGGCGCCGATGCCTTCCTTCGGTTTACGGCCGGCGGTCATGTTCTGGGCTTCGGGAAAAGCGCCCTGTACGTTGCCTCAGCCAACCACATGGTAAAGGTCGATTTGGCTGGAGGACGCGCGGTGGCGCCAGCCATGGAAGAAGGCGCGGTGTCAGGGGCGGGAGGCGCTTCCGGCAAGGCGCCGCCCCTCAGCCGGGTTGCCTACTCGGAGGTATGGGATGGGGTAACGGTGATTTATGAAAAGCAGGACGACGCCATCTTGGAGAGCTCCTATGAGATAAAGGCGGGCGCAGGGAGAAAGGCTCTCGAACAAATCCGCCTGCACTACAACCGGCCGGTGCGTCTTGATGAGCAAGGCGATCTGATCATCCCCTGCAAAACCGGAGCGATGCGCGAACGCGCGCCAGTAGCGTGGCAGGAGACCGGCAGCGGGAGAAAGTACGTGACCGCGGCGTATCGCCTCATGAGCGAGCATGAGGTCGGGTTCGAGGTGGGTGACTACGAGGGTGGGCTTCCCCTCATGATCGACCCGACCATGACCTGGAACACCTTTCTCGGCGGCAATGATACGGATCAAGGCTATGGCATCGCTGTGGATGGAACTGGCAATGTCTACGTAGTAGGGGACAGTAATGACACCTGGGGCTCGCCTGTGCGCGCTTTTCAGGGTAACGGTGACGCCTTTGTGACGAAGCTTGACAGCAGTGGCAATCTTCTCTGGAGCACCTTCCTGGGCGGCGACGACTTCGATGAAGGCTTCGGCATTGCCGTGGATGGCAACCTGACCGCGAATGTTTACGTGACAGGATATAGTTGGGCCGGTTGGGGCGAGCCCGTGCAGGGATTTTCTGATTACAGCAACGCCTTTGCGGCGAGGCTCGCGAGCAATGGTGCGGTTGTCTGGAATACCTTTCTGGGCGGCGGCGAAGCAACAACCTATGGCCAAGCCATTGCTGTGGACAGTAATGCGACTGCGAATGTCTACGTGACCGGCTGGAGCGATGCCTCATGGGGTCCTTCGCCAGTCAGGCCTTACACAGGTTTGGATGATGCCTTTGCGGCCAGGCTCGGAAGTACTGGTGGGCTTGTCTGGAACACTTTTCTGGGGGGCAGCGGACAGGATGCCGGCTATGGCATTGCTGTGGATCAAAATGGCAACGTCTACGTAGCAGGGGACAGCAATACCACGTGGAGCGAGGTACCGGTTCGACCATTTTCCGCCGGCGCGGACGCCTTTGCGGCGAAGCTTGACAGCAGCGGCAGTCTTACCTGGTATACCTTCCTGGGCGGGAGTGGCGAGGATCACGGAACCGTCATTGCGGTGGATGGCAATGCGACGGCAAACGCCTACGTGGCCGGATTCAGCTATGCTTCCTGGGGCTCGCCCGTCAATGCCTACTCGGGGGATGTAGATGCTTTTGCGGCCAGGCTTTCGAGCAATGGCGGGCTCCTTTGGAACAGCTTCCTGGGGAGCGAGAGCTATGATGACGGCCTTGGCATTGCCGTGGATAGAGACGGAAGTGTGCTTGTGACGGGTACCAGTACCGCCTCGTGGGGCTCGCCCCTGAGGGCGTTCTCGAATGCCGACAATCCCTCCGCCCACGATGCTTTTGTGGCAAAACTGAGTAGCAGTGGTTGGCTGACCTGGAATACCTTCCTCGGCGGCGAGCTGGCAACTACGTATGGCACGGCTGTAACCGTGGACACGATTACAAATGTCTACGTGACAGGTTATAGTGATTACACTTGGGGCTCGCCGGTGAGGGCACATTACCCATACGACCCGAACTCCAGCACCCTTGATGACGCCTTCGTCGCCAAGCTCCCGTCCACACCAACCCTGGTCGAGGTGGTTTCATTTCGTGCCAAAGCCGGAAGGGATTACATCGAGCTCACCTGGGAAACGGCTTCCGAGGTCCGGAACGTCGGCTTTTTCCTGTGGCGAAAAGGGAGCGGGGAGCGCTCCTCCGCCCGCATCAGCGGGTTCATTCCGTCCGAGAGCTTGTTTACCCTGGGCGCGAAGTATACCTATAAGGACATCGATGTGTTGCCGGGTGTCACCTACCGATACCGCCTGGAGGATGTCGATATCCACGACGGGAGAAGCTTTCACGGCCCGGTGGCGGCAACCATCGGCGATATCGTCACGGTCGCCCCGAAGCAGGGGAAAAAGGTCCCGGTTCGACCACGTCCTCGTTTCAGGTGGACCAGCGAGTACTTCGACCGGTTCCGGCTGGAGTTCTCGGCAAGCCCCGGTTTTGAGTCAAAACAGGTGGTCGCCATCCCTCTGCCGAAAACTGGAGTAGCTGCCGCAAAGACCCCGTGGCTCACGGCCCAGTCCTACACGCCTTTGGCTCGGGAATGGAAAGCGATCAACCGGCTTGGCTCCGGTGGCGGGCGCGTGTATTGGCGCGTAGAGGGGAAGAACAAACTGGGCGCCACGTTCCGCTCCAAAGCGAGTCATTTTTCCCTGGACCTCGGGCCTGCGTCCCAATGAGAATCCAGCCGTGGTGATATGGTTGCCGGTGCCGGCGGCAATGAGGACTCACGCTTCCTCGGGCAAACCCCGGTTCCTGCTGGATATTTGCAGCATCCCTGGTGATCCGGCCTTGACGATGAAATAGAGGGGCGGAAATCAGATTTTCCTATTGCTTTCAGGCGCATAATATTGTTATACGTAATCGTTGTTATGTAAATGAATCGGGGGTCGTCACAAACCAACCTCTTGCGCTAACGAAGAATTGTAAACACATAAATTCAATCACTTATGACAGCGTCCCGGGGTGACGACCCTTGCGTTTGCGTCACATTGTTCGAGAACTGCTGCCGACGGTGCCGTAGCAAGGTCGGGGTTTATTTTCATCCCTCAGGGTGAACCGTGCTCCCCGTTCATGCCTGTTAAGCCTGGCACAGCGCCGCATAGAAGCGTGTCCAGGTTCCGTGCTTAGATGCGTAGGTTGGGTTTCGTTCCGTTGCGAAACACGCAGATAGTTTTGAATGTCCCGGGGAACGAAACCCAACAAGGGCCGACCAACTGAAGCGGAATGTTGGGTTTCCTTCCTGATCAGTCACGGCATTGTGAACCGCAATCATGGTGAGGAACGAAACCCAACCTGCGAGGCTGTTGAACGTGGTATTGTCTTTCCCCCTGAGATGAGTTTTGAGAGGCAGCAATGAGCTTGGCGGCACAACCTATCCCCAATCCGGCAGTGCTTTTTCGAGAGGTACCCATGGATGAGTGGGCCGTCCTGTTCAATCCGGAGAACTTCTGTGCGATGTCCCTCAATGCCACCGGCGTGGTCGTGTGGAAATTGATCGACGGGCGGCGCACGATCGCGGAGATCGTCGCGGGGGTGAAAGCCCATTTCAAGGACGTGCCGGACACGGTAACCGACGATATCGCCGCCCTGCTGAAAGTACTGAGTGGCGACGGTTACGTGGGGTATGAGGTAACCGCATGAAGACAAGACAGTATGTGGCCAATCCGGTCGTCTCCTGCCGTGAGGAGGAAGGGGGCGCTGTGCTCTTCAATCCCGATACCGACGATATGGTCATCATCAACCCCACCGGCCGGGTGATCTGGGACTTTCTCGCGACCCCTCGCAATACGGTGCAGGTAGCGGCTCACGTCGTAGAAAAGTTCCAGGGGGTTTCCCCCGAGCAGGCGGCGACCGATGCCGAAGCTTTCCTTCAGTCCCTGCTGCCGGACTTTATTCTGGAAGCGGAGGGGACTGATGAAGCCTGAGTCGATGGCGGCCATGGACCTGACCGTCCCACCCAAGGGTGTGCCCCCGGCCCCGAGAACGGTCGACCTGTCTCTTACGGGTCGCTGCAACTTGCAATGCCGCTATTGTTTTTTCGCGGACTCGATGGCTGCGCTCACCGATCTCCCAACGGTGTCATGGCTCTCTTTCTTTGAGGAGCTTGGTGAGCTGGCGGTGCTGCGGGTGACCCTCTCCGGCGGGGAGGTCTTCACTCGCCCCGACTTGTTTCAATTGCTTGACGGCATCATCGCCGCCAGGATGCGCTATAGCCTGCTCTCCAACGGCACCCTCATCACCGAGCAGGTGATCCGCCGTTTTGAGGAAGGCAAGCGCCGTTTGCGCCTGGATTCCATCCAAATCTCCATCGATGGTTCCTGTGCCGAGGTCCACAACCGCAGTCGTCCGCCGGACAGCTTCGACCGCGCCCTGAATGGGCTCAAGCTGCTCAAGGCGAACGGCTTTCCGGTGACGGTCCGGGTTACGGTGAACCGGCATAACCTCGACGACCTGGAAAACATTGCCCGTTTGCTGCTGGAAGATATTGGCCTGAGCGGGTTCGGTACCAATGAAGTTGAATTCATGGGCGCCGCCCGCTGCCACGGCCAGGAAGTGGTGCTGACGCCGGGAGAGCGCCGGCAGGCCATGGCTGCCCTGGTCGCCCTGAACGAGAAATATGAGGGCCGCATCAGCGCCAATGCCGGGCCCCTCGCCGCGGCAAAGTCATTCTCGGACATCGAAGCCAGGCTGGCCCAGGGGGAGACGCACATGCCGGGTCGGGGGACCCTCTGCTCATGCGGCGGGGTCTTCAGCAAGATGGCAGTCCTCCACGACGGCGCGATGGTCCCCTGCGACATGCTCCCCACTCTGGTCATGGGCAGGGCGGGCAAAGATCCCTTGCGCGATGCCTGGCTCCATCACCCGGCCATCAACGCCGTGCGAGCCCGGCGGGAGGTCCCCCTCAGCTCGCTCGCCACCTGCCGGGGCTGCCCTTACACCGGGTTCTGTGCGGGTGGGTGTCCGGCGTCGGTGATGGCCAAATATAGTCGTCTCGATGCCCGCGACCCCCTTTGCTGCTACCGGATCTACCGGGGAGAAGAGAGGGTTGATGGTTGATAGTTGATGGTTGATAGTTGAGGGTTGAGGGTTGATGGTTGATATGCTCGTTTGGGTTGATAACCTTGATTTTGGCGGACTTGGGAATTAACCGCAGAGCACGCTGAGATCGCAGAGAAAGCCAATGATTCTTTCTGTGGCCTCTGTACTACTAAGGTTCAAATTGTTTAAATCTTATCAAGATTTTTGCTTAACTTTTTGTTTTCTCCGCGTTCTCTGCGTTCTCTGCGGTGGAAGAATAAATATTTGAACCTTTACGAGTATGGTTGATGGATCTACCAGGGAGAAGAGCTTGAGTTCCATGAGCTTGTGTGATTTTATGGAACCGGATAACGGCCAGAGCGGACCGCTGCCCCAGGATCTGCCCGAGGGCGTGCCGCCGCTTCGAGCCTTTTACCTTTATCTCTCCACCAGCTGCAACCTGCGCTGTCGCCACTGCTGGATCACCCCGAGCTTTGTCGACGGCATTCCGGCTGGCCGAGGACGTAATTCCGGTGGAAGCGCTCCGGGATGCCGTGATCGAGGCCAAACCGCTGGGCCTCTGCCACGCCAAGCTGACTGGCGGGGAACCCCTCCTGCACCCGCGCTTTGTCGGAATCGTGGACATGCTGACGGCCGAGGGGTTGCAGATGAATATGGAAACCAACGGCACGCTGATGACTGCCGAGCTTGGCCGCCATCTCAAGGAGAAGACCAACGTCAGCTTCATCTCGATCAGCCTGGATGGGGCCGACGCCAAAACTCACGACCGGTTTCGCGGCGTGGTCGGGGCTTACGATGCGGCGTTGAGAGGATTGGCGCACCTGACGGATGCTGGATACAGCAACGTTCAGGTGATCATGAGCGTCCATCGCGGCAACCTGGACCAGATCGATGGCCTGGTGCGGCTGGTGGCGGACCGCGGTGCGGGATCGGTCAAGTTCAACCCGGTTAGCTTTGCCGGGCGGGGAACCACCATGCATGAGCGGGGGGAGACCCTGGACTACGAGGAGCGGATGGCCCTGGCCGCGGCCGTTCGAGAGGAGTTGCCAGAGACGTTTCTCCATCCCCCTCATCTGCTTTCATCCACCGGCCCAGAAATCCATGCGGCACCTGTGGGATACCTCGCCGACAGCCCACCGATTGCGGGGTCCGCCACATTCTGGGCATCCTGGGGACGGGGGACATTGCCTTGTGCGGGATCGGCCGGACCGTCCCCGAGCTGGTCTACGGGCAACTGGGGAAAAACAGCATCCGGGAGATCTGGTTGACACATCCCACGATCCTCGAGCTCCGCCGGCTTCTGGACGACTTCAGGAATTTTCCCGGCATATGCGGCCGGTGCATCCATGCCAAAACCTGCCGCACGGGCTGTGTCGCGATGAACTATGTCGACGCTCGGCAACTCGTCTGGCCGGACCCGCTGTGCCAGGAGTCAGAACGACGAGGGCTGTTTCCGGCCAGCCGGAAAAGGAAATCCGGCGGCCCTTGAGCAGCGAACACCTCAAGGAAAGCACATCATAGCAATCGAGTACACGTGGGCCGAAATAAGTAGCCAGTTCCGGTGGGCACGGTGAAGCTGTGCCCACCCTACAGTGTTCCCGGACCCGTAGGGTGGGCAGGTTTTTTGCCCACCGCAAACATGCACGAACTTATACCCATGTGTACTAGAGAGATGAGTGTTCATGAGGGCCTGGCATTATTTATGCATCTCAACAGTCGAAAGTTGCGTTTGTTCTATCATTCTGGATGCCCGCCAGAAGCACGCGGGCATGACGATAGTTGGCCTGTTGCCGCACCGTCATTCCCGCAGGCTTTTGGCGGGAATCCAGAAACTGAGACAAATCTAGGATTTCACCCTTAACGAGTATAGAATGATCATTTTCATGTATAATGAACCTTTGCAGGGAGAAGCGACGTGTTGAAAAATGGAAAGGACGATCTGACGGACCGGCGGCCAACATACGAACCACCACAGGCCTTACGCATGGATGATATCCATGCAGGGGCAGGTGGGCAGGATTGTACCTCTGGCGCTAGCGCTGGAGGTGCTAACTGCGCTACGGGCGGCGCCGCTATCGGTGGACAGTGTATTAGTCCAGGGACTTCTGCTGCTACTGGTCAATGTAAATTTGGTGATGGAGCCTCTACATTTTAGGGCGCAAGACTTACGGAGCTTTTGTGCCATGGGTGGAGGAACTCGATGAAAGCAGGGACCGGCGGATGGGGTTCGATTCGTCTCAAAAGAACTTTGGGGTCTTCTCCTGCGGGGGGGTTACTCTGATTCTAACACCATCCTCCACATATAGCCTTCCCCTTGCTGACGGGACCTGCTGGCTGGTTCGGGCCGGCGTCCCGGAGGCTGAGCACGTGGTGGCCCGTCTTGGAGCGGCTATGGAACTGCCGCCGGGCGGCGGCTCCGGCCGGGAACTGGTGGTTGGGTTCCACGGCCACCAGGCTTCCTCACCTGCTGCCCTGCGTGCAGCCCAGGGACCATCAGTGTGTCTGGTGAGCCCTCCCTGCAACGGGGAGAGGTTCGCCTTTCAGGCTATGCAGATATCCATGACCATCGTCAGGGATGCGCAGGTCCGTGGGGGATTGCTCATTCACGGCGCGCTGGCCGCGTGGCAGGGGTCCGCTGAAAAGGCCGGCGGAATGGTTTCGGGTGCCATCATGGCGGGGCCGGGTAGCGTCGGGAAGACTACGGCCAGCAGTCGCCTGTCCGGCCCCTGGCGGTCCCTCAGCGATGACATGACCCTGGTGGTTCGTGACCCTCAAGGCCATTACTGGGCGCATCCCTGGCCCACCTGGGGGCGGTTTTTGGAAAATGCGGCCGGCGTTTCCTGGCCGGTGCCGCAGGGCCGTGCCCCTGCGGGCCGTTTTTTTCCTTTCCCAATCGCCCAACGACTCGGTAACCCCACTCAACACCGCCCAAACAATCGCCCTGCTGATCGAATCCGTGCAGCAGGCCTCCTCGCCCATGGTCTGCGCGTTGCCGGAGACCGAGGCTGCGGCTGTCTATGAGGAACAACTGGCGGCGGCCAGCGAGCTCGCCCGGACCATCCCTGCCTACCGGCTCAGCATAAGCCTGGACGGCGCCTTCTGGAAGGAAATGGAAAGCGTGCTCGCGGCGGCCCCAGCCCGCCCGGTTGCATCTCGCCGAGCGTCACCCCCTTCGCCTCGGGTGCGACTGCCCGGAAGGTCCCCCGCTGCCGGTCGTCTACACCGGTCCCAGCATGAACCCCACCCTGCAGGGAGCCGGACCTGCTGGAGGTGGTCCCTTACGACGGAAGAGCGGTGTGCAAGGGGGACGTCATCTATTTCCACCCGCCGGGTGGGGGGCTCGCGGTCGTCCACCGGGTCGCGCGGGTCTTGCGGGAAGGCGTCCGCACCCGGGGAGACAACAACCCGATGGAAGACCCTTATTCTGTGCCTCATTCGGCCATTATCGGGCAGGTCGTAGCCGCGCAGCGGGATGGGCGTCGCCGCCGCGTCGCTGGCGGCTGGCAAGGCCGGATGCAATACCACCTGGCGAGGCTTGAAGGCACCGCGCTGCGCCTGGGCCAGAGACTCTTGAGCCGGCTGTACCAGGGGCTGGCAAGGTCCGGTCTCTTTCGCCAGGTCCTCCCCCCGAGGCTCACCCCCCGCCTGGTCGGGTTCGAAACGAGACGCGGCAGGCAGCTCAAGGTGATGATGGGAAGCCGTGCGGTAGCCCACTACCACCCGCTCGGGAGAGTGTGGCAGGTTCGTCGGCCCTTTCGCCTGTTTGTGGATGAGGCCGTTCTGCCCCGGCCCGAGAGCGAATTCCCTCAATCAGCCCCAGCGCTGGTGAAATAACTGCAAGCAGATACCAGAACGCCCTCCATCTTTTTTATCCACGAATTCACACGAAGATTTGTGAAGACACACGAAGAACTCACTTCGTGGTCTTCGTGATCTTCGTGCTCTTCGTGGTGAAAGATAAGGTGGTCTTTTGATTCATGCGCAGGGCCGGGTCCGCCAAGAACGCTGACCACGGTGATGGAGACTGGGTTGGGCATTGTACTGAAGCAGCCCAGTGGATCGGTAACGCGGACCGTGCAGGCCCCAAGCGGCGAAATGGAGAAGCGGTAGTGTGGTCGTCATGATCAAGTCTAGATGAAGACGTATTGCCCCTGCGTTGCTATAATGTCCACGGCATCGGGCAGTCCCTCGGCAAAGTCACAGTAAGTGTTGGTATCAAGGACCAGCTTCACTCCCAGTCCCCTTCGTGGATCTCATTGAAGACCCGTAGTGAAGCTCGCAGCTCATCCGCTTCCTCGCGAGTCATCCAACCCGCCAGCTCACGAACCAGCTTTTCGCGATTTTTCAGCAAGCCAAGCTTTTCATCAATAGCCTCAAGGATAAAAGCCGTCTTGGATTTTCCGGCTCTTCCTGCAACTTTTCGAATTATCGCCTCTTTCTCAGAAGGAATCCTCAGACTCACGGGCATGGTTGATCACCTCCATGTATCGCCTTCGTGCGTTTTGTATCTCAAATGGAGGGTGCTGTCAATTTTCTTCATCCACGAAGACACACCAACACGAAGACACACGAGCCTCTTGCAAAACTCAATAAGACCGTCACCCCGCTAGAAATGGCGGATACATCGGAAGTCACTGACCTACACTCTAGCGCGCATCCTCTCTACTCGGCGGTCAAAGCTATACCAGTTAAGGATGAGATAATACGTTTTGATATGCTGGCTGAATGATGAATGCCCTGAAAGGGCTTCATAAGATAGCCCAGGGTCAGCGACAGCGCCACCCTGGGTGGGGACACCCGATCCCATTTTGCCTTACCCTGAAAGGGCTTCAAAATACCCAGGGTCAGCGACAGCGCCACCCTGGGTGGGGACACCCGATCCCATTTTGCCTTACCCTGAAAGGGTTAGAGCGTGTCTGAAAATTCCCCCTAAAGCTGGTTCCCAAGCTCTGGCTTGGGAACCCACCTCCTTGGAAGCTCCAGCTTCGTCGGACTTGTGGATACCATCTCATACTCAAGACGCACGGGAAGCTGGAGCTTCCGTACCTGCGTTCCCAAGCTGGAGCTTGGGAACGAGCGAACGAGCTCCCCGACTCTTTTAAAGGTGGGTCGGAGGGATTCTTCCTTCAAGTTTTGCGCAAAATTTGAATTTTCAGACAGCCTCTTAGATAAATCGGTGTGTCGGTGTCTTCTATGTAACCCCTTCAGGGTAGATATTGGTGGTTGTGCTTGGCCCCCAGGGTGGCGCTGGCGCGCTGACCCTGGGCTAATTTATCAAGCCCTTTCAGGGCAGAAAAGTGGCCCGCTGCAAAGTTTGCCAAATAGCAAAGACCCCCCGGCAAAACCGGAGGTCTTTGACTGGGTTAAGCGCTTCAGATGACCCCTTATTTCATATGCAGGGGGTGATCGATGACCCCTTATTTCATATGCAGGCGGGGGTTGATGACCGCCTGCTTCATCTGCAGGGCGGGGTCGATGACCGCTTACTTCATCTGCAGGGCCGGATCACCGAGAATGTTGTAAAGGTCGATCTCGAACCGCGGCTGCCCATGCGAGCTATAATAGGTCACCGCCGAAATCACGGCGTCGCCGAGGACCCTGGTGCCGTCCTCGAAGAGGGCCTTGAACAGTCCTTCATCAAGAAGGTGGGCATAGACGTTGTAGGATAGCCCGGTGGGCACCCACCCGGCAATGATCCCGCCACCCTGCCGCAGCACCAGGGTTTCAGCGAGGGTATCGTAGTTCGGCATCCCAAAATTGCCCATCGAACAGGACATCGCCGCCAACACGGGAAGGCGTTCGGCGTTGTTGAGACCGGCCACATCACCGGTTAGCAGAATGGCCTCCACCGTCAGCCGATCGGTGCCCGCATGGCCGATGTAGTTCATCAGCAGGGCGCCGCTGTTGATGCGCCGCAAGCAGCTTGGTGCGCGCCGCGCTGCCGCCGTCCGCCGTGCTCACGTAAATCTTGTTCTGCGCATTCTTGTAGGCAGAGGGAAGGGTATTGAAGAGCCCATCGCTGTCTGCCTGGAAAGTCCCGCCATCATCCGGGTTGTCGGCCACCATCAGCACCTGCTGCGTCCAGGCGCCGCCACTCGAACCTTCATACGCCTTGATCTTCCCGATCATGGTCCCCAATTCCGCCGCCGTCAGCACCGGCAGCCTCCCAATCGCCATCTCCGGCACCCCGTCGTTGCCCACGAGGTCGACAAAGCGACCGTCACCGACGAAGAGACCATCAGGCGTCCCCACCATGAGCGGGGGCACGAGACAGTCACCATAACCGCGGATGTTCCGATAATCATAGGTCCCCTCTCCGACCAGCACCACATAACGGGGCGCCGGCTTCTGCCAGCTGTTATAGGTGTATGCCAGGAAGGTCTTGATCGCTTCCGGTGAGTAACACTCCGTAGTTGAACTCGTCCACGACATCCTGGAAGTCCACCACCATGCTTTTCAGCCCGTGCACGCTGCGGTAGTCCGCCAGTTCCTGGGCGGCCGCCTTCAGCAGCGCCGGGGCGATGATCAGGTAGTCAGCCCGGTTCGTCGTCTTCTTCAAGGTCGACACCTGGTCGGCAGCTACGGAAACCGGCTGCTTCACCGCCCCTCCCGTCAGGACGAGATAAGGCGTCGTCGGGGTGGCCGGGACGAAGCTCGCCCGGTAGCGCCCGGCAGCCGGCTGATCCACCGTAAGCGCCGTCACCTGGCGCGGCTTCCTGGGATCAGTCAGGTCGAACACACTGATTCCCGCGTCGCTGAACCCGTCCACGCTCACCACCGCATTGCCGTCTCCCCGGGCGATCAGTTGCCCGTTCACCGCTTGATAGGTGCGCGCATAGGTGACGTCGAAGGAGTCTACATAGAACAGACTATAGGACACGCCGGGGTCGAGAACGGCCGTGACCTGCACCGTGTTGTTGCCATCCTGGAGCAGCGAGGCGTCGAAGGTCACCTGAAATCCGTGGGCAGTCATTCCCAGCCAGGTGCTCTCGCCAACGCTTTGGCCGTTGAGCGTCACCCGGGCGTGGTGCTGCGTCGCCGTGTCGCCCACCAGTTGCACCTTGAGGGTTCCCTGACCGCTCCCGGCGGCCCCCGGCAGATTGATGGTGAAAGCCTTGCTCCCGTAAGTTGGATTGCCGCCAACCACAAAGTCCCAGACCCAGAAATCGGCCGCCGGATCGGTAAAGCTTGCCGTCGCGCCGATTTGTCCTGCTCGAAATGCAGGGTTTCCTGGAACGTCTTGCCGGTCACCGCCTTCGGTCCCTTGCCTTTGAGAGTGGCCATGCCCGTGCCGGTCCCGATTTCAAGCCAGTAAACATTATCTCTCGTGTAAAGGCTGTCGATTCCCTCCGCATAGAAGGTCATGCCCGCGTTTCCGCCGGCCACGCTGTAAGCCACCGGCAGACCCCGTTGGTGAGCGCAAACCGGTTTCCTTTCAGATACAGGGCCACCGTTGCCGGCGACATCCCAAAGGCCGATCCGATCGTTGCTTTATCCAGATAGTAGAGCCCGTTCTCCCGCACGGTAATCCTGGCCCTGCCCGTAGGCGCCGCGGCGGCGGTCAAGGTCGGACTGTCTGCTGACAAAGGCTGGCCGGTGGCGGTTAGCTCTTGGCTCTTGGCTCTTAGCTCTTGGGCTAAGACGCCCTGGCGGTTGGCCGCGGCCTGCTCGGCCTTCATCGCTTCGAGACGCGCCTTCCTGGCAGCCGTCATGCCGTAGGGTTTCCGGCTGTAGCCGGACACCAGGGTTTCGTTGTCCAACTCGGCGCGAGCCTGCTTCGACAAGCCGCGGGCGGCAGGACTCGGGGCCTCGGAAACCACGCTCACCGTCCAGGGCCCGTAGACGTTCTCCTGACCCTTCGTCACCACCTCGACGAGGCGATACCGGTAGGTCTCGCCCGGTGTCGCCGAGCCGTCAACATACTGGTAGACACCGCCCTCGGGCGAAGTCAGCAGACCCGGCAGGAGATGATCGTTCAGCCGCAGGTAGTCCCCGCTCGCCGCCTCGAAACGCTCCAGGTAGAAGCCCACCGTACCCACCTCACCCGACGTCTGCCACGAGACGATGACTTGACCGCCCTGCTCATGGACATGGAAGGAAGAGATGAGCGCATAGGTCGGGGTGGGCGACTTATAGCCGAAGTCATTGCCGGTCGAGTTGAGCGTTGTTGATCGTCACCGGCTGCATCCATCCCGTGGCGCTGGACTGGGTGGTCTGGGTCAGGCCGGCCGCCGTGGTGCCCGCAGTCTGCACCGCGATGAGATACTTGCCATTGGGCAGGTCCGTGAAGCTATAGGTGCCGTCCGAGGCGCTGAGCGTGTAGCCGATCTGAGGATCGCTCGCATCCAGCTTTCCGTCACCGTTCAGGTCGCGGTACAGCAGCACCGCAGCCTGTTGCACCCCGGCCTCTCCCGAATTCCACGCTCCGCTGCCGTTGGTGTCGATGAAGACCTTACCGCTGGCAAGATAGCCTGTTCCTGCCTTGTAGCCAAAGTCCGCCGTGTAGTTGGTAACGCCGGCCCCCGAGGCGGTCAACGTGACCGCATAGGGATTGGCCTGGCTGTAGTTATCGCTCCCGGGACTTGTTCCCGTGGTCTTGTTAAACCCGCTCAGGACACTGGTTGCCACCACCTGGACCTGGTACTTGGCCGGAGGCAGGCCGCTGAAGACATACTCCCCATTGGCATTGGTCGTGGTGGTCCGGACCAGGTTGTCGATCCCCGCATGGATGGCGGTATCATTGTTGTCCAGGTTGAGCCAGAGCTGCACCGTTACTCCCTGGATGCCCGGTTCCCCGGCGTCACGGAAGCCATTGCCATTGAGGTCATGCCATACCAGGTTACCGATGGCGCCCATGTTTGCCGCCCGATAGCCGAAATCGGCATCGTTGTAGACGGGCGACCCGCTGTTCAGGGTAATCGACCCGGTCGGGTTGGCGCCCGATGTCAGGGTCAGGCCGCTCACCGCGCCGTTCAGGTCACTCACCTGCACGGTATAGGTGCCGAAAGGGACCCCATAGAAATGATAGGTGCCGTTGTCATCGGTAGTCGTGGTGCCGACAACGACGCCGCTGTTGTTCAACAGATTGAGCGTCACCCCGCCGATGCCTTCACCCGCATTGAAGGTGTCACTGGCATTGCTATCCAGGAACACCTTGTCGCCGATGGTGCCGACGGAAGCGGTCGTATCGTCCTTGAAGCCGAAGTCAAGGGTCAGGTTAGCAGTGTTGGCCGGGATGCTCACCGTCTGGTTCACCGACCCGGTGGTCGGGGTCGGATTGTAGCCGGTGGGTGGCGTTACCGTCACGGTGTAGGTCCCCGGATCATAACCGGTGAAGCGATACGTCCCGTCCGCAGCCGTGGTCGTGGTGGCGATGGTCGTACCGCCGTTCTTCAGCGTCACCGTCACCCCGCCAATCCCCACTTCACCCGGGTCCTGGATGCCATTGTTGTTGGCATCGGAGAACACGGTGTCGCCCAGGGTTATCTTACCGGTGGCGCTGCCGTAACCGAAGTCGGCGTTCTCGTAAATCTGGCCTTCGCCCAGGTTGATGACGCCGGTCGGGTTAGTGCCCCCGGTCAGCGCCAGGCCGGTCAGCACGCCGCTGGTATCGGTAACTCTTACCTTATAGCCGCCCGCAACCAGGCCCTGGAATTCGTAGAACCCGGCGGCGTCGGTGGTGGTGGTGGTCGCGTTGTTGTCGTCGCCTGTTCCGAAGACCCCATCCGCCCCGGCATACACGAGCCTCAGGGTGACCCTGGAAATCCCGGCCTCACCCGCATTCTGCACGCCATCGCCATTCGCATCCAGCCACACCCGGTCGCCGATGCTCCCGGTCGCCCCTTCGCGCACATAGCCGAAGTTGACATTGGTGACGCTGGTCGTCCCGACGACCGACACCGGATACTGATCCAGACCGCTGGTCAACTGGTAGCCGTTCAGGACCCCGCCCTGATCGGTCACCTTGACCGTATAGCTCCCGGCCGGCACATCAAAGAAGCTGTAGGTGCCGTCGGCAGCCGTCGTGGTGGTGGCGATCACTTTGCCGGTGCTGTCCACGAGGGCCAGGGTCACCCCGGCCAGGCCGTTTTCACCGGCGTTGATGGCCGCATTCTTGTTGAGGTCGTTCCACACCGTTCCGGAAATATCCGCCAGTCCCGTATTCTGGAAGCCAAAGTCGGCGGTCAGGTAACGTGGGCTGGCTCGTGGTCACGAAACCATAGTCGTCAGTGGTCACCGAGCCGCTGCCGTTGACATCGAGCTGCCCCGCGATAACTTTCATGCCGTTCCACCAGCCGTTGTCGGAGGCATCTGCCGCACCGCTGCCGTTGAGGTCAAGCTTGCCGCTGATACACGGCGACCCCGTTGGCCATGCCGGTGTCGCTGCTGTTGATCGTGCCGTCCCCATTCATATCGAGCAGGCCGCCAATGACCCGCACGCTGACGGCGCCCGTGCTGAGCGTGACGTCGATTTCCGTGCTGTTCGCCGTGGCCGGTTCCTGGTCTTTCGTCATGCGGGTGTAGCCGCTGAGAGCGGTCTGGGTGTCGGTCAATGCTGACGAAATAGGTCCCGGCGGCTAAGTCGTTGAAGTAGTAATGGCCGCTGCCGTCGGTCGTGCATGGTCGATGGAAATGTAGGTGCCCGCGATTGAAGATGCCGTCGCCGTTGTGTCCCGGTAGAGCGTGACCGTGACGCCGGCGATGCCCGGCTCACCCAGCATCCTGGAAGGCCATCGCCGTCGTGGTCGCTGAACACCGTGTCGCCTATCGGCCCCAGGCCCGCGTAGCCGAAATGTTCACCCGTAAGGCTGGCGCTGGCGATGGTCTCGCCGCGATAGCCCGCCTGGGCATCAGCCGTAGTGCCCTGGTAGTTGATGAGCTGCCCGGCGTTGTCGGCGATTTCCATGACGTACTTGCCATTGGGCAGGCCGTTGAAGGAGAAGTTGCCATTGCTGTCCGTGTAGTCGGTGGCGATCACCGGATCCACCAGGATCGTCCCGTTATCGCCGGCTGCCGACGCCGCCGCTGCGGTTCATATCGAGCATGCCGTCGAATGACGGGAAGCCCATGTAGGCGCCGTCGTCGCCGGTATCAATACCATTGTTGCCGTTGAGATCCAGTTTCCCGCCGATCACCTTGATGCCCTGGGCCACCGTGCCATCGTCGGCGGCGGTGACATTCCCATCGCCATTGAGGTCAAGGAGGCCGTTGATCACGTGGGCGGTGACATTCCCGTCGCCGTTGAGGTCCTGGTAGAGGTTCACCGAGACCCCGGCAATGCCCGTCTCACCGGGACTTACCAGCCCGTCGCGGTTGGCGTCGTACCAGACTTTATCGGTAATGGAATAGAGACTGGTATTGCGATAGCCAAAGTCGGCGTCGAGATACACCTGGCCGGCGGCCACCGTGATCGGGGCGGTCGGATCGGTGTTCGACTGGGCCCCGGTGATGAGCGTATAGCCCGCCGGCGGCGTCGTGACGTCGACAATATACGTACCGGGATCGACATTGGTGAAGTAGTAGGTGCCGTCGGCCGCCGTGGTCGTCGTGGCAACCGTCACATCATCGCCGGTGCCGAACTGCCCGTCCGCACCGGCGCTCTTCAGGGCCAGGGGCACGCCGCTGATCCCGGCTCCCCGCCATCCTGGATGCCGTTGCCATTGGCGTCGCTCCACACGAAGTTCCCGATGATGGCCTTGGTGGTGCTGGCGTTGGTGTAGCCGAAATCCACATCCAGTTTGTTCTGTCCGGCGGTGAGGGTAAACATTGCCGTCCGGGTTGGTCGTCCCGGGCGATTCCGTGAGCGCCCCCAGGATCGGGTATTTGCTCTCATCCACCTCGACTTTGTAGCTCACCCCGCCGGGCACGTCGGTGAACAGGTAGTTGCCGTTCATATCGGTCGTCGGTGCTGGCGACAAACGTGCCGTCGTCGCCTTCTTGAGCGTCCACCGTCACGTTGGCCAGGCCCGGCTCACCCACATCCTGCACGCCGTCACCGTCCACATCCAGCCACACGGTGTCGCCGATGGCCCCGGGCGGGCTCTGGATCTCGAAGTCACGCCCGGTGACGGTCTGGCCCACCGCCAGGTTACGCTGATGTTGTTGGGGTTGCCCCCGTCGCGCGTCCGCCAGGCTGGTGTAGCCGGACGGGTTCATCTTCGTCACCTGGTAGATCCGGGAGCCAGGTTGCTGAAGGTGTACAGGCCGCTGCCGTTGGTGGTCGTGGTGAACACCTGGTCGTCGGCGGTGCCCAGGATGCCGTCCGCACCCGCATAGGTCAGGAACACGGTGACGTTGGCCACGGCCGTCTCCGGCGGGACTTCGCAATGCCGTCCCCGTCGGCGTTCCTCACCACCGTACCGCTGATGGTGCCGAGACTCTTGTGGTAGCCGAAGTTCTCGTCGATCACGTTGGCGCCGGTCGACCGTGACATCGGACTGGTTGTCGTTGGTCGGCGCGTCGGTGTCATAGGTCTGCACGTAGGCCGTCGAGGGAAGCGTGCTGGTGTCCACCTTGACCACGTATTCGCCGTTGGGCACGCCCGCTGAAGGTGTAGTTGCCGCCGGCGTTGGTGGTCGTGGTCGCGAACACCGTGTCACCGGCATCGTAGACGTTATTGTTGTTGGTGTCGTTGTAAAGCGTCACGGTGACGCCGGCAATCCCCGGTTCTCCGCCGTCCTTGTCACCGCCGTTGTCGTTGGTCATCCCAGACCGTGCCGCTGACGTTATAGCTGGTCGAGTTCCGGTAGCCAAAATCGGCATAGCCGATGGTTGCGCCGCCGGTCAGGGTGGTGGCGGTCTGGTTGTCGCAGCCGCCTATGGACCCGCACGGCAGCCCGTTCGGCGAGCCGGAAGTGCTTTCGCCCGTTGCCGTGAAACCGGTCGGCAGGGTGGTGGTATCCACCTTCACCACGTATTTCTGATTCGAAGTGGTATTCGGCAGGCCGAGGAACTGGTAGAGGCCGGTGGCGTCGGTGGCCTGGGCCGTGATGAAGGTTTGGTCGCCCGTGGTCGTGACGTTGCCGTCGGCATCCAGGTAGAGTTTCACCGTCACGCCCGCCAATCCCGGCTCTCACCGGTGGTCTGGTTGCCGTCGCCGTTGGCGTCGTTCCACACCCGGTCGCCGATCTTGCCGGTGTTGTCCACGCCGAAGTCGAACACCGCTTGCCAATCCTCGCCGGGATAGGCATGGAAGGTGATAGCTGGTGGGCGTGGTGGCGTCCGGATAGCCCATCGCCGTCGTCTGCGCGGTGTTGTAGGTGAGGGTGTAGTTGCCCTCGGGCACCACGAAGGAGAAATGCCCGGTCGGCGTCGGTGGTGGTGGTCTCCGTTAATCGGGTTGCCGAACATGTCGGTGCCGGTGAGCGTCACCGTCACCTGGGTCAGGCCGTTCTCGCCCGGCTCGCTGCTGTCAAAGAGGCCGTTGCGATCGGCATCCCAGAAGACATTGCCCTCCACCTTCGCGCCCTGGAAGTAGCCGAAGTCGGCGGTCCTGATAGCTCTCGCCGGCGGCCAGGTTCTTGTACACCACGTTATTGGTGGTGGGCACGATGTTGCGCACGCCGTTGGTGGTGATGCTGTCCTCGTAGACATCCACCAGGTAAGGTCCCGGGCGGCAGATTGGCGAACTGGTAGGCGCCGCTGGCGTTGGTAGGGCTTAAAGCCGACCTGGTAGTCGCCGTTGGCCGGATCAAGAATGCCGTTGCCGTTGGCGTCGAAGTAGAGCAGGTCACGACGGCATTGGCGATGGCCCTGCGTCGCGTTCTCATCCTGCAACCCGTTGGCGTTGTCGTCCCACCACACGTAATTGCCGATGCTGCCGGCCCAGTTGTAGCCGAAGTCGGCGGTCAGGTAGACCGTCGATTGCTGGCCAGCGTCGAGGGTGACGTCGTGCATGCCGTTGGGCGGCGGCGTTGTGATGGGCGAGCCGCCTGGCACCGCTCGAGGCTCGCCGGGAAGTCCGCGGTAGGTCGAAGTCACGTCCACCAGGTAGTTGCACCGCGCGCGGTAATCACCGGCGGTCAGGCCGGTGAAAAGGTAGTTGCCGGTGGCGTCGGTCGTGACGGTCGAGGAGCAGGTCGCCGACATCGATCGCCCGTCGTTGTTCATGTCGGCATAGAGCCGCACGTCCGACGTTCGGCATCGCGGTTTCACCCGCATCCGACCACGCCATTGCCGTTGGCATCGAGCCAGACGGTGTCGCCGATACTGCCCTGGTGCCCGGGGCGGCCGCAGGCCGAAGTCGGCGTCGCTGTACTGCTCGGTCGGCGCCCAAGCTTGGTGTGGTCTGCAGCAGGGGCGTGCTCGCCACATAGCCCTGGCCGGGATGAGAGTAGCGGACGTTATACGGCGGTGCCCGCGGTCAGGCCATAGAAGCGATAAAGGCCGGTGGCATCGGTGGTGGTCCACTGCTCGCCTTCGCCGCTGTCCCAAACACCGTTGTCGTTGCCGTCGGTCCAATCGAGGAACGCCATCGTTCGGCGTCAAGCTAGACCGTGACATTCGCGATGCCCGGTTCGCCCGTGTCCGTGTCGGGCCCACTCCGTCGCCGTCGAGGTCGGCCCACACGAGGTCGCCGATGCTGGGGCCGATGGCGGTGGTGGCGTCGTCGCTGGCATCCAGTCCCGCGCCTTCGTCGGTCAGGGTGGCAGTGTTGTTGACCTGGGTCACCCGGCGTATTGTTGACGGTGACCTGATAGGTCAAGGGCGGGCTGGCGCGCAGCCCTTCCGACGTGCCGGCGTTGAAGGTCACGCCGCTGGACGAGGTGGGCTTGCCCCGGAAGGTGACCGACGAGGGCGAGCCGCCCGGCGTGACGCTGCACACGTACTTGAAGGTGACCGGAACATCGGCCGCGAGATCGACCGGGCCGGTCGGAGCCGCGCTGCCGCAGCTCACGGTGGCCGCACCGGGGTTGATGGTCAGGCTGCCCGGGCTGACCCCGGTGACGGCCGCCTTGGCCGAGACCATCATGGTCACTTCCACCTCGCTGGCGGTCGTGCCGGAGTGCAGGCGGTCGTTGATGTGCAGCTCGGTGCGCGTCTCGGTGGACGTGGTGGGTGTCAGGGTCCAGTTGACGATCAGCTTGGGCCGGTTGGCGGCAGTGGTGGATTCGCGGGACGAGTAAACGACGTCATTGTCGAGAATTGCCGCCCGTACCGGTGGTGATCAGCACCAGCCCCTTGTTGATCTTGGTTCCGGCGACCCAGGCTTCCACCAGGGTCTTCAGCGCGGCGTTGCTGAGGGTCTTCAAGCCGGTGGAAGACGGGTCGATGGTCCCCAGGGCCGTGCCGTTGTAGTCGCTGGTGGAAAACGTCGCCGCTGGCCCAGGTGGCTGCCGTTCGTCCTTGTCCCAGGTCGCACCGGTTTCGGTCCAGCCGCCGGTCGTCATCTCGTAGACGGAGTCGGTGTGGCCGGTCCTGCGCGCGTCAGGACATTCATCTGCAGGGTCACGCTGTTGATCGTGGCGCCCGAGGGGATGCTGCTGAGGTCGAAACGCAACAAGGCGTTCGGTCGTTCGTTGGTCTTGCTCGCGTGGTGACAAGGTCGTCAGAGGTGCCGTTATTTTTGGCCTGCTCCGGGTCTTTCCGTTGATCTAGGTATCGGCCACCGCCGGGGCATCAGCGTCACCCGAGCAGGCGCTGCTGGACTCGTAGAGATAGTTGATGACGAGCGCCGGCTTGGTGGTGCCGGAGCGGCTGACACCAGGTCGCGTCCGCGTTCTCACTGGTGCCGGTCGCCAGGAGGACCATGCCGTTGTTGGGGCCGGTCTGCCAGCTCTTGACCAGGTCCGTCACAGCGAAGGTGGCGGTGGTTTCGGTCTGGGGCACCACAAAGGAGCCGTAAGACAGTGGCGCCGTAGTCGCTGGCGCCGAACCCGCCGCTCGTCGCCCAGTCGCCCGCAGCAGCCCCATTGGGATCGTTCCAGGTGGCCGTCGTCTCCGCGAAGGCGGTCAGCAGATTACGCACCTGGACCGTTTGCTGCTTCTTGTTATTGGCGTAGTTCGCCGACATCGTGATCTGGAGCGTGGCCGACTGGATCGAGGCGCCGGCCGGCAGAGTGCTCAGGCTGAAGTGCAGGAGCGCATGCTTCTTCTTGTTGGTCTCGTTACTGGTCTTGAAAGTGGTGGTCGTGCCACTGGCATCGCCGGCGGTATCTTTCGAGTTCTCGTTGATAAACGTGTCCGCGTCGGGGTTCAACGGTCAGCGTCGCCGGGCAGAAGACCTTGCCGGAGGGCGGGGTGATGCCGGGCTGGGCGGCGCTGTTGCCGCCGAGGGACCAGACGATGGAGTCCAGGCTGCCATCGTCGGATCGATCGATCAAGGAACTCGCCGCCCGCATTCGCGCTGTCGGTCACATACGTGGTGCCCGCCGGGATCGGGTCGGTCACCTTGGCGTTGGTCAGCAGCTCAGGCCCCGGGTACTTCGGCAGGATGGTGTAGGTGAGGGTCTGTCCGGCGCGTGGCCGTGGCGAGATTCACCGTCTTGTCGATCAGGGGCTCGAAGGGGAAGTCGGCCGTCAGGTAGGCGGTGCCGGCGGGCAGAGCGATCGCATACTGGGTCGACGCTGGTCGACAAACCGGCCGGGATGTCCGATCGGAGGTGTCCACCACGACGATGTAGTCGTCGGCATCAGGCCGTCGAACAGGTATTTGCCCGTGGCGTCGGTAACTGTGGTCACCGCCGTGGCCGCCTCATTGCCATCGATGATGCCGTTGCCGTCCAGGTCTTGATACAGGGTGACGGTCACGTTCGCCAGCGGGGTGTCGCCGGTGGTGAAATTGCCATCACCGTCGCGGTCGATGAAGACCTGATCGCCGATGGAGCTGGGGACGAGCCGGTCGTAGCCGAAGTCCTGCGTGGAAGTGCCGGAGAGGTTCAGACACCGGGCGCGGGTCTACCCCGTCCGCGCCGGAGACCGCAGAATAGGTGTCAGAGCCGAAATGGCCGGCGAGATCCGGGTCGGTCTGCACGATGTCCACCAGGTAGCTCAGGCCGCTGGCCAGGCCGGTGAACTCGTAGATAGCCGTTGGCATTGGTCACGGTCGGTGGCAATCAGCAGATCACCGGTATCGATCTGAGCCATTGCCATTGGTGTCTTCGTAGAGGTTGACCGTGACATCATCGATCTCGGTGTCGGCCGTAGTGTAGTCGTTATCGGGCGCGGCCGAGTCTTCGTAGACGGTGCCGTTGATGGCCGCCGTGCCGGCGGGCCTGTAGCCGAAGTCGATCGTCGAGGTCGCGCCGTTTTCCGGCAGGACCACCAGGGCCCGGCCATCCAGCGAGCCTTGCGGATCACCGGTCAGGACATAGCCGGCCGGGACGCCGCTGTCGATGGCCACCCAGTAGGTTGCGGCGGCAAGCCCGGTGAACGAGTAGAGGCCGCTGCTATTGGTCGTGGTCGGTCTGCACGCCAACGTCGTCATCGCCGGTGGGCTCGAAAATCCCGTCGCCGTCATCTTTGTACAGTTTAACGGTAACGACCGGAGATCCCTTCCTCGCCGCTGTCCTGCACGCCGTCGCCGTTCCAGTCCCGCCAGACGAAGTCGCCGATGGTGCCGGCGCCCAACGCTAACACAGGCCGCCGAAGCCGGTGGTGATGGGCACACCGTTCTGGGTCACCGAATAGGTGTTGCAGTAGTACGCCGGGGCTGGCGTTCGCAGGGACATTGGCCCGGAAGGTGATGGTGAGCTGGTTGTTGGCCGCGATCGCGGCCGGGATGGTGAACAGGGGCTGGTTGAGGCTGTTGGGGCTGGCGGTGCTGACCGTCGGGGTGATCGCCGCACCGTTGACCTTGGCCACGGGCGTGTAAGTCGCATCATAGGTGAACCCGGTGGGCAGGAATTCCTTCACCGTCACCGGGCTGCCGGTGGGGCCGCCGCCGATGTTCCTTGACCAGGACGTCATAGATCACCGTGCCGCCGGGCGTCACGGTGGTGGATCGCGCGGTCTTCGTGGGCACCAGGAAGGGATAAGGCCCCGAGACGGTGGTGTCACATGCGGATTGCGGAGGCATCTGGTCCGAGTAGACCGTCATGCAGTTGTCGACATACCCGGTGGCGCTGGCCTTGACGGTGACGATGGCCTCGAATTTCTCGCCCGGCAGCAGCGTGCCGACGTTCCACACCAGCGGGTTGGGGCCGGTGCTCTGGGCCGGGAACAGCACTGATGAAGGTCACGCCGCTGGGCAGGGTGTCCTTCACCACCACGTTTGTCAGGGAAAAGGCCTGGAGGTTGTAGACCTTTACCGGGTACTGGTAGGTATCGCCGGACTTGATGAGCTCCTTGTCGGCGGGCTTGCCCGGCAGCACACAGAGATTCATCTCGATTTCAGTGGGTTCGTAGTAGCGCCACAGGTGGTCTTTGCCGTTGTCGGTGCCGCCGGCGTCCCCGCCAAAGGTGTCGCCGTGCAGGTAGGGGCAGCCGTCGGGGTCGGTGATGTTGGCCGTGCTGCTGGTCACCCTGATCTTGACCCAGGCATACTCGGGCCGGTAGGCGGTGAGCTGGCCGACGGCCCAGCGGATGGCATTGGTGCTGGTGGTCGGTCTGCGACAGCGGATTGCTGGGGCTGACGGCATAGCGCCGATGCTGCCGGCATCCTTGCTGGCATAGCCGAGCACGGTCGGAGATCAGGCCGGGCTGGTCGTAGGAGACGCGGCTGCCGGGATACTTGATGCGTTTCCAGGGGCCGATCTGGTCGGTGCTCATGGCCGCCTGCATGTGCGGCGGGTCCGGGGGCTACCGCTGCGCCACTTTAGTCCCAGTCGAAGTTCCATGCGTAGCCGCTCTGCGGGCCGGCGACGCCGCTGGCGAAACCCCAGGGGGCGTTGCCGCGGCCGTCGGCGTAGTCGACGATGGCGTTGGCCGCCACGCCGCGCGGCAGCACTGTAAGTCGTGCCCTTGGCGCCCCAGCCATAGAGCTGCTCGGCATCCCACTTGTTGCAGGGCACGACCACGTCGCCCGAGTTGTTGGTGATGGTCCGGCCGTTCGGCACGATGCCTTTGAGCGCCGCGATGGCGAGGCTGCCGCAGTGGTTGGCGGTGAATCGGCATCGTTCCAGTCGCTTGCCGCTCCGCCGTTGGCCTTGGTGAAGCGCTGCCAGGAACCGTAGGCCGTGTCGGGGTCGGTGGAGTAGAAGATGCCGGTGTCGCCGTAGACGCCGGCGATAGTGCCGAGATGCAGGCCGCTGCGGGGTTACCGCCGTCGAGGAAAGCGCCGCTGGCGGTGCTGTCTGAACAGCGTGCTGAAGCCCACGAGCTGGCGGTGGCCTTGGCGCCGATGGGGCCGGCGCCGACCGCGATGGGCGACTGGCCCTTCATGGCCGCCTTGTCGTAACCGCCGGCGCCGTTGGGAATGACGTAGCCGACATCAACCACCTCCACGCCCTCGGGGACGTAGAAGTCGATGTGGCCGCCGACGCCGGTGGTGGTGCCGTCGCGCGGAATCACCTTGATAATGATGCCGAGCTCATCGCCCACCTGGAGCACCGGCTGGCCGGGCGCCCAGCTCCGGCAGGCCAGGCAGACCAATAGCAGCACAGGAGGCGGGTAGGGCGTGGTGACCTCGAGGCGGGCATCGATACAGGCCTGGGTCTCGGGGTCGAAGAACATGTAAACCATGCGGGTCTGCAGGTTGTGCGCCCAGATGGCGGTGACGCTTACCAGGGTAAGGACGAATCCCAACGTGACGATCCACCCAAGCTTTTGCCGCTTCGTTCTCGTGCCGCTCTGTGTCTTCATTGACTGTCTCCTAAGATCTCGTCTTTTATATGAAACTCAAAAACCTAAATCGTTTACGCTGGAATTGTTCCCCGAAAACTTCCATTTCCTCAATTCACAAAAAACGCGTGTCGCCGGAGATGAATTTCAAGTTAACGAGTTTTCCAATAATCTACCGGCTTATTGCAGCCCAGAGAATCTATATGCATCGCACTGCAACAGATCAACCCGAAAAAATACTGCATTTGCACCAATGAGCACCGCGACATCCCCGCACGGGTGCAGACAAGTGAAAAGCAATTGCATAACTGGCTTGATGGACCATCTCCTCATCCAACGAACTCATTTCCTGCGGCAGTCGTGCGCCGTCAGAAACTTCAAGAGAATCTCAAACAGTCCTGAAGTTGACGCAAGTGGTTATTCTTCCAACCCATCATGTTTGATCGTCTCGCAAAAAGGCCCACAAGGTGTTTCTTCGTCATTCCGGCGAATGCCGGAATCCAGTGCTTTCAATCAGTCGGAAAATGCCTGACCCCGGTTTTCACCGAGGTGACCACTTTTTGCTGCCTTGTTGTATCTATGCAAATCAAATGCCGACTTGGTCACTATTTAATAGGGAATATCGGATAATCAGCGTTCAAATCACAATGATTCGCCTATGCCTGAAGCAAGTGTTTCCGGTAAGAGCGGATGTGATGATAAAAAGGTCCTTTGCATCTCTACTTTTGGTAGAGTCTCTGATCCCCCGCCAAGCCCGTCCGAACCTTTCAATTCCATAATCCGCCCGCGTTCCTGCGCCTCCCCTCGCCACCCAGGCTCATGTCCGGCGACTCTACTATTGGTAGAGTCCATGATGACCCGCTCCCGCGAAAGGGACATTTCCCGGCAGTATCCAAAGAGCGTCACCGACCGGAGCGGACCCGACCCTTCCGCACAGGAACATGCACTCAGGGGGACCGGCACTCCACTTGGCATTTGCTGGGCCATTTATCTCACCTCTTCCGCACAGGAACATGCACTCAGCGGGACCCGGACCGTGATGTGGACCCCGCTTCCAGGCTTTGCTCCGGCCTTGAGGGAGCCGCGAACCAGGCTTATCCGTTCCCGCACGGCGCCAAATCCTAAACCCCTTTTGTCTCCTGTCTCTCCCTGGTCGCACCCGATTCTGTCATCTCGGACAGAGAGGTGGAGAGCGCCTCCCTTCACTCCGAGAAACACGACTACCTTGCCGGCCGAGGCGTCCTGGCCTACGTTTTTCAGCGCTTCCTGCACGATCCGAAAGATGCAGATGGCTGGTTCGATTGGTAAATCGGACAGGAACTGCCCGCGACCGAAATCTTACCTCGATCCCTTCCTCCTGCTGGAAGGCAAGACACTCCGAACGGATCGCCTCAACCAGCCCAAGGTCCTCCAGGATGGCCGGGTAGAGTTTTTTGCAAAAACGGTGCGCATGCTCCGCCAGCTTGACGGAACAGTTCTTGATCTCACTGATACGCGTCAAAAGCGGAGTCGCCGACTTTTGGGCTTCCTCTTCGAGCATTCCCGCCTGGATCGCCAGGGCGGCCAGTTGCTGCGTAAGTTGATCTCCCACTTCCCGCCGCAAGCGCCGTCGTTCCTCTTCCTCGTTCATGATCAACTGGTGAAAAAGCACGCGGTAATACTCGCGGTCCTCGAACCGATTTTCCTCGGACTCGGGGGCAGCGTTCGCATTCGTCGCATTATTAAGGGAAGGTCTCATGATCCTATCCGCAATCGGTGTTCACGTCTACTTGCGGCAAACATTCTCGGTGCTTTCCTGTCCGGCCCTTAGTACACCCCCGCATAAATAGGTGTCCGAATTCGAGAGGTCATTCCCGCGTGTTTCTGGCGGGAATCCAGGGTGGGCAAATTCTCTGGATTCCCGCTAAAAGCATGCGGGAATGACGCCCTGGGGTAATGGACACTCTATTCTGCGGTGCTGTACTTAGAACAGGAGGACATCGACTCAAAAAAATCCTGTTAGCCTTTGTATCGCAAATAGTTTTCCGGTGGGAATTCGAAAGAATACTGCAGCGAGCCGCAAAAAATACTGCGAGGGAAATGAGGAAAACGACGCGGCGCGAGGGGGATAAAGGCTAAGAGGAAGAGGGGCTTTGCTGTCAACCCCGGCCGCTCGTGACTTGTCCGATTTGACAAGACTTCCCGGCGGGTGGGAAGCCCAGCCGCTATTGCATTGCTCCGGTGAGACCCCTTCATTGGCCGGAAAAAACTTCCCCGGAAATGCTGGAATCAAGCGTCTCCAACACTTGCCGTAGCGTGGGGAGCCGGGAAGGAGATCACAACGGCGTTATTGGGGTGCGAAGTGTCTCTCCGCTCTTCGCTCCGCGAGATGGATGCAGGCGAGCGGCTGCGAAGTCTCTCAGAAAGGACCGAAACCATCCGGGACGAAAGGATCCGCTCCCTCTCTTGATGTTCGGCGGGTTTGCATTCTCGGGGCTGTCTACTTGAGAATTGCTTTCAAAAGCGGGTGTGGTTTTGAAGCATAGGGGTCGACTACCGTGACGCCTCGCCAGGTGAAGCCGTCTTGGAAGTCCTCGCTCAACAATAACCGGGAATGGTTTTCAGCAGAGACCGAAACGATCAGCGCGTCCCAAATCTGCAACCCGTGATCGTTGGACAGGTCCATTGCCGACTTAAGCGCCTCCCAGGTGGTATCCACCACATCGAAACAGTCTGTCCAGCTGAGGATGGCTTCACGGGCAGAGGCAGGGGTTCGACCGGCTTTGCCGGTCAGCACCCGGTAAAGCTCTCCAAGCACTTGAGTCGAAATAATCACCGACTCCTCAGGCAGGCGACTGATCAGCAACACCGACACGTCTCGTTTCACCGGATCTCCCACGCCCTCAGCATAAGCAAGAATATTGGTGTCAAGAGCAACCCTCATCCGAATCAGTCCTCGTATAATTCGTCTCGGGTCCACTTGCTGGTCCCGGTGACTTTCTGGTTCTGCAATCGAGCTATGAGCGTCTCTCTGGCTGATGGGCGCTCAGCATCCCTGGCCAGGGCGGGACCTATGGTTGCCACGGGTTTTCCACGAGAAAGCACGAGATATACTTCGCCCTGCCTGGCCTCCCTCAACAGGGCGGAGAAGTTTCGGTTGGCCTCTGCTGCGGTTACCGTTTTCATGGTTGCCTCCATTATGTAGTGTTGAAAACTACAATAGAAATCAATGAGCGATTTTGTCAACGGTTCTCTTGAAGATCTTCCAGAGCGCTTCCCGCACACGAGTGATGCGGTGGAAGCCGGACGGATAGATGATATGGTGCAGGTCGGGTCCAAATCATCCCTTCGCTCCGGCAGATAGATGCAGGAGAGCGCCTGAGACGTTTCGCAAAATGACCCGAATCCATCGGGGCCGACGAAAACGCGTCGTTTCGAAAGCTCGGGGTGGACCAGCGGCAGGTGCTCGTAGCTCCCCAGAAAGTAAGCGGCTTCATCCGGCCACATGCGCATGGTGGGATAGCCCGGGCGACCGATGAAGATGCCGCCGGTCTCTTCCACGGGCAGGATGTCGTCGGTCAAGAGCGGACAACCCACTTGCATCATCGCCGCAGCGAGGGAGCTCTTGCCGCCGTAGTTGCTCGACAGGAACGCCGCCGCTCTTCCATTGGCCACCACGGCCGCGGCATGCAACGCTCGAATCCCTTGCCGCTCGAGCCAGTACGAAAGCACGTCTCCCAGTTTTCGAACCATAACGGATGGCGGATCTGTTTGACAAGTGAAGATCAAGTCGGCAGGTGCTTCGCTTTGAGGACCGTTCTTTGCGTTCGGTGAGCTTGAAAGAAACCGAGAAACAAATTGGAATTCAGTTAACAGCGTCACCCCGAAAACGCCGTGAGTGCTCGAGTCGCCGCCTTGTTTCAGGTTCATATTGAAATGATTCGTTCTAGATTTTTCACATGGTGGCTGATTTCTCATCCTTCGGCTGAATTTGCATTGAAAGTCTCACACGGCTCTCACGCGGCAGAATTTCGCTCGGGCTCTTTGCCATCCGGACGTTCTCCAGCCTGCCCCGTGGACCCGGGACTTGCCTGCAACATGATCCCCTCTTCCACCATGTCTTTCAGAATTTGATCAACCGTTTGTCGCAAGGACAGACGTCACTGCAACGCTTTTTCAACCAGGGCTTCAAAGTCAGCAGCAGTCTGACAGTTCTTCATTTGCCGCCGCAAAAGGCGCAATACTTCATGACTCCGAATCTGATGGAGTTTTCCGATGAGGCTTTGAGATGGAACACCGAAATGCATTTCGATAAGATCGAGGATGACTTCACAAGCCTCTTGGAGCCTGCCTTGCATCAAGCCTTCCAAAAGCCCTTCTTTCCCTCTTCTTTCCCTTCATGAAACCATTGTTCTGCAAGAGTTGACATGATTGCGCCTCCTTCAGGCATATTCGAGAGGGCTCTCTCAAAATCCTGACTGGTCAACTTATCGGTACCCTGAACAAGGTACCGGGGCCCAGGCCCCGGTTCCCTGAAAGAACCAGTGGCAGAATGACGGGAAGTCTCGTTAGACTGGCGAAGGTGCAGTTCCCAGATCCGAATCATGTACTTGAGAAGCTGAAAAGCGGTGAACCGGTCCGAAAAACTCTTGTGCTCGAATAGAACATAGATGTAGGCCCGGCTATCGGCCAACTTCACCTCATAGAGCAGGTCGGAAAAGGATTCTCTGAGCTCCTCGTCAATGAAGGAATCCTTCCTGATCTCCATAGTCCCGAGATCAAGAGTCTGAAGGACTTCCGACGGCAAGTGATTGGCGAGGAAGTCCACCGCCGTGTTCTTACGGGAGAAAACTTCTTTAAAGAACCTGTCATGAGGATTGGCTACTTTGTGCACGGTTGAGACCCCATGGTGTTTGAGTGTTCTATTGCTCCCCCAATCCATCAGTTGCCTGCCTTGCCCATTTGACAAGATATTCGAATACGATATTAGCGCAACTACTCTGAAAAAGCTATGCTTCTTGGGTTTCTCCCAAGCGCATGTGATGAAGTCGGGATGGGTTGAGATGACAGATGATGCGATCCCGCATGCAGGGAAGATGCTGGAAGCCGGAAGGGTAGATAACGCGTCGGCCGCGCACTTCCTTCCAGATTCTGCGAGTCAGGCTCGAATTCTCATTGTCACGGGACGGCTGCCGCAAATTGCGAACGTCAATGCCAAAAATCTCTTCCGAATTCCAGTGGAGACTGAGAAGCCAAAAGTTTTCCCGAAGGAGAAGGTGGCTTGCAGGCCCTTCTCGAAGAAAGAGAGGAGCGATGAAGTTTTGGGATGCTTCCGCGATCGTCTACCGTGACGCCTCGCCAGGTAAAGCCGTCTTGGAGGTCCGCGCTCAGCAATAGCCGGGAATGGCTTTCAGCAGAGACCGAAAAGATGTCACCAAGAGCATAGGCCAATATTTTCTGCTGGTTTTTCTGAGATTTGAAAAAGGAGTTTTGCGGAGTATGATAAATAGGTGAATGTATACCGGTGGCACAAGTCATCGGCAATGGAACAGATAGCAACCGAGAGTTTTTGAGAATCAATTTCCGCATCAGGCGAGCAGGCAGTACCGGGCGCCAAGAAGGCGACTGCCCGAAGAATCAGGGCACGGCGAAATCGATTAACAGAAAGGAGACGGATATGCCCGAAGATCAACTTCTTCATCGTATTACCGTCAATCGAGAGATTTTCGGAGGAAAACCGATCATCCGAGGGATGAGGATCTCGGTGGAACTTATCCTTAGTCTGCTTGCTCAGGGCGAAAGCGTTGAGGGTCTTCTTGAGGATTACCCGCAACTTGATCAGGAGGACATTCGAGCTTGTCTGGCCTATGCACGTGCGGTGATTGCCCATGATACGCTTGATGAGGTGCAGATTCAAAGCAGGTAGCAAAGGATATGAGATTCCTCGTTGACCGCTGTGCCGGCTGCAAGCTGGCAAGATGGCTCATAAGTCATGGCCACGACGTTATCGAATCAAGCGCCATGGGACCGGATCCGGGCGATCTCCAGGTACTGGAGTGGGCATTTAGTCAGGAACGCATCCTGATCACTATTGATACGGATTTTGGTAAACTGGTATATGCCGGCGGTGTGAATCACTGCGGTATGGTTCGGCTCCCTGATGTTCCGGCGGAAAAACGCATTCAGTTGATGGAACTGGTCCTCAACCGTTATCAAGAAGCCCTTGAAACGGGTGCGATCATTACTGTTCGCGGCGAGAGGATCCGGGTGTCAAGACCGAAATTCAATTGACCTCATTTCCTTCTCATTTCTTCCTTAGCGGTTGCTGGCAAGGCCATCGGATGGGAAGGACCCGCCCGAACTCTCACTCATCTTCTCCAACCACGGTGAAATCGAAGCTTTCGCGGGACAGAAGGAGGCCCGTCACCTGGTCATACAGGCCGAGGCGCTGCGTGTAAACACCGGGCGGCATGTCGGCCTTGACCTGGTATTTGTAGTTTTTGACGGTCCTCTCGTCTTCCTTAAGGAAAAGTTTCCAGGTCTGCCGGTCCTTCAGCTCGCCCTGGGCATCCTGCACTTCGCGCTGGAGCCTGACCGGGAATTTCTCGTCCGTGGTGTTGAGCATCGTCGCGGTGTAATGGAGCTCCTTACCGGGCAATAAAATGGGGTTGTTGGCCTTGAGCTTCAGGGGAAAGCGCTCGGCCCATTCGATCAGCAACAGGCAGGCCGGCTTGAGGTCTTCCCAGATGGGCAGAATTTCCGATTCCGGGGTGAGGAAAGTCCCGGTGCCCAGCTCGATCCCGAAGTCGGGAACGCCGAAGAGGCCGTAGTCCCAGTCAACGCTCGAGCCGGCAGCCGGGGGCGCCTGTGAAAACGAGTAGCCCTGGCCGCGCACGTTGAAAATGGCCTGCGACATCTGCCCGGCAAGCTCATTCAGGCTGGGTTGATCGACAGCCGGATCGCGAGAACCGGACCAGGGGTAGTAGATGATCTGGCCGTAGCTGTGAAAGGATACGCCGGCACTGAAGCGAGTGGCCATCCCGAGCTTCATGATCGCCTGCACCTCGGGTTCGGAAGCCGCTTCCGGCCCACGGTAAATATCCGAGCAGGCCTGATCGCTCGTTCCCGGACCTCCCCACTTAAAGCTGAAGTTTCGATTCAGGTCGACCCCGTAGCAGCCGCCGGGATCGACGCGCCGGTTCTTGCGCCACAGGCGGTCCACAGCGACCGTGTACTGATGGCCGTCGGGGTTCGCCATGGGTACGATCCAGATTTCCGCTTTGTTCACCAGGGCCTTCACGCTTTCATCGGAATCATAGTTTTCAACCAGGAATTTCGCCAAAAGCATCGGGACCTCGACGCCGATCCACTCGCGGGCATGCAGGCCGCCCACAAAAAGAATATCGGGCTCGAGGGCCTGGTCGGTTTTCACCCCGTCGCTGATCTTGAGCGCCCAGATCGTGCGCCCTTCGTGGCTGCTGCCGAGGTTGTGGACCCTGGCAATTTTGGGATGTTTTGCGGCCAGTTGGTGCAGTTCCCGGTCAACTTCAGCGTAGGTATGGAACGCTCCCGCGTCGCTTTGAGCGGCGAGAAGCTGCCGCTGAGCACCCAGGTATTCGGCCGAGGTGCGATACAGGATATGGACCGTGTAGCCTTGGTCCCGAATGGCAGCCAGCTCGGCATCGGTAACATCGGCGATCAGATGGTTGGGCTGCACTTCCCATATAGCGCCGAAGTTCGAGAGGACCGCAACGTCTTCAGGGCCGTGAATGTCCACCCGGATAATGCGAAACTCATCCCCGGCGGCCACGGTCTGAGGCAGCGCCAGCCCAAGAGAGAGCAACAATGAAACACCACACAGCAAAACGTCTCGCAACAGTTTTTTCATCTTAAGTTCCTCGAATTTCGGTGGTTACGTGCACCCTCATTTTGGCAGACTCGGGAATTAACCGCAGAGCACGCTGAGAGCGCAACGCAGCCGATTGCCGCAACCAAAAAAATTAACCGCAGAGAGCACAGCGCAGCCGATGGCCGGATCCCAAAAAATTAACCGCAGAGATCGCAGAGGTCGCAGAGAAAACAATGACTTCGTACGCCCCCGCACAAATGGGTGTCCGAATGCCACTCGTCATTCCCGCGTGTTTCTGGCGGGAATCCAGGCTGTGCAAATTCCCTGGATTCCCGCTAAGAGCATGCGGGAATGACGACCGGGTGGCAATGGGCACTTTATTCTGCTGTGCTGTACTAAGGTTCAAATTATTTAAATCTAATCAAGGTTCTTGTCCAACTTTTTGTTTTCTCTGCGTTCTCTGCGTTCTCTGCGGTTAATTCTTTTGGTTACGGCTTGCACAAGACGGCTATAGCACTTCGGTTATCGCACAAGACGGCAAAGACGAGACGCCGCATCAAACTGGAACCAAAAGCGGGCTCAAGAATCATCTCGAACCCGCTTGCCTCGCGCCGGTGCAGGGAAAGGAGGAATGACAGGCCCCTTGCGAGGGCCTGTCATTCGCATCAGGGGGTCATTGATTTAGGGGCAGACCAGCGTTTCGTCGCTGTCCTTCATGCCCCGGAAGCGCCATTCGTTGACAAAGCCGGTCAAGCCTTTGCCATCGCCCTCCAGCTTGCCGCAATCCGAAGGATCATCCATATCCCGATCGGAGCAGGAAAGATGGAAAGTGGAGACACCGGTGCCGTACGGAACGGTCGTCCCCGCCTTGAAGATCTGCCAGTAAACATCGTTGGGCGACCCGGCGAACCCGCTTATGGTGACGTTATCGCCTGGATCAATACCGTTCACCGTCGCCAGCTGGGTGCTCCCAATGGCGCCCTTCCAGGCCACGACGTCAACCGCCATGGTCCCCTCCCATTTCATCGTCAGCGCATCGATAGGCTTCGAGCAGGTCAGGGTGCCGCCGCCGCCCGGCGTTGTTCCCGGATTGAAGGCCACTTCGCAGCCCTCGGCGAAGGTCACCGTAATGCCGTAGTTACCCGGGGTGGTCTTGGCTTTCTTGGCGAACTCGAAGATCAGTTTTTGATGTTCATGAGCTTTGAGCTGTCGCTTCTTGATGTCGTTGATAAACGTGGTCACGGTTGCCTCGGTCGGGGGCAGTTCGGTCTTGAAGATCTCGTCGCCCTCCACCTTGATCTTCTTGAGGTTGCCGTGGCTGCTCGGCCATTTGATGTCAATGCTCTGGATGGTGATCGGGATTGAGCTGTCGTTGGTCAGGACCCACTCGATCTTATTGTCGCCGATCTTGATTTTGTTGGCCCCAGCGGCCGTACAGGTTGACCCTGGCCCTGGGTTGACCTTGACTTTCGCACTCGACTGGGCCTGGCAAAGAGCGCCGTTCGCTCTCGTTCCGGTGGCATAAGCGGTGTTGGTAACCGTCTCGGAGATTTCAGCCAGCATGCTGTGCTGGACAGTCTCTCCCGCTCCCAGGACCGGGATGAAAGCGATCTCCCCAAGCCAATCGTCGGTAAATGGTGATATTGTCAATGGCCACCGTTGCCGTTATTGGTCAAGATGTATTGGAATTCGACCTCAGCCCCTTCCCGTTTGCCATTGAATTCCTCCAGCGTGAGACTGCCGTAGACATCCCCAGCCTGGAGCGGCTGCGAGCAGGAGGTGTGAATCTTGTTATTCTCCGATGCCCCACCCGGGTTGGTCAGGGTAAAATAGGAATCGGTGTTAAAGGTGCTGGCCGATACCGTGAATTCTCCACCCGGACTTACGACGGCAGGTGTAATGGTGTAGCCGGTGTTGGTCGTCGTCACCGTAACGGGCAGGAGGGGGTCGAGAGGAGGATTGGATGGCGTACAGATCGCCTTACCAAGGGCCTGGGTATTGCTGCTTGCCGCGCAGCCCCCGCCGGTGTACCTGAAAGTCAGGCTGGTGGGTTTGCCCACCGTTTGACAATTCGGGCGCGGGCCGAGTTCCGCCACGCAGGTATGATTCAATGACGGATCATCCGGTGTGCACTTCAGCACCTGGTCGTTAGCTCCTGCCATGCCGTCAAACACCCACTTATTCACATAGCCGGTGAGGGCCTTCCCGTCACCGGCAATCTTGCCGCAGTCCTCCGGGCCGTTCATGTCCACATCCGAACAGGACAGGTGAAAGGTTGACTTGCCCGTACCGTAAGGGGTTTCGGTGCCCGCGTAAAAGACCTGCCAGATCACATCGTTTCCCGAGCCGGCATAGCCCGTGACGATAACCTGGTCACCGGGCTTGATATTGTCCACGTCGGCCAGCAGGGTGCTGTTGATCGCACCTTTCCATGCCTTGATGTGGACCCTGGTGCCATCCCCAGGCTGCCAGATCATCGACAGGGAGTCGATGGGTTTGGCGTCACTGCACACGAATGGCGCGGGTCCCTCGGCCATGGTAGCGCAGGTCTTATCCAATTTCATCCGACAGCCGCTGTCTCCCATGGTCGCTTTATGTTCCGGATGGAAAAACAGGGTATTACGCCCATCGGCGCCCTCGATCCGCCAGGTGTACTCACCGGCTGGGATCCCAGAGACGACGACATCCGCATCGGGAGTCGAACCGTCATCGAGACCGACCTTGAAAACCTCCCACTCCTGGTTGCCCGAGGGGTTGTCGTTAATTGCGGTCCATAGGTCGCCGGGAGCGATGATCGTGTATTTAATAGGGGGCGGAATTACGAATTGCCAGTATGGACTGTCATCCAAAGGATCGCCGGGATTGACGCCCTGGTTAAGGGTCTGCGGTGAGGTCGGAAAGGGAGGTTGGGGAGGCGAGTTGGGATCGTTGGTATCATCAGCCCGATCCAGGTCGCCGTCCCAAAAGGTCAATCTCACCGAGGGCTCCATCAGGCGCACCGTCCATTCGAAGGTCCCGTCGTAGGTGGTCGGTGGAAAGAACTGAGGCCTCGGGTCATTCGGACCATAGGCGACGAAGCCGATGGAGCTTCCTTCCATGATGAAAGCGGAGCCCTGGAGCGCGACTTTCAAACCGTTCTGTTCATTGACAAGAGTCAGCGGTTGGACCCAGTCGAGCGCCAGGTTGTAGTAGTAAACGTTATCCTCCGCGTTATAGGCGCCGGGATCCTGGGGTATCAGCGCCAGCCCGCTCGTGTCACAACTCGAGAAATTGCTGGGGCTGAGAACACACCAGGCGTCATCGGGCATCGTTCCGCCGTTCCATTGGTATAAACGGTCAGCAGCATTGGAGTTGAGCTTCAACAGCGGGTCGCGGTAAAGGTTGAAAATCACCTGGTCCCCGGTATTGGAGGTTGGCCAAGCCGCAGTGTTCCCAAAGTCCCACTTACCACTTAGGCTGCCGTCAAAAATCTGCAGCTTGAACGCCGTCAGGGAAGCAGGGACTGCCAATGAAACACTGAGGACGTTATTTGTGCCACCTACGTCACCGAGGCTGGCAGTACCGCGAACGACATTGAGGAAACGCCCGCTCGTGGGATCCAGGTCAGGCATACCCGTAAGCGGTACGGTGGCACCCGCCGATAGATTAGCCGGCGGGGTGGTAAGGAGTACTGGTGGCTTCGCCGCAACAGGCTGCGCGGTGAGCAGACCGGACATCACCGTCGCCAGCAACAGCACCGCGATGCAAAACAATCGAGTAATCAGTCTTCTTGTCTCCATGGATTTCTCCTTTTTAGATTTAGTTAAATGGTCCCTCACTTTTGCCCTCTTAATGTTGTGAATTATCGTGGTGTTGAAAGATTGTAGGGGTCAGTTCCTCTTTCTCAAGTTGAAAACAACTTCATTCAGGAACCAAAACTTTGGGCGCCGCTGATCCTGTTTACTCATCACCCTGGCGGCCGAGGCAGCTTTAGAGGAGGTCCAGGCGCAAACAGAAAAAAAAGCCGGGCCACCTCTTCCAGGCAACCCGGCTATCCTATACCGATAGGACCCGTAGCTTTCCGTCCCCCCCTCACGAAGGGTTTGGCTTTTTCTAGTTTTTAAATTATGGAATGTAGCCTAACAAATCCCATCGGCATTGTCAACAGATTTTTCGCGGGAAAAAAGACCGCTCGACCAAAAACAACCATCGCTTCAACAGCCGCCAATGACTTCGCGATGATCTCTCATTGCACCTTATATGCCATAACATTGTTGGTTTCGTTCTTTTCCGAAACCTTGCCGGCATAGTCGGCTTTGACAATGATGTATTTCCCGATCAGGGACGAGCTGTAGGTAAGCGTCATATCCAGGTACACATCCTGGCCGGCCGCCAGGCGGTGGTGACATTTTGGACCAGCAGGCGCGAACCCAAGTTTGACGCCGTCGGTCGAATAATAATAGCCTACAGCAAATGCGCCGGCAGCATTGTTGCCGATGTTGCTCACTTTCACCCTTCCGGTAACGGTCTTGCCGGCGTTGGAAGAGGTCAGGCTTTCCCACGAGGCGGTAAGATCGGCAGCGGGGGGAACAAGGGTCGGCTTCAGGGTGTAAGGTCCCAGACGCACCATTGTTGCCCTCGACGACAATGTAGTAGGTCCCCGGCGGGGCATTGGGATAGACCGCAACCGTATCGCCAAAGGCCACGCAGTCGTTGCGGTCGCAGGATTTCAGAATGAGCACATCGAGGTCCCGGCCGGTGATGTTGGTCAAGGTGGCGGTGAGGTCACCCTTGGTCGGTGGTGGTGATCGTGTGCACCTTGTGGGGACCGCTTAGGTTGCGGGTGGTGCAGGAATAGCTGCTCACGTCGGTGGGACTGCCGAGCGGTGGTGCCGTTGTAGCCTCTCCCCAGGGTAAGCTTGACCGGGGTGGTGCAAACCAGGTTGGGAAGCGGGGGGTCAACCGGACACGTGGTAAACTCCACAAAATTCGCAGCGTAGCCGACATTGGAGACGCCATAGCGAACCCTCATGTATCCCGACTCTCCCCACAAGGGTCCCCAACTGTTCTTGACAATCCAATAGCCGTTATCGGTGCCGTTGTCATCAAACCACCCGACCAGCGTTACCGAATGATTGACATCGTCGGCGCAGGTATCGCCGAGGTTCATGATCCCGCTCCTGTAGGCCTGGAAATTGGGACCCGCGCAGATACCGACGGCAATCGGGCCGTAGACATACATGGCTTCTTTGATGTTGGCGGTTGGCGCCACGGCCTCGTAACTGGCGATGTAGGCCCAACGGTCGGCCTTGTAGGCGGTGAGCGTGGGGCACGTTGCATGCCACATCGGCGCCCACATAGGGGATGACGGACTCGAGCACCGCACCGGCCTCCGTGTCACCCTTGGCGGAGTCAAACCTGTTTATGTGAAGGGCATGGAGAAACCATCCTCCGTTGCAGCCATAATAGTATTTGTTGCACGAAATGAGGTGCTGTTCCGAAAGGTCTTCCGTCTTTCCGCAGCGATTGCTGGCGATGATCTCCAGGGGCATGACGGTTGCAAAGGCCCAGCAGGAGTCGCATGCACCCTGATCTCTTACCGGGGTATTGCCACCCGGCTGCTCCCGCCAGTCGAAACCCGGGCTGATGGTAGGTCGTAAGGAAGGGGGGGACATCTACAAACTCGCCGGTCTCTCTCCAATCCGGCGGTACAATCAGGCCGGTGATCTCGGAGAGGCTTTGTTCCATGGCAGGATTGTAGCCTACCTCGAAGGTGGCCCCGAGGGCATCCAGTTCGCTTTGAAGTTCGAGCAGTGCTCCCTGCAGTTCCGGCCGTTCAGAGAGCAGCGGCTCCTCGTCGGTCGTCTGAGCCGGAAGCGGGGGGCAAAGAATGAGAAGCGTCAGGAACATGAGCAGACCCGAACTCCACGAACGTCGTCCAAACCTTTGTTTTATTTTCGCCATGAGAAATCCTCCTTTGTTTTTTTGAACAACCAATCGCCCGCATGAGAGAGCGGAATATCTGGTAACGCTCAACGCGCCACCGGGGCAGAATTCAGAAGCCGAACCTCTGATGCCCTTGTCTGAACGACTCAGACACTCTTGCATTCTAAAGCAACTCTATGGGAGTTTAAAAGGCACAAGTTTGAAAACAGCTTCACCGAAGAGAGAGATTTGCAAAAGCCGTTCCCGAAGCGGGGATTAATCTGTTTATATTATAAAAGCAAGTATATAGAATTAAAAGCACAATCTTTATCTTGCTCAAATGTTCAACCGTGCTCAGGCCAACGATTCATACCAAAGCGATTGATGCTCATTTCATGTTGCCCTTCACAAATAAGATTAGCTGTCTATCATGAAATGCAATAGTCATTCCTAAACGCATATTCTCTGTTTAGACAAGTAAGTGCCAGGCCAACGAAAGCAAGGTATAGATGCTCGAACGGACAATCTTATCTCGCCTTCCGGTATGCCGCCATGTCGGCAACCATTCATGCCAAAGCGATTAAGGCTCATTTGCATAATGCTCCTTCCGCGCTCCGGACTGCCTCCCCTGTCGGCGACGGCGCCCAGCAGCAGGGGCATGGCCCTGGAAGCCTCAGCCCCGCCCGGTTTTAGTGGTAAGTTTCTTGCATAAACCCAAGTCGTGAAAGTTAACATCAAATGTCGATTAATAGGTAATCCGGAACAGAGGCCGGCAGGCTTCGAGAGACAGGTTTTTCCGGGGACCAGGAACTTGAAATGATTCGGATTTTCTCCGGAGACATCTTCAAGTAACAAGGCAAAGATTTTTTTCGGGGTTTTTGGACTCTCCTCTGGAGGTCTTTGCGGCGCGGGATAAAGGATGGACAAGAAACTCGCCGCCGGGTAGAAAACTGAGGTCGATTTGCACCCCAAAAAGATGAAAAATCTACCATTCCGTAGAGTTCTTTAAAGCGGTCGCAAACGATTGAATTTTGGGGATGCTGATGATATAGGTGCAGGAGGTCGGGAGTTCTCAAGGGCCCGCAAAGGGCCCTGCTGAGCGATGGTTGTTAATGATCGGCCTCTGTTTTTTCAAAAGATTCCATCATGATGCTGAGATTAGAGGAGTCGCCGGAATGATGCCGCAGAAGAAAAGATTTCCATTTATTTGGCACTGGCAAATTTGGTGTTGATTTTTTTGCTGAGTGCTTTTTCGACATCAGCTTTCTCAGCGGACCTTCCTGAAATCAAGGAAAAGGGCGTTCTGCGACACCTGGGTGTCCCCTATGCTAATTTTGTGACGGGGAGCGGGGATGGGCTCGATGTGGAGATGATCAAGCTTTTTGCTCAGCACCTCGGCGTCAAATATGAGTTTGTCGATACCACCTGGGATAATTTTGTGGCGGATCTTAGCGGCAAGAAGGTCAAACCCACCGGGGACAATGTGGAAATCCTCGGCCCGGCGCCGGTCAGGGGGGATATTGCCGCCAATGGCATAACGGTGATTCCGTGGCGGGAGAAGGTGATCGATTTCTCCGTGCCCACCTTTCCCAATCAGGTGTGGCTGGTTGCCGCGGCCAATTCCCCGCTGAAACCCATCGAGCCCTCCGGTGATCCCGGAAAAGATGTCGCAGCCGTCAAGGCTCAGATCAAGGATGTCAGTGTCATGGGGGTAAATGACACCTGCCTGGACCCGCGCCTTTATGGTCTGGACAAATCCGGAGCAAAATGCAGCGACTTCGAAGGTTCGGTGAACGAGATCGTTCCCGCGATCATCAACGGTCGAGCCGATGCCACCCTGCAGGATGTTGCGGATGCCCTCATGTCCGTGGAAAAATGGCCCGGCAAGATTAAAGTGATCGGACCGGTTTCTCCCATGCAGGACCTGGCTTACGCGTTTTCACGGTCATCGCCGCAACTGCGGGAGGCCTTCAACAAGTTTTTTGAACAGTGCATGAAAGACGGCACCTACCTGCGCCTGGTGGAAAAGTATTATCCTGCGATTCCGAAATATTACCCCACATTCTTTGAACCGAAGAAATAGCAGGAAGGATTAACCGCAGAACCGTCAATGAGTTAGACGATTATTGGTTACTAAGAAGTTGAAGGTTGCAGTGGAGACCTCGTCATCGGATAACCGGATAATCGGATTGAATCTCGAATCCCGCTACACTGAATGTCCACTGAGCGATTATCCTACGTTGTAACCGTTTAATGCAATTGCGGCATAATGAACAACGAATCTCGATTGAACTGCTAACTTCCTTGTCTTAGGGCTCTCTTCCCCTTAAAATTCCCTCATTAGCGGTTCCGGACGCCTGGTTTCATTTGGGGGCGTGAGTCCAATCCGTGGCCTTAAGGAGTCGGGGATATGGCCCAAGCAAATCGCACCACGACCAGACGACGCTCGATGCCTGCCTTGCTGGCGGCGATCCTGCTGACCGCGCTCGATTGCCTTTCTCATCGGCAAAATCTATGAGTCGGAGGTGGAGTTGCGGGAATTCGCCATGGCCAATTTGCGCCAGGACCTGGCAAACCGCGCCGCCGCATTCAGTTTCCTCTTTTGGAACGGAAAAATGATCTCCAGGACCTCACCGAAAGTAAGGCACTCTCCGTTTTTTTCGAGAACAAGGCCCTCGGAATGAGCATGGAATACGGGCTGAAAGCCAGTCTCCTGGGTATCCACGACGTCTTTCTCCGGCTCCTTAGAGATCGAAAATTCGGGAACACGAAGGCCTACGACCGCATCCTTTTCCTCGATGATTCCGGCCAGGTGCTGGTCGATAGCTTGACGGGAATCCTCAATCCGGAAGCGGGAGCGAACTGGAACCGGTTTCTTGCTCCGGGGTCCCGGTGAATCGCAGATCATCGTGGAATATGATGGAGACGCGCCGGAGGTGATCATTTCCGCGGCCTATTACTTCAAGACCGCGTACGTGGGGCAGATCCTCGCATGGGTCCCGATCCGGTCCATTTACGACAATCCGCTGATGCAGCACAAGGGTTCCACGACGCGTATCTACTATTTCACTTACAGCCAGGACGATTCCGTGGTTCCCTTTGCAGCGGAGGAGGCGGCTGGTTTTTTGTCCGCTGATGACATTGCCCGGGTCTCTTTTGACCAGGGCAATGATATCAAGCGGTTTACCATCGCGGGATACCGTGGAGAGCTTATGGCTGCTCGCGCTGTCATCAGTGGCACGCCCTTCTGGATTACGACGATTTTGCCCGCAGCCGAACTGCTCGGGACCTCGGAACTATGGCATCTGCCCACGGCCCTTGCGGCCTTGGCGACACTTCTTCTGGGAGCAACGTGGATGGTTTGGAGGAGCTCCGTCCGCAACCTGGTGCTCCAGACCCGCCTTGAAGAGTCGTCCAAACAGCAAGAGGCCATGGTCGAGAAAAATCGCGAACTGGAAGCAGCAGATGAGCGAACGCAGGCGGGCGGAAACAGCGCTGCGCGATTCGGAAAGGCGCTATCGGGACCTTTTCGACAACATCTCGGATTTCATTTTCACGCACGATCTTGAGGGGCGCCTGTTGACCTTCAATGCCGCTGTTTGCAGGACCCTGGGTTATTCCCCGGAAACCATCAAGGGCAAGCCTTTGGCCGATTTCATGCGGCCTGACCAAAGATCGGCTTTCTATCAACACTACCTGCCCCAGATCCAGAGCCGTGGCAATTTCCGGGGCATCACCCCGTTCCTCGCCAGGGACGGGTCTCAGCGCTACATCGAATTCGAGAATTCGGTCGTCAAAGAGAGCGGCAAGGAGACCTATGTCAGGGGTTCCGGGCGCGATATTACGGCGCGCAAGCAGGCTGAAGACGAACTGCGGGAAAGTGAAGAACATTTGAAGACCATCATGGAGGCCATCCATACCGGAGTGATGGTAATCAACGCGGAAACGCAGCGGATTGTGGACATCAACCCCTATGCCTTGCAGATGATCGGGGCGCCGAGGGAGGAGGTGGTTGAGCAGCATTGCGAGCAGTATGTGGTCCGTAGCGATGCGCGGCGGTTCCTGCCATGATGGACGATGCTCATGGCGTAAGGATTTCGGAGCAGCAATTGCGTTCCGTCGACGGCGAGCATTTTCCCGATCTTATTGACGGAAGTCCCGGTCGTGAGGAAGGGACATGGTTATCTCATTCAGAGCTTTTTCGATCTGACCGAGCGCAAGCGTCAAGAGGAGGAACTGCAGAAGGCCAAAGAGTTGGCCGAGTCTTCCAGTCGCGTTAAGACGGAATTCCTTGCCACCATGAGCCACGAAATTCGGACTCCCCTCAACGTCATTGTGGGGATGAGCGGGCTGCTCGCGGAAATGGACCTGAGCGAAGAGGTGCGGGAGAATGTTACCATCTTGAGGAATTCCGGAAAGACACTCCTGAGCCTGATCAACAATATTCTGGACCTCTCGAAAATTGAAGCCGGTCATCTCGAATTGGAGTGCGTTGAGTTCGATCCTGCCGAACTGGTTCAAAGCGTGTGTGGGGTGATGCAGGTTGGCTGCGCATGATAAACCGATCCAGGTGACCTGTGAGCTCTCGCCCGAGATTCCGGCCGAAGTGATGGGGGACCCGGAGCGGGTGCGCCAGATCCTTACGAATTTGGTCGGGAATGCCATCAAGTTCACGCACGAGGGTTCCGTGGTGATTGCGGTCGAAAGAGAGTACCCGGGAAGGGAACCTGGGGCAGGTTTTTCGGGATGCTGCAGAGACCGAAAACGACGAGGTGGTCCTCCGGTTTCGCGTGGCCGATACCGGAATAGGCATCGAAGAGGAGAAACTGAAGTTCATCTTTGACACCTTCACTCAGGGGGACTCTTCAGTCACCCGACGTTATGGCGGCACGGGACTCGGCCTGACCATCTCCAAGCGGCTGGCGGAACTGATGGGGGGAAACATTCGGGCAGAGAGCACCGTCGGCCGAGGAAGCACCTTTTGCGTCACGCTCCATTTCAGGGCTTGCGCCTTGCGAGGAAGGCTCGAGGCACCCTCGCTGCGAGACCCAAGGAACCGCCGGCATGGCCGACCGGGGCGCTGCCCGCCGGAACGCCCGGGCGAACGGAAAGGCATTTCGGCTGCGAGGGGGCCGTTGCCTTATCGCCGAATCAGCCTCAGCGATCGCGGGACCTCCCCGGAAGCGCCTCCGCCTGCAGCGGAACTCCCTGCCTCCTCGGCGCATTCTCCTGGTCGAGGACAGTGAGGCCAACCGCTTTCTCGTCCTTGCTTACCTCAAGAACACCAGCTATCAGATCGACATCGCTGAAAACGGGCTGGTCGCCCTGGTGAAGCTTAAGTCCAAGCCCTACGATCTCGTGCTCATGGACCTGGAAATGCCGGAGATGGACGGTTACACGGCGACGCGTCGAATTCCGAAAATGGGAAGCCGAAAATCGGGCGCCGGCCGACTCCCGTCATTGCCCTGACGGCGCATGCCTTCAAGGAATACAAGGATAAGAGCCGGGATGCCGGGTGTACGGCCCATCTCACCAAGCCCATCGAGAAATACCAGCTCCTGGCAGCGATTCGCGATTTTATCGGGTGACTCGTAAGAATTAACCGCAGAAGCGCAGAGAACGCAGGGCAGCCGATGGCCGCAACGGAATAGCCACAGAGAAAGCAGGCAGAATGCCGCAGAACCGCAGAGAGCGCAGAGAACACAGAGAAAAAACTTAGAAGGGTGTCTAAAAACCCTCAAAAAGTGCCCTTGTGATGGTTGGCATGCCGCATGGAAAAGTCCAAAATCGTCATTCCCGCATGCTTCTGGCGGGAATCCACGTACTGTTTGTGCCCTGGACCCCCGCCAGAAGCATGCGGGGGTGACGACCGGAGGACCATTTTAGACACGCTTTTAAAGAGAGGTCCTGATAAAAATTCAAGAAACCAAACGCCAGATGGGCAGAGATGATGACAGAATTGAATAAAATCACCGAAGCCGTCATTGGTGCGGCTAATTGCGGTTCATCGAGAGCTTGGTCCGGGTCTGCTTGAGTCAACCTATGAGGCATGTCTTGCGTATGAGTTGGTTGATCGAGGTTTGCGAGTTGAGCGGCAGAAAGCCCTCCCGGTAAAATATCGAGAGGTGTTGCTTGACTTATGTGGGGTTATTGATCAACTTCAATGTCACTGAGCTGAGACGTGGGATAAGGCGCATGGTAAACAATGCCGAAAGAATAACCCTCCCTGTGATCGGTGTAATGCGATCATGCAGTTTCCTGAAAGTTCTATCATGATTTACTTTCTATATGTTCATTGTTTTCTCTGCGTTCTCTGCGTCCTCTGCGGTTAATTTTCTTGGGTTGTGGCCAATCACAGCTTAAACCTTCACCCCGTCACCGCAGGAAGGCCCTTCAACGGCCTTGGCGAGGGCGGCATTGAGCAGCTCCAGCTCCTGCTTCGAGGGCAATGACTGCGGGAAGCAGATCGGCGGCGATTACCCTGGTCACTCAAAACCTCAAGACGGCGGGCGGCTTCAACGGACCGCCGGGCGCCGAAGGTGCTCACCAGGCCTTTGATGGTGTGAGCCAGGCGCGCTACGGTTCCGGCATCGGACCTGGCGATGGCGGCGCGCATTTCCCCGAATTGCCTCTTTGACTCTTCCTTCAGGACGGCTGCAAGTCCTTCGAAAATGGCCCTGTCACCATCCAGGTAGTGCATGGCCACAGTCCATATCAAATGGTTCTTCGTGTCTTATCATTTTTTATCGGGTTCTTTGTTCGGTGAAGCACCCTTCTTGAAGTGTTCGGGGTAAAATCTGCTAAAGAAAGGGTAGTACTTGTCGACCAGTTTGATATAGGTCCCGTCCTCCACGATTTTCTCGAAGAACTCATTGAAACTCTGCCTGAGAAGCTGGTTTTCCTTGGCAAACGCACAAGCCATGCTCTGGGGAGGTGAGAGGGGGCCGATGATCTTGAACTGCCCCGACCATTTTTCCAGGGCAATCAGCGCGTCGGGCATGTCCAGCAGGGAGAGGGGCGCCTCGCCTTTGATGATGCTGGGGACTAATTCATTCAGACTTCCGGCAAAATTGATACTTTCCGCACCGGCCGCTTTTATATTGTAGAGTGATGGATCGAGACACGTATCAGCTTTACCCAATAGTCGCTGTCCTTTGAGAAGTGATCTCACCGCAAGAATATCTTTGTCGATATCCCCGGAAGGCTTGATGGGAGTTATGGGAGAATCGGCGCGCGCGATGAGCCAGATCTGGGTTGGGAAGGTGGGGACGGAGTAGTCCACCATTTTCTCGCGAAGGGGAAGCACCGTGAAACCGTTGGCGAGGATATCCCCTTTATGGGAGCTTCGCCGACCACGGTAACATGGTCTCCGCTGGTGACAAATTTCTTGCCGGTAAGATCTCCGATCACGGTTTCCCAACCGGTGGGGACATACTGGTATTTAACCCCAAGGTGTTGCGCATAAAGTTTTATTAATTCAACATCGAGGCCTTCGCTTCCATCTTCTGAAACAAAATTGGCATAAGGGATCCCCAGGTGCCGCAGGACGCCGGCTTTCTTTATCTCCGGCAGGTCTGCGCACCAACCCCCAGGAGTAAAGAAACGAGGTCACCGCAATGAGCACGATGAGAATTCCTGGCGCCGCAGGGTGACGTCCTCTTCTTGTAAACATCTTCAGGCTCCCATCGATTCAGGGACCTTGAGACAGTTACTCGGTACACCACGGCAGACTCAAGCGACCATCTTCCTGCCGCGTCATTCCGGCAAAAACCGGAATCCAGAAAGATCGCCTGGATTCCGGCGTTCGCCGGTATGACGAAATAGATTGGGGCAGGTATTTCTTCGGACTTGCCCTTTTCGCGGCCAGTCCACCACCCCTTGCGGGATTCCGAAATCAGCGTTGCCCCAATCAATGCCTGCAGCAGAGTGCTTCTCGGCCCTACTTGCCGGCAGTCATCGAAACCTCAAGCAGCGCGTTCCTCGGCAGGGCCCCTGCCTGGATCGTGGCCCGAGCGGGAAGATACACGCCGGCACAATCGCAGCCGCACGCACTGGGAGGACCAGCGGTGTAGGTGCACGCGCACCCGAGGTCCTCTCCATAAGCGCAGTTGAATTCATTGAACTGATTGATGTCTTTTAGATAAACGGTAGTCATGATGACATCATCGAAGCTCATCTTGGCCTCTTCGAGGATGGCCTTAAGATTTGCCATGACCTGATGGGTTGCATCGGTCATATTCGAGCTTACAAGGACCCATTTGGAGTCAGAGGAATCTGACCCGAGGTGAAGAGAAAGTCCCCGTACTTGATACCCTGGGAGTAGGGCCCTACGGCGGCGGGGGCGCCGGGCGTGGAGACGACCTTCGGGTCCTTGGCCAGGGCGACCGTGCCGAACACCAAAACCACCAACACAATCAGGAAAACATTCAGACTAACTTTCTTCATGGAATTCTCCTTTTGCTAGGAACCGGTAACGGACTCGTTCAAGAGATGCCATTCCCACTCCGCACTCTGGTAAAGATACCTTTTTGCGCCAACTGATGTCAATACGCTCAACTTGGCAATTCTTTGCGCCATCACCTCCTTTCATTCTACCGGTGATCCTGAAGCGACAGGCCATCTTCAACCCGGCATCGCAACCATCGAGCAAACCTCCGGCCCCCGGACCCGACTTTGCTCCTGGAAGAATTGAGTATAGCAACGGTCATGCCATCTGCTCAGCAGACATAATTTTCTCTTCCGCCACTGCATAACGATGAGCCGGTCCCTGTTTTTCACCGCCGGGGGGCCGCCCAGACAGAGTTACTGACTCTGAAATCATTGGATTTCTCTGCGTTCTCCGCGTGCTCTGCGGTCAATTTCCGCGTTTCCCAAGAAGAAGGTCCTGAACCTCAATACGTATATCTCGAAATGGTCGCGACGCCATTGATCGCCATTTTGGCGGAAGTCGGGCTCCAGGCAATTTTTCTGGATCCCGGTTTTCACCGGAAAGACGCGTCAGGGGTATGGTCACTTTATTGCGCGATTCTGTATTGATTAGGGTTTTCTCTGCGATCTCTGCGGTTCATTCATTCGGTTGCGGCCATTGGCGACGCTGCGATCTCTGCGACCTCTGCGGTTAATTCCTCCTTGCCGACCGCTTCGCTTGCGCTACCGGGCGACACGCAGGACCGCTGTCCCGGTCACAGTCAAGGACTGGGGAAGCCCAGGATAGTGAAACACGGATTGAAATGTCAGGCGGGCGTGGACCTGAACATATTCGATGAGTCGGTGGCCCGTTGCACAGGGTGACGGAGTTGAGCTACAGGCAACCTTTGTGCCGGGCTGGTGCGAGCACTCGCAGAAGCGGAGCGGGGTGACGGTTATGCCGCTCAAAACCACCGGTTGCGTCCCGGCATCGTCCCTGGCCAAAGATTGGCCGGTCAACTGCCGGAATGACGACAACGTTACCTCTCGCTATATGGTGATGAAGTACACCAGGCTATGGTTTTCTCAGCGTTCTCTGCGCCCTCTGCGGTTCCTGTTTGCGTTGCGCTCTGGGCGGTAACGGTTTGGGTTGCGCCCGCGACAGCAACTTTTTGCGTTGCGGCCTCAACAGCTCCAAGTCGAGAACGTTCAGTCACTTCATCGCCATTTTTCCCTGGGGCAACTTTCTGCCCTGCGGTCCTGGCAGCCCGGAGCAGTGCCTCCGCACTCTCGCCATCGAAGGGGTAGAGGCTGAGGCGTGTGGCAGCGGTAACGGACACTTCCCGCCCCCCCAGGGAAAATGGCGCGGCGAGGGCGCGGCGAATACGGCGGGCCACTTTCGTTGCGTCAGAGGGCTTTTTGATGCTCGTCAGGCAAATGGCGAACGCTTCACTCCCCGAAGCTGCAGCCTGGCAGCGCCCGGCCTCGAGGTGCAAACGGGCAACGCAATCGCTGCGCCGAATCAGTCCGGACATGCGATTCGCTGCCTCTTGCAGCAGTACCTCCTCGGCAGGCTGGGGCGAGGAGCCGTCCAGCCCGGGAAAGCCGCCCGGATACACAAGCAGCACGGCCACGATCCGGTGGCAGCGGCGGGCGAAAGCCAGAGCCTCGTCGAGAAAATTCATAAAGTTCTGAAGGTTCGGCAGTCCAGGCGAGATGAAGTGAGCTTTCACCAGGCTCGCATTCCTCTGGTGAAACCTCTCATCGCTCCAGCTTTCGCCCAAACTTGCCAACACGTCACGCATCTCCAGACTCCATGTCTCATACTCGTTAAGGATGACATGCTTCTATTTTGGCACAATCCCTCCGCCGATCTTCGCGTACGCGTACCTGGACGAGCACTTCCCTCACCCTGGCATACTCTTCTTCAATCATGGACAAGATCTCCAGGGATTTCCTCCCGTCACTCGCCCGTGAGGCCTCCTCCATTCTTCTGCTGAGGCGCACCAGGTTATGGGTTGCGACGCCCTCACCGGAGAGCGCCGAAGGCAGATCTTCCCCGGCCATTGTCGGTGGAGGAAACCCCCGCCGCCACCCTTCCCCGGGCCTGCTCATTGGCGCCGGCAGCCGCATCTTTCAAGCGCTTGAACTCCAGCATGGTCTGGTCAAGACATTTCTTGGCCTTGGCGAACACCGACGCCTGCGCCGCAAGCTCATGTTTCAGGCGCTCGCCCTTCGATTCAATGGACGCATCGAGCATCCGGACGTGATCCAGGAGTTCGTCAAACCCTTGCTTATCAACCGCAAAGGCGAGGCCTCCAGGGAAGCTGAAAGCGGAATTATCTCCACGGGCAGAAGTGGGTCTGGAAACCTTGATTCCCGGCTTTTCACAGGCAGCAACCGGGGAGCTGTTGTCTTTGGCATAAATGGAGGTTGCCAGGATGGGCGGCTTCGCTTCCAGGCCGGCGAGGTTTTTTGCCAACTTTGCCTGGTCGCGGACCGTGAGAGGCGCACGGCAATCGAGGGCGAGCTTTTCCCCGATATCGTTCAGCCCCTTAATCAAGCGGCCTCTTTCGACCGTCAGATCGTAAGCGAGAAAAACGATCCCTGCGGTAACCGTCGGCACGAGACTCACCAGCAGCCGGAAGGTCACGAGCCTCGCTTTGATCGTGGTGTGGAAACCGATTCTCACGGGTTTCTCTTCTTTTTTGGCCATCCCTGCTGTTCCTTTGCGGCGTTTCTACTGTTGGTAGAGCATTACCCTGATCGCGGGCCCTCGCGGGCTGCCGGCAACCGCCCTGATTCCTTTGAGAGAGCCGTTTTCAGTGCCGATCTACTCCGGGTAGAGCCGCTCTACCAAAAGGAGGGCCAAGTCCCTCTTCCTCACTCCGCACTGCTTTGGCCCAGGCTGCGAGCCGGTGGATTCTAGCGACCCGCTCTTGGTCCAGCGGGTGGAGCTCGCTCAATGCCCGGTGCAGCGCCGCCAGGGCGTCATGGATTTGGGCTACGAGCTTGCTTGAAGTTTCTGCGGCCGACATGGCTTTCCCCCGTGTTGCGTGTGATTCCACGTCGAAAGGTAGCAATAACTGTACCGTTGAGGCAGGGAGGCCGGAAAAGAGGCGCCGAAAGTTCCGGCATTGCCTTCGATCAGGAGACGATGGTCAACTGGGAGGTGGCACTCGAGGTTATGGCGTTATGGTTGATAGAGGGCGTGATCGGAGTAAAGGCGGTCTGCACCTGAACCCGGACGGTGCTCCCCGGCTTGTTATCGGGGTCCCTGGTCGTGGTAACGGAGATCTCAACGCCGACAACTTGAGCCTTGACATCGTTCTCAATAGCAACAGCCGATGCGCGGGAGAGGCTCTTGGCGCCGTGAAAGGAGGCGCAGCGCGTGGCCCTGGCAGACGGCGTAAGACACGGTCGTGGAGGCATACATGGCCCGCCCAAAGGCGATGGCGCCGATGGTCAGCAGCAAAAACACCGGTAGCAGGAACGCAAGTTCGATAGCAAAATTTCCCTTACGGTTCATATGCCTCCTCAGCTTCCTTGGCATGGGTGCCATCTCCCCGGGTCTTCTGCTATCGGGCCCGGATTTCGGCAGTGCGCGACAGGGCCCTGCTGCGACTCATCCTTGTCAGGCCGACAACCTTCATGTGGGCGGACTCAGGAACCAACTGCAGAGCACGCAAAGATCGCGAAGAAACGCAAAAATCTCAGAGCTCTCTCTGTGCACTCTGCGTTCTCCGCGGTTAAGAAAGGACCTTCGCCCTTAACCACTATTTCTTCTATCTCCCCGGGGTACCGCCGGGGGGAGGAGGCACCACCGATTGCCTGCCGGACCTTTTTCAGGTTATCATTTATGTCTGCGTAGAAGGAGGTGCGCAGTTCCGTGGCCCTCTGGAAGCAGGCTGCCGTCCTTTCGTAGACCCCGTTATCCAGACAAAGGCGCCCATGATTGTTATCGGCCTGCGCCTCATCGCCTCCGTGGGGGAAGGTCACGGGCTTTCGAGGCGTCGCCAGGCGTTGTTTCGAGGGTACCTTTCGACGCCTGGCGGGAACGGTTTGGTCATTGCTGCTAACTCGCCGGGAACGGATACGACAGCCCTGAAGGCACCGGAAGATAATCCTTGCCGTCTCCTCCTCCCTGGATGGCGGAGGAATGGATGGCATGCTTCTTCATTTTCTTCCACAGATTCTTCGCGCCCAGGCCCAGCAATTCGGCGGCCTGAACCTGGACCCCGGCGGTCTTGCGGAGTGCTTCGATGATCAGGCTTCGCTCGATTTCCTGGAGGGTGTTACTGAGGGAGTCGCAAGGCAAGGCCATCGCGAGACATTGCCTAATAGGCGACGCGGCGAACGCCGATTGCACATCGCTCAACGAAAGCACTCGCGTCGCGCAGTGAATCGCGGCTCGCTCCACCACATTGGACAGCTCTCGTACATTCCCGGGCCATCCGTAAAAGAGCAGAGCCTCCATCGCGTCCTTGGTGATAAAGTGGATACAGGTCCTCAGTTTCAGATTGATCTTCCAGAGAAAATGATGCGCCAGGAGCGGGACATCCTCCCTTCTTTCGCGCAAAGGGGGAAGGTGGATGGCGGCCACATTGAGGCGGTAATAGAGATCTCCCCGAAGTTTTTTCTCGGCAATCAGTTCCTGTAAGTCCCGATTGGTGGAAGCAATGAGGCGCACATCCACGGCGAGGGGCTTTCTCCCCGCGAGGCGGTCGACTTCTTTTTGCTCCACCGCCCGCAGGAGCTTGCCCTGGATTGAGATCGGCATCTCGCCCACTTCATCGAGAACGAGCGACCCCTTGTTCGCCAGTTCGAACTTCCCCGGCTTTTGGATGTGCGCCCCGGTGAAAGCGCCTTTCTCGTGCCCGAAGAGTTCGCTCTCCAGCATCGTTTCGGGAATGGCCGCGCAATTGACCTGGACCAGGGGGCCGCCGGCCCGCCGGCTTTGGTCGTGAATCATCTCGGCCACGAGCTCTTTCCCGGTCCCACTTTCGCCGGTGATGAGGACGGTGGTGTCGAGCGGGGCGATGCGGTCGATCAGTGCCTTCACGGCCTTGATGGCGTCACTTTCGCCGATGAGCACCCTCTCGTCCTGCAATCGCTGGCGTAACCTATTGATTTCAGAATTCAGTTTGCTTTTCTCAACGCCTCTTCTGACAACCGTTTGAATTTCCGTCAAGCTGAAGGGTTTGGTGAAATAGTCGTAAGCACCCTTTTGGATTGCTTCGAAGGCCAGGTCCGTCGTCCCGTAGGCGGTAATGACAATGATCTCCAACTCCGCAGCAAGCTCCTTCATGAGTGGGATGGCGTCCAGGCCGGACATTCCAGGGAGCCTGATGTCGAGGATCGCGAGGGTGAAAGAAGAAATTCTCAACTTCTCCAGGGCTTCCTCGGCCGAAATCGTCCCCACAACCGCATAGCCCTCCTTTTCCAGCACCTTGCTAAGAGCAAATCTCATGCTGTGATCATCTTCCACCACCAAGATTTTTTCTGGCATGAACGCCTCCAATGTGTGATAAGGAGTCAAGAAGGCGGGAGCACCTGTAACAATGTTGCGCCAACTCCCTGTTCTCCTGTTCGATCGCTCGAACTGCCTGTGCGACTCTCCCTCGCCTGAAAATAGCAAACAGCGTGCCAGGTCGAGAGTGAATCTGGGGGAGGCGGCGAGCAGAGCTGCGCAACCGATGGCCACAACCAACACATTAACCGCAGAGGGCGCTCAGAACGCAGAGAAACCCATTAGGAACTATCTCAACATGGTCAAAACGCCGTTGATCGTCATTCCGGCGAAAGCCGGAAGCCAGTCTTTCCTAGGGATTCTGGACCTCTCCCGGCAGCCGGCAGTGGAGATCAAACCGGTGGATCTTGGCGCGCTCCTGTCCAACGCTTCTCTGCTTGCCCGGCAGGCCTATCCCCAAAAAGCGGTGCGCATCCCTGAAAATTATCTAATCCGATGGGATCTCAACTGGTTGGCGATGCCGCCAAACTCATGCACGCCTTTCTCGGCATCTTTGTCAATGCTATCGAGGCTTCTCCGGAGGGTCATCGATCGAGGTTTCGGCGAACTACCTCTCTCATGAATCGCCGTCAAAACGATCGGTCCGAATCTCCATTGCCGATCATGGGACCGGAATCCCGCCTGAAGATTTGGACCGGATTTTCGAGCCTTTCTTTTCGACGAAACCGGGTGGGTCAGGTCTCGGCTTGTGTCTGGCCTATCACATCATTGCTGCCCATGGCGGCATTATCAAGGTCTTCAGCCAACCTGGCCGGGGGAGCACTTTTTCGGTTACCCTGCCCGAGAACAATTTCGAACCTTTTGAGATAGCACAAGGATAAGATGATGCCCGAGAAGATCCTGGTGATAGACGATGACTTAGGCATGAGATACGCGCTTTCGGAGGCGCTCAGGAAGTCCGGGTACCTCGTCGATCTGGCAAACTCCGCCGAAGAAGCCCTGCAAAAGATCCGTACGGCTCCATACGAGCTTTTGCTCCTCGATGTGAGACTGCCGGGAATGTCGGGTATCGACGCGCTGCCCCTTTTCAAGCAGATCGACCCCGGCGTGGACATCATTGTCATTACCGGGCATGGGACCAAGGATATCGCTCTGCAAGCCATCCAGATGGGGGCCTACGACTATTTCACCAAGCCCTTCAGTCTCAAGGAAATCGAGATTGTAGTCAAAAGGGCCATGGGTAAGCGCCATCTTGAATCCGAAGTCAAGACGCTTGAGAGAAGAAATCAAATACGGCGGCAAGCTTATCGGTCAAAGCGACGGCATGAAGGCGGTGAAGGCTTTGATCAACCGCATCGCCCCGCTCGACACCACCGTCCTCATCACCGGCGAGAGCGGGACCGGGAAAGAGCTTGTGGCCGAGATGATTCACGACCAAAGCCGGCGGGCCGGCGGCCCCCTGGTCAAGGTCAACTGCGCGGCCATTCCCGAAACAATGCTCGAGAGCGAACTCTTCGGGCACGAGAAAGGCGCTTTCACCGGGGCGCACATCCAAAAGCCGGGGAAGTTCGAACTGGCGAACAAGGGGTCGCTCGTTCTCGATGAAGTGGGCGAGATGCCGATCTCGATCCAGGGCAAGCTCCTGCGGGCGGTGGAGCAAAAAGAAGTAGACCGCCTCGGGGGAAGGAAGCCCATCGCCGTGGATGTGCGCCTCATTGCTTCCACCAATCGGGACTTGCAGGAACTGATTGCCGAGAAACAGTTTCGGGGAGACCTCTATTACCGCCTCAATGTGGCCGCCATCCACCTTCCCCCTTTGCGCGAGAGAAGGGAGGATATCCCGCTCCTGGCGCAGCACCTCCTGGATAAGATCAATTTCAAACTGGGCATGAGCCTTCGCGGCATCAGCAAGGAAGGCGTGGGATGCCTGTTGGCCTATCACTGGCCGGGGAACGTCAGGGAACTTGCCAACGTCCTCGAAAGAGCGGCGATTTCCGGGTCCCAGGAGGTCCTGACCCTGAGTGACCTGCAGAACATTCTCGAGCGTTCAACCGCTGGTCCCGCATTCACCCTCGCCCGGAGGAGGCTCCCATTTCGCTCAGCGCCACGCTGGAAGAAATCGAGAGGGCCATCATTGTGAGCGCGCTGCAAAAAACCGCAGGGGTCCAGGTCAAGGCCGCGGAACTGCTGGGCTTGACCCCCAAGAACCTCTGGAAAAAAATGCGGATGCTTGGAATCTCGGCGGATAAGTTCAAACGGCATTGAAGCAAGGTGCGCGAAATCCCCATAGCGAGGATTGGTCGAGAGGACCCTCATTTTCGTGGACTCAGCACTTAACCGCAGAGAGCGCAGGGCAGCCGATGGCCGCAGCCAAAAGAATGAACCGCAGAGAACGCAGAGAGCGCAGAGGAATAGAGAGCTGAAAAAAACCTTGATAAAATCTCAAGAAACTGAACGTTCGCAACGCAGAGAAATGCAAAGTTTTAAGGTCGAAGCACCCCTCCACGCCCCTCACTGGACCTTAAAAGCTGCAACGTTGTTGGTCTCGTTCTTTTCCGCAACCTTGCCGGCATAGTCGGCTTTGACGATGATGTATTTCCCGATCAAAGAAGAGCTGTAGTTGATCGTCATGTCCTGGTAGAGGTCCTGGCCCGCTGCCAGGCTGGTGACCTTTTGGACCAGCAGTCGCGTCCCGAGTTTGACGCCGTCGGTCGAATAGTAATAGCCTACGGCAAACGCGCCCGCAGCATTGCTGCCGATGTTGCTCACTTTCACCCTTCCGGAGACGGTCTTGCCGGCGTTGGACGAGGTCAGGCTCTCCCACGAGGCCGTAAGATCAGCAGCGGCGGGAACAAGGGTCGGCTTCAGGGTGTAGCTCCCCAGGGCGCCCTCGTTGCCCTCAACGACAATGTAGTAGGTCCCCGCCGGGGCGTTGGGATATACCGCAACCGTGTCGCCAAAGGCCACGCAGTCGTTGCGGTCGCAGGATTTCAGAATGAGCACATCGAGGTCCCGGCCGGTGATGTTGGTCAAGGTAGCGGTCAGGTCGCCCATCTTGGTGGTCGTGATCTTGTGTACCTTATGGGGACCGCTTTCGTTGCGGCTGGTACAGGAATAGCTGCTCACGTCGGTGGGATCGGTGGCGAGGGTTTTGCCGTTGTAGCCCTTCCCGAGGCTGAGCGTAACCGGTGCAGTGCAGCTCAGGTTGGGAAGCTGAGGATCAGCGGGACATTCCGTGAAATGCACGAAATTAGCGGCGTACCCGACATTCGAGACGCCATAGCGAATCCGCATGTATCCCGACTCCCCCCACAAGGGTCCCCAACTGTTCTTGACAATCCAATAGCCGTTATCGGTTCCGTTGTCATCGACCCACCCGACCAGCGTCACTGCATGGTTGACTTGGTTGGTGCAGGTATCGCCGATGTTGAAAATATCGCCCGTGTAGGCCTGAAAGTTGCCGCCCGCACAGATAGCGGTGGCAATTGGACCGTAAACATACATGGCCTCTTTAATGCTGGCAGTCGGCGCCACGGCATTGTCACTGTCGATGTAGGCCCAACTGTTGGCCAGGTAGCGGTGCGGGTGGGGCCCGTTGCAGGCCACATTGAGGGCCTTGTAGGGGAAGATGGACTCGAGCACCGCCCCCGGCTCCGTTTCACCCTTGGCGACGGAAAACTCGTTTATGTGATACTCATGGAGAAACCATCCTCCGTAACAGCTGTAATTGTAATTGTTGCACGAAACCAGGTACTGTTCCGAAAGGTCTTCCGTCTTCCCGCAACGAAGGCTGGTGAGAATCTCCAGCGGCCCGACGGTCGCAAAGGCCCAGCAGGCACCGCATGAACCCTGATCTCTTACCGCGGTGGCGCCGCCCGGCTCCTGCCTCCAGTCGAAACCTTCGGTGATATAAGTCGTAAGGAAGGGTTGCACCTCTTCAAAAACGGCGGTGTCTCTCCAATCCGGCGGTTCAACCAGCCCGGTGAGCTCGGAAAGGCTGCGCTCCATGGCAGGATTGTAGCCTACCTTGAATGTGGCCCCTTTGGCATCCAATTCCCTTTGAAGGTTGACCAGCGCTGCCTGCAATTCCGGCCGCGCAGAGAGCAGCGGTTCTTTGACGTTCGTCTGAGCCTGAACCCAGCCACCGGAAAGCAACAAGACGGAAAGCAGAAACAGGGTGACAATTCTTGATTGACGTTTGGGCAGGTCTGCGTTTCTCATATCTTTAGTCTCCTTACTATTAGATTGGGTCAATCCTGTTTGTGAACAACAGGGCCAACGAATTCACAACAGTTAACGTCCAGAATCGTATCTTCTCAATGGCCTCAGATTCACAAGATACCCTGAGAGTCTCCGATCCTTATTCCCTTAAGCCTCCGGCGGGAATCCAAAGTTCGTGGAAGGGTCGTTTTCCCACCTCCTCTGGAGTTGCCTTGAATCCGCCCAGCCATGAACCTTCAAGATATGCAGAATGCGTACCAATATTAGAAGTCGAAGCCTCACGTTCAGGATGAACGACCTTCCAAGTTCATTTCCTGAAGGCCCGTGTGAGAACGATAGAGTTTTTCGCCATTACTTTCTATTAATAAGTCGTGAGTTGCTCGTGGGCAATCGGAATAATTACTGCAGAGAGAGAAAAATACTCATATTCTTTTCTCCAGGAACGCTTCTTCGAGCGATTTTATCAAGGATGGGGCAAAGGGCCGCTCTTACAGAAAGCGGATTTCCAACCTTAACGAGGATCAGCAGCGCGAGGCGGGACAAGCGTGAGCATGGAGGTTAAGCGCTGACAGAACAAAAGGGCTCATCGGGGGATTCAAGAAGAATTTTCGCGCCTGCTTGACAGCGCCCTGCATCCCCGATTAAGCCGGTTGCATATCAATCCGCCGGCTTGTCTTGCGCGATCATCCCTTCGGGTTGCGGCGACTCGGCGAGGATCCCGGACTTCATGGCGTAGGCAACAAGCTCGGCCGCATTCTTGAGCTTGAGGCGTTCCATCAACCGGTACTTGTGCGCTTCAACCGTCCGTTGGGACAGGTTGAGCCTGACCGCGATCTCTTTGGCCGAAAGGCCGTCGGCGAGAAGGCAGAGGATTTCCCGCTGTCTTTCCGTCAAGGCGGTGCGGCCGGTCTCATGCCTCGCCGGCATTGCCGGGGCGCCGATCTTATAGAGCTGCAAAAGTTGCCCTGCGATCCGGGGGCTGATGTAGGTGCGCCCTTTCATGGTCTCGTGAATGGCCGTAACGAGCTCGGAAGGGGCGGAATGCTTGAGAACGTAACCCGTGGCCCCGGCCTCAAGGGCCTTGGCCGCATAGGTCACGTCCGACTGCATGGTCAAAATGATCACCCTGACCTTCTTGTCAAACCTTCTCAGCTCGCGCAAAGCCTCGATGCCATTGAAAAAAGGCATGGCGATATCGGTCACCACCAGGTCCGGCCGAAGCTCCCGCGTCCTGCTGATCAGCTCGCGCCCGTCCTCCACCATGGCGACCACCTCGAATTCCGGTTCCAGGATCGCCTGAAGCCCGTGCAGGATGATCTTATGATCATCGGCGAGTAGGATGCGCAACCGACTCATCATTCCTCCCGAGACAGGCAATATGTCACGACGCCTCCTTGCTCACTCCCCAAAAGGATGCGCAGCGGCTTCATCGTTCCCCCTCCGGCAGCGGGAGGCGCACCTGGATTTGGGCGCCTTTTCCCGGTTTCGCTTTGACCACCACGGTCCCCTCGATCAGACTCACCCGCTCGCGCATGCTCGCAAGCCCGAGCCCCCGCCTCTTCCTGGCCTCGGCGGGGTCAAAACCGATCCCATTATCCTTGATCGAGAGGAGCAGGCAAGCCTCCCGGCCCGTCAGAGAAACCGTCACGTTGGTGGCGTGAGCGTGTTTCGCGATATTTCTCAGGGTTTCCTGCACGACTCGATAGAGGCACACGGCCTGGTGGATCGCCAGATCTTTCGGGACCTTGCGCTGCGTAAACCGGACCGGAATCTTCCTGGTGTCCTGAAACTGCAGACACTCTGAGCGGATGGCCGCGACGATGCCAAAATCCTCCACCACCGCTGGGTGCAGCTGCCGGGAGAGGGAATGCACATCTTCGGCCAGTTTCATGGCCTGCTGGTTGAGCCGCCGGAGCTGTTCCGCGAGCGGTGAGGGCAGGCTGTTCCCGTGTTGCAGCAGGGTCCCAACTTCCATGGCCAGGGCGGTGACCCGCTGGGTGAGATCGTCATGAAGCTCACGGGCCAGCCAGCGCCGCTCTTCTTCGCGAACGGTGATCAATTTGCGCGCAAGGATGCGGTAATACTCGCGGCTCTTGAGCAGCTCTTTCTGGCTGGTCCGCAGATCTTCCTCGGCCCGCTTGCGCGCGGTGAAGTCCTGCACCAGGGCCAAGACGTGCGGCACTTTATCCTCGAACTTCAGGGCTGTCGTCGAAACTCTCAACACCCGGTTCGACCCATCCGTATGAGCGATCTCCCATTCCTCGGCGACCAGGTTCTCGCCCCTTTGCATCCGCTGCGTACGCTCGGTGGCTCGGGTTTGCACCTGCGGGTCGGGACCCAGCACCTGATGCCAGCCCATGCGGTTGATTTCCTCGAGGGTGTAGCCGGTCATTCGGGTCATGGCATCGTTCCAGACCGTGAACCTGACATAAGGGTATTCGAGGATGTCGTGGCATACGCAGATACCATCCCTGGCCTGGGAAATGACCGCTTCGAGAAACGAGCGCTCTCTGGCAAGAAGCTCGTTCGCTTCTTTCTGCGCGGTGATATCCTCGGCAATCCCGACGATCCTCGTCATCCGGTCGCCTTGCCGGACGGGAAAAGTGCGGGCATGGAGCCAGCGCCGGTCGCCGTCCGGGCGAACGATGCGAAACTCCTCATTTAATGTTCCCCGGGTGCGTCTCCACCTCGAGGGCGCACCGCAACCGCTCACGGTCATCGGCGTGGACGAACTCCACAAAGGCGTCCGGGTTGCGATAGAGGTCTTCCCGCGGCGTCCCCCAGATCTTTTCGTAGGCGGCATTGATGTAGAGAATTTCATCAGGGGTCCTGAGCCATAGCACCTGTTCCAGGTTTTCGGCCAATTCGCGCAATTGGGCCTCACTTTCCCTCACTTTCTCCTGGGCCAGCATTTCCTTCCGGGAAGTGATGTCCCTGGCGACGCCCGCAAGCATGCAAAGCTTTCCATGCTCATCGCGAAGGGGAAAACCATGGTCATAAATCCAGCGGACCGAGCCATCGGGCCGGAGGATGCGGTATTCATGGTCCTGCCACATGCCCCTGGCATGATCTGCGACGGCGGCCGTCATCCTCTCCCGGTCTTCGGGATGAACGGCTTCCAGGAAGGAGCGCGGGTCACGGTAAAGACCGGCGCAGGACCGCCCCCAGATTTTCTCATAAGCGGGGCTGACATAAATGATGCGGCCGATGCCGGGAGTACTCATCCAGAAAACCTCGTCGATGGTTTCGGTGAGCAGGCGGAAAATCGTCTCCCGCTCGCGGAGTTGGGCTTCCGCAGCCCGGCGTATGTTGACCTCGCGTTGGAGCTGGTCCAGGGTCTGCTTCAACCGCAGCTGGACCTCGACGCGGGCGAGAAGTTCCTGGTTGGTAATCGGGCGCGCGATGCAGTCTTCGGCACCGGCTTCCAGACTGCGGGCTTGAAGCTCCGAATCCGTCCTCCTGCTCGAGAGGAGCATGACATGCGTATTCTGAAGCTGCTGGTCGGCCTTGAGGCGCTGACAGACCGCAATCCCATCGAGATCGGGGAGAACCATCTCGAGGAGGATGAGATCCGGAACGCACTCCGTGGCCCTGGAAAGGGCTTCCGCCCCGCTCGCGGCCTCAAAAACGTCATAGCCCGCGGCACGCATCAGTCGCGCGTAAGCCTGCCGCATTTCCAGGTCCTCATCGACAAGCAGGACCCGAAAGCATTTTCCAGCCTCCATACCCTTTTCTACCCCCCTCGGAAGCATTCCCCCCTCACGCGAATGCGGGCCGTTCGCAGCCGGCATGTCAACTGAACTATATAAATTTTATACTATTTTTGATCCAAATAAGGCAATTGTGTTTGCTAAAACGCGGACGCAAATATGGACCTGCGACAACAGGTGAGGTTGACGCGTTGGTGCTGGTTGATTTTCTCCGACAGTGGTTTCTCGAACACACCGTTCTTGTTCAGCCCGAACGAGCTTAAAGGACTTTTAGAACGGCTCCAGCCAATTCTCCACTGCAAGTTTCCCAATCCGAGTGAAATGTCGGGTATTCGCTGTAACCAGGATGCATTGATGATGCAAGGCAGTGGCTGCAATGAGAACATCTTCGATGCCGATGAGCTGGCCGGTTTTCTGTAACGAGGCGAGAAGATCGCCTGCCGTCAGCGCTTCCTTAAGATCCAGCGGCAAAATCTTCACTCTCGAAAGGATCTCGTCGGCGATTCTCTGCCAGAAGTGTTCAAAATCTTTGCGCAAGGCGCTTCCAAGACGCAGTTCCATAACGCAAATACATGAGGTAAACAGCGCTTGCGCCTCCACAGAGATCAAACGGGCAAGAAAATGTGGATTCGGGTGTTTCTTGATCAACTCGCTCAAGATGTTGGTGTCGAGGAGGTACATCATTCCTCCAGTTGCTCAGCCATAGCCCTCGGGACATGCCTGCTCCGCTCCCGGACGATGCGATCCATGGTTTGGAAAAACTCATCTCCTTCATCCAGCCACCCGTTTGCCTCTGCCAGGTGCTTCATGGTTTTCTCCGTCGATACCAGTCTCGCCATCGGTTTTCCGCGCTTGGTGATGACGAATTCTTCTTTTCCAAAGGCAACCCGTCCCAAAAGCTCCGAAAGGTGCTTTTTGGCATCCGCAACGCTGATGCTTTGCCGGCTCATAAAATCTCCTTTCGCTGTCCTTTTGGCAACCTTCCCACTCACTCCAACGGGTCGTTTTCCACCAGGTCCCAGATGCCGCAGGGGCACACTCCGGCGCAGAAGCCGCAGCCGATGCAGCGCGCGGGATCGACGGTGAGCTCGAAGTCGGCGCCGTTCCCCTGCTTGGGACCGTTTTCCTTCTTGGAGATGGCGGCCTGCGGACACATGGTGATGCAGATGCCGCAGTCCCGGCAGGAACCGCATGACGAGCACTGGGAAGCGCACGCTTCAACCCCGTCGAATTTCAACAGCCGCGGATCGAAGTACTCAACCTTGACGCGGGAGGTGTCGAGCAGTTTGCGGGCATCGCCCCGGGGCCGCTTTCCTTCCAGGACATCCGACATGGTCTGGGCAGCTTTGCGCCCGGCGCCGATGGCATCAGTCAGGAGGCCCAGCTGCACGGCATCGCCAATAGCGAACACCTTCGGATCGGAAGTCTGAAACGATTCGTTCACCTTGATGAAGCCGCGTTCCGTCGCAACGCTCTCAGGGAGAAAATCCAGGTCCGGCATATCACCGACCGAGATGATCACGGTTTCGGCGGGAATCACCTCGCCGGTCGTCAGCTCTAAGCCTTCGTCGGTAACCGCTTTGCTGAAACAGGGCCAGCGGAAGCGGGCGCCGACGGCCACGGCCGCTTCCCGTTCCTTGCCGAACGAGAGCGGTTCCTGAATATCGACCAAAGTGATCTCCTCGGCCCCCAGCCGATGCGCTTCGGTCGCGGCATCACAGCCGACGTTGCCGGCCCCGATGACCACCACCCGTTTCCCCACCTGGATTTGATCCAGCTTGCTCCGACGCAGGAATTCGAGGGCCGGGATCATCTTTTCCTTGCCGGGAATGGGCAGGATGCGCGGCTTTTGCGCCCCCACGGCGACAACCACAAAATCATGATCGGCCTTGATCTGTTCGAGATCGTCGGGTGCCAGTTTCTGTTGCAGATAGACATGGGCAAGGACCTCGCGCACTCGTTCCAGCTCGGCCTGCACGACGTCATCGGGAATGCGGGTCCGGGGAATCAAGGCCGAAATCTTGCCGCCCAGCGCCTCGCGCATGTCATAAAGGATCGCTTCATGGCCCCGCCGGCGCAGTTGCCAGGCCACCGATATCCCTGCCGGACCGGCCCCGATTACGGCCACCCGCTTTCCGGTCAGCGGAGGAAGCTCGGGGGCCTTGGCCTTGATGCTCGCTTTCCCCAGTTGCGTGACGTCCACCGGCAGCAAGTTGACGGTGTGCCGCGTGCACCCCTGCATGCAGAGATTGGGGCAGAGATAACCGCAGATGGTAGCGGGAAACGGCGTGTACGAGAGCGCCAGGTCTACCGCTTCATCGATGCGCCCTTCCCGAATCAGCCGCCAGCGCTCATGGACGGGGATTCCCGTGGGACAGCTGGCCTCACAGGGAGGCACATACTGCCGGTTTTCCCAGACCGGGACGTAGCGGCGCAAATCACCGTTAACGATGACGGGAATGGGGCTGCGATCGAACTCGACCAGGTCCCCGATGAGTCCGCCTCGTCCCAACTCGCGTTCCCAGACCTCACGGTGAAAGTTTCCCATCGAAGGCCGGGGCTTCGCCGCCTTTTCCAGCGGCGACCGCGCGACGAGGAGCTGCCAGTGGGTGCGGTCGGCGAGTTGCTTGATGAGCTGCGGTTGCTTGATCGTGTCAAGATAGGTCTTGAGGTTGCTGACCAGCCATTCCCAGTCTTCATTGGTGATCGGGACCAGCTTGGCATCCGTCTGGCTGTAGCCCTGATGCGGGCCATGAAAGTAAATCCTGCCCCCCACCATGCCCACGCAGGGACGGTATCCCAGCACGTTTTCGGGGTCCTGGGGCCGGTATCCGCAGACGACGGCGATGCCGCCGGCCATGAATTCGGCGAAGTAATCGCCGACCGAACCCAGCACCCACAATTCGGGAGGCTCGAAACGCGGGTTGCGCTTGGTCATGGTCATGCCGCGCGCCCCAATGTTTCCGGCGATGCAGACCTTCCCCTGCGCCATCGCATTCGCGGTACCGTTGGCGGCATTGCCATGAACGATGATTTCGGCGCCGCCGTTCAACCATCCGACATCGTCCGAGCTCGGCCCCATGACCTCGATGCGCGTATTGGGGAAGCCCATGGAACCAACGCGCTGCCCGGGAGAACCCAGGACCCTGACCGAGATCGACTCCGCGCCGGCCTTCCAGAGCCGTCCCCCGATGCCATGCTGGCCGAACGCCTCAACCTCGAGATAACGATTCCCGCTCTCCACAGCCCTCTGGATGCGCTCCTCGAGGACCCGCGACTCCAGGCGTAAACCATTTTCCATTCCGGAAATCCGATAATAGTGCTGACTTTCCATTGCTATACCCATTCAGGTTGAAATTCTTATCTTTCACCGCCGAGACGCAGGGTAGCCGGTCGCAGAGCGCAGACGCAGAGAAATTTTTCATTCTTTGTTTCTCTGCGCTCTCTG
>CAWEHK010000026.1:0-74227 GCA_963808625.1 uncultured delta proteobacterium
GCGGGGGATAAATACTCACCGCAGAGACGCAGAGGACGCAGAGAAAGACATAAATCAAGAATTTTCTGCGCTCTCTGCGTCTCTGCGGTGGAAAAATGAACACTCCGAATTTTAGCGGGATAGCAATGGAAAGTCAGCACTATTATTGGATTTCCGGAATGGGAAATGGTTTACGCCTGGAGTCGCGAGTACTCGAGGAGCGCATACCAAGAGTCTGAAAGGGCGGGAATCGTTCATACTCGCAGTCCAGGCGTTCGGCCAGCATGGTATCGGGGGACGGCTGTGGAAGGCCGGAGCGGAGCCGATCGCGGTCAGGGTCCTGGGGTTCTCCGGGGCAGCGCGTCGGTTCCATGGGTTTTCCCAACACGCGCCGCCGTTCAACCATCCGACATCGTCCGAGGACGTGGCCCCATGACCTCGATGCGCGTGTTGGGAAAACCCATGGAACCGACGCGCTGCCCCGGAGAACCCAGGACCCTGACCGCGATTGGCTCCGCTCCGGCCTTCCACAGCCGTCCCCCGATACCATGCTGGCCGAACGCCTCAACCTCGAGATAGCGATTCCCGCTCTCCACGGCCCTCTGGATGCGCCCTCGAGTACCCGCGACTCCAGGCGTAAACCATTTTCCATTCCGGAAATCCGATAATAGTGCTGACTTTCCATCTGCTATCTCTGCCTCTCTCTCGTCTCAGATTCCTGCAGCTCCAGGCTACACAACATATTTTATGCTAAGACGCTCGGCCGCGTTGAAATCGTTGATGGCCAGAGCATCGGACATGCCAATGGGAAGAGAAGTCGAGCGGCCCAGGGGGGCGACGATCTTTTTCAGTTCCGTGTCGAAACTGAGGAAGACGTCAACCACTCGTTCCGCGACCTTCTCCGGGTCCAGCCGCCGGTACAGGCGGGCATCCTGGGACGTAATGCCTTTGGGGCAGAGTCCGATATTGCAGATATTGCAGCGATCGGATTCCGAGCCCAGACAGCCGGCGGCCGCCTGCATCATGTATTTGCCCGTCTGCACGCCGCTCGCCCCCAGCATGATGAGCGCCGCCGCATTGGACGCCAGATTCCCGTACTTGCCGACCCCGCCGCCGGCAAACAGGGGCAGCTCATTCTGCTTGCCCACCTTGACCAGAGTCAGGTAGCAGTCGCGGAGGTTGCTGGCGATGGGGTGGCCCATGTGGTCCATCGAAACGGCATAGGCGGCCCCGGTGCCGCCGTCCTCCCCGTCAATGGCGAGGCCCGCCGCGTAAGGATTGCGGGCAAGATTGTTGAGCACCGATTGCGCCGTCGAGGTCCCGGAAATCTTCGGATACACCGGCACCCTGAAGCCCCAGGCCATGTACATGGACTGGATCATCTTGGCCACCGATTCTTCAATGGAATACTTGGTCTGGTGCGTGGGCGGACTGGGCAGGTTCACGCCGGCGGGCACCCCGCGAATGGCGGCGATGAGCTTGTTCACCTTGTACCACATCAACAAGCCGCCGTCACCGGGCTTCGCGCCCTGGCCGTACTTGATCTCGATGGCGCAGGGATCTTCCTTCATTTCCGGGAGGGCATGAATGATCTCATCCCAGCCGAAGTACCCGCTGGCAATCTGGAGGATGACGTATTTGAGGAAGCGCGACCGCAGCAGTCGCGGCGGGCACCCGCCTTCCCCCGTGCTCATGCAGACCGGCATCCCCAGTTCTTCATTGAGGTAGGCAACGCCCATCTGGAGCCCTTCCCACATGTTGGGGGAGAGCGCGCCGAAGGACATGGCGCCGATGATCAACGGGTAGATCTCCCGCACCGGAGGAATCCAACCCTCTTCCGAGAGCAGCCGCAGATTTTCCTCGGGCGGCAAAATCCTGCCGAGCAAGGTGCGCAGTTCGAATTCGTGGCGCCCGGCATCGAGCGCCGGGTCGGTCAGCATGGAAATGCGGGTGAACTTGATCCGGTCGAGAATGCCGCCGGGCTCGGGATCGCGCACATTTCTGCGCCCTCCCCGCCGCCTCGGCTGTCCGCCCCGGTTGATATGGAACCGCAGCTTATCGGCTTCATCCGTTCGGTAAGGGATCACGCAGTCATTGGGGCAGACCAGGTTGCACATGGCGCATCCCACGCAGGCGTAGGCCGGATCGGTTTTCTGGCGGATGCCGTAGTAGACCTGATTGACGCTCGAGGACGCGCTGCTCTGCCCGATTTCCGCCAGGGCCGGCATCTGGATCAATCGTTTTCGATGAACCCCGAGCTCGATGGCATGAACCGGGCAGACCGCCGTGCAGCGACCGCAGAGGGTGCACTTGTCTTTCTCCCAATGGACCTGCCAGGGAAGATCTTTGATGCTTAGTGAAGATGGGCTAATCGCCCCATTTGAGAACATATCTTAACCTCCTGGCGATCCTGGCGGATGATTCCCGTATCCAGATGCATGGGCTGAAAATCCCTGCTTCGATCCCGGTCGGGGATGGCGACGTCCAGGCCGCACATTTCCGAGGAGATGGCATAACAGACCGGGCCTTCCCCCCACCACCGCCGGGCGCAGCTTCTTGCGATCCTGGACCACGAAGAGCGTCTTGTCGGGGAGACATCCCATGACGCAGTTGGGCCCGTCGATGATCAGGCGGCGGCAGGAATGTTTCAAGTGCCGCAGGAACGTACCGTCGGGGTGGCGTTCCAGGTCATCGTCCTGCAACGGGGTGATGACGTGTTTGTATGCTTCGACGCCAAGTCCGAGGCGATTGAGGGTAAAGTGCAGAATGTGCGTAAACACCTCGGAGTCGGACTGATACCCGATGTACCCGGGAAATCCCCGGGACGCGAGGAATTCCCGATTGGGGACAAAGGCCGTGTTCTCCCCGTTGGTCATCGTCGCCACGCCCTGAAGGAAGAAGGGATGGCAGGCATAGAGATTGATCGCATAGTTGGTGTTCTGCCGGCCCTGGGCGAGCATGATGCGGGCCCGGAGCTCCTCCCGGTCCAAACCAAGATACTTGGAAACCAGGAGCGGATCTCCGATTTCCTTGATCATGATGACATCGGGCCAGAAACTGTAGACAATCATGTCCTCGTTTTCTTCCCCCATCTGCCTCAGCTGCAGCCGAACCATCATCAGGCGGTGATCAAGTCTCACGCTCGCTCAGCCCTTCCCAGGCCTCCGGGTATTCATAGGCGCGAATCAGGTAGATGTCGCGCCGGGGAGTTCCGGCGGGCGGGTTTTTGGGGACCTTGATGGACAGCTTGTACTTGGTCATGAAGCCGATGTTCATCATGAACTGGTCAAGACGCTTCAAGCCGTCGTTGGTGAAGATCCCCGAGAGGATCGGCGCTCCCTTGAGCTCCTCAAAGGGACCCCCGAGGTCACTGAGGAAAAGCCCCACCCCCGAGCCGTCATGACCTTCACGCATGACGTCCAGGGCCTGCATCGCCATCATGGGCGACAGGGGCTCCTCGCTGGTTATTGCGAATAAGCGGCACATGGTACGTTCGTCTCCTCCACACAACAAACTAGCCTGGCTGCATCAGCATCCGGCAAAAGTCCGAGTCTGCTTGAGAAGCTGCCAGGAAGTAAGGCAAATGAGCCTGTAGGACCAAACTGAATGGATTGTGGCCGATCACTCAGGCCAGGAAGGAACATCTTGAAATCTGTTTTCCGAGCGGCAAACTCCCTTACACTTCCTTTCCATTCCAGCAGGGACATTGTTTATTAGCCTAGATTATATTTTAAGTCAAAGGGCAAGTAAACTCCCAATGGCATTGCTCTCTGGAGAGACTAACAAAATCTGTTTCTTATATCCACACCGACAAATAGCCCTTTGAAAAAATAGGGATTTTTTTGTAAGAGAGAAGTGGATGCAACCACCATCGAGCACGGGTGCAAAAGGTGATTGACTGCTTGGGCAAACGGAGGGCGGGTTTTCCAAAGAGCTTCCTTCGCAGTCTCGACAACCTGATCTTCATGATTGACTGCTTGGGCAAACGGAGGGCGGTTCAAGAGCTTCCCTCGCAGTCTCGACAACCTGATCTTCATGATTGACTGCTTGGGCAAACAGAGGGCGGTTTTCAAAGAGCTTCCTTCGCAGTCTCGACAACCTGATCTTCATGATTGACTGCTGGGCAAACGGAGGGGGGTTTTCCAAAGAGCCCGCGCAGCTGACAACCTGATCTGACGCTGGGAACGGAGGCGGTTTCTAATCTGAGCTCAATTCGGGTACAAAACGTATTGACTGATGGCATATGAGCCGGGATGGCAAAATCGATAGAACGAGTCCCTTTTGAACTGCATGAAATTGCCGTTCTGAGGCAATCCATCGACCTCTCTGAAGAACTTCTCAGTGAGCACTACAAGATCTCGACCTCGCAGTGGAAGCGGTATCGCTATGACATCCAGTCGCTGCGCGATCTCCACAAAGACGAGATCACCGATGCTGCTTTTGCCCAGATCCACCGATACCTGCGGCACCCTCACGAACGTTTGCGCGGGAGCGAACCCGGCGATTTTTTCAAGATCTGCCTTCAGGACCACGTGATCCGAAGAGCGGTCCAGCGGGATGCCGTCATCCAGCTTTTCCCCCTTTCCCTCTATATTGTCACCCATGAATTGATTCACGTGATCCGCTTTGCCCAATTTCTCCAGCGTTTTGACAGCACCGAACTGGAACAGGAAGCCGAGGAAGTTCGAGTGCATGAGTTGACCTACCACCTTTTGCAGAATCGTAAGGTCCCAGGACTTCCCGGGGTGCTTTCCGCTTTTCGCGATTGCCGCACGATGGAGACGTTTTCCGGGATGGCGGGGAGTGGGGAGTAGGGAGTAGGCAGTAGGGAGTAGGGAGTAGGCAGGGAGTGGAGTAGGGAGTGGGGAGTGGGGAGTAGGGAGTAGGGAGTGGGGAGTAGGGAGTAGGGAGTAGGGAGTGGGCAGCAGGGAGAAGGGAGTGGGGAGTGGGGAGTGGTGAGCAACGAGTCATGAAGGGCATCTGCATCAAGCTGAGCTTTCTGCCCTGAAGGGGCTCCATATATTAGCCCAGGGTCAGCGATAGCGCCACCCTGGGGAGCCGGGTGCAACCCGAAGCCTTTACTCCTGAAGGGGTTGCATAACGCAGACCGTCGCAACGATTTATCTGACCCTTTCGGGTAAACGAAAAAGCGAATGGCGCTTTCCATCTGCGCTTTCTGCCCTGAGGGGCTCCATATATTAGCCCAAGGTCAGCGATAGCGCCACCCTGGGGAGCCGGGCGCAACCCGAACATTTACCCTGAAGGGGTTGCATAACGCAGACCGTCGCAACCATTTATCCAACCCTTTCAGGGTAAACGAAAAAGGAATGGCGCTTTCCATCCCAGGGTGGCGCTGTCGCTGACCCCGGGCTATTTTATATAGCCCCTTCAGGGCATTCATCTTTTGTTGGATATGAGGCTGATGCACCATTAGAGAAAGCACGAGAAAAGGGAGGATTGTTTAACCGGTAGCCGTGTGTTAAGAAACCCGGCGTGCGACCGGAGTCATCGATCGGCTAATTACCGCACCACAGTATAGAGTGTCCTTAGCCCATGCTCGTCATTCCGGCAGGTTTTTAGCGGGAATCCAGGAAATTTGCCCAGCCTGGATTCCAGCCAGAGACACGGCGGGAATGACGTCTCGAATTCGGACATCTGTTTATGCGGAGGTGCACCAAGGTGATGCCGCGCGACCGTCACCCTGGCAACCGCACCAGTGAACACCGGCCACCGTTTGTTTTTGGTTTTTCACCTTTTCACCTTTGACTTTTCACAGGCTTTTAAAGACCATGGCAACCAAAATCAGCATTGAGGAAGTCCGGCATGTGGCCAACCTCGCCCGCCTGGAACTGGGGGAGAGGGAAGAACTGCGCATGACGGAACAGATGAACAGTATTCTGAGCTACATGGATAAGCTCAACGAGCTGGACACCCGTGACGTCCCGGCAACCACGCACGCCATCCAACTGGCGAATGTTTCCCGCGAAGACCGCATCGATTCCTCCCTCGACCGCGCAGGTGCGCTGCATAACGCGCCGCAAAACGACGGGGTAAATTTCGTCGTGCCCAAAGTGATCTAGAATCGATAGGAAGAGGCTTATTCTCCATGCAACTTTACGCCCTTGCCATCCACGAATTGCATGATCTCCTGCTGCGCAAAGAAGTGAGCGCAACCGATGTGGTTTCAGCATTCCTCGAGCGGATCGAACGGCTCGACCCGAAACTCAACTGCTACCTGACTTCGCTTGCGGACGGGCCCTCGAGCTGGCCCGGCAATATGACCAGGGGATAAGGGATGTTGCTCTTTCTCCCCTTGCCGCCATCCCGCTCGCCATCAAAGATGTGATCTGCATGCAGGGAATAAGGACGACGTGCGCGTCGCGCATCCTGGAAAACTTCATTCCCCCTTATGATGCCACCGTAACGCAGCATCTCAAGGAAGCCGGGAGCATCTTTCTCGGCAAGACCAACATGGATGAATTCGCCATGGGATCCTCCACCGAAAATTCGGCATATCGGCCCACCCGCAATCCCTGGGACCTGAACCGCGTCCCGGGAGGCTCGAGCGGGGGTTCCGCAGCCGCCGTTGCCGCCGACCTTTGTGCCGGGTCTCTGGGGACCGATACCGGGGGTTCCATTCGTCAGCCTGCTTCCTTTTGCGGTGTGGTCGGGTTGAAACCCACCTATGGCCGGGTTTCCCGTTTCGGCCTGGTGGCTTTTGCGTCGTCGCTTGACCAGATCGGCCCCATCACCAAAGACGTCGAAGACGCCGCGCTGCTGCTGCAGGTCATCGCCGGCCACGACCCCAAGGATTCGACTTCGGTGGAGCAACCCGTTCCGGACTATCGAGGGGCCCTGAAGGAACCCATAAAGGGACTGCGGCTCGGTATCCCCAAGGAGTATTTCATTGAAGGCATGCACCCTGACGTGGCTGCCAGGGTGCAGAAGGCCATCCGGACGTGCCGGGACCTGGGGGCGGAAATCGTCGATGTTTCCCTGCCCCATACCGAATACGGCGTCGCAGCGTATTACATCATTGCTCCGGCGGAAGCGAGCTCGAACCTTGCCCGCTACGACGGAGTGAAGTACGGCCTGCGGGTGTCCGGATGCCAGTGACCTCATGACCATGTATCGGCAGAGCCGTTCGCAGGGGTTCGGCCCCGAAGTGAAGCGACGCATCATGCTGGGCACCTATGTGCTGTCGGCAGGCTACTATGACGCTTATTACAGGAAAGCGTCGCAGGTGAGGACGCTGATCCGGCAGGATTTCCTGGCGGCGTTCGCGCGATGCGATGCGCTGCTGGCCCCGGTGGCGCCGATTCCCGCCTTCACCATCGGGGAAAAGATGGATGATCCGCTGCAGATGTATCTCAGCGACGTGCTCACCCTGCCCGCCAGCCTTGCCGGGGTCCCCGGCATCTCGGTACCGTGCGGCTTCACCACGGAGGGCTCCCGATCGGGCTGCAAATCCTCGGCCCCCATTTCCGGGAAGACCTCATCCTGAGGATCGCCTACCAATTCGAGCAGGCCACCCCTCAGCTTCGCTCAAAACCGCAGCTGATGGGAGGGTAAACATCCAAGGTATTTACATAAAAATAGTGCTGGGTGCTGGGTGATGGGTGATGGGTGATGAGTGCTGGGTGATGGGTGATGGGTGCCTGTCTGACAATTCCCCTTCAAGCTGGTTCCCAAGTCCGGCTTGAAAACCCACCTGCTTGACAGCTTCAGCTTCATCGGAGCGGTGAATGTCACCGGATACTCAAGAGACACGGGAAGCTGGGACTTCCGCCTTCCGTTCCCAAGCTGGAGCTTGGGAACGAGCGAATGGGAATGAAACGAGGAGATGTGGTTCTGGTGGTGGTGGCAGGGGGATTATGGAAAGCCTCGTCCTGCCGTAGTTGTGCACTCCTCGAAGGGAAGGTTGCAGAACTTGGTCAGGATCTTATCTATGCAGCCCGATTCTTCAGGCTGACCGAGAGGGTCTTTTCTTCGCTCAACTTGCTTACCTTCAGGATGGAAAACCCAATCATATTGCCATCCGTATCCACCTTTTCCATGACCGCATCATCTTCCGTCTCGCGAAAATAGCCTTCTTTCGTCTCAAAGAGCACTTCGAGATAATCCCCTTCCCTGTCGTACCAGACTTTTACCTTCTTCTCCATAACACCTGTCCTATCTTCACGGTATCCGTGAAATATGCGGTGATGATGAACGCATCATCAGTCGCCGTTTTAACCACTACGCACAAGTATTTACGCGTCACCGGCGTCTTTTCATAAGCGCGGTAAAACAACTCCACCGCACTATCAGTGCGTGACCGTATGATCTGTTCGGGCGAGAGCAGCGTTTCCCTTATCTTCTCAAACTGGGTGGTCATTTCCGGATGGTCGCATGCAATGTGTTGCTGCCGCTCCCTTGAAAATCGTATCTCTCTCCCATACAAATCACGCAGCAAGAAGCACCCTGTCAGTTATGATTCAGCTTTAAAGTAGCTCTTCGGCACCACGGTGATCCCTCGCGGCGTTACCTCGAAGCGCTTGCGGTCTTCTTGCGGATCGATGCCGATCTGGGTGTGGGGGGGGATGACGTTGTGCTTATCGATGATCGCTTTCTTGATCCGGCAGTAACGCCCGACCTCGACATTATCCATGATAACTGATTCATCGACTTCAGCCCAGCTGCGGACCATGACGTTGCAGGACAGCACCGAACTGCGCACCGTCGCGCCGCTGATGATGCAGCCCGGAGAAACAATGGAATCGACCGCTGTCCCGACGCGGGGCGGCTCCAAACCCGGTTGATTGAACACGAATTTAGCCGGAGGATATTGGCGCTGGAAGGTCCGAATGGGCCAGAGGGTGCCGTACAGATTGAAAAAAGGGTCAATGCCGGTCAGGTCCATATTGGCGTTCCAATAGGCATCCAGGGTGCCGACATCGCGCCAGTATTGCGAATCCCGCGTGCCCTCGACCAACTGCCAGCGGCGTGAACCCTCCGGGTCCACCAGATGGATGTAATCGCGGATGCGATTCATACGCCGGTAAGGATAGGCGACGACCTTGAAGTCCTTAATTACGTGGGGAATGATGTCGCCGCCAAAGTCGTCGTGGTCGGTCTTCCTGAGGAGATCCAGCAGCAGTTCGGTCCGAAACAGATAGATGCCCATCGAGGCCAGTGAGCGGTCCGGATCATCGGGAATCGCCTTGGGCTCGCGAGGTTTTTCTTCCCAGGCGACGAATGCGAAAATCGTTGTCCACTTCCGCAATGCCAAATTCCGGGGCCTGGCTTCGATCCACCTCCAACAGCGCAACGCTGACATCGGCATCATGCTTCTCGTGGTAGTCGCGAAACGCCGTGTAATCCATCTTGTAGACGTGGTCCCCGCCCAGGATCAACACATATCGAGGTCGTTCCCGCTCGACCAAATAAAGATTCTGGCGCACGCAATCCGCCGTTCCCCGATACCATTCCTTGCCCATCCTTTGCTGCGGAGCAGCAATCCGCAGGTAATGCCCCAAATCGGCCGAAAAAATATTCCAGCCCTCTTCCAGGTGGTCGACCATGGACTGCGACTTGTATTGGGGGAAGACCAGGATCTTGTAGAGCAGCGAATTGATGCAGTTGCTCAAAGGGATGTCAATAAGCCGGTAAATGCCTCCAAAAGGCACCGCCGGTTTCGACCGGTCCTGAGTCAGCGGCATCAGCCGCTTGCCTTCGCCCCCTGCCATAATAATGGTAAGCACATCTTTCATGGTTCTCTCTCTGGGTAAATGCTAATGAAGATATTTTCGCACATCCGACGGCGGCTCAGTCTCCCGATAGACCACATTGCCCTCTTTGTTGACGAGGACAAACAGGGGTATCCCCTGGACCTTATAGGCCCTGGAAACTTTCCCGTCACCGTCATAGAGTATCGGCCAGGACACGGGATGTCCTTCCTGGTAACGCTTCAGCCGCTCCAGGGAATCACTCCCGCCAACGTTTATCCCAAGGATTTCCATTTCACCCGGACCCGTCTTTTCCCGCAGCTTGGCAACATCCGGCTTAACCTCGATGCAATGCGGACACCAGGTGGCCCAAAAATAGATCAACACCGGCCGCTCTCCCTTGAACTTACTCAGGCGGATTTTCGAACCGTTCAAATCGGGCAGCTCGAAGTCAACGGCCGCTCCTTTCACGGCCTCAGATCCAAAAAGAGCGGCCAGAACGATCGGTTCACGGGATTCGGAAGCGCTTGCCGCCTGATTCAAAGAGAACGAAGAGCTGAACGTCATCACCATGATCCAGGCCAATAGCCGGCCAAAAACCAATTTGTGGCTCATAGCCAGAATTCTCCTGTCTTAATGAAGAAATACTCGGCAGCCAAAATCATCAGCAACCCGAATGCTTTCTGGATCCGCCTCATCCAAATTCCGGAACGCGGGAGGGAAGTCAGAAGACCGGTAAAGGTCCCAAGCAGGATGACGAGCGTGCCGATACCATAGGAAAAGGCAAAGAGCATCCCAATGCCCCAAAAAATATCCTGCTGGGTCGCCACGATGGTCAGGAGCACTCCCAGGACGGGTGTGGTGCAGGTGCTGATCACCAGTGCCGAAGCCCCTCCCAGGAGCACACTCGAGAGGATATCATGCCCTCGAATATTTCGCACTTGCATTCGATTCAGGAATGCCGGCGGCGTCAGAGGAATGACTTCCAGCATCGCCAACCCAAAGATCAGGCAAATATTCCCGACCAGCAGGTAGGTCCAGCGATTGCTCGTGAGCGCGCCGAAGAGCCCCCCGGACAGCGCGGCAAAAGCCCCAAGAGCCGAATACACAATCGCCAGCCCCAGGACATAAAAAATGGAGAGCACAAAGCCCCTCCACCGGCTGCCTTGGGCTTTGGCGCCGACGAAAGCCACGGTAATCGGCATCATCGGATAGGTGCACGGGGTGAAGCTTGCCAATACCCCACCGGCATAGGCCAGGAGCAATGCCAGCGATTGGTGCTCCCGCGCAATTTCTTCAAATTGACTCACCCACTCCAAAGCTCACCCTCTGATTCCGCTCCGCTCAGGTCGATCCGAGCTGTTCCAGGAGCCTCAGACTTCTAAGGTCCTTCTTAATGTGCTCACGGACCCAATCCAGCAAAGCATTCAGAAGCGGGACCCGGCGATGCTGTGAGAAATGGAGACGCCAGATATTGGTTACGGAAAAACGCCTGGATTGATGAATAAGCACCAGACTCCCCAAATCCAACAGCAAGCGATCCTCGTCTGCCCGGCGATGTTCCGCGCACACCAGCACTCCCTGGCTTATTCGCCACCACCAGGTGGTGGCCGATTTCAGGGGGCGGTGGCAAACTCCGCATCGTTCCAGAGCAGGAAGATAACCCATGATATGAAGAAAGCGAAGCAGGAACAGCAAGACCACATTGACCGGGTCCCTGGTCTTCACCAGATGGTCTAAAGCCTGCCGCAAGAGGAAAAAAAGCTCCGGCTGCGGTTCCCCTTCCGGGACCATTTCCAGCATAATTTCGGAAATCAACGCCGCCTGTCCCCACCGTTTCACCTCAACCCGGAGGCCCAAATGGGGCTCCAACAGGTTGCAGGCATCGATCCACACCAATCCCCGGCGGGCACGATAAGCCAACCTCACCAGACTGCACGGTTCAAACGTGTTGACAAACCGCTTCTTGCTCCGCCTGGCGCCTTTCGCAATGCCTTTGAGCAACCCCGACGCCTCGCCGTAAAAGGCAATGATGCGGTCAGACTCCCCGTAGTCTCTACCGTTCAAAACAATCGCATCGGTCTCAAAAACATCCATGCCCCCGTCTGCTCTTATTCTTTCAGATACCGCTGGTCCGGGAGGTTAAAGCGGATCACACTGCCCTGCCTGGCTGGGACCTCAACCGGGCGGCCGTCCCACTTCATGCGAACGCCGCCGGCGTTGCCGACGATGATCTTCATGGTCTTCTCCGCTTCCCATTGGCGATTGTCCCCAGGTTCCAGCATCGCCGTCTGAGTGGTCTTATCATCCATGGTGACCTGAATCCAGGTCTTCTGGGTCGCTTCCACGCGGAACAGGCGTTTCCCAACCGCTTCCGCGGCAGGAACCGGCTTTTCGACCGGCTCCGGCAGGACCTCGGCCGGACCGACCCCCGCTCCGGATGGCTTGGATGCCGGGCCGTCCTGGGCCCTGGGCACCACCGCCGCGCTTTGGGTCTTTTCTGCTCGGGAATCGCCGCCCGCAGATGAGGACCGAACCGCTTTGTCCTCGGAACCAGGGGCCGCTCCCTTCGACTCCGACCCGGTACTCTGCGCGGCCTTGTTGGAAAGATCGGAAGGCAGGTCCTGCTGCGGATAACCCGACGCTCTAAGGGATTGAGACGGATCCGAAGATTCCCTGAATTTCCAGAACCACACGCCGCCGTAAATAGCCCCGAGGAGCGCGATGCCGAGAAGCAGTACGGCAAATATCCCAATCCGGCTTCTCTTTCTGAGCGCCTTCGACCACTTGCCGAAACGCCGGATGCTTTCATCCTGAAGATCGAGAGCGCGAATTTCCGAAGCATGCTTCTCGATCAAGGGCTGAGGATCAATGCCCAGGGACCCGCAATAGGCTCGGATAAAGCTGCGAATCAGCAAGCTCGATCCAATCCGCTCGCAATTCCCTTCTTCCAGGGCCTGGAGCATGCTGACACTGACGCGAACCCGTTCCGACATTTCCGCCAATGGCACGCCCTGCTTCAGCCTCTCAGACTTCAAATATGCTGCGAGTTCCTTCATCCGAAACCACCAATTGGTTCTTAGCTCTTAGCTCTTAGCTCTTAGCTGTTGGCTGTTGGCTGTTAGCTGTTAGCTGTTGATTGTTTGCTGTTTGGTCCAGGCTCCCGGCTCTTGGTTTTATACTTGCTGAGGTTTTAACACTTTCAATCTTTCCGCGAGAAAAATAAATTCGGTTCTCTCCGCGTTCTCTGCGTTCTCTGCGGTGAATTCCTCAGCCGGTCAGAGCGAAATCTGTATAAAGGCCCGAGCCTCAAGGTCTCGGACCCAATCCTCGAACTTCTTGCTCATTTCCGATTGAAAAAGCTGTCTTCGAGCCTTTTCGCGGGCCTCGGCATCAACCGCTGCCTGTTTTGTCTTCTGAACGTCCAGGACCTTGATGATGAAGAATCCGGTCGGCGTCTTCAGCAGCTCCGTCATCTCATTCGGCTTGAGCCCCCGGGTTGCTGCTTCGATGGGGGGCGCGAGTTCATCCGTAGGGATATAGCCCAGGTCCCCCCCTCCTGCGCGGCGGGCCCCTTGGAGTATTCTTTTGCGAGCTTGGAAAAATCCTCGCCGCCTTTTAACCGATTCATAACGTCGCGGGCCATCTTTTCCACTTCTGCCGTTTTCTGCCCTTGAGCTCCTTCCGGAAAGGGAAGAAACAGGAGCGCCAGGCGCCGCCTCTCCACAAGAGCAGCCTCATCCGTCTTGAGAAAAGCGTCAACCTGCTCCTGGGTGATGACGGTCTTGCTCTTGAACACCCGCTCGACCAGCCGCGAGCGCTCCAATTCCTTCTTGATCCCCTGACGAACCTGCTCGCGCGTTTGCCCCTGCTGCTGAATCACATTCTCAAATTGGGCGTCCGTAAAGTGATTCTCGCTCTTGATCGTTTCGAGGGCCTCATCGATTTCACGCGCCGACACCACAATCTTCAAACGCCGAATCTCCTGGTCTGCCAGGTGGTCTCGAATCATCTGCTGCAGCACTTCACGCTCGAGCTGAGCGCGCCGGGCGGGATCTTCCAACTTCAGGTTCGGCGACATCTTCGTAAGCTGGCGCACTTGCTCCTGAAGCTCACTGTAGAGAATAATATCCCCATTGACTACAGCGACAATCCGGTCGATAGTTTCCGCGCAGACAACCCCACAGCACCCAATCAGGCACACGATTATGAAGCAAAATCTAATGATCGACCGCATGCACTCCCTCGCCCCCTAAGAAGGTGTCCCCCAAAACCCCCTCCATCCCGTCACCCCGGGCGAAAGCCGGGGTCCAGGGAGTCTCAAAGAAACCTGGATCCCGGCTTACACCGGAATGACGCAAGGCGATTCCGGAAAGCCTTTTGGGCAACCTCCAAAATCTCAACAATTAGACCATCGCCGAAGGTGCTTCGGGGCCGCCGCCCACCATTCCTGCAGCATGAGGCCCCCGCCCCCACCCTAACCTACTGAATTGACTTGATATCACTAGCACGTTCCCAGAACTCTTGCAAGGTCCTTTTCAACCGCACGAGGCGTTGGGCCGAATCGCGTCCCCAGATGTCAACGCGCAGCCTGCGCTCCATTGCCGGATTGAAGGAACAATTCTTGGACGCCAGAAAGGAAGCGAACGACCGGAAAGGAGCATCCGCCGCAAAGTGAAGGCAAAAGGACTCATCGTCCCCGTCAATCCGCAGCATTCCAACCTGTTTCGAGAGCAATCGCACCTTCGCGAGCAGAATCAGGTTCCTGACACTTTCGGGAAATGGACCGTAACGATCTCGCCATTCCTTCGTCAGGTCATCCACCTCCGCTTCTGCCGCAATCGTCGCCAGCCGCTTGTACGCAATGAGCCGCTGATCGGTATTTGGGATGTAAGTCTCCGGCAGGAAGGCGCTGAGCCTGATGTTGATTTCCGGCTCGATGGGCGCTTCTTCGAAGCGTTCCCCTTTCAGCTCACGAACGGTCTTCTCGAGGAGTTCCAGGTAGAGCTCATAACCCACGGCCGCAATATGACCTGATTGGGAGGCCCCGAGGATGGTCCCTCCCCCCGGATTTGGAGGTCATTGAGGGCGATCTTGAAGCCCGCTCCGAGCTCGCTGAAATCCAGCAGCGCCCGCAGGCGCTTCTGAGCATCCCGCGTAATGAGGTGTTCCCCGGGCACGAGCAGGTAGGCATAAGCCTGCTCACTGGAGCGCCCGACCCTTCCCCGCAACTGATAAATCTGAGCCAGCCCGAACTTGTCGGCACGATTGATGATAATGGTATTGGCTGCCGGAATATCGAGCCCCGACTCGATGATCGTCGTACAAACCAGAACATCCACCTGGCGATGGATGAAGTCAAGCATGACCTTTTCCAGGTCCCGTTCCTTCATCTGGCCGTGGGCCACGGCAACGCGCGCGTCCGGCACCAGCAGGCTCAGTCTGGCGGCCATCTGGTAGATGCTGCCGACATGATTATGCACGAAAAAGACCTGGCCGGCCCGGTGGAGTTCCCGATAGATCGCTTCCTGGATCGTCAACTCTTCGTATTTGCAGAGCAACGTGTCTATGGAACGGCGGTCCTCGGGCGCCGTTTCGATGACGCTCATGTCCCGAATTCCGGAAAGCGCCATGTGCAGCGTCCTGGGAATCGGGGTCGCGGAAAGGGTGAGGACATCCACGGAGACTCTGAGTTTCTTCAAATTTTCCTTGTGCTTGACGCCAAAGCGATGCTCTTCGTCGACAATGACCAGCCCCAGGTCGCGAAAGCTTACATCCTTTTGCAGGAGGCGATGCGTACCGATGACAACATCGATGGCGCCGCGCTCCAAGCCTTTGAGCACCTGTTTTTGCTGGGCGGAAGTCTTGAAACGGCTCAGCGAGGCCACCGCTACCGGAAAGCCGTTAAAGCGCTCAAGAAAGGTCTGGTAGTGCTGCTCCGCCAGGACCGTGGTAGGCACCAGCATGGCCACCTGTTTGCCATCCATGATGGCCTTGAAGGCAGCGCGAATCGCCACCTCCGTTTTGCCGTACCCGACGTCGCCGCAGATCAGCCGGTCCATGGGCAGCGCCGAGCCCATGTCCTCCAGGACGTCGTCAATGGCCCTGACCTGGTCGGGGGTTTCCTCGTAGGAGAAAGTCGCTTCAAATTCATGGAAATACGTGTCCGGAGCAGAAAAGCGAAAGCCCTCACTGACCCGTCGCTGGGCATAGAGATTGAGGATCTCCTGGGCGATTCTTTCCGCCGATTCCCGGGCCTTTTTCTTGGCCGTCTCCCAGGACTTGCCGCCGAGCTTGTCGACGCGCGGCTCATGCCCCTCGATCCCGAGATACTTCTGGACCCTGGCGAGTTTGTCAACGGGGACATAAAGGCGGTCCCCATCCTGGTACTCGAGCAGCACAAAATCGCTTTCGATTCCCCGCACGTTCAAGTGGACCAGTTCTTTGTAGATGCCGATGCCATGGTCGACATGGACAACAAAATCGCCCACATGAAGGTCCTGAAAGGAATTCAAAAAAACACCCGAGACCGGTTTCCGGGAAACGCGACGCGATCTCCGCCCGAAAAGTTCTTCTTCGGATACGACGGCGAGCCTTTCCGCAGGCCAGAAGAAACCTTTGAGCGAGGGACCGACCAACACTTTTACCGCCGGGGACTCATAGGATTCCTGTCCGAATGCGAGGTCGCTGGATAACACCTCCAGGTCATAGCCCGCAAGCAGCTCCGCCAACCGCCGGGACTGTTCCTTCTGCTGGCACACGAGGAAAGAAAGGATGCCGTCTTCCTGCCATTTGCGGAACTGGTGAGCGAGGGGTTCCAGGAGTCTTTCCTTGTTCTGGTGAGACTTCACGGCCAGGCCCAGGGCGCTGTGACTGTCGATCCCGAGATCCATGACCTTCTGGGTCTCGGCAGGTTCAATGAGGGCGTTGACCCACACCTGTTGAAACCGCTTCCCTTTTTCGTGCAGCCGTTCGGGGTCCGCGTAGAGCTCTGCGGGTGATTTCTGCCACTCGTTGCCGGTAGGATCCTTGGCACGATCACCGCACAACTGCCAGTAATTCTCGGCCATCTCCATGCGACAACGATTGGCATCGGACCAAAAGAGAAGCGTTTGGGGGGCGAGGTAGTCCAGAAGCGTTGCGGTCTTTTCATAGAAAACCGGCAGGAGGGATTCGAAGCCGCCGTTCTGATAGCCCTCCTGAATTCTCTCCAACCAGGCGTTTCCCGCCGCGGGCGTCAACACCCCTTCCCGAACGTCCGCATAGAGCGCTTCCTGGGCGCGTGCCCGCGCTTCCCCATCGAGGATGATCTCGCTTGCGGGAAGGAGCACCACATCTTCCAGCACCCCGAGGGAACGCTGATTGCTGGGATGGAAAAGACGAATGGATTCCAGTTCATCCCCGAAGAACTCGAGCCTCAGGGGCCAGCGGTACATGGGAGCGTAAATATCGAGGACGCCTCCGCGCCGGCTCAGGTCCCCATATTCCTCCACCAGGGAAACCGGATAGTACCCGCGCTCACCGAGCTGCCGGCAGAACGATTCGAGCTCGATGGCTTCCCCTTTGACTCGATATTCCACATGGTTGAGCAGGATTTCCGGGGGCGCCAAACATTCCAGGAGAGCCATCGCCGAGGTGACAACCAGGATGGGAGAGACCGCAGTTTTGAGGGCGTAAAGGGCCTCGAGACGCCTCGCCGTGGCTTCCATCTTTCCCAGAGACTGCGCTTTGTGGGCGGTTCGCGAAGGGAAATACCAGATCTTTCGCGCGAGGGGAGCATCCGGACGTTGGTTCTCCCTGCCGAAGAAAAAAGCGGCTATCTCGAAATATTGCTCCGCCTCCCGGTCGGTGGGGGCGATCAGGAGCATGGGTTTGCGGACGGCGCGCAGTCCCTTCCCGATGAGGTAACCCAGGGCTGTTTCCTGCACCCCGCGCAGATGCACCGACTCCCGGGAATCCCTCAGAAAGGATAAAACGGCTGCAGCATCGGCATCCCTTTTGGGAAATCCCTCGATGGCGCTTCCATGCGATGTTGCCGGTTCCTGCTCCCGACTTACCGATATATCCATAAGGCTGTCGACCATTCGATGCACAAAAAGAGTTTCATCTTCAGAGGAAATCACACTATAACCATGATGCCTGCGGAAAGAAAGGCTCGATGCCGGTTGGACCCGGCACACCCTGGGACCGGAGCATGTTTGAGGGATCCAAGGCTCGTGCTGGAAGTCCTTGGGTCTTTTAACAGAGAGGCTGAGACCAGCGATGGCGAAGATGCGGACACAGAAAGCCTGCAAACCGATGAGTGTTAAAAAGGATGAACAGCCAATGACCGGCAACTCTACTCAAGAAAGGCTGCGCCGGATTCCCAGTGTGGAGAATCTGCTGCAATTGGAAGCGATCCAGGAAGCGCTCTCGCGATATCCCCGCCGGCTGATGCTGGCAAGCATCCGGCACGTTCTGGAGCAAAAGCGCAAGCTCCTTCTTGAGGAACCGGAATCGACGCCGAGGATAAACCTCGAAACAGCCCATCTGGTGCAGTGCGTTTTGAAACACCTCGAAAAGGCCGGCGCCTATACCCTGCAGAACGTGATCAATGCTACCGGCGTCATCGTCCACACCAACCTCGGGCGCTCGCTGCTCGCCGAGGAAGCCGTCGCGAGACTGCAATTGCTTTGCCGAAACTACAACAACCTCGAGTACGATCTGGTCCAGGGACAGCGAGGATCTCGCTATGTCCATGCCGAATCGATTTTGTGCGAACTCACCGGCGCGGAGGCCGCACTCGTCGTGAACAATAACGCTGCCGCCGTCCTGCTCACCTTGAACACCCTGGCGAAGGATCGCGAAGTCATCGTTTCCCGCGGCCAACTCGTGGAAATCGGCGGCTCCTTTCGGATCCCCGATGTGATGCGCAGCAGCGGCGCCATCCTCCGCGAGGTCGGGTGCACCAACCGCACGCACCTGCGCGACTACGAAGCGGTCATCACGGAACAAACCGCACTCCTGCTGCGCGTCCACACCAGCAATTATCGCATTGTCGGCTTTACCGCCGAGGTGCCGGCGGAACAACTGGTCGCGCTGGGCCGAAAGCGCGGCATCCCGGTGATGGAGGACCTGGGCAGCGGATCTTTCGTCGATATGGCGAGATTCGGTCTGCATGGGGAACCGACCGTTTCGGAGGCCATGGGGACGGGGGTGGATGTGGTGACCTTCAGTGGGGACAAACTGCTCGGCGGCCCCCAGGCCGGTATCATTTTGGGCAGGAAGGAGATCGTCGCAGAATGCCGCAAAAACCCCCTCACGCGGGCCCTGCGCGTGGACAAGATGACGCTTGCCGTGCTCGAGGCGACCCTGCGTTTATACCGCGATGAACGCCTTGCGCTGGAAAAGGTCCCAACCCTCCGTATGATCGCCGTACCCCTGGCACTCCTCGAGGAACGAGCTCAGCATCTGGCGGCGCTCATTCGGGAGGCGGACCCCCAGCACCGCTTGCAGGTCCGGGTTCAGCAAAGTTCTTCGCAGGTCGGCGGAGGGGCGTTGCCGGGCCAGGGCCTCCCGACTTATGCGGTGGCCGTGAGTTCACCCGGCATGAGCACCCAGAGGATCGAGGCACATCTCAGAAACAATGAACCCCCGATTATTGCCCGCATCGAGTCGGATCAATACCTGATGGACGTCCGCACCCTGCAGGCGGAAGATTTTCCGATCGTGCAACACGCTTTTCAACGACTCCTGAGAGGACCCGAATCTGCTGGTCAATGATAGCCGAGGCAAAACGCTGAGCCGGGATGGTCGCCACCGCACGGAACCAGCCTCCCGGCGGCACTCTCTCCCGGCAGCCGGGAAGCCAAGATGGCGGCTCTCAGACTCCCGACTTCTCACTCCTGACTCCTGACTCCTGGCTCCTGGCTCCTGACTCCTGGCTCCTGACTCTGGCTCCTGACTTCTCTCCCCAGGCAGCCAGGAACTCAATAGGGCGGATCGGCCGGTCCGTCGTACCCACAGAGGCCTAAACGCGGCGAGTTGACTAAAGGGATGGGTTCACCATACTGATCATGGGGATGGGTTTTTGCGTGTTTGGCGCATAAAGCTCCCCATTCATCTTTCCTCAATACAGACACTCCATACACAACCAGGCCGCAGGCTTTTTACACTCTATGCATTCGGATTCCGGCATCACATTGCGCATCATGAGGGCGATGGGATGAGAAGTAGTGGGCTTGCCTTCCCGCACATTCACGAATTTTATGAGCGTTTCCGATGAGGTCCCAAAATCATAGATATGCGTCAGCTCAACACCTCGGCTCGAAAACTTTATCGATTCGTCGCCCTTTGGCTATCTCTTTACCGCGCCATCCCCCAGTTGAAAACTGGCTCATATGCCCACAGCATTCGAGCCAGATGGCACGCAAATAATCGTCCAAATCCAGCAAGGTAGCCGAGCCGCGCATTTCCAAATCCAGCCAGAATTCGCTCTGCCCGGCAGCCTGTACCCGCAGGTGGTAAAGCGATTCGCTGTTCCCCTTCTTACCCTCAGCCTTGGCCACAACTTCCTGCCTCTTTACACAGGCCGCTAAGTGCTTGCCCGCTCCGTTCTTAGCGAGTTCTTGCCGGCAATAGGCACATTTGCCCTTCGATTGCGTTAGCTGAGCCATGCTCTTCTCCTTGAATGGTGAATCACGGTCCCATCTTCCAACTCTTCAACATTGTTCCGCTTCTTGGAACTCTGTCAAGATCTTGGTTTAGGTTCTTATTTTCTCTGCGCTCTCTGCGTCTCCGCGGTGAATGCTATTCGGTTGCAGTCGGAGGCCACGCTCAGATCATATCTTCTTCAGCTCAACGATAGCTTCGTAGAGCTGGTCACGGTCCTGAGCCTTTCCGACGCGAACGCCCGACTGAATGATGCTGTTGCCTACCCTGGTTGCCCTGGGTATATTTATCTGAATCAATTTGAGGCCAATGGATTCCGCGATTTTGCCGAAGTACTGGTCCGTCGGGATGAGGATTCCCTGGAGGATGCTGTTGCCAATCACCACGAATGCTCTGCCGCCAGGCTTGAGAGCAAACTTAATCCCTTCAGCAAACTTAAGGCAGTCATTGAAATAGGTCGCTGCATAATTCGCCCAACCATTGCCACCGTATACGCCCTTCTCCGGCTTAAGACCTCGCAGCGCCTCAAGTCGCAGGTGGATATCGCTTCCGGGTAAATCAAAATCGAGACCAAGGTGCTCTTTTTCGCGCACCGTTTGCCAGAACTTCCCGAAGTTGGACTTTTCAAGTGGCGCCAGGTCCTTGGGTTGCTGAACAAACCCAAGCCAGTAAAGTTGCGGTCTTGTGTTTCGATTATAGTGGTAGTTATTGAGATAGGGAGGCGACGTGATAATCAAATCGACCGTTTCCGCCTCCAGGTGATCTTTCCAGTCGAAGAAGGAAGCCTCAATGATGCGCGAACTCACTCTGCCTCCCTGTAACTTTCTTTGCATCCACAGCATGTCACTGCTCATGGCATCAAGCTTGTCAAGGAGAGCTTCTTCCACTGGATAGTCGAGGATTTCCTCTTTTCCGGAACTGACGCGCCTGCTCAGGCTGGGCTCATAGGAATAATTGGAGTATTGAACCATGGTCGAGGCGAAAGCTAAGCGAAATAAATCCTTGACCCTGATTTCTTCAACAGTTTCCAGAAAATCGAAGAACCGAAGTACCCTCAAGAGTACCTTCGGGCTGTAGAATGGCGCCCGCGTGTGAAATCCTTGAGGAGGTAACGGACCTCGGTTGATAGCCCGAGAGCAGCCGTTCGGCACAAAACCTTTTCCACCGGACTACCTGCTCCTGAAAAGCAGGGATTGAGACTTCGCTGGCGCTGGTCTTTGCCCTGCTGGCCATGGCAGCATAGGGATTGATCTCGAATCCTATGGCATCATGCTGTTGGAGCAACGGCTTCCACGAGAGTGGTGCCAACGCCGCAGAAGGGGTCAAGAACGGTGCCCTTTCGGGAAAGATACCGCTCCATGACATCCTTGACGAAGTCGCTCGAGAATCCTGCAATCCACGGCACCCAGCGGTGTACTGGCAGAGCACTTGTTGCCTGCAAACGCCGGGTCACTGAATTCCGACTTCCGGTCAGCCAGACTGCGTCCCGAACATTCAAACATTTTCAGCTGGCGCATCAAGGGCGCACTCTTGGGCAACGTGTTTGTTCGAGCCATAAACTCCCTTCGGCCCATACCGTACATCCTACACAGGTGGGTATTTCTCGTAATGCTCTGCGATTTGCGCTTTTATCTGCTCAACTGACAGGCCGTACGGCACATTCCCAGTTTTCGTTGCCCACGCTCGTCCCGGATGAAGTGTATCCCAAGGCGACTTGGTGTTTCTGCGTGTTTTCGGGTGTCCCCGTGTTTCCCGAAGCTGTAGCAAATCCGCACTTCATTGTTCCAGACTGGCATAAAACGTCGGACCAAGTATATCTCTGCGGTCCCCTGCCAGGCGCTCTTCACAACCAAAAAGCGGCACTCAAAATGATCCAGGCTCAAATTCCGTGCGGCCTCTATACTTCTTCGGTGATCTTTCAGGCGCCCCCAAAGCCTTGTTCCCTGTTCGGTTGGGATGGTCGCTTGATGCTTTGCTGGATCAGCTTTTCCGATATAGATCGGCGTTTCGGTGTTCACAATTGACTGATAGGCATCAAATGATCCTTTGTAGTAGAGCGCATATATACCTGAACCGTAAAACTTGGGAAGAGACTCGATCGGGTGTCGTGGCTGAACAAGCAGGGTATCCGCAATGAGCCGCCCGACAACGTTTGGGTCTAGGGATCGAGCACATACTGAGGTTGCCTGATCGGGTCAAGTTCTAAGAGGAATCGCTCCAGCCTGTCGATAGCGCTCTCAATATTCATGCGGAGCTGCTTGAGCTTAGCTGCCTGTATCGTTGCAGGGTCAACCGGTTCCTGCGGTAAAGACTCAAGGAGTGATCGAAGAGCGCTAAGCAACTTGGCATGGTCGAAGGTGTTGGGCAAGGAATTCAGGCCTTTCTTCTTATCGAAGCATCGAGTTCTGTTCACTGAGGGTCAACAACGAACCGATTCTAAACCCATGAACCAGGATTGCAAGGGCAAATGCCGTTGCAGGTTGACGCCACCTTCATGGCATCCAAGAGGCATGGAATCTGCCTGGCAGCTTCCAATTCCTTCTTATCCAAATTTACGGCATGATCTTCCGCATCAGGTCATGAAAACTGTAGTCTGCGTTCCCAAGCCAATGCTGGTAGGCAATTATGTGCCTCACCTTCAGGCTCAATTCCAAGCCGCCGATGCCTTCCTCATAGTAGAGCGTTGGGAAGCGTTCGACCTCGGGCAGTGGCTCTTTAGACATTTCCTCAAGCCATGACATTCCAAACGTGGCTCTTTCCTTTGGGTCGTCAATGGCTAAAGCTTTTGCCATGACCTCTTTCAGGAACGCTTCACTATCGCGCTTCAGCACCGGCTTTTTGTCAAAAAAGTGTTCATGCCCCGGCACATCTCCAGGAAACGGATTATCGAAAAACCTGTTGACGATCTCGATATCAGTGACCTGGGCAACGGACCGGTCCAAATGCTTGTCGAAGAATTCTACGGCCTTTATGGCCCTGTCGAATGAATTGAGGTTTAGGAACATATCATCGTTCGATCTGGAAAAGAAAGAGCCCAAGACAATCGGCCGCTTTCTCCAGGGTATTGAGGAGTAGGAGTTTGCGAATCTCAGCTTCTTGGCCTCCTTGGAATACAGCCAAACCCATCGCTGTTTGGATTTGTCGTAATCCATGCATCGCAGCTTCGCGAAGGTGTCTGCCACTTTTTCTTTATGGAACAATTGGAAGTGAAGCCGGGTGGGCTGATAAGGTTCCCCGGTTATCGTCACGAGGAAGGCCCTGTCCTGGGCCACGCCGATCTCGTCAAGCCCATATTCCGTTGTCAATTCATCAGAGGTTCTTGCTACATCATCCGCGCTGTCTCTTGGGCTTACTGGATCAACCTCGCTTTGAAGGAGCCAAATCATGGTCCAGTCCAATCCTTGCTTTTCAGACTTGACAAACTCAGACCGTGAGATGCTCTTCATGGTTATGCTATCCCATTGGATGCAGATCATGGGTTCATCGTCACCTTTTTCAATCTCGATGATTCTGCCTTGCCTTCCTGCCAGATTCGTCCCGAAATCGGGATCAGTGACTCCCTTTCTCACCTTGACTGACTCGCCAACCTTAAATCTGAACTTCATTCCCGTTCTCCCGATAGTTAGCTTGCAGCGGGAGTCTACCAGCAACACCCTTGGGGTTCAAAACGAAATCGTTCGCACGGTGAAAGCCGGTCTCAAGGGGATTATCGGTGTACTGTGGTTTTTCTGAGGATCTGACACGGCTTTGGTAATGCAGCCGGCATCTTCACAACACCTCGGAAGACTCCGGGTCAATGAAATCATCTGCAAGCCGTTCAACCCATTCAACATCGATGAAGTGCTGGAAGAATACTCTTCAGGAATGCTTGTGGATTATTCGATAGATAGGGCCGGTTGATTCGTCGGTCGTTTTGTCGGCTGACCACTGAAAGATAACGAACTCAGTGGAGGCGACCACGGCGCCAACTCTCGTGAAGTGGTGGATTTTCTAATATGATGTGGATGTGGAAGATTTTCATGATGTCAAAATTTCAATCATCAGGAGAGCTATCTGATATCGAAGTGCTGCAGCACCAACGGTGCGATACAAAGACATCCGTACCTGAGTTATCATGTCAATCAACGCATCTGCAACCAGGCAGCGTCCACACAGCGAAAGAGGTATTTGTGATCGTCTTCCTTGACGCCGAGGATGAAGTGGCAGCCGGCGGCCAGAATATCACGGATGTGAGGCGCATTGAGGCTCAGAGCGTCTTCGGTGATGATGGCTCGAAGGTGCGGGTAGTGCCGAAGTGGGGTTCTCAAGCGACTGCTCCCAAGCCGGGACACCGGTGGTATCTCCGATCTATATTCACAAGTGAAGAAGTTTTGTCCCGAACACGTTCATCATAAGCAAAAACCAATCATTCAGGATGTGGGCGCCGGAACTGACCCATAGGTTCTTGGTCTTAATGTAGGCCAACGTTAGAATAAGACGCGCCGTGCCGATGATGATGAGGCATTGAGCGAAATTCCAATCGTACGTCGGCAGGTGGACTGAGCCGAACAAGACCGCCGAGGCCAACCAGGCCCAGAAGACGCCGGCGGCGCGGCGCATGCCACCGCGAGAAACCAGCCACTGTAGCAGCGCGAGGAAAGGCAGGATCGTCAACACTTCCTCCCCCACAAGCTGTACGGCGGTCTTGGTAAGGAACAGAACAAGCTCCCCCGGTGCAAGGCTGTTTGCCGTGGCTATGGCCTGATTGGCTGTTGCGCCGATGGTTGCCCTAACGATGCCCCCAACCACCATGGTGACCACAAAGTTCAGCAGGGCGAACAGGATCATACTCTTGATTGCACGCCACCCAACAGAGCCAAACAGCCTGCCAGCGTTTCCTTTGCTTATCAACGACAGTCCGGCAAGGGGGATCGCAGGGAACAGCAAGGCTGGAACGAAGGCGCCAAGGGCACCTCCCGGCCAGGAAATTGGGGCGATGAGTAGCGCGAAAGCCGCCGCCACCAGCGCGGCGAGAACCAACCAGTGCCCCCCGGACAATGCGACCGGAGCTCCATTATAGAAGGGAAAATCGCGTCCCGGATCTTCGGGAAGTTGCATGCCGTTAGTTCTCCTTTTTAACTGACGAAAGATCCTGGAGCAGGCGATGAATGGCCGCCTCCAACTGTGGATCGCGACCGGCGGCAATATCGTCCGGTGTGTTATACGCCAGGATATCCGGCACGGTTTCGCTGTTCTCAAACCATCCCGTCTCGCGATCTTTCGCCCCAAGCTGCGGAATGCCGTACTTGATGCTGTCATTTAGTAGTTGCATCCACCAGACGGCGGTGCCGGTGCCGGGAACACGGGTGCCGACGACGGGACCGATCTTCAGCCGCTGATAGAGATGAGGGAAGATGCTGCCGTCGGAGTAGCTGGAGGCATTGGCCAAGAGGATGCTGGGCTTGCCCCAGCGGTCAACCGGGATTCGGCTGGCGTGAAAGCCGTCCCGTGAGAAAAAGTCGGCGGTGACATCACCCGTGAAAAGGGTGGCGAGCTGGTCATGGAGCATGCCGCCCCCGTTGTAGCGGACATCAGTCACCAGTGCTTCTTTATCCCGACCCTCTCCGAACAGATAGTCCACGGCGCGTTGGTAGTTGTTGGCGTCCATTTCTGAAATGTAGAGGTATCCCAGTCGTCCCCCTGAAAGATCCGCGGTGATCTTTCGGCGCTGTGCCATCCAATGATCAACCGCCAATACTTTCGCCGCCTCGAGGCTGATGGGCGTGACGATGATGTTAGTTGATGCCGCGCCCGCTTCGGGTGTTACGGTCAGTTCGATGGGTGTTCCGGTCTTGCGATTGAGCAAGGCGTGGAGGTGTTCAATGTGGAGGACCGGAGCTCCATCCATTTTGGTGATGATCGATCCCGGCTTGATGGGTTTGATGGCCAGATCGCAAGGACCGCCGACAAGAATATCCTTCACCCTGACGCCCGAACCTGTGTAGGTGTTGTCCTCGTAAATGCCGAGTGAGGCGGTGCGGTCAGCGAGTGGCGGCTGGTGGAGCCAATAGCAACCCATATGCGAGGCATTCAGCTCGCCGGCCATCTCGCCCATAAGGTCACAGAAATCTTCCCATTGCTGGAGGTTGGGCAGGTATTTGGCGTAGCTGGCGCGGAGGGCCTCCCAATCCCGGCCGTGCATCTTGGGCTCGTAGAACTTGAGCTTGGTCATCCGCCAGAAATGCTGAAACAGCCAATCCATTTCTCCGCGTGGATCATAGTCCAGTTTCGCCTCAAAGGGGATCAGGCGCGAACTGCCGTCCGCCAGGGAGATGCGTTCGATGCCCGCGGGACTGATGCCGATAGAGGGCCTCGCCGCGATCATCCATGGACATGGACACCGCAGTCAACGGTTTCGCGAAGATCTGTTTGAACGACTCGCTCGCGAGACCGACGCGGTAGCCCAGAAGTTGTCCCGTGGCGTTGGTGGTAAGGACCAGTAATTCGCGGCCATCCGGGAAGACCTTCATGTAGAGCACGCCGGCCAGTGAGACGGGGCTGAGGCGGGTGATACGGTGCCGGATACCGTCGGTCTGCGGCTGCCAAGCGGTGGTGTTTTTGTTTGTATCTTTGCTGTCAGCCTTTGGCGGAAGGCCAGCGCCGGAGCGGGCGAGCTTGAAGGCGTCAAAGGCTTCCTGAGTCAGATGGGCGATGAAGATGTCCTCCTGGCTCGCCTTGCCGTGGGGGGTGCGGAGACCCAGGCGGTCGCTGGTCCAAAGGACGGATTGCCCGTCGGGGAGAAAGAAGGGACTCCTGTTGGCATACCCGCTTTGGGACAGGTTAACCGGCGGCTTCTTGCCGGTGGCGTCACAAAGGGCGATGTCCATGTCGCCAACGATGGAGCCCAGAGTCGCCAGCAGGAATCGACCGTCGGGTGACCAATCATAGCCGATGTCTCCATCAGCGTAGCTGTAAACATGGCCTGGCGGGAGCGGGGTGGCAGTGGTGTTGTCAACGCGGTTCCAAACCTTGATGTTGTTGCGATTATCGAGGTACGCAATGCGATTTCCATCCGGCGAATACGCCGGGAAAAGCAAATCGACTTCGCTGGCGATAATCTTCTTCTCCTCCATTCCGCCGGGGGTGGTAAAACCGGAGCGCCCCTCCGGTAAAGCCACTTCGTAGATCTCGGAAACGCCATCGCGCTCGCTGCAGAACAACAGGCGGCGGCCGTCAGGGCTGAAGCGGATATGTTGTTCGAAGGCCGGGGTATTGGTGATCCGGCGGGAACGCCCACTGTCGGTCGAGGCAACATAGATTTCACCGTGGGAGACGAAGGCGACCTCCGAGCCGTCAGGCCGGGAGACGATCTCGGATACATAGGCGTTGGCGCTGGCGGAAAAGGTGCCGGAAACGAGAGGAGCTTGACGGATGCGAATGTTGAGTGGCAGGGCTTCGCCACCGTTCGATGCTCGGCGCCAGATCACGCCGTCATGGGCATAGACCAGCGTGCCGTCCTGGGCGAGGCTCACGAAGCGTACGGGCCGGCCCTTATGATACGTGATTTGCCGGGGCTCGGCGCCCGCCTCAAGCCCGACCTGCCAGACGTTGAAACTGCCGCCATTCTGTTCGCTTACATAATAGATGCTCTTACCGTCGGGAGCAAAGAAGCCATCACGGTCTTCGCCTCGGTTGTGGGTAAGCTGGCGATGCTTCCGGGTGGAAAGGTCGTAGAGCCACAGGTCCCGGGTTCCATCCGAAACCGCCCCCTTGCGCCACTCATTTTCATATACCGGGCAGTTGTCGTAGACCAGGCTTTTGCCATCCGGACCACCGCCACGTTGAGGGCTGGTGTGGGGAGAAGCAGCTGCACCGCGCCTCCGGCGACTGGGACCGTGTAGAGCTGGGTGCTGCCATGGTACGCCCCGACCAACTCCGTTTTCGGGCTGCCGATCCGGGACGAGCCAAAATAGATCGTGCTGCCATCGGCCGAGAAGGCATAAGGCACATCGTCCGCCGAGTGGTAGGTCAGACGGCGCGGAGGGGCGCCTCCAACAATCGCGGTAGCAAAAACATCGAAATTCCCATTGCGCTTGCAGGCAAAAGCAAGCGTCTTGCCATCGGGTGACCACACCGGTCGGGTGGAGTAAAACTCTCCGCTCGTGAGCGGTACAGCCTCGCCCCCCTGCGCGTCAACCATCCAAAGCTGGCCCCCGAAGGCGAAGGCGATGGTGCGTCCGTCTGGGGAAATCGCCGGATACCGCAACCATAACGGTGGTGCGATCTTCTCCTCCGCAGTGGCATGAAGGGCGCCACCTGCCAGTAAACATGCAACAAGGAACAAATACTTGAAAACATCAGGCATCTTGTTTTTCATAAATCCCCCTCCAGAACAAATGATTCTGTAGTTTCTGTAAGACTCCAGGACGAGCGATGGATCATTCAACGACAGCGAGACGGATGAGATTCGGTGTGTTGCTCTCTGCGGAGAGTTGACTTCCCCCAACATCCTGACTTTGCAGCTTAATTCAGTATCGAGGCTCCTGCAAGGATATTCCGATGCCGGGCACACCCCTATCTGTAAAACATGCCGGCAAGAAAGATTTTCAAAAAGCTCGAAAGCTTCCTGACACTCAGTTTGCTCGCCAATACATGTGGCAAGGAGCTCAAAAGGTTCCGGTCGGGACAGTCACCGGAATGTCACTGGATCTTGCCAGAAGGTGGAATCCGACCAAACGGACTTCGCATAAAAAGTATGATCTGAAGGTGGTGAATTTTCGTGACGTTGAGATTTCCAGGATCAGGCGAGATATGGATTAAGCTGAGGATCCCCTTCATATTGGTAAGGTATTCTCAATAGCTTCTAACACAGCAGCCTCTACTGAAGGATGTTTGGAGAAATCAGTCTCACGGAGGGAAAGTAGGATTTGTATCTCGATACATCACGAGTGAGCAATACGAGTTCGTCTACAGCCGCATGGGCTCCAATGAAAAGATCCGGGAGAGGTGACAGCTTGAGTCCCTTTCGTTTCCGGTATTCGACGAACACCTTGGCGGCCAGAAAGAGCCCCTCTTTGGGAATCTGCAGCATATGGGCTCCACAATTTGCGATTGCCGCTTCCAGTTCTTCGATCCGCTGAAACCCTACGGAGACCTCGGCATAAATGATGGGGTTGATGCAAAGTATGTGAGTAGTGCTGTAGTATTCAAGCATCTCCTCGGACCATTGCGCCCATACCGGATCATCCTCAAATACATCAAGCAGCACGTTGGAGTCTACCAGGAGCCCGATCATTCGTCGCCCCTCGTTAATGCCATGATCTCATCGGTTGTCATCTTGACGGTGGCGATTCCTCGAAGCGCTCCAAATCTCTTCCGGGGACGATGACCACTCTTCTTTAGCAGGTAAACACGGTCACCGTCTTCTACAAAGTCGACCTCGCTGTTGGGAGCAATCCCCAATTTTTCGCGAATGTACTGGGGTATCGTTACCTGTCCTTTTGCCGTGACACGCATGGTCCGTCTCCTTTTAAGTAAGAACCATAATAATACTACTACTACTCTAAACAAGGTGTCGCGGCAAGTGATTTAAGGGCTGGCGCAAAGGCAGATTCTTGGAGGGAAGCGGAGTCGATTCATGGCTGGTATTTTCAACACAACTTGCCAATACCTTAAATTCCCCAATTGTTTCCATATCATCTGTATATCTGCGTTCGGACATGCGGAAACCAGGGTGTCTTACATTCTTTACAGATTCTTGGGCCTGGCCCGAGGACCGCTTCATAGATCGTCTCACCACCCTCCAACGATACCCCAGACTCAGCAGCAAACTTCAATGACATTTTGGTTTTGAACATCACTGCTTGTCTCAGGAAATCCACTGAAGTAGTATGCACCCTTCACCGCTCGAATCAATCCGGGGATCCCTGCATTTTCGAGGAGCAATTGATGACCGTAACCAAAGCTCAGATCGTTGAAAATCTTTTGGCCAAGAATCTGTTCACCAAAGGTGATTCGGCCTAAATCATTGACACGCTCTTCGAACCGATCAAGCAATCCCTGGAAAGGGGCGAAGATGTCATGATCAGTGGCTTCGGGACGTTTTTCGTTCGGGAAAAGCGCCAACGGCAGGGAAGAAATCTCCAGAGATGAAGGCCATGCTAAAGCTTTTTGAGGATTCTCAGGAAGAGGTGATCCAATGCCCGTCCAACACAGGAACCGAAAAGGACAGACTTACACCCTGTGCCAGGGTAAAAGCAAAACAGGCACTCCGCAGTACTTTTTTTCGATGAAACCCAAGGGGGATCTGGCTGAGGCAATTCCTGAGGGGTACGAAATCTACGAGAACCCAAACGCCCAGGTTTTCCTCCGCAAGATTCAGCCACAACTCATTTGGGATTCAGAGAGGGCCATGCTCGAAAAGCACCTCCCGGAATCTCCTGGAATGTTCCTGTGCGATATCAGAGGGAAGACGATCACCATTTTCGAAGCCGACCAGGATATCAAGAGCCTGGAAGAGTCCTTTCGGTCCTTGGCCTTCCCTCGAACTGATCGACACCGCTGAGTTGATCAGAAAGGCAGCTAATTTCTCGGGCGTGTTTCGTTTCACCCTTCAGGATGCTGAAAAAAGACTGTTTAGCCTCGAACGTTACTGCTTCAAGGGCTCCATCGATGACTGGATCTACCTCGCCGGCCCTGAAGAATTGGCAAATCTGGCGAAAGAGTACCTGAAGCATTTGGGTCAGAAATCGTTCTATGAGCTTTACTGACCTTTCCTCCTGCCCGGTCAGGCAACTTCCAGCTGCAGGTAGAGGTCCCCTCTGGTATAGGGTTGGTTCGGCAAAGGCCGGCCCATTTGCCTGAGCCGCAGTTTGGTGCCGGATTTGACCCCGGGTGGGATCTTGATGGAGACCTGCTTCCCGCCTTGAAAATGGGGCAGTTCCACTTCTACGGTAGCCCCCCGCGCGGCGTCCACCGCTGAAACAAGCAATTGGTAGGTGACATCGAACCCCTCTGGGACCTCTGGTGTTTTGCCCTGAGGCAACGGGCTGGTCACCCGGTTCGCCGAGCAGTTTATTGAGAAGGTACTTGCCGGCCTTCTTCCCGGCTTTGGCGAGCAGGGATACGCCCTGTTGGAGGATGCCTTTGGGCTGAGATCCGGCATCCTGGTGGGGTGGGCGGGCGGGGCCGGTCGGCCAGGGCGATTGCGGTCTGGTTCGACTCCCGGAGCGGAACACGCGCACGCCGCCGGGGCCATCAAAGAAAACTCCCTGGAAGAAAATAGTTTTGTCGCCAAAGAACATGCGGTTGAAGAAGGTATCGTCGAAGCGAAATCCCATCCGCTGGAATTCTCTCTGCAGTTCCGCGAAGAGGTCCTGCGCATCGCGACTCCTGTAGAAATCCCTCAGGATGTCTTCCTGCGAGTAGCGAAAACCATACTGGGCCCCCCCACCGTATTGCTGCTGATACCCAACACGCCGAAATTGATCATACTGAGCGCGTTTCTGGGGATCACTCAGGACACCGTAGGCTTCACTGATGCGCTTGAAGCGTTCCTCAGCTCGCTGATCGTTGGGGTTCCGGTCCGGATGGGTCTCGAGCGCGAGTTTGCGATAGGCCTTCTTGATTTCTTCCGGGGAGGCCTCGGCTGCAACTCCCAGGGCTTGGTAGTAATCATTATGCGACATTCTTGCCCGTTTCCTTTTGACGAGTCTGTGACTCTGTGTTCTTCTCACCCTCCCTTGGCTCCGCCCCCGAAAGGAAGGAGCCCGGGAGACCTGGAAGCAAGATCTTTCGATCCTTCGCTGCCGACATGGTCGACCGCATTACGCTGTAAGTATAAGATCACTCCTTAAGAAGATCAACGATGCAGCGGCTCGGGGAAATTCTCGCAAGTTGCCATGATCAAATTGGATTAAGAGCAAGGCTTAGTACCACAACGAGGTTTCCGTAGCGGGCCTCAAGTTGTGGGGCAGGCTTTCCAGCCTGCCATGCCGAACTGGCCAAAAGGCAGGCTGGAAAGCCTGCCCCACACTGCTTGGACCTTCATCAAAGTACCGTTGTAATATTAGTACACCTGCGCACAATAAAGTGACCAGAATCCTCATGCGTCATTCCGGTGAAAACCGGAATCCAGAAGAAATTCCTGGATACCGGCTTGCGCCGGTATGACGGGCGAAATGAGGGCACTAATTTGAGCGGAGCTGTACTTGAGACTATCTCAGAACGGCCTTACCCCGTCACCCCGGCGGAAGGCTGGGTCCAGAATCCCCAGGAAAACCTGGATTCCGGCTTTCGCCGGAATGACGATCAGCGGCGCTTTGACCATTTTGAGATAGTCTCTTGGTCGTCAGGCGCCACAGATTCCGCAGCGACGGCAGCCTTCTTCGGGCATGCAGGGCTGGCCTTTTTGCTCCTGCAGGGCATGCTGATATTCTTCCCAGAGGAAGTCTCGCTTCAAACCGAGGTCGATGATCTCCCAGGGAAATATTTCGTCCCGGTCCCGATCCCGCACCACCCAGAAGTCGGGATTGAGCGGCGCGGTGCGCATGGCTTGGGGCCAACTCAGGTCATCCAGGGCCACCTTTTCCAGAAAGAGCGCGGTCCTGCGGTCGCCCCGGGCAAGCAGCGCCTGCACATACGCCCACTTGGGCACATCGAAGTGCACGCGAACGTTGGGGACCTTCTGCAGGGCCGTCTTGATCCACTTTGCCCGCCCCTTCAATTCCTGGACACCGGCAAAGCCCGCCCACTGAAACGGCGTAAAGGCCTTGGGAATGAAGGCATTGATGCTCAGGGTTACCGTCCCGAGCCGCTTCTGCCCCCGACTGGTCTTCAGCACGTGATGTTTCACCCCCTTGGCCACCTCGACGATGGCTTCCAGGTCTTCGAGGTTTCCGTGGGCAAACCGATCATGAAATAGAGCTTGAGACTCAGAATGCCGCCTTCGGTGAGCAAGGTCACGGCGCGGGTGACGTCTTCCAGCGTGAGGTCCTTGTTGATCACGCGCCGCAGTCGCGCCGAGCCGGCCTCTACGGCGATGGCGACCGCGTGCTGCCCGCTGGCCCGGAGAGCGGCAGCGATCTCCGGAGTGATCCGATCGGCCCGGAGAGAAGAAAAAGAGAGCTGCTTTCCCGAACTGACGAGCTCCTGACAGATACAGGAGATGTCGGGATGGTCGGTAACTGCGGCGCTTATCAAACCCACTCTCGAGGTCTCGGAAAGGGAGGATTCGATTGCCCCCAAGACTTTATCAGCGGCGTGATGGCGCATGGGTCGATACATAAAGCCGGCGGCGCAGAACCGGCAGCCGCGCCCGCAGCCGCGCCCGATTTCGACCAGCAGGACGTTGCTGAATTCGGTGTTGGGGGTGAGGATCGCCGTTTTGCAGGGAGAACTTGAAGTCAGGTCCGTGCGCCGGTAAGCGACTCGCGGGGGCGCCCCCGAACCCGGAAGAGGCTCAATGGCTGCCAGCGTGCCATGGTGGTGATAGGAAACCCGATAAAGCGAGGGGACATAGATGCCCGGCACTTCCCTGGCAAGGGCCGTAAGCAGGTCCTGGCGAGAGCGCTTGCTTCCCTGGTTCTCGAGCCAGAATGCCAGGAAATCCGGAATGAGGGTTTCCGCTTCCCCGACAAAAACGAAATCGAAAAAAGGCGCCAATCGGTTCGGGATTCATAAAGACCGCAATGCCGCCCGCGGCCACAAAAGGGTCTGAGGGAGCGCGCTGCACGGTCAGCGGAGGGATACCGCCGAACTTGATCATCTCCACGGCGTTGCTGAAATCATTTTCGAACGGAAGGGAAAAGGTGAGGAAATGAAAATCCGGAAGAGGCCGCTGGGACTCAACGCTCAGCAGTCTGCCCGGTTGCTGCCTGAGCAGTGGCAGGTCTTCCGGTTCGGGATAGAAGACCCGCTCGCAAACCACATGTTCATAACGGTTCAGGGCTTCATAAACGTACTGGAAGCCCAGGTTGGACATGCCAATGGGGTAGCGGTTGGGAAAGGCAAGGGCAAGGCGAAGCTTCCCGCCCCAATCCTTCCGAATGGTCCCCCTTTCTTCGGCCAGCCACTGCTGCTGCCGCTCCTTCAGTTTCCACAACATGGGTCAAAACTTATGAGTTATGTAGTGATGAGTGATGAGTAACGAGTGAGTGCCGGGTGCTGATCACAACGCCGCACAATAAAATGTTCAGCACCCCAGTCGTCATTCCCGCATGCTCCTGGCGGGAATCCAGAAACAAAGCTTGGAAACGGATACTCATTTATGCGGAGCCGTGCTGAGTAACGAGCAATAAGCGATGAGCCCTCTGTCAAGGCGATACCGAGGTGGATGCTTCTTGTTTCCGCTTAGACACTGTCTAAAAAGAACTTGCTCTCATTTCAGCCCTTTTTCGAACCACGAAGAACACGAATAAATGACTTCGTAGTCCTTCGTGTTCTTCGTGGTAAGAAAGGCCTTTTATTTTTGGCCGTCTCCTTAGCAGCCCCTAAATCAGCGATCAGTCCATCTGTTTGCGAATGAAGGTCGGGATGCTGAGATCTTCATCCTCCGGAGCTGCTCCGGTCAGCTTTTGGAGGAGCGTCCGCCGTTTGGGTTGATCTTGGGCCTGGCTGTCTCGTGCCGTGCGATGCCGGACCACCGTAGGGATCTGCAGGTAGTCGTAGTTCAGCTCAGGGACCAGGCCTTCCCCTCTCCTCCTGGGACGAGCGGGGATCTCCGCCTTCGGCGCCTGATCCACTTTGCCAATGCCGGTCGCGATCACGGTTACCCGAATTTCATCTGCCAGGTTGTCGTCAATGGCGATGCCGAGAATGATGTTGGCGTCTTCGTCAACCTCTTTCTGGATAATGGAGGACGCTTCTTCAAACTCGTGCATGCCCAGGTCTTCGCTCGCCGTGATATTGACGAGGACGGCGCGGGCCCCGTGGATGGAAATATCTTCGAGCAGCGGGCTCGAAATCGCCTGCTGAGCCGCCTGCGCGGCGCGGTTTTCGCCCCGCCCTACACCGGTCCCCATCAGGGCCAGTCCCATTTCAGCCATGACCGTCTTGACATCGGCGAAATCGACATTGATATATCCGGGATGGACGATGAGATCGGAAATGCCTTTTACGGCGTACAGCAGCACATCATCGACGCGCCGAAAACATTCAAGAAAGGTCGAACGCCGGTCGGCCAGACAAAGGAGGCGATTGTTCGGGATCGTAATGAGCGTGTCGACGACTCCCTGGAGGGCCTTGAGACCTTCCTCGGCATTCCGGTGCCGCACCTTGCCCTCGACGAGGAAGGGTTTGGTAACCACCGCTACGGTGAGCGCCCCCAATTCCTTACAAACCTGCGCCGCAATCGGCGCACCGCCGGTGCCCGTGCCACCGCCCAGCCCCGCCGTGATGAAAACCATGTCACAGCCGTCAATCGCCTCCCGGATCTTTTCCAGGTCTTCCTGGGTCGCCTTGGCACCGGTCTCGGGGTTGCCGCCCGCGCCGAGCCCTTTCGTCAGATTCGTCACCGAGCTGGATCTTGACCGACGCAAGGCTCCTTTCCAGCGCCTGGAAATCGGTATTCGCCGCGATGAACTCAACTCCATCGAGGCCCGAGCTGATCATGTTATTGATGGCATTGCCACCTCCACCCCCAATCCCCAGAACCTTGATCTTTGCCCCATTCAGAGTTGAGTTTTTCAGATCCATCCCTTTCCTCCTTTTAATCTTTTTCATGATCGAAACTTTCCATCACTTATACTCGCTTAGCCTGAAAACCTTAATTCCGGCAGAATTCTGACTTAACCGCAGAGCACGCTGAGATCGCAGAGAAAGCCAATGATTCTCTCTGCAGTCTCTGTGATCGCTGTGGTGGAAAAGTAAACATTCTGAAGCCTAACGGATAAAACTGGACCATCCCTGTTCCCGCAACAATAAAATCCTTAAGGATTCAGTTCGTTTTCTTTAAATCCAGTTGCTTCTTCTCCCCCACAACTGTCTGAACCAGCGTCTCATTGCCGCAAACATGTTGCCGACCGCACCCGATTCCTCGAGCGGCGCTTGACCTCCATGTTTCCTGCCATGCAATAACAACCCGGTAGCGGTGGCATAAATCGGGTTCTTGACGACATCGCCCAACCCGCCGAAATGGTAGGGAACTCCAATGCGCACCGGTAAATCGAGTAATTTTTCGGCCAATTCACGAATGCCCGGCAGCAACGAGACGCCCCCCGTCAGCACCACACCCCCGTGAAGCGATTCGAAGTAGCCCGAACGGAACATTTCCGCCTCAATGATTTTCACCATTTCTTCAACACGTGCTTCAATGATTTCAGTCAGGATGGATTGCGCCAGTTGCCGGGGTTTTTGACCGCCGACGGAACCTACCTCGATAACATCCTGGGGATTGACCCACTCGACAATGGCACAACCGTATTTCTTCTTGATCTTCTCGGCCTCTTCCATAGAGGTCCGCAAACCTACCGAAATATCGGAAGTGATGTGGTTGCCCCCCAACCCGACCACCCCGGAGTAGCGGATGGCACCATCGAGGAACATCGCGACATTGCTGGTTCCGCCCCCCATGTCGATGAGCGCTACGCCGAGGTGCTTTTCATCGTGATCCAACACCGATTCGGATGACGCCAGCGCTTCGAGGACCACATCCTGGACATGCAGCCCCGCCCGTTCGCAGCACTTGATGATGTTCTGGATGGCCGTGATGGCCCCGGTCACGATGTGGACCTTGGCTTCCAGGCGCACGCCGGACATCCCGATCGGATTGGCGATCCCCTCCTGGTCATCGACGATAAACTGCTGGGGAAGGACGTGGAGAATCTGGCGGTCGAAAGGCAGGGCAATGGCCCTCGCCGCGTCCAGCACGCGATCGACATCCGCCTGGGTAACCTCACGGCTCTTGATGGCGATCACCCCGTGACTGTTCAAGCTCTGGATGTGGGTCCCCGCAACCCCGGCAAAGACCGAGGAGATCTCGCAGCCTGCCATTAATTCCGCTTCCTCGATGGCCTTTCGGATCGAATGGACGGTTTGGTCGATGTTGACCACGACCCCGCCACGGAGTCCGATAGAAGGGTGCGTCCCAACACCGACGATATCGATCCCTTCCGAGCTCACTTCTCCGACCACAGCGCAGATTTTTGTGGTCCCCAGGTCAAGGCCGACGATCAATTCCTCTCTTTTTCCCATCGCTCACCTTTCAGAGTTTCGCTTTTGGATGGCATTCACTCCTGGCATTTGGCACTTTGGGCCGGAGGGTTGAACAACCCTGGTCTTCCGGTCATCAGATAACTGATCAGCTGTTCATACCACACATCAGCTTCCTTTGGAAAAAGGAAAAAGCCCTTCGACGTAAGCTCGGTCTTCATAGTCCAAATCAATGCCCACTACCACATTCCACAACTGCCGCTCGTCCAGAATCCCAAATACGCGCTGGAGACGGTGCAATTTTTGATTGAAGCCGTCCCACCCCAGCTGAATGCCGATATTATTGCGGGCCGCATAGAGAGCAAATCCCGTTTCGCCATGCCACCGGCACTCCCGAATCGCGTTCAGCGGCAACCAGCCCTCAGCCTGATTCAAGGCCGACAGCAATGCTTTCAACCCCTTCAGCGCGTCCGGCGCCACCGTGTCACCCTCCTTCAGATTCCGCCCGGAGAGTCCCTCAACCAGAAGAAATTCCTGCTTTTGCTCAGCCGACGCACGCGACACCAACTTGCCGTCGGTATCGATCAGATAAAAGTCCTCCGCATGAATCACCGCCAGCGGTTCGCGCTCGGTAAGTTCAACCACAATGCGGTTGGGAAGAGAGAACTGGACGACCGATGATTCGAGCCACGGCAGGGCTTCCAGCTGCTTTGCCAGCTGTGCTGATTTGAGTTTCAGCAAACTGGCCTCCGGAGGGATCATCAGCGCATTCAAGATCTCGTCTTCCTTCAAGTGCTTTAACCCGACGATGGTCACTTCTTCCACACGAAACCAGGGTGCATCAAGGAGCGCATAATACGAATGAGCAAGAACCGCGCTGAAGAGCACCATTGCCCCGAGCGAGAGGGCCAGGGCAAACGCCGCTTTGAACCAGGCCTTCACGACCTTGCGCCGTTTGGTCCGGTCAGGACGATAGCGATTGCGCTTTTTTCTCATGACCCCATGATGCGGATCTCTCTTTCCAGACGGATCCCAAAATCACAACGAACGCGGTTTTCGATATGCTCGATCAGGGCCACCACATCCTGCGCTCTGGCATGGCCCCGGTTGATAATCCAGTTGGCGTGCTTGGGCGAAACCTCAGCATCCCCCATGCGCAATCCCTTGAGCCCGGATTTCTCAATCAGAGCCCCCGCCGCAAGACCCTCCGGGTTCTTGAAAATGCAGCCCGCCGAAGGCCATCCCAAAGGTTGCGTTCGTCTTCGCTCCCGCATGATCGCCGCCAGTCGCGCCCGCTGGACGCCCGCCGCGCGCGCTTCAACCTCGAGGCAGCAACCGAGGACAACCCAGCTTTCCGGCAGTCCCAGAGACCGGTAGCCGGGTGACAAATCCGATTTCGAAATACGTCGGCGCCGGTTCTGTTCATCCAGGACGTCTACCGAGAGCAGCCGGTCGGCGACGCTGCCGTCCCTGGTTCCGGCATTCATGACCAGGGCCCCGCCAACCATTCCGGGAATGCCGACCAGAAATTCCAGGCCCCCGAGCTCGTGTTCGAGGCAATAGCGCAGGAGCCGGGGCAGACGCACGCCCGCCCCGACGGACAGGCGGCCTGACGACGCGCCGTCCTGCCGGTCCAGAACAAGGTTCGCCGAACATAAATCCAGCTGAATCGCCAGGCCGTGCCATTCGTCATCGGGCAGCAGGAGGTTGCTTCCGCCACCAAGAATGAAATAACGGAAAGCGTGCAATCTCAACGCGTCCAGGAGCCTCGTCAGGGCCTCTTCGGTTTGCGGCCTCACCAGGCAGAAAACCGGGCCCCCCACGCGCAAGGTCGTATACCGGGCAAGGGGTTCCCGCCACTTGACCTCCAGGCCGGGCAGACCATCGACAAGTGCCTGCAAAAGGTCGCGATTCAGCATCTCTCCCCGATCATGTCAAATGAGTGCATGGAGCAGGGCCTCTCCCACCTGCAAGACATTGCCGGCCCCAAGCGTGATCACCACGTCATCCGGAACGACGAGTGCGCGCAGTTTCTCGACCGCTTCTTCCAGGGTTGCACAGAAATGCAGATCATGATGACCATAAGCGGCAATGCGCCTGGCCAGAAGCTCCCCGGTTATTCCCGGGATCGGCTTTTCACTGGCCGCGTAGATCTCGGTCAGGATCAAGACGTCGGAGTGATAGAAGCAGCGCGCAAATTCATCCATCAAAGCCTGCGTGCGGGTATAGCGATGAGGCTGAAAGACGACGATCCGACGGCGGCTGGGAAAGCAATCGGCAAGCGTGGCCAGCACCGCTCGGATTTCGTTGGGATGATGGCCGTAGTCGTCGAGCACGAGGACGCCGTGAGCTTCCCCCTTGATCTGAAAACGGCGCTGCACTCCCGTCATGTCTCCCAGTCCGGTTTGAATGTCGGCCCACGCCAGCTCCAGCTCGTGCGCCACGGCCACGGCGGCAAGCGAATTCAGAACATTGTGGCGCCCCGGAATGCGGATTTCGATCTCTCCCAGTTCCTCCCCCTGGTGAAAAGCACGGTACCTGGTCGTCAGGCCATGAGTCCTGAGGTCGCGAGCCTGGAAATCGGCCTGTGAGGAAAAGCCGTAGGTCACGAAACGCTTGGTGACCTGGGGCAGGACCTTTTGCGTGTTCTCGTCTTCGAGGCACAGCACCGCCTGCCCGTAAAACGGCACCTTATTGATGAATTCCAGGAAGGTTTGCTGAATGTGTTCGAGGTCCCGGTAGTAGTCCAGATGCTCCAGATCAATGTTGGTTACCACGGCAATGGTTGGGGGCAGCAGCAGGAAGGTGCCGTCGCTTTCATCCGCTTCCGCTACCATGAAATCGCCGCCGCCCAGCTTGGCATTCGTGCCCCAGGCATTGAGCTTGCCCCCGATGACGACCGTGGGGTCGAGTCCGCCGCGCGTCAACACGGTGGAAATCATCGAGGTCGTAGTCGTCTTGCCATGAGCTCCTGCGACCAGGACCGAGTATTTCAGGCGCATCAGTTCGGCAAGCATCTCCGCCCGGCGGATGACCGGGATTTTGCCCAGGCTGCGGGCGCTCAGCAGTTCGGGATTGTCGTCCGCAATGGCCGATGACAGGACGACCACATCCGCGCCCTTGATATGGTCGGCATGATGGCCGACGTAGATGGTCGCCCCTGATTTTCCAGGCGGCGCGTAAGGTCCGTTTCCTTGAGATCGGACCCGCTCACCTGGTATCCCAGGTTCAGCAGCAGTTCCGCGATGCCGCTCATGCCAATCCCGCCAACACCGACAAAATGAATGTGCTTGTAGCGCTTAAACATTCTATTCCATTCTTATCCGGCTGGTTCGCGCAATATTCATGAGGATTCCAACCGCCACACAGTTCGCCACAAACGCACTGCCTCCATAGGAAATAAAAGGAAGCGGCATCCCCTTGGTCGGAAACAGCCCCAGGACCACCCCGATGTTCAGCATGGCCTGCAGGGAAAGGAGCAAAGTCAAGCCAAAGGCCATCAGGGACCCGAGATAGTCGGGGGCCGACCGTGAAATTCTCATCCCGGTCTGAAAGAGGAAAAGGAAGAGCGCGCAAATTACTACAATTCCAACAAATCCCAGCTCCTCGCCGATGACCGCCAGGATGAAGTCCGTAAAGGCTTCAGGCAGATAGAAAAGCTTCTGCTGCCCATAGCCGAGTCCTTTCCCCAGGATTCCGCCCGAACCCACAGCAATCCATGCCTGGATGAGTTGGTATCCCGAGTCCAGTTGATCGGTCCACGGGTTCAAAAAAGCCGTAATCCGCTCCCACCGGTACGGAACGAGATAAACAAACCGGTAGCACACCAACGCCGCGCAGGGAACCAGGCTGAGTAGATAAGGATAAGGCACCCCGCCCAGCATCAGCATGAAAACCGTCAAACACCCGAGCATAAAGGTCGTGCCAAAATCGGGCTCCTTCAGGAGCAAAGCGCTCAAAACGCCGCATAGAACAATGTGCGGCAAAAACCCAACGGTAAAGTGTTTGATCTTGTCCTGTTTCTTCACCAGGGAAACACTTAGAAAAATGATCCAGACGACCTTGGCGAACTCTGCCGGCTGCACCAGAAAAAAGCGAAAATTAAACCAGCGTCTCGCCCCATTGATTTCGGCACCGACTCCCGGGATCAGCACCAGCAGCAAGGCCAAAACCGTCCACAGAAACATCCAGGGAATATGTTTCCGGTAACTCCGGTAAGGAAAACGGCTGATCATCAGGATCGTCCCAATCCCAAGGCCGATGCAGGCCAGCTGACGCTTGAGATAGTGGGTGGCATCCGCGAATTTCCTGAGCGCCATGATGGAACTGGCACTATAGATCATCACCAGCCCCACCCCAATGAGCAGCAGGACCTCGATCCACAATTCCAACTCCAGGGAAAGAACCGCTTTCGAGGGGCTCTGAGTTTCGGTCACCACCGCGTCCGAGGCAAACTGAGGGGCGTCAGCAAACGGCCTGATCATGCCTCTCCTTTCAGCGCCGTTACCAAACGCTTGAAATGGTCTCCTCGTTGCGCGTAGCCCTCGTACTGATCAAACGACGAACATGCCGGGGAAAGCAGCACCACGTCCCCGGCATCCGCACGCTTCAGAACATCCTTGAAGGCTGTTTCGAGGTCGGGAAAGGAATGCGTCGCGAGCCATCCTTGCAATTCCTCATGGAGTCGCGGGGCCGCTTCACCGAAGACAAAAGCTCCCTTTCCCCTGGCCTGCAAAGCCTCTCCCAATGGTTGATAGGAACCCAGCTTGTCCCGCCCCCCCAGCAGGAGGAGGACCGGGCGATCAAAGTTCGCGATGGCTTTGACCACGGCTCCCACGTTGGTGCCTTTGGAATCATCGTAGAAGTCGATCCCGCGCCACGTGCGCACCCACTCGACCCGGTGAGGCAAGCCGCGATAGTGGTGAATCACTTCCTGGATGGCGGAAGGGGCAGCCCCCATCACGGAAGAGGCGAGAGCCGCTGCGAGCAGGTTTTCTTCATTGTGAATGCCATGCAGGTGTGTTGCTTCAAGACTCACGGCAAAAGGAGTCTGCCACGGAACGTCCACCCGGATCTCCCGTCCCCGAACGGTGGCGGCAGCCTGGGGGTCACTGCGGCTAAAATGGAGAACACGGCTTCGAACTTCGGAACTGCCTTCCAAAGAGATTGTGTCATCGGCATTGATAATGGCCACATCGGAAGGGCGCTGGTGGGCGAACAGCGAAAATTTCGAACGGGCGTAGGCACCAAAACCATCATAGCGATCAAGATGGTCCTCGGTGATGTTCAACAACACCCCCACTTCGGGACAAAACTTCGAAGCCGTGTCCAACTGAAAACTGCTCACCTCCAAAACAAGAACCTCGGCGATCGATGGTTCGAGCAACCACCGACTCAGTGGTGTACCGATATTTCCGCCGACAAAGACCTTTTTCCCGGAAGCCTTGAGCATTTCGCCGATGAGTGAGGTGGTCGTGGTTTTGCCGTTGGTGCCGGTTACCGCCACTACCGGGAGGTCCACCTGCCGCCAGGCCCACTCCAACTCCCCGATGATCTCTATCCCCTGCTTGCTCGGCCGCCTCCAGAGGCTCGAGATCAAGAGGCACACCCGGGCTGACAATGATCTGATCAGCGTCAAGAAAATCCTCTGCATGGTGGACGCCAAGCCGCAGGAGACAGCCTTTCTCTTCCAGGTGATCCAGCGCTCCGTTGAAATCGCCGCGCGTGCGGAGGTCGGTGGCAATGATCCGGGCTCCCTGCTGTGAAAGCAGTTCGCAGACGGCGCGCCCGGAAGTCCCCATGCCGACAACCACCACCTTATTGGGCAAAGCGCTCTTTTCCTTCCGGTTCATCCGGCAAGAATCCCTTCTACGACGCGATCCATGGCCATGGACCGAGAACCCTTCACCAGGACCCAGGCATCTTTTACCACCTCGTCCCTGAGCCAGCTCACAATTTGTTCGTGACTCTCCGCATGGCGGCAGGCGGCAGCGGAAAGGCCGGCTTCCCTGGCCCCGCCGGCAATCTCCAGACTCATTTGCCCGAAGGTAATCAACTGCGCCACCCCGAGGGCCCCAATCTGACGTCCCACCTCACGGTGCAGCGCAGCGCTCTCCGGACCCAGTTCCCTCATATCCCCCAACACTGCGACCACCGGCTTTCCCCGGCCCTCACGAGTCACCGTGCGCACCGCGGCCAGCAACGATCCCGGATTGGCGTTGTAGGTATCGTCAATCAGAATTCTGCCATCGGCAAGGCGGTGCATCTGCATGCGCATCTTGACCGGCTGGTACTTCGCCAATCCCGCCGCAATCGCCCCTGCCGACATGCCCATCCCCCAGCCGACGGCCGCGGCGGCAAGGGCATTCCCTACATGGTGAAACCCCAGGACCGGCAACCGCACCGTAACGCTCTCACCCCCCAGAGCTATGGCAAAGGCACTCAACCCCTCATGGGTCGCCACGTCACCGGCGAGCCTGACGTCAGCTCCAGCAGCCTTCAGGGAGTAAGTGACCGTGCGCACGTTGATCTTTTTGGAGAGCTCCACCAAACGCTCATCATCGAGATTGACCACGGCGAGATGCTCAGGCTGCAGGTTAAGCCACAGCCTTCCCTTCTCGCTCACGATCTCATCCAGGGAATGGAGGCCTTCCAGATGAGCGGGCTGGACGTTGGTGATCAGACCCACGGTTGGCCTGGTGATTTCGAGCAGCCTGGCCATTTCTCCGGGAACATTGATGCCCATCTCCACGACCGCCGCCTGGTGCTGAGGCTGAAGCGCCAGAGAGGGTGAGGGGAACCCCGATGAGGTTATTGAAATTCCCCTGGTTCTTTAAAACCTCATAGCTTTCGCTGAGAACCGCGGTCGTCATCTCCTTGGTGCTGGTTTTGCCGTTGCTCCCGGTGATGCCGACCACGGGAATGGGGTGCTGCAAGCGGTGATAACGTGCCAGTTCTCCCAAGGCATAAAGCGTATCCGGGACTTCGACGACGGCAACCTCGCCCGGGGCCGTCAAGAGAAAGGTCACCCCGTTGGTTCGAAACAACCAACGCGCCGCTCCCCTTAGCTAAAGCATCAGCTATGAAAGCATGGCCATCGGAGGACTCACCCGCAAGCGCCACAAAACAATCCCCGGGCTGAAGCCGGCGGGTGTCCGTCGAAATATACGCAATGGACCGATTCGGATCACCCTGCCGCAGGATACCGCCCGTCGCGGCAACAAGCTTCGCTACGGTCCAAAGTCTTTCACTGAGATCGGCGCTCACGATGACCTCTCTGATGCATGGATATAATCCTGGACGACCACGCGATCGTCGAACGGAAATACCTGGTTGCCAATGATCTGGTAGGTTTCGTGACCTTTTCCGCCAATAAAAACGACATCACCCGGAGCGGCCCAGGAGAGTGCCAGTCGAATTGCCTGCTTGCGGTCCACTTCGATGGTGTACGCTCTTTCTTCGGGCGCCCGGGCATCATCTTTATGGCAGGGTAAACCCATGGCTTGAATCCCCGGCTCGATCTCTCGAATGATCGCCGCCGGAATTTCGCTGCGGGGATTGTCACTGGTCACGATCACGAGATCGCCGAAGCGCGCCGCGACTTGGCCCATCAGGGGACGCTTGGCCCGGTCGCGGTCACCGCCGCAGCCAAAAACCACAAGGAGGCGCCCTTTTGTCATTTCCTTCAAACAAGACAGGGCCTTCTCCATGGCGTCAGGGGTGTGGGCATAGTCCACCACCACCTCGAAGCCCCACTCAGGTGGGACCGGGACACGCTGAAGCCGCCCATCCACCAGGGACACATCGTGCAGGCCGGCGCTGATCGCTTCCCCGGACACCCCCAGAGCCAGTGCCGTGGTGGCGGCCGCCAGGAGATTGTAGAGATTAAGGCGCCCAAGCAGCGGGGAGCTGATCTTGAGGTCACCGCAAGGCGTGGCCAGCGTGGTTTGAATGCCTGAATGCTCGAGTTGCGCATCCTTCACCCAGACCCTGGCTTCCCGGTCATGGGTTGAGTAGCTCCAGAGGTCTCTATGAAGCTCCTTACTCAAGCGTTTTCCGTGAGGGTCATCGGTGTTGATGACGCTTGTAAAGTTTTCCGCCCTGGTGGAAACCTCGCCTGCGAAGAGCAGCGTCTTGGCAGCAAAGTACTCGTCCATGGTAGCATGAAAATCCAGGTGGTCCTGCGAAAGGTTGGTGAAGACGCCGACATCAAAGAGACATCCCTCAACCCTTCGCAGGGCCAGGGCATGCGAGGATACCTCCATGACCACGTGGGTAACGCCGTCCTCGTTCATTTCACTGAAAAAGCGCTGCAGGTCCAAAGCCTCAGGAGTAGTCATGGGAGCAGTCTTCCGCTTGTCCGCCCAGCGGTAGCCAAGCGTTCCGACCACCCCAACCCGGCCGCCGTCTTGCTTCAGAATACTCTCGATCAAAAAAGTGGTGGTCGTCTTGCCGTTGGTCCCCGTTACGCCGATGAGCCGGAACTTGGCCGAGGGGTTTTCATAAAAGTTCAGCGCCAGCTTTGCCAGAGCTTTGCGGCTGTCGGGCACCCGCACGAAGGTTACCTGAGAAAAGCTGTTGGGTGCAACCTCTGCGATGATCACCGGCGCTCCCCGGCGAATTGCCTCAGGAATAAATTGACTCCCATCCACATGGGTCCCGGGAAGTGCCACAAACACGTTGCCCGCTTCCACCCGGCGGCTGTCGTAGGCAATGCCGCTCACCGGCGTCTGCAGATCTCCCCGGCTTTCTTTTACTGCCAAACCGTCAATGATGGTGGCCAGACTTTTGATCACTTACGGAATCGCTCCTCTTTCTCCCTCAAGGCACCCGGTTCATAACCAGGTCCACCTTGGCTTTGGGCCTGACCATTGCTTCCATGCCGGAAGATACGGTAACCGGTTTTCCCGCGGGCTGCAATTTCGTCTGAATCCCAGGAGACACCGGACCCTTTGAGGCCGCCTTGTCCTCCCTTGCGGGCGCGCCAGCAGGTCCCCCCGGGCTCTTCTTTACTGCGGCCGTGGTCGTTTTCGTCGCCTTGTTGTGGGTGGCGCTTGCCGTATGGACTCCTGGGGGCAGCGAGGGGGTGCCTGCGGCGGGAAATACTCCGAGATAAGGTAGGGCCCTGGCGGCAATGTTTCGGAACACCGGCGCCGCAACTACGCCCCCATAAATAGCGCCGTGGGGTTCATGGATGACCACGCTAATCGCCAAGCGGGGCCGATCTGCCGGAATAAAGCCGGTAAAAATGGAAGTATATTTGCTCGAGGCATAGTGCCTTGTTTGCGGATCCAAGACCTGAGCCGTACCCGTCTTCCCCGCAGCAGCGTACCCTTCCGGGGCCGCCTTCACTCCCGTCCCACCTTCCTGCGTAACAGACCCATCATATCACAAATCTGCTTCGCTGTCTTTTGCTGAATCACTCGCCGGAACGGCCTGGTATGAAGCGGTTCGTAACTTTCGCCCTGACCGTCGAGGATTTGCTTTACAATAATTGGTTGACCGATTTCTCCGCCATTGGCGAGAGCTGCCATCCCCGTGGTGAGCTGCAGCGAGGTCACGCCAATGCTCTGGCCAAAACCTGTGGTCGCGAGATCGATTGGGCGCCATTTCTTGCCCGACCGCACCAGACCCCGGACTTCACCCGGAAGCGCGATGCCCGTCCTCGAGCCGAAACCAAACCCTTTAATGTAGCTTGTAGAAGCGCTCACTTCCCAACTGCAGCGCGATCTTACTGGCCGCAATGTTGCTCGAATATTTGATCACTTCCGGCATGGTAAGCCACCCATACGGGTGGACATCATTGATGGTATGACCGGCGAGTTGGATTTTCCCGTTTTCGCAGAAGATGCGATCGCGCTCCTTGACCGTTCCCTCCTCGAGGGCCGCACTCATAAGAAAAATCTTGAAGGTGGAACCGGGTTCAAAGGAATCCGTAATCGTGCGGTTGCGCCAGACCTCGGCACTGCTCTTGTTGCTCAGGTTCGGATCAAAGGGCGGCCAGTTGGCCATCGCCAGCACTTCAAAGGTCCGCGTGTCCAGAACCACGACTTCTCCTGCCCTGGCTCGATATTGATGCACCGCCTTCTCGAGTTCATATTCGGCCAGGTACTGGACAAACGCATCCAATGTCAGGCGCACGCCGAAATTTTCCATCGGCTCCGGCGGCGGTGCGGAGTCCAGCCAGAGGCATTTCCTGATGCCATCCCGGACCTGACCAACGGCTGCAATATTCTCTCGCAGAAGCTGGTCGAAGCCCTTTTCAACCCCTTCCAGGCCGGTCCCATCCACGCCGACAAAACCCAGGACCTGACCGCCCACCTGCCCGTAAGGATAAAATCGCTTATACTCGTCTACCAGGTTCAGACCCGGTTGCTTCAGGCGCTCGACAGCGATGGCCTGCTGGTCGGTGAGGTGGCGCTTGAGCCAGACAAAATGGCGCGAGCACGATAGTTTTCCGGCAATGAACGATTCACTCTCATCCAGGACCGGGGCCAGGTGGGCCGCCAGCCGACCGGGAGCGTCCACCATCCCGGCATCGACAAAAAGGGATCGCTGGGGTACGGAAAAAGAGAGGAGGCGCCCCTGGCAGTCATAGATGGAACCCCGATAAGTTGGCACGCGAATGGTCGTTTCCGTCTGATTTATTGCTCTTTCCAACCAGAGGGGATGTTCAATGATCTGCAATCGGGAAGCCCGCGCAAGGATGACGCAGAAGCCCAGGATGACCAGCGTGTTGAAAAAGACATAGTAGGACGAGTAACGAGCACTTCGGTACCTGCCAGGGTTGCGCCTCTCCACCTTCAGCCCCTTTCCTTTCGTAATCTGTTCACGGCACTGACAACTTCTGTTCAGACCTGGGTGGATTTAACCCAAATTCTTTTTGTCCCAACTGTTCCAAGTGGTGGGGGTCCTGAAAACGGGACCATTCCAGTCGCAATTTTCTTTGTACGGTGACCAGTTGTTCGTACTCAGCCTGGAGGCTCGCAAGGCGATAGCCGTTCTGGACCTGCTGAACGTAGAGCCAGATGTAAAAGACGGCACCAAGAACGAAGACCGCCCCCAGGACCGCAGCAAGCAGGACCAACGCCCTCAAACCGAGCGAAGAAGGACGCTTCGGCATGTCCTCAAAATCGCTGGCAGGCTTTAAGTTCTGCACCGGATCAGCCACCCTTCCCCGTCCTTCTGTTCAGGCCACCTGGTCAAAATTGTTCGAACCCTTTCCCCATTTTTCCACGGCACGAAGGCGGGCGCTCCGCGCGCTTGGATTCCTGTCGATTTCCTCGGGACCCGGACGAAGTGGCCGCCGGGTCAAGAGTTTCACCAAAGGCTGCCCGGAACACTGACACCGTGGAATATGCTTCGGGCAGGTACATGATTTTGACCACTCCCGGAACCTTTGCTTGATGATGCGATCTTCCAGAGAATGAAAAGCAACGGTGCACAGTCGCCCTCCCGGTTTCATGAGATCGAGAACCTGAGCGAGGAACTCTTCCAGGGATTCCAACTCATGATTTACCGCCAGGCGCAGGGCCTGAAAGGTGCGGGTCGCCGGGTGTATTCGAAGACTATCTTTGGTCTTGGGGACGACCTTTTCGATCTCCTTGGCAAGCTCGAGAGTCGTCGTAAACGATGCGACCCGGCGCCGTGAAGCAAGAGCGCGGGCGATGCGCGAAGCCCATCGCTCCTCTCCGAGATCACGGATCAGGCTCGCCAGCTCCCGTTCGGAGAGGGTATTCACCAGCTCTGCTGCAGTCTGCGGAAGGCCTCGATCCATGCGCATATCCAACGGCCCGTCGACCATAAAGCTGAATCCCCGTTCAGCATCTGTGATTTGGAAGGTGGATACACCCAGGTCGACCACAATGCCATCGACCGGCCCCTGACCAAGTTGTTCCAGGATGTAACGAAGATCTGCGAAGTTCGCTTGGGCTAAGAGCAACCTGTTTTGATAGGCAGACAGTCTGGTTTGAACTCGTGCTATGGCAGCGGCATCACAATCAAGCGCAATCAACACGCCATCGGGGGCGCTCGCTTGCAGAATCGCCTCGGCGTATCCTCCTCCACCAACCGTTCCATCAACGTACACCCCACCCGCATGGCATCCCAGAAGTCCCATGACAGCTTCGCACAAGACCGGAACATGGGGGCGTCCTGTCGCTTCATCCATTGGCCTCTAAAGTCCGGTAATAGCTACCTTTTCCATAATTTGGCGATATTGCTCCGGGCTCCAGTCGAGCTGTTTCTCCCAGGCCGCTTTGTCCCAGATCTCGAAGCTTTTGAGCATTCCCGCGAGCACGACTTCCTGCTTCAGGCCCACTTTGGTTCTCAGGAAGAGAGGAATGAGAACCCTTCCCTGATCATCAAATTCACACTCCTGTGCGCTTGAAATGAAACGCCGCATGAACGCGCGTTGTTCGGGCTGGATCACGGAAAAATCCTCCGCTTTGGCCTCGATCTCTTCCCAGTTTTCCGGCGGGTAGGCCACCAGGCATTGCTTCCAGCATCGTGACGATCAGCGAATCAGAGTAATGGTTTTGCAGGACTTCGCGATATTTTGTGGGAATCCTCAGGCGCCCTTTGGCGTCGAGGCGATTGAGCGACTGTCCTCGAAAGTGAGGCCGTTGCAGGATTCCCACTTTTCCCCCCAAATTCCCATATTTTCCCACTTGCGACCACTAATATCTATTTTTCAGCCTTTGTCAAATAGAATTACCGGGTTGAGTGAAATATTTTTGCTTTGCGGTCCGGCATCGACTCGGAGCGGAGGTCTGGCGAATCATGAAAATTGCTTCTCCTGTTCCATTTCATTTGTCGCGAACTGCCAGATTGTGTTAAGGAAAGGACGGGTCGGTGGGATGCCTGACGGGGTATTTCATCTTGCCTCAGAAAAGCCTCTGCTCAGCCCCTAAAGGCCTTCCTTCCATGCGGCAGAGGCTTTTTTGCCTTGACCATGACGAGAGAGGCAGCACCGTGACACAGGATGAAGAAATTATCCTTCGGTACGCGAAGGAGATCATCGTCAAATTCATCGAACTGGGGAGGGTTTCGCCCAGCAGTTTTGGCGACCAGTTCAGGAACATCTACTGGAGCCTCAAGAACACCCTCGTCGATGCGCGCCTGCCAAAGCTGGATGAAGACTTTCCCGGCGACGATCCTGCCCAGGACGGGTGACGGGAAAAGATCAGAGGGGGAGGGGTGAGGCACAGCCCACCCCTCTTCGATTTTATGCGAGGAGCATTTTCGCGAGGTAATCAAGGATATCTTTTACGGTTCGAATCTTTTCCGCTTCCTCATCGGGGATTTCCAGATCGAACGCTTCCTCGAGGGCCATGACCAGTTCCACAACGTCCAGGGAATCGGCGCCCAGATCGTCCACCACATTGGCCTCGGCCGTAACCATTTCCTTGTCGACTCCCAATTGATTGGCGATGATGTCGACAACCTTCTTCTGCATTTCATTCCGGTCCATTCTTTCCTCCTGATCGGTCAGCATCTGTTCCAACCCTGGAACGGTTTACAAATCCATAAAAAAGCACTTCCAAAACACCGGGCAATTCTTCCGCAAGGGAATAACTGCAATCATGTGCCAGCCACTTCTGGATGATCCCGTGGATGAAACCCATCACGCCATAGAAGACTGTCTGAAAATCGAGCGGTTTGAGCAAACCGTCCAGACTGGCCTTCTGGACCTTCTTCTTCAGCAGGGGGATGCGCCGCTTGACCTGCTTCAGGTAGAGGTCCTGAACCTGCACTCCGACATCGAGGCGCTCCTGCGCCAGGAGCCGGTACAGGCGCTGATTACGGTCGAAAAATTCAAAGTAGACCCGCACGTATTTGGTAATCATGGTGAGGACATCATCCTGACCATCAAGAATGGTCCTGGCCTTGCTTTCGAGTTCTTCCAGGCGCTGTCGCACCAACTCATGGAAGAGGGTTTCCTTATTGGCAAAATAGCGGTAAAGGGTCCCTTTTCCCACCCCGGCCCGCTCGGCCACCTCATCCATGGTTGCAACGTGGAACCCCTTTTCCGAAAAGACCCCAAGGGCAGCCTCCAGGACTCGTTCACGCGTGGCAGCTCTCGCGGAAACCTTGTGGTCGTCGCCGGGTTCGGCTTCGCCCATCATCCTCTCCAAAACCTTCCCAAAGAATAGCTCGGGGGCAATGTCCCGGTCCTTGGCCACTTGTTGAAACGCGGCGACGAACCCGGTAAGGGGATAGCGGGTGGAAACCATTTTTTGTTTGAACGCATCGCGCAATTCGAGAAAACACCCGACCAGTTCATCGAGAATTTGGTTCCCGGGTTGATCGGCGTCCAAAAAATCGCCCAACTTCGCGACGATGACCTCCGGTGTCTTGCTCCCGTGAACCAGTTCTCTCATAAAACGCTGTTGTTGTTGCCGTTTGCTTTCCCTGGGCACGACCTCTCTCCCGTTTGTGTCCCTGACGGACTGGTCGGTCATAAATCATAGCATGAAAATAAAGTCAAGAAGGTTGTCGGGTGAAGGTCAGAAAATACCGGTCTGCTTGGGAAAGAAAGTGGCGCGGCGATCAGAGCGAAGCGTCGTAGACAGACGTCCGCAGCCCCTGCTTCTGAGCATAACCACGAAGGATCGCCCGTTCGGTGCCACGGGTCAGGTCATACCGGGACAATGACGAGATGGGAACGAAGGCGCATGCCAGGACATCACTGGCGGGAGCGGGTTCCCCAGCGTTGCACTCACAGAGAAAATCAAGAAGAATATAATGGTATTCGATGGTTCCGGCCTGATCCAGGATTACCCGATCCAATGCCACCACCAGATCACGGACCTGAACCTCGAGCCCGACTTCCTCCTTGACTTCGCGCACGACCGCTTCCTGCAGCGATTCCCCCAGTTCGACCAAGCCCCCCGGAACTGACCACTTCCCGGCAGACGGCTCGGTTCCCCGCTGGATTAGAAGCACCTCGTCATCGCGGAAAATGATCGCCCCGACACCAACCAGAGGTCGTTCGGGATAACGCCGATTCATGCGGTCTTGCCTCCAACTTCAGGGCAGCATCCGGCAGCCATGCACCGGGAAAAGAACCTCACCGCGGAGACGCAGAGGACGCCGAGAGAAAAAGAGCATCCAAATCGTGTCACCTATTGCCCGAAACAAGCGTAATCTGCAATCCAAAATCCAACGTTCTTCTCCGCGAACTCCGCGTCTCCGCGTGCGAAAAAAGAAGGATGTCACGGCTTACAGTAACGACACGGGCGATAGCCCTGCTCCAGCCCCGTCCAACGATCCGGGAAATGGATCCTGGCCCTGGTGGCGACCTTTTTTCCCAAGGCACATTCGGAGCGATGAAAGACAAAACTCCTCCGGTTTCCGAGGTAGGCCTTTGCCGGCACCACCGGACATCTACCCCACATGCCCTGGCGTTGATGGATTGCCTCCCGCTGGTACCGAAGGAATTCCTCCAAGCGTCTGAAGTTCTTGGATGTTCTATAGACATAGGCAGAACCCGCGCGCAGCATTTCGAGGTTCGCACACCCGCCATCCGGCAAAATCACGTAAGCCAGGAAGCGACCGTGAGGATCGAGCACCTCACGCTCATATTGCAGCGACACCTGTTTATGGAGCACCAGGTCGCTGTTCATCCTCTTCGCCTCATCCCCGAAACAGTCTGCTTTGGCCCTGCCATGAGCCACCTCGGGCGCGTCGACGCCCAGGTAGCGGATCTTTTCGCCGCTATCCAGGATAATGGTATCCCCATCGCAGACCACAACCACCTTACCGGAACTCGGAGGGACACGCCCCCAACATGAAGCGGGTGTTCCCTGCAGGGCGGTCATCAGCAGAATGATCAGCCAGCACTTCAGAATCGTGAGGCTTCGTTGACCGACGCTATTCCCGGGCATGCGCCATTTCCCTTTCTAACAACGCACTGTTTTTGGCTGCTCTTCCGCCCTCGAGCCAAGAGGAGGCTTTCTGCGGATAAGTCGGTGAAAGCTCCCCTTTGAAGACTATCTCAAAACTGGCTTACCCCGTAACCCCGGCGGAAGCCGGGGTCCAGAATCCCCCTAGGAACCTGAATCCCTACGAAAACCTGGATTCCGGCTTTCGCCGGAATGACGTTCAATGGCGTTTTGACCATAATGGCGTTTTGACCATCTTGAGACAGTTCCTTAGACTTCGTCTTTGGCGGGCTTGGCGCGCATAAACTTCCCCATCTGGCGCAGGGCCTGGCGAAGTCTGTGTTCATTTTCCACCAGCGCCAACCGCAGGTAGCCTTCCCCTTCCTCGCCGAAGCCAATGCCGGGAGCAACCGCCACATTCGCTTCATCCATGAGTTTAATCGCAAAGGGCATAGAACCCATCTGGTCAAAGGGAGCGGGGATTTTGGCCCAAACGAACATGCCCGCTTTGGGCACGGTCACCGGCCAGCCGAGGCGCCGGAGTCCCCGGCAAAGGACATCGCGGCGCTGCTCATAAATCCTTGCCTGTTCCACGACCTCCGTGGCGCAATCCCGCAGCGCGACGATGCCCGCGATCTGAATGGCCGAAAAGATACCATAATCATAGTATCCCTTGATCTTGGCCAGCCCCTGAATGATTTCCTTATTCCCCACGCAATACCCAACGCGCCATCCTGCCATATTGTATGACTTGGAAAAAGAACCAAATTCAACACCGACGTCCCTGGCCCCCGGCACCTGGAGGAAGCTTGGTGCGGTATAGCCATCGAAGGTGATCTTGGCATAGGCGAAATCATGAATGATCATGAAGCGGTATTTCCTGGCCAAAGCAACGATCTCTTGAAAAAGTTCGGTGCTGGCCACGGTCGCCGTGGGATTATGGGGGTAGTTCAGGATCAACACCTTCGGGGTCGGATAGAGCGACTCGCACATGGTCGCAATGCGCGCCAGGAAGGTCTCTTCACTGGCCAGGGGGATGCGAATGACATTGCCGCCGGCAATGATGGTGGCATAGACATGAATGGGAAAGGCCGGCGTCGGCACCAGGACCGTGTCTCCGGGTCCGACCAGGGCCAAACACAGGTGCGAAATCCCCTCCTTGGAGCCAATGGTGCAGAGGACTTCCGTCTCAATATCCAGTTCCACGCCATAGTCCCGGCCATAGAATTGGGCAATTTCCCGACGCAGGCTGCGCAGTCCCGAAGCCACCGGATAGCGGTGACTCTTGGGGTCTTGCACCACTTCGCAGAGTTTCTGGGTCACCGCTTCGGGGGCGGGGTCGATCGGGTTACCCATCCCCAGGTCAATGACGTCGTGCCCCTGCGAACGTTTTTCCATCCTCATTTTATTGATCATCCCAAAAAGATACGGCGGCAATTGCTCCATGCGCTGGGCAAAGCGGATAATTGCATCTCCGGTCATGACTGTTTCCTCCTGTCTGCCTGTCTTGCTCCCGGTCAACCAAAAAGAAAACCCCAGGCCGCTTGGCCCGGGGCTCAACGATGCCTTAGGCCGGCGGTTCAGCCCAAGGCTTTCGGTGGGTGCCTGCGGTTAATGAAACTCCAAGGCGCCAACCCTCACCCAGGCTATCCTGGCGGCGGCGGCCCATGCGATCGGTTTTGGAAAAGAGGTCATCACTATTCTGTTCCTTTTGTTCTTTTTTATCATTTTTACTGAATATTGAAGGCCTTGTCAATGAGCACATCGCATACCCCGCACTCACTTTTTGCGCCACCTCGAGCACTTTTTCTTGCCCTTCGGGTCGTTTTTATGTCTTATTCAGAAACACACAGGAGGAATGAACCTTGGATCATAGCGTTTTGACTGGATTGCCGATGGTCTTGCTCCATAGTTGGGAAGGGAATTTATGATCGATAGACCGAAAAAATTCCTACTGCTCATCGCGCTGGCCCTCGCCGTGGCAGCGCTTGTCTCCAATGTGTTTGCGCAAGTCGCAGAGCACATCATTGCCCAGGCTGCGGAATCTGCTGAATCAGCACAAAGACCAAAACTGAGCCACGCCACCATGTGCGAAAGGGTCGATAACCTCAGCCCGACGCGAGCCGGCATCGTCTTTTCGGTCGCTAACGGCCAGGTTTGCTGTTATTCGTCATTTGATCCCGTGCCTCAGCCTACACTCATCTACCACCGCTGGTTCCACCGTGATGAATTGAGTACGCAGACCAGGCTGAGGGTGTATCCACCCAAATGGTCCACCTATAGCGTGATCCAGCTTCGGGAAACCGACAAAGGACCCTGGCGGGTGGAGATTACCGATCAGAACGGCCGGATCTTCAGTGTCCTGCGTTTCAGCATCACTGACTAGCCCTCGACTTATCTCGTGATTCTATGCCATGACAAGTTTTATCAAGTTTCTTTCAACCATTCGCTGGCAAGACCTGGTGGATATCATCATCAACAGCTATATCCTTTTCCGCGTCTATGTCCTCTTTCACGGCACCAATGCCTTTCGTGTGCTGGTTGGTATAGCCTCGCTCTGGATCCTGCAGGAGGTGGCGGCGTCCATGGGTCTGATTCTGACCAGTTGGGCGGTGCGAGGCATAACTACTGCCGCCGCGGTTATCATCATCGTCGTGTTCCGAAATGAGATCCGGTCCGCCCTCCAGGTTCGAAATCTTAAGACTTTTATCTGGGGGTCCCCCATCAGGGAACAGGCAACGCCTGTCGACATCGTGGTGCAAACAGTCTTCCAGATGGGCAAGAAGCGAATTGGCGCGCTGCTCGTTTTTCCCGGGAAAGAAGATCTGGGAGAGGACGTTCACGGGGGTATTGCCTGGTACGGAACGGTCTCAGCGGAGATGCTGCTGAGCATATTTTGGCCGAACAACCCGGTTCATGACGGCGCCTGCATCATCCGCGGCGACCAGATCGTCGAAGTGGGAGTGCTCTTGCCACTGTCCCAGCGAACGGACCTGCCCTCATATTACGGGACCAGGCATCGGGCAGCGCTCGGCCTGGCGGAACGAAGCGATGCCCTCGTGGTGGTGGTCTCGGAAGAGCGCGGACGGGTGACCGCAGCCAAAGGCAACACGCTTATCCCGTTCAGCGAGCCGGAAGAATTGTCAAAGCTCATCAAACGGCACCTTAACCTTGACGACGGAGTTCCCACAAATGTGCAGAAACGGGAACGCTTAAGACTCTCCTTCGCCGCCATCCTGTCTTTCCTGATCATGACCGGCATCTGGTTCGGGTTCACCAGAAGCCAGGATACCATCATTGCCCTGAACGTCCCGATTGAGTACATCAACCGTCCGCTCGCCTATGAAATCCTGGACACTTCAACCGATGAGGCCCGCCTCCAGCTCTACGGCTCGAGCGCCCTGATCAAATCGCTGCAGCCGGGGCAGGTCCTGGTGCGCGTAGACCTTGACAAGGCCGTGGAAGGAAAGAATGTGTTTCCGATCACCCAGGACAATATCGTCCTGCCTCCGGGTGTGTTTCTCAATAAGGTACAGCCGTCCAATATCGATGTCAATCTTGATGCTCCGGTCACCAAGGAACTGCCGGTTCAGGTTGACTGGGCGGGAAAGCTGCCGGAAAACCTGAACCTGGTGAAGGTCAGTGTGACCCCCGAAACCGTAAAGGTCATCGGCGGCAGCCAAATCCTCGAACACGTCGGCACCATCTACACGGCACCGGTGCGCCTGGATAGTCTGCCCAAAACGGGACCCGTCACCACCACCCTGGTCCTCACCCCGCCATCTCTGAAATTGATTTCGAATGCAACGGAAAAGGTTACCGTCAATTATGTGTTGGACGGGAAGACCAATGGTGAGAAAAAATGATTCATTGAAAATCTTGACGCGCTCACGCAAACACAGAAACGGCAACGCAATCAGATGAAGGAGAACAACCTGATGAAAAAGTTAAGCTTCGATGTCGAAGGGTTGACCGAAGAGCAGATAGAACTCGCCCGGCAGTTCATTGAGCTCATGAAGCGGGCCAAGGACCGGGAGAGAGCGTTCACGAATTTGAAAAGGCTGCTTGGAAAGGGTGCGAGGGGAGCCGAGCAAATCTCTGAGGAAGAGGCCAACAGGATCGCCGCTGAAGCCGCGGCTTATGCCAGGAAGAACCTGTGAAGAAAGTCATTCTGAACACGAACATCATTATCAGTGCGCTGATAAGCCCGAAAGGCACACCCGGCAAGATTCTCGCTTTGGCCCTTCAAAAGAGATTTCGCCTGGTAAGTTCAGACCATCTTCTGGCCGAGTTAGGCAGGGCCTTGAAGTACGAACGAGTGACTGAAGCCCTTGCGCGCGCCCGAAAAGGATGGACGGAAAAGGACACTGCCGAATTCATTCGCGACCTTAGAAAAGTATCCAGCCTTGTTCCCAGCAAACCTTTATCCGAAACGGTTTGCAAAGATCCGGACGACGACTGGCTCCTCTCCTGCGCGGTCCAATCAGGTGCATCGATCATCGTAAGTGGAGACAGAAACCTGACCGACCTGGTTAAATACAGACGCACTCGCATTATGGAAGCCAGGGCATTTTTAGACGAGTTGACTTCAAAAGATAGCCAAGTCTGAACACCTTGCTTTTCCCCCCTCCGAATTTAGATGACCTCCCTTTTTCCTCGCACCATGATTAGCATGCTCCCAGCGATGAGCCGTTCTTCAGCGAGTAAATGATGCGGTTTGCTCGCTCTTCGAGCTCCGGGATCATCTCGACCAGTGCTTTGAGGGAGGTAAGTATCTTCTTGGTCTGCTGTTGATGGGGAATGTCCAATGCGGGATGGTCCAGAAAGTACATGATTTCTTCCAGAACCTGTATGTTGTCGGCTTTAAAATCGGTATAAGCAAGTTTGGGCCAGACGGTCCGGAGGTCCGGAGGCAAGTGCTCGACCTGGAGAGCAAGGTCTTTATCCGTTCCCATCCAGATGACCTTCTGCAGTCCTTCCAGAAGCTCCTGGATCTCCTCCCGGTGCTCGTCCCAGACGCCGACTTCTGATAAAAGCCAGCCCCATTTGGGGCGAATCCGGGTATTAACCCAGTTTTGCCCCACGTGCGGCATGAGCGGTATGCGCGCCAGGTGCTGTTGGTCGTTCAATAATTCTTTGGCGAGCTCGCCTGCTTTCCCGTTGCCGTTCAGTTCGGGGAGGTGAGACTGGATGAGGTGGCTGAGCCGAGCAAGCACCGCCTTCTTGCTCACCATCTCGGGAAAGGCTTTCTCGAGCTGGGCTTCCCACTGTTCCCGCAGGAACCCTATTTCAGCGTTGATGGCAGAGAAGATGAAGCCCAACTTCACCAGCGTGTTGCGCATCTCGTGAGCCAGCACATTGCAGCTCTGAAGGCGCTGCCGCGTTAACGCCTCCTGGGCTTCCGACAGGGTTTCGCGAATATGCAGGGACAGCAGCTCGGTGCCCAGGGTCTGGGAGAGTTTTTTGATAATCTGGGTGGAACGGTCCCCCCGTTTGACCGCTCCCAATTTGAAGTGAATCTTGATCACCGCCACAACCGCAAACTCAGAGTCTCGCCAGATTGCTTTCCCTTCATGATCCAGGGGATAGTCCGGAAACTCGGCCTGGTCCCAGTACAGGTCAGCCTTTCTCACGAGGACCGGTTCCATGTGGTGTGAGTCTTCGATCCCGCCGTTCAGTTGTTTGCGCACACTCCGAAGGTCCTCATAAGGGTTGTCTGCAGTCCAGCTTTTCTGCCTTTCCACACACCACCCCATGGCTTCCTTGATGTGCCCCGGGAGGTCACGGTACTGCTCCCAGGTCTTCCCCGGGAAATTATAGTCCGAAATCCCCGGCAGCCCCCATCGGATGATCTCAGAACCATGGCTGCGAGCTCCGGAAGTAACGCGCACCGCCTGCAATTGCGGCATGGGACCAATACGGTAAATCGTCCCTTTGTTGGCATCATTCAGACAGAACAAGATATTTTCGATCATATCTTTGCAGGTTTTTTCAAGGACGTCATTGCTAATGATCACCGCGCCTGCTCCAGATAGAGATTATTCTTCACCTTCAGCTCATATAAATAAAATTCTACAATGAATCGGCACGTTGGTCAATCTTGATTTTCTTCTGGCAGGCGCAGTCAGGGTTTGCGGTAGTATGCGAGGTTAAGGAATTATCTCAAAATGGTCAAGACGCCGTTGATAGTCATTCCGGCGAAAGCCGGAATCCAGGTTTTCCTGGGGATTCTGGACCCCGGCTTCCGCCGGGGTGACAAGGTAAGCCAATTTTGAGATAGTTTCTAAGTCCGCCCATATAGGGAGCTCATTTCCCTCAGCCTCTCCGCCACTTCGGAGGTCAGTTGCTCGGGGAGGAGTCGCCAAACCCAGTTGCCATGAGCCACACCCGGCACATTCAGGCGCGCCTCTTCGCCAAGGCCCAGGATGTCCTGCATGGGAATGATCGCCGTCGCGCAAACCGACATCATGGCAAGCCTTATCAGCTCCCAGGAAACCTCGGCGCCCGTGACGTTCCTGCCCAGATAATGCCATAGCCGCGCTTTCGCCCCTTGGTCGAGTTCCTTTTCGAACCATCCCCTGGTGGTGTTGTTGTCATGGGTCCCCGTGTAAACCAGCGCGTTCCTGGTATGGTTATGGGGGGCGTACGGATTGGTTGGAAGGTCCTCGCTGAAGGCGAACTGCAACACCCTCATCCCCGGAAAACCAAAGCAGGTCATGAGCTCTGTGACATCCGGCGTGATCACCCCAAGGTCTTCGGCAATTATGGGGAGAGAGGAAAACCGTTTGAGAAGCGTAGCGAAAAAGTCATGCGCCGGCGCGGGTTCCCACTTCCCATTGATCGCTGTCGTCTCGGCCCCCGGGATCGCCCAGTAGCCCACAAAGCCTCTGAAGTGGTCAACCCTGACGGTATCGAAAAGCCGCAAATTGTGCTCGAAACGCTGGACCCACCAACGGTAGCCTGATTCCTTCAGCACGTCCCAGCGATACACCGGATTTCCCCAGAGTTGGCCGGTAATACTGAAGTAATCAGGGGGCACCCCGGCAACAAACATGGGCCTTTGCTCGTCATCGAGCTGGAACAGCATCGGATTGGCCCAAACCTCGACGCTGTCATCGCTTACATAGATAGGGAGATCACCGATAATCTGGACATTCCGCTGATTGCCGTAGCTCTTGAGGGCAGACCATTGCTCGAAAAATAGATATTGAAAGAATTCTTCCGCCAGGATTCTGTCGGCCAACCGCTCCCGCCATTCCCGCAGGGACTCGCCCGTTCTTTGCCTTATCTCCGGCGGCCAGGCATGCCACTCGATTCCCTCAAAGTGTTCCTTGAGCGCCACGAACAGCGCATAATCATCCAGCCAGTAGGCGTTTTCACGGCAGAATCCAGTAAATCCACAAACCTCCCGGTTGCCCTGAGCAAACCTCGCAAATGCTTTTCGAAGCAGCTTGTGTTTGTGCGTGGAAGCAGTCTCGTACTCCACTTTGCCATCGTTGAACAAAGGGGAATTCTCAAAATCGTCCGGCACGAGATAGCCTTCCTCCACCAGCCGGTCGGGACTGAGCAGCAGCGGGTTGCCGGCAAATGCCGAGAAAGAGCTGTACGGGGAGTTCCCGGAGCCTGGAGAGGTCGGGTTTAGGGGCAAAATCTGCCAGAGGCTTTGGCCGGCCTCGGCGAGGAAATCAACAAACCGGTAGGCGCCAGGCCCCAGATCACCGATTCCATAAGGAGAAGGAAGCGAGGTGAGGTGAAGCAATATGCCGCTGCGTCTCGCTTTCATCCGCTAAACCTGGAGGTACATGAGCTCAGTGTCCTTTGGCTGGACTTCAAACTACAACCTGCCACACCCTGCCTCGAAGAACACGAAGGACACGAAAGAATGCATTCACGATAATCTCTGTGCTCCTCTTCGTGATCTTCGTGCCCTTCGTCGCTCAAAAAACGCCTGGAGTCGTGGCGACGACCGCCGTTATTCCGAAAACATTGAGGTTTTAGCCGGAGGCAGAGCGGTCCTTGAACCTGCCTCTTTTTCCGGTTTGTCTTTGGCCGCTATTTTATCCAAAGTCTCCGAGGGATCAATGCCTGCAGAGGGAGACTCCTGAAGATCACCCGCAACCGGTTTGACCTCTTGAGGCGCCTCGCTCTTCAGGAAGACCACGCCGAGCGGGGGCAACACCAACGGCAAGGAATAAGATCTCCCGTGGGAACGGATGGCGTCCGCCTCCATCCCGCCGAAGTTCCCATGGCCGCTGCCACCATAGAGCTTGGCATCGCTATTCAGGATTTCGCTCCAGAAACCGCATCTCGGCACTCCCAGCCGGTAACCGATTCTTGGCACAGGAGTGAAATTGGCTGCCACCATAATCACATCGCCGGTCTTTTTACCCTTCCGCAAAAAGCTGATGACACTCGCTTCGGCATCGCAAGCATCGATCCATTCGAAGCCTTCCTGGGTGAAATCCGCCTCGTACAGTGCCGGCTCCCTTCGATATGCCGCATTCAAACTCTGTACCCACCTCTGCATGCCCTGGTGCGTTGGAGCTTCGAGCAGGCTCCAATCCAGACTCTTTTCGTGATACCACTCGTCCCACTGCCCGAATTCGCCCCCCATAAACAGCAGCTTCTTGCCCGGATGGCCATACATGTACCCGAACAGGAGCCGAAGATTGGCGAATTTTTGCCAGTCATCACCCGGCATCTGCCGAATCAGGGAACCCTTCCCATAGACGACCTCGTCGTGTGACAAAGGGAGCACGAAATTTTCAAAGAATGCGTACCAGATGCTGAAGGTGAGCTGATTCTGATGATATTTTCGATGGATCGGTTCTTTCGCAAAATAATCCAGGGTGTCATGCATCCATCCCATATTCCACTTCATCCCGAACCCCAGGCCCCCGACGTAAGCCGGCCTCGAAACCATCGGCCACGAGGTCGACTCCTCGGCAATCGTCTGGACGTCAGGATGACGTTCATACACAATCTCATTGAAGCGCCTCAGGAAAGAGATTGCGTCCAAATTTTCCTTGCCGCCGTGCTCATTGGGGATCCACTCCCCCTCTTTACGGGCATAATCCAAATAGAGCATGGAAGCCACGGCATCAACTCTAATGCCGTCCGCATGGTACTTAGTGAGCCAGAACAGCGCACTGCTGATCAGGAAAGACCTGACCTCGTATCTTCCGTGATTGAAAATGGCGCTCTTCCATTCAGGATGAAAACCCTTTTGGGGGTCCGCATGTTCGTACAGATTGGTGCCATCGAAGTAAATCAGCCCGTGTTCGTCAGTGGGAAAGTGGGAAGGCACCCAATCCAGGATTACCCCGATGTCGTTGCGATGCAGCTCGTCAATCAGAAACATGAAGTCCTGAGGCGTGCCATATCTGGCGGTGGGTGCAAAATATCCCACGGTCTGATAACCCCACGAGCCGAAAAAGGGATGCTCCATAATGGGCAGGAATTCCACATGAGTAAAACCCATTTCGCGAAGATACTTGGGGAGATGGTCCGCCATCTCGCGGTAGGTGAGCGGGCGATTGTCTTCTTCGGGGACCCTTCGCCATGACCCTACATGCATTTCATAAATCGTAATCGGTGCTCCGAGAGCGTTGACGCTTAGCCTATTTTGCATCCACTCCGCATCGTTCCAGTCATGCTCAAGGTCGCAGATAACGGAAGCCGTAGCGGGAGGCGTCTGCGACAAGAAGGCAAAGGGATCGCCTTTATCAACACGGTATCCATTATGTTTGGAAACGATATGATATTTGTAGACGGTGCCGGCACCGAGCTCTGCCACAAAGCCTTCCCAGATCCCCGAACCGTCATCCCTCCCTTTTAACGGATGAGAGGCCTTGTTCCAGCCGTTGAAGTCGCCGATGACCGAGACCTTTTCCGCATTCGGCGCCCATAAGGCGAAGTGGGTCCCTTTGACTCCGTTCAACTCGATCATATGAGAGCCCATTTTCTCGAAGAGCGTAAAATGGCTGCCTTGCCTGAAGAGGTAGATATCGTGATCGGTCAGGAGACTCCCCTTGTAAACGACCTTATTGCTTTGCTTCATGTTCCACTCCCCTACCCCTGTCATTCGCCTGGTGGCTAGTGACCAGTGGCTAGTTCATTGCGGCAGAAGTCATCATCCATATTATGCAACAAATCAAGAAGCTACCTTGTTTCACTTGAAGAAGTGAATACCGAATATCGAACAAGGAATTTCGAATGATGAAGTCTTTTTGGTTTTGCTGTCCAATCTTAATGTCCGCCACAAATCTTCAAAGCTGGATTTTCTGCAATCCTTCGACATTCTGCGGTTCCTTGTTCGATATTCGATATTCAGCTAAAAGAGCGCCTATACATATCGAGGGGGAAGAACCGGGTGTAGACTTGCGCCCCCTGTACTAGTGGCTAGGGTTCTGTTTCATCTTCCGCTCCCCTAACCCTGTCATTCGCCTCCAGATAGCTTCGCCAATTCTCTACGGTTTTGGGGCCAACACCTGGAATTTCCTCCAGCTCATCGAGATTTTGCCATGCCTGCTTCCGGCGGCGGTCGACAATAGCCGCCGCAAACCCGGCCTTCATCTGGGGAACAAACATCAATTCCTCTTCTGAAGCGAGATTCACCTCCAGTTTTTCCCCCAGGGTCAGGCGCGCTGCCGCAGGCATCGGTTCCACAAGGATTTCCGCTGAACCGGCCCCGGAACAGGCGACGCGGACCAGTTGTCCATTGCGCGTCAGGGCCTTGTCAAAACCTTCGCAAGCCCCGCCGGCGAGGTGACCGCGAAGCCCGCCGGCCGCCTCAACCGCCTGCCTGACTGTCACCTCGGGGCCGGCCAGGAGGAACACCCCGGGGTTCTTGACGTCACCCGCCACGGCGAGAGTCAGCGGCATGGGCGGAATGTCCGATGGCGGCAGATCTTTTCGGTAAAGGCGCACAAGCAGGATCGAAGAAATGAAGATGGCCAAAAGGGTAATAGCCGCCCACTGACTGCGAGGTGCGAGATGAATCATTGCTTGCTGTTCTGCTTTTCGGCCTTGTACATCTTGTAATTGATGCTGTCCACCAGGGCCTGCCAGCTTGCTTCCAGAATGTCGTGGGAAACGCCCACGGTGCCCCAGTGGTCGTTTTGATCCCGGGATTCGATGAGCACGCGCACGCGGGCCGCCGTCCCGTCTCGTCCGGGCAATACCCGCACCTTGTAATCGCTGAGCTCCATCTCCCTCAGTTCCGGATAAAATTTTTCCAGGGCCTTGCGCAACGCATTGTCGAGAGCGTTGACCGGGCCATTTCCCAGGGCTGCCGTGTGCTCGATATGACCGCCCACCTTGACCTGGATCGTGGCTTCCGCAACCGGAGCCCGCTCTTCACTGAGTTTCTGGTCGATCACCCGAAAGCCCACCAGTTCGAAATAGCGTTTGCTCTTGCCGATGGCCCGGTTGACAAGGAGCTCAAAACTCGCCTCTGCGGCTTCAAATTGAAACCCTTGACTCTCGAGATCTTTGAGCTCATCGAGGACCTGCATGGCGACAGGGTCCTTTTTCGAGAGCCGCAGGCCATAGTCCATGGCCTTGAGTTTGATCGTCGACCGCCCTGAAAGGTCCGACACCAGGACCCGCCGCCGGTTGCCCACGAGCGTTGGATCGACATGTTCGTAGGTGAGCGGATTTTTCTCGACCGCGCTGATGTGGACCCCGCCCTTATGGGCAAAAGCGCTTCGCCCCACAAAGGGCTGATATTTGTTCGAAGGAATATTCGCCAGCTCCAGCACAAAGCGGCTTACCGTGCGCAGCTTGACCAGGTTTTCGGGAGCAAGGCAGGGCACCCCCATTTTCAGGCAGAGGTTGGCGATGATGGAAACCAGGTCAGCATTGCCACATCGCTCACCGATGCCATTGATCGTGCCCTGAACCTGAACGGCACCCATTTCCACGGCCAACAGGGAATTGGCGACGGCAAGATCGGAATCGTTGTGAAGATGAATCCCGAAGGGAGTTTCCGGGAAGCGTTCTTTGACTGCGGCGATAATCTCCTGAAGCGTTCGCGTCAGATTGCCCCCGTTGGTATCACAGAGAATCAGACATTCGGCGCCGCCTTCCAGCGCTTTCTCCAGGGTCTTGAGCGCATATTCGGGATTGTCCCGGAAACCATCGAAGAAATGCTCCGCATCATAAAACAGGGTTTGCACCCGGGGTCGCAGGTAGGCGAGGCTCTCCCGGATCAGTTGCAGGTTGCGGTCGAGCGTCGTGCGCAGGGCGTCATGGACATGGACCGTCCAGCTCTTTCCAAAAATGGTCGCAACGGGGGTTTTCGCTGAGACGATCGCCTTGAGATTATGGTCCGTTTCCGGGGTCTTGGTGGGATGACAGGTGGCCCCAAAGGCGGCAATTTGGGCGTTCTTGAGCCGGTAATTCCGAATTTCCCGGAAAAAGCCCACGTCCCGGGGATTGGAGCCCGGCCACCCGCCCTCGATATAGTGCAGGCCGAGATCATCCAATTTCAGCGCAATCCTGACCTTATCATCGACCGAGACCGAAAAATCCTCAGCCTGCGTCCCATCCCGAAGCGTTGTGTCATAGATCTTGACTTCCTGCATCGCCCACCGTTCCTCAGCCGGTTTCCAGACCCTCTCCCTTTCCTTCTCGCGCCTATTTCTCTTCTCTGATCGTGATCCGTTCGCCCGGTTCCTTGTCCAATTCGAAGGCGTCGTGCAGCACGCGAACCGCCAACTCCGTGTATTTTTCATCAATGACACACGAGATCTTGATTTCCGACGTCGAGATCATCTTGAGGTTGATATTCTCGCGGGCCAGGATCTCGAACATCTTCGAGGCAACACCGCTGTGGCTGCGCATCCCCACACCAATCACGGAAATCTTGGCGATATTGGGATTGCTGTGAACTCCCGCCTCGATCTCTTTCGCCACTCGCTCAGCGATTTGCATGGTTTCCTGGTAGTGCGGCTTGGGCACGGTAAACGAGAGGTTGGCGCGCCCCGGAATACTGCCGCTCCCCTGAACAATCAAATCGACATTGATACCAGCCTCTGAAATGGGTTGAAAAAGCTTTGCCGCCATCCCCGGTATGTCGGGAACATTGGTGAGCGTGATCCGCGCCTCACTCTTATTGTAGGTGATTCCGGAAACCATCACCCTTTCCATTTCTTCATCCTCCTCAGTGACAAGAGTCCCCGCAACGTTCGTGAAAGACGAGCACACCAGGATCGGCACGTTGTACTTCATGCCGAATTCGACCGAGCGAAGATGCAGGACCTTGGCGCCCATGCTCGCCATTTCGAGCATTTCCTCATAGCTGATCTTATCAAGCTTCCTGGCCTTGCTGTAGATGTTCGGGTCTGTAGTAAAAACCCCCTCGACGTCGGTATAGATTTCGCACACACTGGCCTTCAGCGCCGCCGCCAGGGCAACGGCCGTGGTATCCGACCCCCCGCGCCCCAGAGTGGTAATGTTGCCCTCATCGTCGTGGCCCTGAAAACCGGCTACCACTACGATCTTTCCCTCGTTGATTTTTTCCATGATGGGGGGGGTATCGATACAACTGATGCGGGCTTCGCCATAATGGCAATCGGTGTGAATTCCCGCCTGGTAGCCAGTCATGGACACTGCCTCCGAGCCCAGGTCCTTCACCGCCATACAGAAAAGCGCCACCGTAATCTGTTCGCCCGTCGAGAGGAGCACGTCCAATTCCCGGGGATCAGGATTGGGGCTCATTTCCCGCGCCAACCCGAACAGCCGGTCAGTGTCTCCGGCGCGGGCGGAAAGCACCACCACGAGGTTGTCCCCTGCCTCCTTGCGCGCCAGCACGCGATCCGCCACCGCGCGAATGCGCTCCGCATTGGCTACGGAAGTTCCGCCATATTTTTGAACAACAAGTGCCATCTAAAACGCGACCTCCCTGGTCTCAAATTCTTAGCCTTTGGATTTTCCTCTTTCACGCAGATTTTCCATGAATCATGCTTCAGAGGGGCAACAGCGCAAGCGATCACATCGAGGAATCATCGTTGTGTAACACAAATGCGCCGGGATTTGTAGATCATTTTTGGAAGGCATTGAGATATACATGCAGAGTCGAATTGGCATTTTCCGAATAGCTTATGCCCCCTGACTGTCGCTCTGAGAAACAACTCGAGGAAAAGGAGGTCACCATCCTCCCAACAGCTCACGGAAGACATCGGCCTGGTTCAATACCTCGGCAGTGCTTTCCCAGTCAGCGTCCAGAGATTCGGTTGTCTCTTTCAGGGCGAATGGATTTTGCCTCTGGTCGGAGATGATCGTCAGCACCGTATTTTCGTCCCACTGTTTGTTTTCCAGCATGTCTTTGACCCATTGGTCCACGATGAAGTCCGGGATGGTGCCGAAAATGGATGTGATTTCCTGGATGCGGCCGGAGAGCGTTTGGAAAAGCCTTTGTTCCACGCCTTTATCGTAGCGCATATTGTAGAAAGGAATGCGTTTGGCAATGGTTCCGCGCTGCACCCGACCCTTGCGCTGCTCCAAGCACGGTAGGGTTCCAGGGAAGGTCGAGGTTGATGAGGCAGCCCAACCGTTGCAGGTTGAGACCGGTGCTTGCGGCGTCCGTCCCCACCAGAAGCTTGAGCCTTCCTTGCGTGACCTTTTCCTTCAGGAGGTCGCGGTTGGCCGTGAGGATCTTCCCGTCCTCGAAAAGCTTGGAGGCGGAAGTGTTGGCATAGAGGCCAATCGGCTCCTCAACGGTCTTTGAAAGGTATTCGCAAAGAGCAAAGGCAGAGTCATAAAACTGGCTGAATATGAGGACTCCCATTTGCAGCCAGGTGCGCTCCTCGAATTTCTGTTGCAGCACTTCGCGCACGCGGTCAAACTTGGGATCGTCTTCACGCTCCAAGTGCCGGGCGAGATGTTCCTCCAAGCGTCGGAGGATGCTCTTTTCATCAGGAGCCAACGGATATATGGATTCGGCATCGTCGTTTGGGTCCTCGTCTTCTTCAAAGGAGCGCCCGGCAAGCATCTTTCGCGTTGTTTTGAGCCCCGCTACCAGCGAACTGCCGACCCGCCGCTGCAGCAGAGTCTTGATGAATCCCCCCGCTTTGACTCGCCGGTGCAGGGCCTTGGCAAAGTGTTCGGCCAATTCAAAGGCCTGTTCCATACCATGTGAACAAAGAATTGGCTGTCCGTCGCCGAAAGGCACCATTTCGATCTTAACCAGTTTGCCTTCTTCTTCCAGTCGCTCCCGGCTGCGCTTGATGACTCTTTGGGTGAAGGGGTTGATTTCCCGCAGTTCCTCGAATTCCAGAGTGTCTATGCGTGATGGGTCCAGACGATCCAAATCGGCGTTGGTTGCCTGGTCGTCGGTGAGCTTCAGCCCCAGGTCTTGGCGTACCCAGTCAAAGACCTCTGTTTTCGCATCCAGCGGTGTTGGCAAAGGGTCACGCCAATACTGCCATTTGTCGTAGAGCTGAGTGACTTCTTTTCTTCCCGCGACGATGTCGAAAATCCTCGGGGTATCGCTTTTGCGCCAAAAGCCGCTGACGCTACCAAGCACCTGGGGATTCCTCAGCGACAGAATGTAAAGCAGATCCCAAAGCTCCATTGGGTGAAGCTGAACGGGCGTCGCCGTCGCCAGCAGCATCGTCCTGGTCCGGCCGGCGAGCTGCTCGGCAAAACTGTAGAGGCGTTTCTTTTCAGGTGGACCGTAGACGTTTGCAGGAGACAAGTTGCCGCGGCGAATCCGATGGGCCTCATCCCAGATGCAGCAAGAAAAGCGACGTTCCAGGAGTTGACTGACGAACACTCTATTGCGCTCACTCAGTGGTACGCTGGTGATGACCGAGGTCGAGACAATGCCAATCTTTCGTGGGCAGTTGGTGGCTTTGTTGGGCAACGCCGGGTGGAACTCGTCACGCTCCGTCAACCACCCACCCCCTTCCCAGCGAGCCGAGGGCACCTGGAGCTTCTGGAGCAACTCTTCCTGCCACTGAGCAAGCAACGGCTTGGGGGCAATGATGAGGATCGGCAAGGGATCGAGAGTGCCGATGAGTTTCGCGACAGCTCCCAGCTGAAGAGTCTTTCCAAGCCCTACGCCGTCGCACAGCAGAAACCGGGCCCCCCGTTGGGGATCGGTCTGGTATTTCAGGTGTTCATTAAAAGCCAGGTTGATGAAATACTTCTGATGATCCCAAAAGCCGAAGAGCTCAGTGACTGTTGGAACTTCGGCGAGCATGGGCTCGGGCCCCGGTTTCTCTTTCCAATCCCCAACATGCTCAAGCACGACGCGCCGGGACAGACGGCCGATCTGTTTAACGATGAACTCGGAAAGGGGGAAGGCTCGCTCCCAGAGAGCGTCGAACTCCTCTTGCACCCATGTGATGCTCTCCTCACTGTCATCTTCCCACACCAGTTCGTAGTTCTGTGACCAGGCGCGGGCGCTGTCATTGGCGCTGCCGATAAATGAGGTCTTACCCCAGTCACCTTCAATGATTCCGCCCTTACCGTGCACAAAACCGAATTCCGAATCGGGTACAATGCGAATTTCGAAAACCCGCCCATCTCTGCCCGATGCGCTCAGCAGGTCATGGAGAATTTTCAGTCGCTTCTGCGCTACACTCCCGTGCACGTCCACCTGTTGGCCAAAATGACCAGCATTCCATGCCAGGCGAAGCATGCTCTCCTCCAGTTCCTTGCGGCGTGCCCCAGACGCCATGCGAACCGTCTTCACATCGTCCCCATTGACCTCCGTGTTGCAGACGATCCGTACCTCGGGAATTGCGGCCAGCTCTTCGTTGGCCAGGTCAAACAGGCTGCTTTGAAAATAGCCGGCAATGCGATGGTAGCGTTTGGCAGATACCAGACGTTTTCTCAGAAATTCCTCATAAAGGCCGGCACGGCGAGAACTGAAGCGGCGAAGCACTCTCTAATGCCCTCCCAACATTCTTTCTGTAGCACCATTCCACGTTCCCTCGCTCTTGTTCAGTCGCCTGACATAGGCCAGAGCCGGGCCATCTATACACTGGGGATTTTCAGGCAACAGCAAGGTGTTTCTCATTCTCAATAACGATCTTAGGGTCAAAGTTGATTGGTGGCACCGGCAGTCCTTGCTCTCGAAGCAGAGCAACGTGCTCCTTCATACCCCACTTCGCCTTGTAGATACAGTCCTCTACCGAATGCCCAATGCCTGAGAAGCCCTCGAGGTCCGGAGAGTAGAATCCGAAATAGTCGGGTTCCTCGGTGGCTTCGATGATGAGTGAATAAGGCAAATCGATCATTTTTTCATTCTCCTCAGGGGTGTTTGATCCCGGCAGCCTTTCAAAATCGAGTAGCATGTCCCCGTGGGAACTTCCTTTGCACCATGATAGTCCACACGGACGAGTTTGTCCCATCCAGATTTCCCATAATATCGTATTGATCCCTTCTCTTTGACTATTCTGAATCCGGCATCCTCCAGCAATTTAACCAATTCCGAGAATCTCACATCTCTTCTCCACAACCGCCAATTTCATGGCCCAACAAATAATGACCGCACCAAATTACAGCTCAACAGAACAGAGTGTCCATTACCCTGAGTCGTCATTCCGGCAATCTTCCAGCCGGAATCCACAAAGCTTCCTGGATGCCGGCTAAAAACATGCGGGTATGACGAAGGGAAATTCGGACACTCATTTCTATGACCCTGTACAAAGCATTACAGGCCTTCACTCCGTACTTGATTCAGACTGGATACGAGATCCGGTCGAGCCCCGCGCTGTCACGCTTTCCGATGCTCGACACCAATGGTCAGGGCCGCCAGGTGGTCGTGGTAGGGCCTCCAGTGCGAGAGATAGGCCGTCGTCTCCTTGAGGTAAGTGAGGATTACGGCCAGACGGGTGGTGCGGAGGTTCCAGAAGTCGGTGGTGTCCACCAGGTGTTTGACCGCTCGTTCGATGTCCGCACCGCCATGAAGGAGCTTGAGTGCATGGTAGATCTGACACGTCGGTGAATGGCGCCAGAGGCTGCGACTGGCCGCAGGAATTTCGTCAAAACGCAAGGAGTCTGGGCGCGGCAGCTCATCGGGCAGCTTTGTCCGTGTATCGTTGGCACGGGTGGGACCGAGGAGAGACTCGTAATCAGACAGCCCATAGGCACGCCCCAAATCCTGGAAAGCACCGATTTTGAAGACCCCTTGGGCTTCCACTTCCAGTCCCTTGAGAAGGAATTTCTCCTCGGGACTGAATTCACGCCAAAACTGGTAGGGGTCCATCCCCACAGCCCTTTTGATAGATCGGACCATGGCGGGTGGCACCAGAAAATCCGTAGCGCTGCGCTTGGCATTTTCCATCAGGGAGCGCAGCGCCGAGCGGCCGCGTTCGGCGTTGGAGGTTCGGAGCTCCGCCTCAAGGTCCACCCCATCGATGCTGGCGTATCCGGTCACCACCTCGGCGGCAGCGGCCTGAGCCGCGAGCAGGTAGTCGGTATCGGTATACCCGCAGCGCGCGAGCCCTCCCTCCAGCTGGCTCTCCCGCATGGAAGTGATCACCTCGCGCACCCGCTTGTTGACCTGAGGAGTGATGAAGTCGATGTAGCCGATCTTGTCCCCGGTGCGCTTCCTCAGCACCATGTTGTAGGTGGCCTGGACATAGTTGCCCGTCCGGATTCCCGCGCCGGGAGTTTCCGTGGCAATGCTCCAAACCTGCTTTATCTGAAGGCCTGCCGCCCACATAATGAGTGCCAGATCCTCCCAGACATCGGTCGACTTATGGGTGAACATCACCACCTGGATGCCGTCATCAGGCATGAGCTCGGCAAGACGTTGATAACACTCCGCCATCGCAACGCGGAAGGGGGCGTCGTTGCCTTTGACGGCCCTGGTTCGCATTGAGTCGGTATACCAACCAGGAAAGGATGATTTTAAATGCGGAGAATACCAAGCCAGGAAAAATTCTGAAAGCTCTTCGTAGTTGACGGCATCAGCGTACGGTGGGTCGGTGATCCAGAGTGTACACTTTTCTTCTATCTCCCTAGCATCGCACAACGCTACACAGTGCTCGCCTTTTGCATCACTGCCAGCATGATTTACATTTAGCGCCTTGCCTAATGATGCCCAGGAGCGGTTGGCATAATCGAAGAGTGTGTTCAACGCTTGGTTATAAAAAACTTTATGAGTAGAGACCAGCCCCACCTCCTGCGCTGCTATCCCATCGAGCCAGGCGAGCGTTATAGTTGACGTAGTTACCGAGAAGAGCTGTAAGTGCGGCCCTTACTTTTCCACTCGTTCGTGCAATTTGCCTGGAATACTCCGCCCCCGTCAGTAGCTGCCGGGGCGTGAACAGGTGATGCCAGTAAGTCCAACCCCGCGTCCGTATCGGTTCATTCGTCTTTTCTCCCGGCTCAATACGCCAAGTCGGGAACCACCCTGCCTCCTGATACTCATAAAAGACCGTGTTGAGTTCCTTCGCAATCTTTTGCTCAACTTCCAGGTCGTGGATATGTGGCTCCCGATAGACGAAGCCACCTCTACGAGTACGTCCTCGTTCGTCCACCCAATCAGGAGTAAGCCAGCGGATGCAGTAGAGTCGCTCCTGAAGAACATCCACGGGACGAGGCATGAAGTCGTGCTTTTCCCACCGCCGCAAACCTCCGTCATTCTCGATCAACTGATTGTACTGAATAGAGCGAGGCATGTTCCTGTGGCGCCTGTCACGCTTGAAAATATTCCAAAGCGGCTGAGGACACACGATGTCTCTATCCTGTTTGGTGCCCGCATTCGCGTCTTCATAGCCGTCGCCACCGTGCCGTACTCTAAAGCCAAATCGCTTTTCAGCTTCCATGGGGACAAGTTCTACCCAAGCCTTCAGCCTGGGGGCAATAACCCAACTTGGCGCCAAGGGGACTGCCCAATCGTCCCATTCCGGGACTTTAAGCTCCACACAGTAGAGATACAAGTCGGCTCGCCAGCCCTCTTCACTGACCTCATAGCCCTTTTCAATAAGCCACGCATCGATTTTTCGGTAGATTCGCTCTTGGGCACCTGTGACTTCTTGCCTTGATGTCTCTTCTCCGCCAATGAGGTTGAGCGCACCCCAAGTCAGAAGTGCAGCTACTGGATTGAGGTCAGATGCAAACACATCACATCCCAATTGGGCTGCTGCGAAGGGGATTGCGCCGGTTCCGGAAAAACCATCACCAACCTTTAACCTTTGCACTCCAAAGCGTCTCTGCGCCAATTCTTGAACTAATCCTTCGACAGACGAGGCAGAAGTTTGGAGGTGTGAATTAATCTCCTGCCAGGATTCCTCAGGAGGGCCGCCTATTTCTTCGATTCGACAGCAATAAGGTCTTTGTTCAGCATGGGAGAGAGTGCAGAAAACCCGTTTCTCCAATTCAATGCGCCTGGCTTTCCACCATCCCATGAGGTCGGGATCATCAATCTGCAATCCCGCTCGGTTGGCAGCGGTTCTCGCATTCTCACGTGTTTCGCGGAGCCATTTCCCAGTTTCATCAAAGAAATCCACCCGCTCATCCTCGGTTGCCTGTTGGATGCACAGCTCGGCGGGTAGTCGTTCGGTCTTTCGCTTCCACATTCCGGCATTGTCGAGGCACATGCATTTCAGGAAGATCTCAAGATCCTCAGGCCAACGTTCAGGGTCTTCAGCAGCGGAAAATACCACTCCAATGATAAGAGCCCGCGTGAGGACGAATGGTTTCTCTCCCCACCATTTACCCAAGGAAAGGAGTTTCCCATGGCTGACTCGCCGTTCGAGATAGCTCTCTAACGACAGCGGCCCGATGGGGAATTGCACTTCAATAAACGATTTTTGGGGCATTTCAGTGGGACCCTAATCTGCGACTGTTTTCGTCTACATCACCTCGATTGAGTTCTCCAAGCCACCTCACGACGTTACGAGTTCAGTTCTCCAAATC
>CAWEHK010000027.1:0-50264 GCA_963808625.1 uncultured delta proteobacterium
GGACGCCCTTTATGTTTTTACATTCAAGAGCGCTGCTATCTCCAGCTTTTCACGATCGACGATTTTCATACCTCTTTGGACCGCCACACTGACGGTTGGCACGGAAATCCCCAGCCTGCCGGCCAGATCGGTCAGCGACATACCCAATTCCTTTACCGCCCAAAAACATAAGAGGCTGCGGGCTCTTACGCTCTGCCTCTCTTTGCCGGCTCCGGCCATGGCCTGCACCGGAATCGCTGTCAAAACAGATACCCCTTGCACCAACTGCTCAAATCCAATACCTTTGGCGGCCAATGCATATTTTTGCTGAAGCCTCTCTTTCGCTCTGGACAGTACATCCTCGACAAAATCACTATCTCCCAACATGCGCTCATCGCTCTTCTGATGGATGCCGATTTTGCGCATGGCTTCAATTGCCTGCCACCCACCCGCACTGCGAAGCAGTCCACCCCCGGTGAGATCCGGACGCCTGCCTTGATCCATTCCCTTTTCCACAAATGCACGATAACTCTGCCGGGCGGATGGAACGTGATCGGCAAAAAGCTTGAGGACGGATTCAGTCTCCTGCCAATCGTTTTGACTGTTTCCCATCAGAGCGCCATGGCCGCAGTATAGATATCGATCCAGTTCTTCAAGGGTTTTGATTATCCCCGCCCGCAGGGGATTGAGGTGAATGTAGCGCACCAGTTCCCTGAGATAGACATCTTCCTGACAAAGAATTGATTTGTAGCGGTTTTGAAACAGATGGCCACTTCTGTGGTGACGTCGATTGAAGCTTCCGGCATAACCGCTCAACAACCGACGCATGACGGTAGCCACGGGAACATTGCCGGTTTTGAGCAATATATGAAAATGGTTGGGGATCAGTGCCCAGGCATAACACCGCGTTTGGCTCTGTGTGACAATCTTACCCAGGCGATGCAGGAAATCTTCACGGTCCCTTTCGTCATAGAAGATCTCCCGGCGCTCCATACCGCGCGCAATGATGTGGTGCAGCGCCCCTGGCGCATCTATTCTGGCTTGTCTTGGCATGATGCTCTTCTATCATGTTCAATATCATGAGTAAACATAAAATATAAAGGGCGTCCCCTATTTTTCCCGCGGTCCGCATCGACCGGGAAGAAATCTGGAATGCTCAGGTTACCGAAGGAATGGACTTTGAAGAAGTCAAAGGCCAGGAGCATACCAAACGGGGGCTCGAAGTGGCGGCAGCCGGTGGTCACAATGTCCTGATGATTGGTCCCCCGTGCGCCGGAAAAACCATGCTGGCCCAGCGTCTTCAGGGTATCCTACCCTGGTTGAGCTATGAGGAAGCCCTCGAGACCTCCAAGGTTTTCAGCGCTGCCGGATTGCTTCAGAACCAACCGCTCCTGGTGCAGCGCCCGTTTCGTTCCCCGCACCATACCATTTCCGATGCCGGGTTGATTGGCGGCGGCCACATCCCACGCCCAGGGGAAGTGAGTATGGCCCACAACGGCGTGCTTTTCCTCGACGAATTTCCGGAATTCCGTCGCAATATCCTGGACTTGCTGAGGCAGCCCCTGGAGGACGGGCAGGTGACCATCGCTCGCGCCACCATCTCGTTGACCTATCCGGCCCGCTTCATGCTGGTGGCGGCGATGAATCCCTGTCCCTGCGGCTATTGGGGCAGCCATGATCGCCCCTGCAATTGCGGCACCCACCAGGTGCAGCGCTACCGGGGCCGCGTCTCGGGACCCATCCTGGACCGCATCGATCTCCATATCGAGGTGCCGGCGCTGCGCTACGAGGACCTCCGCTCGACCCAGCCCGCCGAGTCCTCAGCGGTCATCCGGGAACGCGTAATTGCGGCGCGCGACCGGCAGATCCATCGCTACGCCCACGACGGCATCTATTCCAACGCCCTCATGCGGCCCAAACACATCAAGAAATATTGCAGGCTCGACGGCGCCGGGGACAACCTGCTCGGGGAGGCCGTCCGCCGCCTGGGACTGAGCGCTCGCGCCTATCACCGCATCCTCAAAGTGGCCCGCACCATCGCCGACCTCGATTACCAGGAACACCTCGCTCCCCACCACCTCCTCGAAGCGATCCAGTACCGTTCGCTGGATCGAGCCCTGTTCTGAGCCCCAGAAGAGGTTGGACTACCGATGTCTATTTCCCCATCATTGATTTCCAGGCGAAGCGCGTCAGGAAACTTTCGGACACATTTCCTTCCATTTCTCCAAACAGGCTCCAGGGCACGGTAAAGGACAGAATATCCTTACCCAGGCTTTTGCGCAGGCAGAAGCGGGCCGATATATCGGTCAGGCCAATGACGGCGCGCGGGTGGGCCTGTTCCGCCTCATAAAAGGGATAGAGCGCCACACTGGCGCACCCGGCGGCAAAAGGAACCCGCACATTATCGACGCCCGGACGGGCAAAGTTGGCAAGGACCACCAGGGCGGACAACTGAGCAGGGTCGATCAGGAGGGTGACGACTTTTGCGTTTTCCCCGGAGGTCAGGGGTTCCAACGATTTCCTATCCAGTCGCCGCTCGTTGTGCCGCTACCCAGCTAAGCTTTCGGCGGCAATCCTTCGCGTGCAGCTATTCCTGTTGCCGCCAGCCGGCCGTGGCTCGGTAGACTTCCATTTGGTCAGGGGTGATCAGTGAGGATTTCAATCAGCACCCGCTGCAATCCCTTCAATAGTGACAAACCTGGAAGAAAATCCGTCTGATCTTGATCAATCGATTTCACCCGCGTGCAAAAGGGCAAAGTCGGCAACTGTTCTGCTCAGCCATATTCCTTTTGAGCGCATATTTTGTATGGCCTCACGCATCGATAAGGGGTAGCCGGATCGCTTCGCCTTCAGCAGGATGCCGATGGAGCCCGTCAGGGAAAGATTATGCAATCTGGCAACCCGTCTTCCCATACTCTCATCAATGCAAACAGTATGGATTCCCTCAGCCAAAGCAAGCTGGATGACTGCAGCCTCACCCCGATCCAGAGAGTTCAAAAGGATTGGCGGGATGTCAACTGGAGATGACCACCGATGGAGCCAATCTGCATCCTCAAACTGAGGTATCGCGAGCCCCGATTGGCCACCAGCATGGATCTCCTGGCATACCTCAAAAGGGACGACTACTCTCCGATACATATAATTCAGGATGGATAACTCGCCAACAGCAGAGACCAGCGCGATGATCGGGCCCGTATTGATAACCAAGTCTTTCGGTTCAGGCATTTTTCATATCCGTCAGGAGCTCTTCTTGGTCGAGGTCGATCATTGATGCGCCATAACGATGCAGGCTCAACAGAAAGGAAACGCGGTCCATCCCAACAAGGGCGGCAGCCATTCCGGAAGACAGCCGTTTCAACTCAAAGAGTTTGACCGCCATCGCCATTCTTGCCTCCTGCTCAAACCCCCGTCGTGTTGTCTGCAGAGCGTCAGGGAGCGTTTCCGGAAACTCTACCGTAAGCTGCAAAGGCATATCTTCCTCCCCGGACCTCGCGATCATTAAAAATCTGATAAGTTCCAATTATAGTATAAAAATAATATACCGGAACCATCCAGAGAGGAAACACCCAATTGTGAGTGGTGGCAGAGCTCGATAAAAACTGCCCCAGCGATCCTCGCCGCAACCGTGTCTTCATAGGGCAACACAGCGTATTCCTTCTTCATCTCATCTCCACTGATGCTATCCAAACCGGCCTTCTGGGCATCAAGCTGGATCTCGGCCAAGAACTATCCTTTTTGACGACGTTTTACCCTGGGGGCTGGGGCGGCCCGCGGGGGGCGGGGGCGGACCAAGCCAATACCCTGAAACTCTTGATATTCATTGAAATAAGGTCGCCTTTATTGTCCTTAGAACCCACTTTTTGCCGTCAAAAAACGCATTCTAAGACGTTCGGATTTACCCTCTTTCAGGCAAAACACTTCAGGTTAATCTCGAATCCAAATTCCAGCGAGTCTCGTTGCTATCCTCTCTGTTTTATGTCAATAATAGCTCCGGTTTTAACAACTTCCTCATTTCAGAAGGCTACTCCATTGATCGCCAAGACCTACACCTGCAGCCTGCTCGGGATTGATGCCCTGCTGGTGGAAGTGGAGGTGGATCTGTCCCCCGGGTTGCCTACTTTCGCCACCGTCGGACTTCCCGACAATATCGTGCGGGAGAGCAAGGATCGGGTCAAGACGGCCCTCCAGAACAGCGGCTATCCCTTTCCCATGGAACGGATCACCGTCAACCTGGCACCGGCTCACCTGAAAAAGGAGGGGGCAGGGTTTGATCTGCCGATCGCGGTGGGGATTCTGGCGGCCATGGGGCTGCTCGATAGGCAGATGGCCGAACAGGTGATTCTGGTCGGCGAGCTCTCCCTCGATGGCCGGGTCAAGCCGGTCACCGGCAGCTTGCCGATGGCCATCCATGCGCAAAAGAGCGGCTATGGGCAGATGCTGCTGCCCCAGGATAACGCTCTGGAAGCAGCGGTTGCCGATGAGTTATCGGTTCTGCCCGTGAAGCACCTGGCGGAGGTGGTCGGTTTCCTGAACGGGACCCAAGCCATCACTCCGGTTCGCATCGACCGGGAAGAGATCTGGAATACCCACCTCACCGAGGGCATGGATTTTGAGGAAGTAAAAGGCCAGGAACACACCAAACGGGGGCTTGAGGTGGCCGCTGCCGGCGGTCACAATGTCCTGATGATCGGCCCTCCGGGCGCCGGAAAAACGATGCTGGCGCAGCGCCTGCCGGGCATTCTACCCTGGCTGAGCTATGAGGAAGCCCTCGAGACCTCAAAGGTTTTCAGCGCCGCCGGCCTGCTGAACAACCAGCCGCTCCTGGTGCAGCGGCCGTTCCGCTCTCCCCACCATACCATTTCCGATGCCGGGCTGATTGGCGGCGGCCACATTCCGCGCCCCGGCGAGGTGAGTATGGCCCACAATGGCGTGCTCTTCCTCGACGAGTTTCCGGAATTCCGTCGCAACATCCTGGACTTGCTGAGGCAGCCCCTGGAGGACGGGCAGGTGACCATCGCCCGCGCCACCATCTCGTTGACCTATCCGGCCCGCTTCATGCTGGTGGCGGCGATGAATCCCTGCCCCTGCGGCTATTGGGGCAGCCATGATCGACCCTGCAATTGCGGCACCCACCAGGTGCAGCGCTACCGGGGCCGCGTCTCGGGACCCATCCTGGACCGCATCGATCTCCATATCGAGGTGCCGGCGCTGCGCTACGAGGACCTCCGCTCGATCCAGCCCGCCGAGTCCTCAGCAGCCATCCGGGAGCGCGTGATTGCGGCGCGCGACCGCCAGATCCATCGCTACGCCCACGATGGCATCTATTCCAACGCCCTCATGCGGCCCAAACACATCAAGAAGTACTGCAAACTCGACGGCGCCGGGGACAACCTGCTTGGGGAGGCCGTCCGCCGCCTGGGACTGAGCGCCCGCGCCTATCACCGCATCCTCAAAGTGGCTCGCACCATCGCCGACCTCGACCACCAGGAACACCTCGCTCCCCACCATCTCCTCGAGGCAATCCAGTACCGCTCGCTGGATCGAGCCCTGTTCTAGCAAGAGGATACGGGTCACACCTGCCCCATTGACACGCCTCGGCCCACTGTCGCGTAACAAAGGGAACGACGGTGGAATTAAGCACAAAGAGCGGCTATGGCCGGATGCTCCTGCCGCAGGATAATGCGCTGGAAGCAGCGGTCGCCGATGGGTCAGCAAAAGCCCGAGGCGCGGAAGCGCACGTAATTGACGCTCGTACACCTGGGCGAAAGTCCGTTGCGGGTTTGCCTTGTAGGGGCGACCGGCCGGTCGCCCCTACGAAAACTGGATCAGACTGGGATGGAACCGATGAAAAACTTTCGCCCGTGTGTACTAGACCTGGCTGCGCCAAAGAGGCTCCGCAAAGCGGCCGTTGCGGCTGTGGCCAACCGAAAGCCGGAGATGCCTGCAACCGTCCCAACCCCACCGCTGCCGACGCGCAACGACGCGACCAGGGGCGAGCCGGAGCATGGTGTGCATGAGCCTGACGGCAGACACCGCCGGCGGAAGGCTCAATGGCCGAAGGATCGTAGCGTCTATGACAAGGATCTGCGCAACCTTTATGAGTTCAGAACCCAGCTCGCTCATATCTGCATGGTAACCCGGCATGGGACCGGGATCGCGATTTTGGTAGAGTATCGGAGGATCTGGCAAGAACTTTACTCAAATAGGCAAACGCCCGAAGGGTCAGCATGCTATATTGTCACCTGCGGCGCCGACTATGCGGCGCAATTAAAATCTATCATTGCCGAAATGTGTCTGTCTTTGTCCCGGCGGAAGGTGACCTGACCGTTGCTCTTTGTGAGAAGGCCGGGACCACCATGCTGGCTCGGCTCTAATGGAGGCTAACATGCATAGGGAGAAAAGGGAAACTCACGGTCCTGATGAACGGGCAAACCTCACCCGACGAGAATTCATAAAAGGCATCGGGATAGGGGGAGGCGCGCTGGTGCTGCTCGGCCGATTTGGAATCCATGCGGCGGCATGGGCCGATTCGGGAAATCCTGTCCTTAAGATGGTTCTGGTCGATTACGGCAAATGCACCGGGTGCCGGACTTGTGAAGCGGTCTGTTCGATCGCACAACAGGCCTGTGACCATCGGCGGCGAGGAACTGCCCGGACTCGGGAATCCCCGCTATTCAAACATTCGGGTCGAAAGCTTCAACCCCGACGTGGATGTCCCGAATGTGTGCGCCATGTGCGCCGATACACCCTGCGTCAACGCGTGCCCGGTCGAGCCGGACCCCAAAACCGGCAGGCGCGCCCTCTACCGGGATGAAGCGACTCACACCATCCGCAACGATCCCGTCCGATGCACCAGTTGCGGGAGTTGCGCCGAAGCCTGCGCTGCGCAAAGAACCGGGGTAATCAGCCCCGACTCCGCAACGGGCAGGCCTGAGCGCATCTGCACCCTTTGCGGCGGTGATCCACAATGCGTAAAGTGGTGCCCCTTCGAGGCGCTCTCGTATGTCGAGGTTCGACCTGATGGGAAATTTTACGGCCTTGCCCCTGAAAAGATAGCGGCTGAGCTGGCCAAGAACTGGTACGGCACGGCTGATTTCGGAGGTTTAAAATGAGCGGGAAACCCGGATACCACGGCGTAATACTCGATATCGACCTTTCGAGCGGGAAGATTGAAAAGGTGGCCCTCGCCCCCGAAGACCTCGACAAATTCGTCGGCGGGCGGGGTCTCGGAATGAAAATCCTTTGGGACCGCCTGAAAAAGCCCGGAGTTGACCCGCTTTCTCCTGATAACCCGCTTATCTTCATGCCCGGGCCATTTTCCGGGCTCCCGGTCCCGGCCGCGTCCAGGACCTGCGTGGTTACCAAATCTCCCATGACATCGCCGGTAAGATCCGATTACCCCTGTGCCTCGACCGTTTCCTACTCGAACGTGGGCGGGTTTTTCGGCCCCGAAGTCCGATTTGCAGGCTATGACGGAATCGTGATTACAGGAAAGGCAAACGAGCTCTGCACTGTCATGATCGACGACGGCAAGGTGGAAATCCGCGACGCCAAAAAGTTCAAGGGCATGCGGACGGACGCCTTTGACAGGGCAATCCTGCAGGAACTTCGGGACCGGAGCTTCAAGACGATCTACATTGGGCCGGCTGGGGAAAATCTCGTCCCGTATGCCAGCATCATTCATACCTCGGCGCGGGCGGCAGGTCGGGGTGGGGTTGGCTGCGTCATGGGTTCCAAGAACTTGAAAGCGATCGCGGTGCGGGGGTCCGGGCAGCCGGGCGTTGCCGACCATAAGCGGTTTCTTGCCGCCCTGGAAAAAGCCAGGCTGGCTCTCAAGAACTCCCCCGCACAAAGGCGATGGGTGGAGCAGGGAACGGCAAGCGCCATCGTCCGAAACAGTAATGCCGGGACCGAGGCGGTCCGGAATTATCGCGAGGGCACCTTCACGGAGGCCGACAAAATCGGCGGCGATGCTGCAAAGCGCGATGTATGGGTAAAAAACAATGCCTGTTACTGCTGCCCGCTGGCCTGCAAGAAAAGCGGGCTTACGCGGGGTAAATACGGCGGCATCGTCCATGACGGCCCCGAGTATGAAACCGGCACGATGCTTGGCTCAAACCTTTTAATATCCGATATGGCCGGGATGCTGAAAGCGATCTACAACATCGACGATCTTGGCCTGGATCAAATTTCGACCGGAAACGTCATAGGATTTCTTATGGAAGCCTATGAGAAAGGGATGATCGATCAGAAATTTCTGGATGGGATCGATCTTAAATGGGGAAGCGTCGATGCAACGCTTGCGATGATCGATAAGATCGCCTCCCGGGACGGTGTGGGGGACCTCGCCTCCAAAGGTGTGAAGGCCCTTTCCCGGCAGATCGGGCAGGGGAGTGAAAAGTTTGCCATCCACGTGAAGGGGCATGAGCTGGCCGCGCACAATATCCAGGCAAATCCGCCAAGAGGGCTTTGTTACGTTACCGCAAACAGGGGAGCGTGCCACCTGAACGGAGATAACATTGCCATGCAGAACACGCGGGCCATGCTCGATTCAACCGGTCTGTGCCTTTTCCCCGCCCTCGAAACGGCGCTCGATGAGCCGACACTGGACCTGCTCAGCGCGATAACCGGCCGCGAATACGACAAAACAGAGTTCATGAAAACCGGCGAAAGGGTTTTCAACCTGGAGAAGCTGTTCAATTACCGCGAGGGTTTTCGCCGTGAAGATGACCGGCTTCCCGATCGCTTTTTCGAGGACGCCTTCACCATCGGCCCGAAGAAGGGCGCGGTGCTCGACCGGGACCAGTTCGACGCCATGCTCACCCAGTACTACAAAGATCGAGGATGGGACCCGGACACCACTAAGCCGGGTGAGTCCAAGCTAAAGGAACTCGGCCTGGATTCTATCTAATTTAATCGTATAGATCGTATGGGATCGTATAGGAATTCGCTTTTTTTCTCAATGAAATTAATTGGGTCGTGATAGAGGGGTAGGTGGACCGAGAGTAGGGGGAGAGGTTAGAAGCAATTGATCGGAACACCTTTCGTCAGATATTCGAGGATCATTGGGACGAGTTCAAAGAGCGCCATCAGCCGTATGCTGGAGGGTATTACGAAGAGGTGGTGCAAAAGATGTTGGGGTGTGGACAGGAAGCGGGAGGATACAGCGCATACCTGTGCACGTGTTGCCGGAAGGACATGCGGCGGATTGCCTTTACGTGCAAGAGTTGCTTTTGTTTGTCGTGTTCCAAAGGATACACGGATGATTTTATGGCGCAGGTCAGTCGTGTCCTGCAGCCTGGAGTGAGATACCGTCATATGATTCTGACGGTACTTGAGCAACAACGGCTTGTCTTCTATCGGGATCGGCATGAGGGGAAGCTCTCGTCGGCACTGATGCGTTGTGGGTATGAGTGTCTTGAAGATGTGGTGAGCCGAGCGGTGAGGCAGGAGGTGAAGATTGGAGCGATCGTTGTGGTGCAAACTCATGGTCGGTCCGGGCACGATAATCCGCATCTTCACATTATCATGAGCAGTGGAGGGATCAACGAAGAGACGGGTAAGCGGGTGGGGTTGGGGTGTTTCCCGTATGTGATCATCCACAGGAAGTGGCAATATCATCTCTTCAAGATGCTTTAGGAGAGGGTTCCGACGACGGAGATGAGGTCCTTGATTGATGCTCTCTGGAAGAAGTATCCGAGAGGACTTGTTGCCCATGTGACCAAAGGAAAAGTTCCAGAGCAATGCCGAGGCTTGGCCAAATACCCGGCCAAATATGTCGCCTCTCCTCCGATAGCCGTAAGACGGATCATCGGCATCCAAGAAACCCCACCGGATTATCCTGTTCTACGGGTATCTCACCGAGGAGAGAAAGACGTGGCCCGGCAGGAGATTGACCGGTATCTGAAATTTTTTGGGGACACCAAAGAATTTCAAAGGGTTGGCTTGCGAAAAGCGAGCTCTTTTGTTGTTCAAAGGAGATCGAAGACGATCTTCAAAGCCTTGTCGATCTCGTTCATTTTTTGAGGGTCCAGTTTTCCTCGAACTTTCACCAACCTGAAACGGTGATCGATTGGACGAGTTTGGAGACAATCGACGATGGATTCCTTCGATAGTCCGTTCGTCGGGGAAGGAGAGACCTGGACATTTGTTCTTATCCGAGCCTTTGTGACACTCCATGCAGTTATGGGAACAACCTGAATAACTGGAACTCGTTCGTTATAAACGTCGTTAGTCACAATCACGCACGGGCGAGTTTTTCCAGTTTCCGATCCCTGGGCAGGATCGAGATTTATGTCGATCACCATTCCGCGTCTTAGCTTTGTCATTCAGGCCACCCGGACATTGCAGAATGGGTCATGTCCTGAAGTTCGGCATCGCTTCGGTACAGCTCGGCATATAGCTCAGCCGACTCTTTGAGGTTTTCCCGTTCCAGCTCTTGTATGAAGCGATTCAGCGCTGCACGCACCATTGAGCTCTTGTCCTTGAATCCATATTTTACGTGGTCCTTCAGGAACCCAACTTGCGTCATTTCTATGCTGAGTTTAACCTGTGGCATCATAGCCCCCTTCTGAGGTCCTTAAAAAAGCCCCGATTTTAGGGACTAAGTATATACCCATGGAGGATGCCTGTCAATTTTCGGGAACGGCTCTCCCAAAGTCCTATCGGGGAAAAATGCCGTCTTCGCAACTGGGACTCTGCGGTGTGTAAATCCCTGCACGGGAGCATCTCCAACTCCTGGACGGTTGCCCCATAAGGCGCTCTTGAAAGAAGATGATCTGGTCCTTGGCGTCAAACCCCACGCTCACGAAAAGGATCAATGGAGAACTCTCGGAATCAAAATCCGAGAGCCCGTTGGTTGGTCAAGGCAGCAGGGTTTAGTGACGCGGGGGTGCTTGGTGATCTGTGGCGGGAGTCATTCGGTGGGATGAGACGGTCGACGGCCGGTTGAGAGGGGGGCATCTTGCGCTGTCTTGTGGTGTATTCCGGAAAGAAGAGGAAAAGCTTCGGTGTGCGGCCCGAAAGGGCTTTTCTGCCGGGTGAAGGCTTTAATGATGCCAATTTTGTTAAGGGTGTGCGCCAGCAGCTTTTCCCTGGAGGATCGCTTGACGGCTTCCAGGTGACGGACCACGGCATGTTCGACGATGTTGGCCAGGGTCAGGCGAATCATTCCATAGCCGGCATTCCTGCACGAGCGATTTACTGAAACGGGACGTTATTTGATCATCATTGTGCATGAGATCAATGATTGAGAGGTAGCCAATATGTACGGTTATCGATGTGAGTATTGTGAAGGTACGGTCCAACCTCGCACCGTAAAGCGTGAGGCATTTAAGCATAAAAACGGCTCTATCATTCTGGAAGACATCGACATTGGAGTCTGCAATGAGTGTGGAAACCGGTACTATTCTGCGGACATTCTTCATGCTGTCCAGAACATCGCCACCGGAGTGAAAATTCCTGAACAGATGCAAGCAGTTCCAGGCGCTCACGTATCATAGCTGCCACACGCTGGCTGTCGGAAACGTTATTTTGCGATGATGCCTCGGACCGCCTTGCGAAGGGCTTTCCACACCATCCCATACCCGTGTTGCTTCTTGTCTGTCTGGCCGTTAATCGTCGATAGGGTTTCAAGTCATCGAGAGAAAGCCGATACAGTCACTCCAACTTCTTGGAGGCGCTCTGAAAGAAAAGCTTGCCTCCAGTCAGCGCCCTTCGGGCGGACTACAAAACACAAATTCACCGCAGAGAGCGCAGAGAGCGCAGAGGGAACCATAGCTTAGAGAAAAATCTTAACAGAATTTCAAGAGCTTGAACGTAAGCAAGGCAGTAAAGATCTCCCCTCAAGAGCTCCGAAATCACTATTGGAGGCTTTCGATGTCTTTCTCTGCGTCTTCTGCTCCGAAAAGTCACTTTTCATGTGTCTTCGGGTGTACCGAAGGGACATGAGGGACTGCGGTAAAAAGAAACTGAAATTCCTGTACGATCAAGTTACGAATTCTATTTATGTCGCCGTGTGGTAGAATCACTCGGTTGAGGCAGATTGGGCTCATTCGTCTTCACCAGAGGGCTTTTTGAGAAGGGCTCTGCCGGGAAGAGACAAGTATCCGGCCGCCAGCAAACAGGCACTCTGGAATTCTTCAGTCATCTTTCATCGTTATGGAATGGCAATGAAAATACGATTCATCCTGGTTGCGCTGATGGTCATGTTCGAGGCGCTCATTTTGGGGGTGTCTGGTTTTCCGACATCCAATCTGCTCTATGGGGAGCCGCCGGTCGGGGAGAATGCCACCTCGGTCGAGCCGGCCGCGCGCGTGCCGCATCCGGATGTTGCGATCCCCGCACTGGAGGTTATTTCGGGGTCCGTTGAGGAACTGAAGCAGGAGATCAACCAGAAGGAGGAAGAGCTCCACCTGGCCAAAAGGGAAGACCAAAAAGCGCGGATTTTGAAAGAGCTGGCCGAATTGAACGGCAGCCTCGAGTCCCTCATGCGGAATTTTGGGCGCATCGCCACCGGCGTAGACCTCGAGGCGTTCACGGCAAAACCCAGGCAGCAGTTTGACTGGCGCGAACAGCTCCAGGAGGTCCTCGGGCCCATCATCAAAGAGCTGCAAAGCATGACGGCCCATCCGCGGGAAATTGAAAAACTGCGCGGTGAGACAGCCTTTTACGAAAACCAGATCGCAACGGCCAAAGGCGCCATTCAAAATGTGCAGAGACTCATCGGCGAGACCCGCGACCAGCAGGTCCTGAACCTGTTGCAGGGAGTGGAGAAGGACTGGCGGCAGAGAGAACAGCAGCTTTCCAGCCAACTGACGGTCGTGGGCTATCAACTGATCGAAAAGCTCAAAGAGCAGAAGCCCTTCCTGGAATCGTTCCAGAACCTGATGAAAGTTTTCTTCAAGAGCCGGGGAAAGAACCTGCTTTTTGCATTTTCTGCTTTTCTCCTGGTGCTCTTCCTCTTTCGTCTTCTCTACCGGTTGCTCTACCGCTTCAGTCCCATCCACAAAACAGGTGAGCGCACCTTTTACACGCGCCTCACCGATCTCATCTATTATGTGGCGTCATTTCTGGGGGCCACCGGCGCCTCGCTCCTGGTGCTCTATGCCGCGGCCGACTGGGTCCTGCTCAGCATTGCCGCGCTGTTTCTCCTGGGTATCGTCTGGACCGCGAGGCAGACGCTGCCGAAATTTCTGACCGAGGCAAAATTCCTGCTGAATCTGGGAACGGTGAGAGAGGGGGAACGCGTCGTCTATCATGGTATTCCGTGGGAGGTGCAGTCCCTCAACTTCAACACCCAGTTGGTCAATTCCCAATTGAAGGGCGGGGTGCTCAGTCTTCCTCTGCGGGAGCTCATGGACCTCAGGTCCCGCCCCTATGATCCGGCTGAACGCTGGTTCCCCTGCAAAGAATCCGAGTGGGTGATGCTCGCGGATGGGACCCTGGGGCCGGTGACCATGCAAACCCCCGAAGTGGTAGAAATCACGCTGATAGGGGGAAGCCGCAAGACCTATCCCACGGCCGAATTTCTTAAACAGAACCCGAATAACATCTCTGCCGGCTTTCGCCTTACCACCACGGTTCGCTTTGACACTCGGCATCAGAGTGAAAGCACCCGCGAGATTCCCGATAAACTGAAAGAGGCGGTGTGGGGCGAGCTGAATAAGGAAAGTTTCGCCAAAAAGATCCTCAATGTCAGTGTCGAATTCAAGGAGGCCCAATCTTCCTCCCTGGACCTTGCCATCCTCGTGGACGTCGCCGAGAAGGCAGGCCGGCATTACGACAGGCTGACGAGGATGATCCCGAGGATTGCCGTGGAAGCGTGTAACGAGTATGGATGGGTGATTCCCTTTCCCCAGATTACCCTGCATACCGGTAGTCCCCACGGCGAGGCCCCGGAGTCTCCGCCAGAATCGAAAGGCAAGAAGCGCTGGGGACTTTGGCGGAAAGGGGTTGTTCAAGAATAGGAGAACATCTTTAACCACTTTAACCACGGAATACACGGAATACACGGAAGAGAGAAGAGACACGGAAGACCAAAACTGATTCTTTCGTGTTTTTCGTGTGTTTTGTGGTTCGAAATAGTTTCAATTGGACAGGGCAGGCTTTCGACGAAGGTTCGGGAAGCGTATGAAGATAAAACTCGGGATCATGTTCAAGCTCTTCTTGTGGTACCTGGTGCTCATCTCCATCTTTTATGGGACGATTTTGATCCTGTTTCTCCATATTCAGCAAATCATGAGCATTTCCGAAAACATCGTGAACAGAAACTATAAAATCTCCTCCGCCTCCAAAAAAATGATCGATAGCCTGCTCTGGATGGCAGAGAGTGAGAGCAAATATGATCTATTGAAAAAAGAAGACTACAAGGAGTATTTTGTCGCGGCGCAGAGGGAGTTCGAGGGAAGCCTTACCGAGATCCTCTTTTTCGAAGGGACGGAGGAGGATGCTGGGAACCCCTGGAGGCAGCTCTATCAGGACTATGTGGCGCAGCTTCCCGGTGCTCGGGAAGGGCCGGAGGAAGGAGAACCGTCCAAAACCCTGTGGATTCCGGAAACGGTTATCAATGACTGGATCCAGAGGATATCCAAAGCGCGAACCGAGAACGAACAGAGTATCGAGGGGCAGATGCTGACTCTCAATAAGCGGGGTCAGCAGGCTGTCCGGCTTGGCTTTGTGGGCCTGGGGTTCTCGCTTCTGGTCGGTTTGCTGGGAACCATTTTCCTGACCCATTCCATGAACCGTCCCCTGCGCGAGCTGCGCAGGGGCATTCGCGCCATCTCCCATAGGGGGTTGAGTGATCCCATCCGCATCCCGTCGCGGGATGAATTCGGGGAACTGGCTGGGGCCTTCAACGAGATGGCGGCACTGCTCAAGGAGGAAGAACGGATGCGCTCCGATTTCATTTCGATGCTGAGCCATGAAATCCGCACTCCTCTTACCTCGATCAGAGAGTCGGTGAACATGATTGCAGAAGAGCTCATGGGTCCCATCAATCAGCGGCAGCGCCGGTTCCTCGAGATCGCCGGGGGCGAAATAGAGCGCATTTCAGACCTTCTCAGCCACCTCATGCAGGTTTCCCGCATGGAGGCGGGGGCCCTCAAGATCGACCTCCGGCCCCTTGACCCATCCGTCTTTCTGTCCAACTCCATTTACCGGGTCGCTCCGGCCGCCGAAGCCAAAGGCATCACCATCAAGACCAATATCTCCCCCGGCATGCCCTTCATCATGGGAGACCCGGACAACCTCCAGCAGGTGCTCTTGAATCTTTTGGGCAATGCCATTAAGTTTTCTCCTTCGCAAAGCGAGGTGATGGTCTCGATGGAGGCCGAAGAGTCGGCAAAGGGCCTCAATTTGAAGTTTTCCGTTACGGACCAGGGCCCGGGGGTCCCGGAAGAAGAGCAGTCGCTGGTGTTTCACAAGTATTATCGTGCTCCTGGGACCCGGGAACAGGCGGACGGCGTGGGCCTGGGCCTCAGCATTTCCCGCTACATCGTCGAAGCGCATGGCGGAACGATCTGGGTAACAAGTCAGGTCGGTGAGGGGAGCACCTTCGGGTTCACCCTGCCCGCCCTGACCAGGGAATGAAGGAATGAGTATGAGGTGGATTATTCAGTCGGGTCGGCTATACTACTGGTGCCTGACGCTGGCCTTCTTTGCCGGGACCGGGCTTACCGCATGCACTGCGCTCCCGAAACCGCAACCGTCAGAGAAGAGCTCCTTTTCTCACGAGCTCGAACGGAGGACCTGGGAAGAGGGCATGCAGGCCTTCGACGAGGGTGACTACGAGAAGGCCAGGGCGGTTTTCGAGGCGCTTACGGAGAGCGCGGAAACCGATAGCCTCAGACGCAGGGCATTTTTTGCCTTGGCTTCGACCCGCCTCGTGCTGGCACAAACGCCCGAGGAATTCAGTGAGGCCATGTCGATTTGGGCCTGTTGGGGGAGGCAGATGCCTGGGAACCCAGAAGACGAAGACCCTCGAATGCTCACGCCCTTCCTGGAGCGGCTCACTCCGCCCGGGGCGCCGGAGACGCACCTGAGCCAGAATCAGCCCCCGGTGAGGAAGATCGTCGTATACATCCCTTCTGGGGGCTGTAAAGACCTTCTCCAGGCGAAAGAGAAGGAACTGGATCGGACGAAAGCAAAACTGGATGCCAGGGAGAAGGAAATACGGCGCCTCAAGCACCAGATCGACAGCCTTGAAGCCATCCATCTGAAGTACCAAGAACGCAAGCAGGGAGTCTCTTCGCCTTGAAAGAACGAAACTCCGATCAAACGGCGCCTTCCCGGCAAACCGTCCTGATTGTGGATGATGATCCCCACATCCTGGAAGTCCTGGAAGCCCGCCTGTCCTCATCAGGAATTCGTGTCCGCACCGCGATGAGCGCCCCGGAAGCCCTCGAAATCCTGAAAGCGCACCCCGTAGACCTTCTTATCTCGGATGTCCGGATGCCTGGAATGGGAGGCATGGACCTTTTCAGCCAGGCCCACGCCTTGCGGCCGGAGCTTCCGGTGATTTTTCTGACGGCTTACGGGACCATTCCGGATGCGGTGAAGGCCGTGAAAGCCGGGGTTGTGGACTATTTGACCAAACCCTTCGAGGGCCGCGACCTGCTGCTCAAGGTCCAGGACATCCTGCGCACGCGCGCCCCGCGCCCGCTGCAGGAAGCCCTGCCGCCGCTGAACAAGGTCCTCACCGGGGGCAAAAGCCCGGCGATGCGGGAACTCTACGAGCTGATCGAGCGGATTGCACCGAGTGACATAAACGTTCTCATTCTGGGTGAGAGTGGGGTCGGGAAAGAAAGGGTGGCGCGCCTTATTCACGAGCGCGGTCCTCGCCGGCATCATCCTTTTGTTGTGGTGGATTGCGGGTCCACCCCCACCGGGCTGCTCGAGAGTGAGCTGTTCGGGCACGTGCGCGGGGCCTTCACCCACGCCATCCGCGACAAGAAGGGATTGATCGAGGCCGCAGACCGGGGGACCCTGTTCCTGGATGAGATTGGAAACATCTCGGCCGAGATGCAGATGCGCCTGCTGCGCTTCCTCGAGGACCGCAAGATCAGGAGAATCGGAGATCTGCGGGAGATCCCCGTAGACTGCCGCGTCATTGCCGCCACCAATGTCGACCTGCCGGAAGAGGTTGAGGAAGGGAATTTTCGGGAAGATCTCTATTATCGGCTGCGGGTGGTCACCCTCAAGATTCCGCCTTTGCGCGACCGAAAAGAGGACATTCCTCTGCTCGCTCAGAACTTTGTCGAAGCCTTTTGCGAAAGCCACAAGCTTACCCAGGCCAAGCTGCCGCCCGAAACCGTCAAGTGGCTTACCGAATATCCGTGGCCAGGCAATGTGAGGGAGCTGAAGAACGCTCTCGAGGGCGGGGTGGTGCTTTGCCGCGATGGCACCTTACGCCCCGGCGAACTCAACCTTCCGGGTCTTCCCGGGCTGCGGCCCAAGGCCGCAGCGGCGAGCGGGGGCGAGGCCTTTTCTCTGGACGAGAGTGAGCGCAATGCGATCATTCGCGCCTTGCAGCAGGCGGGATGGGTGCAAAAGGATGCCGCCGGACTGCTTGGTATCAGCCGTCGGGCAATCCATTACAAAATCAAGAAATATGGCATTGAACTTGCCGGAAAACGCTCAGGCGGAGACGAACCTCCCGGCGATTGAAGGGCTTCCGCTAAAATACGGTCTTGTTCCTCGCAAAATACATAGAAACCCCTATTTACAATCCCTGTTCGATCAAATAGGCAGTTGAGTTAATACTCAAGCTCTACCAGGACTATCTCCAGTCCGGGCTCTTGGTATTCGAAAGGGGAACGGAAGATGCTTTCGGTACTGGTCATTGAAAACAATGAGTTCTTCAGGAAATCCTTTGCGGGTATGCTGAAGAGCCACCTGCCGGCCCTTGCCATCGACGAGACCGGGGATGGCGACGAGGCCTTTGAAAAGATCGCTTCGATCGTTCCGGACATCATTTTTCTCGACATCCGCCTGCCCGGAAAAAATGGGCTTGAATTGACGAAAGAAATAAAGACCAGGTACCCGAAGACGAAGATCGGGATCTTTTCGAACCTTGACCTCCCGGAATACCGACTGACGGCCTCCAAGTGCGGTGCCGATTATTTTTTGGACAAATCAGCCCTCTGCTGCAGCGAGATCGTTGCCTTGATCGAAGACTTGGTGGTCGGCAAGAGCTTGTCCGCCTGACCCTGCCATCTGTTGTGCGTACCGCTCGGCATCAGCCATGGCTTCCCTTTTTGCCCCACCACGAAGCACACGAAGAGAACGTCTCGTTTCTTGTTTCGCTCCCGCATCGGGAGGACTCGCAGCGGCTCTGAAGTGTCCCATCCCCTGAGAGGGTGCCTAAAAACTCTCATCAAGTGCCTTTGTGATGATTGCTGCCACGTATATGATTGCCGTGACGCATATGATTGCCGTGACGCATGCAAAAGTCCAAAATAGTCATTCCCGCATGCTTCAAGCGGGAATCCAGATAGCTTGTGATCCCTGGACCCCCGCCAAGGCTTGTCCCCGCAGGCTGTAGGCTGGGAACATGCGGGGGTGACGACCGGGGGGCCTTTTTCGACACGCTCCGACAAGTGCCGGCAAGAGCCGATTCTTGCCGGCAAAAGCATCGCACCGCCTCAAGTTGACCGCGCCCGGTCCTATCCTTGCCTTGCGAGGGCCTTACCGCTTTTCATTTGGGCCTGCCTGCGCTATATTCTGCCGGCTCTTAGAAAACTATCTCAAAATCGTCAAGACGCTCTCAATCGTCATTCCGGCGAAAGCCGGAATCCAGGTTTGCCGTGGGGTCCTGGACCCCGGCTTCCGCCGGGGTGACGATATGAGCCAGTTTTGAGATAGTTTCTTATCGGTGAAGTCCGGTTTGAAATCGAGAAGGGTGCATGCTCATTTTGCGAATAAAGAAGCGCTGTCTGCCGCTCGTGTTGCTCGCCATGTTTTTTTCGGGTGGTTTTGCTGCCGCAGCTGAGGTCCCGGTGCTGGGGCTGAATCAGATGATTCGAATGGCCTTGGAGAAGAGCCCCGAAATGAAAGAGGCGGAACAGGACGTTATGGCGGCCCGAAGTGAATTGGCCCAGGCGAAGGCCGGACAATGGGCGCGGCTGGAGGTCCTCGCTGTGGTCGGCCCTGCCGAAAACGCAGACCTCCCCACGGTTTCGACCTATCCCGCCGGCGCAGGGAGCTACGTGGGGCAGCTCGTAAACAATGATAAAGACACGGTCGGCATTTTCGGTTCGCTCGATCTTGCCTTTATCCAGCCGCTTTTCACTTTTGGCAAAATTTCTTACCGTCAAGATGCCGCCGCATACGGAGTGGACGCGCAGAAAGCGGCCAAGGAGCAGAAACGCGCGCAAGTCGCGCTGAATATCAAGGAACTCTATTACGGAGTGATCGTTGCCAAGCAGGGGGTGGGCGCCGCCGATGACGCCAATCAATTTATCAGGGATGCCCGGCAACGCATTCAGCGCCTGCTCAACCTGGGCTCCCCCAATGTCAGCGATGTTGACCTCTACCGGCTTGAAACCTTCGAATCCGAAGTCATGCAGTTCAAGGCCAGAGCTGAAAAAGGCTCTCGGGTGGCCTATCTGGCTCTCAAGAAGAACATCGGGTTGAAAGAGGACCAGGAATTTCAACTTGACCTGAAGGACCTGCCCAAGGATGCGCGGCAGCTTGAGCGGCAGGAAGAATACATGAATAGGGCCCTGGCGAACCGACCGGAACTTGAGCAGATCAAGAAAGGTATCGAAGTGCGCAAGGCGCTGGTCGATGCCGCCACGGCCGATCTCTATCCATCGGTTTTTCTGGGAGTGATGGCATCCCTGGCCGGGGCTCCCGGCCGGGAGCGGATGCCGATTTCCTATTTCCGCGACGATTTCAACCATGCAGAAGCGGGCTTATTCCTGGGCTCCAGCTGGCATTTCGATTTTGGCGTTGGCCGGGGAAAGGTCAACAAAGCCAAGGCCGAACATCAAAAGTTGCTCCATACCAAAGAGTATGCGGAACGGAACATTCCCCTCGAAGTGGCCAAGTATTATCAGGATGCAATCGAGTATCAGAAGTCCTTTCAGGCTTATGAGAAGGGAATGATTGCCGCCCGGAAATGGATTGTTGCGGCTTTTGCCAATTTCGACATCGGCACGGGCACCGCTAAGGATATGTTCGACGCCATCGACCGTTACGGGAAAAACCGGGGTGAATATCTCCTGTCCCTCTTTAACTATCACGTCGCTCTCGCCAAATTAAGTTACGCCATCGGGGAAAAATGGGTCGAGCCGTCAGACGCGCAGATGATTCAGCAACCATGATCGGAGTTCGTGGTGCTCCGACCGCAGACGCAGACCGCGAGCCGGTATTCGCCACCCTGATGGCTCAAAGGAAGGACATAAGAATGAATATTCGGGCATGCATCATCGTTTGTTTCGGTCTTGTCCTGCTGTTGGGCGGCTCCCCAAGCATGGCAGCTTCGCCAGGCGGCGCGGCGACCGTAAAGGCGGTCCTCGATAAAGCCATGGACATCCAGACGCGGCCGGACCTCCAGGGTGAAGCCAACCTCAAGGAACGGACGCGGCTGATCCGGCAGCTTATTTCAGAGAATTTTGCTGCCGAGGAGATGGCGAGGGATTCGCTCAAGGAGAGCTGGGATAAGCTTTCGCCGGCGCAGCGCACGGAATTCCAGAAACTCTTCACCGCCCTGTTCCAAGATTCCTACACCCGGATGGTGATAAACTTTCTTCAAAGAGAGAATGTGGAATATCGCGAGGAATCACCGGCGGATAAAGGCGTGAAAGTCCCCACCACGATTATGCGGGCAAACGAACACATTCCGGTGGATTATCACCTGGTCCAAAAAAATGGCCGATGGCTCATCACCGATGTGGAGATCGATGGGGTCAGCATCGTCGAAAACTACCACAATAGCTTCCGCCGCGTCATCCAGACCAGCTCGTTCGACAACCTCCTGCAGAAGATGCGCCTCCAGAGCCAGGCAATCCAGGACGGTTCGGGGTCGTAAAGGCCGTGAAGACAGTGGCTAGTGGTGACCAGCCACCGGATTGACCGGTAACCACTCCACTGGTCACTACCCACTAGCCACTAACCGCATTTTCCCGTCTTCAACGAGTTTGAAGGTCCTTCCTCGCCACTCGACGGTCTTTCCCATCTGTCCCAGACACCAGAACAGAAAGCCCAGAAGGTCTCGCAGCGGCACCAGCCAGAGATGCTGCCGCAGCAGATTATCACCGAGCGTTTGGATGGCCACCATATAGGTCATTGCCAGGTGGGTGAACAGCGTCATGACCAGGATCGAGAGACCCAGGGCGGAACCGCGGCTGACGCAGGCCAAAAGCATGGCGAGCATGGTCCCATGGGTCACGAGCGAACCAAAGTAACCCCACGGGCGGCAGGCCCTGATGCCGCGCGCCCAGCGCACCTGGTGCTTCATCATGCTGCGCAGCGTCATTGGGGGCAGCACGATTTCCACAACATGCGATGAGAGCCTGACTTCATAGCCGGCCTCCGACACCAGTTTGCCCAGCATGAAATCGTCCGCAAGATAATCGGCGATGGCTTCAAAACCGCCGATAGCCTGAAGGTGTTCCTTCGTGGTCGCAATGGTTGCCCCCAGGGCGAAGGAAAGGCCCTCGAGGGACCACGCCGCCAGGACGCCCGGAGCAAATTCTCCCGTGATCCCAACCGCCTCGAGCTTTGCTGCAAGATTCGGGGCCCTGCCTGCCCGGTACAGGCAGGTAACCAGGCCGACGCGCTCGTCGGCGAGTTCAGAAACAACCGTTGCCAGATAATCGGCCGTCACCCGTATGTCACTGTCCACCAGCACGATCACTTCATGCTTCGCGACCTTGAGCATGTTGTTGAGGTTGTTGACTTTGGGGTTTTCGCCGATGACGCCGGCGTCGATCACGAGCGCGATATCCGTGGCGGGAAAACCGGCAACCAGCTTCCGGACAACGGGGATCGAGGAATCCTGCTCGCTCTGTACGCCAAATATGATCTGGTAGTCCGGGTAATTTTGACGGCAAAAGGAGACATAATTCTCGTAGGCTTCGAAATCCTTGCCGTAAAGGGGGATCATGATCGAGGCGGGAGGCAGCGGAGCAGATCTGGTGACCGGCGGCCGCGAAATGAACCGCCTGGCGACGAAGATGCAGACCATATAATAGCAAATCGACGCTATGCTCAGGAGCGTGAGGGTGATCGTGAGGGTGCTCATTTGTCCGCCGTCAGCCCGAAATAGTTGGTCAGGGCAATGCCCGGGCCGTGCAGCCGCTTCTTGAAGACGCTGCTGGTCAGAATGGCAAGTTCTCCGGCGCTTTGAAGCCGCTCGCCGGGGGAGCCGGCAAGACTGTCGGAGGCCGCCGGATGGAAGTAGATTTCATTGGTCTTTGCCGAAAGATGCTCCACGACGTAAAGGGCATATTCGAGGGTCATCCCGCCGCTGAAAAGGTGGCCGTAGACGCGTTCGGTAAAGGCGAAGCCACGCTCAAGAAGGGATTTTCTCATGCGCCGGGCAAGCAGCCAAAAGATGAAAGCAACGGGTGCCTTGCCCGGCAAATTGCCCTTCTGAAATCGCGCGGCAAGCCAAAAATCATCCTGAGGGACCCGCATCCGCCTGACCTGGTAGCGTTCTGCGAGCTCGATGGCGGCCGCAAAAATCACCGGATGGACGTGCATGTGGAGATGACTGTCAACATGAGAAAATTTGAGTCCGGTGGCATGAAATCGCTCGAACTGCGCAGCAAGCTCTCTTCTCAGTTGCGCTCGCGCCACTTGGGAAAAGTAATATTTCAGGCCGGCGAAAACAGGGTTCTCGGGCAAATAGCCTTGCCGGTCTACGAGCTTGGGGATTTCAGCATAGGGCAGGGCCGCCTTGCCTTGCACGGTGACGAGGTGGATACCAACCGCCAGGCCGGCATTTTCCTTTGCCAGCCGCACGGCGTGATCGCACGCTTCCCCGGTTACCATCAAGCTGCAACTGGTGAGGGTCCCCGCTTGGTAGGCGCGGATGATGGCGTCATTGACTTCCGGAGACTTGCCAAAATCATCTCCGTTTACAATCAGTTGCGCGTGATGCATCGGGTCCCGGGCATGGGGGTGAGAGGATGGTTCACTGCCAGGCCGCCACTTTTGCCTTGGTGAATCGCTTTCGCTTGGCGCGTAAGCGCAGGTAATCTTTGGCCTCGTGGAACAAACGGACGCGTTCGCCATGGTCCCAGAGCGCCCGTTGCAGGATCCTGAAGACGATCCTCGGGCGGAAGTAGTACCGTCCATAGAAGTACTCCACCGCTTCGACGATTTCCTCCCTGGTGAGCCCTGGATACTGGAAATTGGGAAGCTGGTGGCCCAGGTCATCAAGCATGTCATCATCGGTGAGGTAGCCGTTGCGGCGCAGGTAGGCGTCGAATGCCGTCCCGGGAAGCGGGTGAGCGATGGACACCTGAATGGTCTCGCAATCGAGCTCTTCGGCAAAGCGAATCGTGCGCATGATGGTTTCCCGGGTCTCACCGGGAAGGCCCATGATGAAATCGCCATGAACGCTGATGCCGAGTTCCTTGCAGTTTTTCATGAAAGTGCGCGCCTGCTTTACCGTTATGCCTTTTTTGATGTTCTTCAAGATGGTCGGGTCGCCCGATTCGAAGCCGACGACCAGCAGCCGACAGCCCGCTTCCTTCATGGCCTTGAGCATCTCGAAGTCGGCATGCACGCGGGAGTTGCATGACCAGGTAAACTTGAGCGGCCTCAGTTTGCCGGAAAGCTCAATCACTCTGGCCTTGCCCCAGGCAAAAGTATCGTCGTCAAAGAAGATTTCCTTGACGTTGGGAAAGAGCTCGAAGGCTCTCCGGAGCTCGGCCACGACGTTTTCGCTGCTCCGGGTTCGCCACTTATGGCCGCCGAAGGTTTGAGGCCAAAGGCAGAAGGTGCAGAAAGCGGGACACCCGCGCGAGGTATAAAAAGAGATGTACGGGTGCCGCAAAAATGGGATGTTGTATTTGGTTATGTCGAGATCACGCTTGAAAATTTCAACGGCAAACGGGAGGGAGTCAAGATCGGTGAGGGGAGGACGATCCGGATTGTGGATTACTCGCCCATTCTTTGTGAACGAGACCCCGCTTATCTCCTCGATGCTCTTTCCCCACGCGTATTCGGCAACGGCGTAGTCGAATTCTCGCCGGACCACAAAATCGATCGCGGAGGAAGCCTTGAGCGTTTCCTCCGGCAGCACCGAAACAGGGGGGCCGACGAAGGCAATCGAGATTCCCGGTTTGGTGTCCTTGATCCTCTCGGCAAGCAACAGATCATTCTTGAATCCCGAAGTGCTGGTGAAAAGGACAACAAAATCGTAATCCCCGGCGATGTGGACGGTTTCCTCAGGGGTCACGCCGTGGGGTGGGGCGTCAAGCAAGCGGCTTTCTTTGATGAGTCCCGCGGGGTAAGCGAGCCACACCGGATACCAGAAGGACCTTATCTCGCGGCGCGCCGGCCAGCGTGAGCCCGCCCCCCCATCGAACTTCTCGAAGGAAGGGGGATTCAGGAGCAGGGTTTTCATTCAGTCTCCAGGTTGTTCGAAAACAGTAAGCAGAGGATTAATCGGGAATGAACCGCTGGTAATCGGCTTGCCCCTGGGGCTTCTTTTCACCCTTTGCCGGCGGTATGGATTTCGGTTCCGGGTTTTTCAGTTCATCGCATCTCGCTTCTTTTTCGATGAGCGATGTTGCGGAGAGCTTCACCGAATTTCCCCTGGTGTATTCCTCGACATCCGAGCTGTTGTGCTGCAGGATCAGGCTGATACGTGTTGCCGTCCTTATCGCGGAAGGACCATTTCCAGGCAATGAAGGCACGAAAGGCATCTCCTCGATATTGGTCCGGTTCACCGAACTTCTGTTTGAAACGCTGCAGCAGATCCTCAAAGAATTCCTTGTCGCTGCGCTCGTATTTCAGTTTGATCTTGACGATGCGACCGGGCTTATCACAGTTGCCATAAAAGATGTAGCCGCTCCGGTAGCCTTCGAAAGAGGGCTTGAGTTCGACCTCTGAGATATATTCCATGTGCCGCACGGGCAGGGACGTGTCCATCCGGAGAATGTTCCTGTATTGGTCGAGATTGTCTCCCAGACGAATCCCGGCAATTTGTTGAGGGGCCTGGGCAAAGCTCAGCACGGGGAAAAGTAGAGCAGCAATGAGGGCTGAAAAGCAGGGGATTTTTCGCATGAAGAGGGGCTCCTTGACCATCTTATTCGGTGTGCGGCAAGGCTTTGGCTTTCTCTTTTCGGTAATCCTTCCGGTGCCAATGCCGAAATAATCGTTCAAGCTTGTCTTTGAAAACCATTGCAAACAAAACGATAATCAACGCGATCCCAAGGAGAATATAAAAACTGCCATAACGGTGCAGTCTCAAATAATTTCCTTGCAGAGTGAGCAGGACCGTTCCCAGCAGGCGACCGACGCCGCCGATGAGGAGAAACTCCATGGTGGAAAGATGCCCCAGCCCCAGGACATAACAGAGGGCGTCCTTGGGAAAACCGGGGATGAGAAAGAGCAGAAAAATAAGAAAGACGCCTTTATGATGAAGAAGGTAGTCGAACCGGTCCACGGTGGACTGAGCCACAAAGCGTTCAACGAACGGCCTTCCGAGATACCTCGCAAGAGCGAAGGCGATATAAGAGCCCAGGGTCAAGCCGATCGTCGACAGCAAAATCCCCAGCCACGGGCCAAAAATAAAGCCGCCCAAAAGCCCGGTAGCCTCGCCTGGAATCGGCGCCGCGACAACCTGGAAAGCCTGCAACACAACAAATACCACGGAAGCCCAGGGGCCAAGGGATTCCAGGAAATGCAGGAGCTGGTCTTTGTGAAGGAAGATCCGGATCCACTCCGAGTAATAGATCAAAGCCGAGACCCCGCCCACAAGAACGAGCAGTAACGACAGTTTGATCCAGATGTGATTCTTGCTTTTGCCGTTTATGTTTCTCTCCTTAATGGTTTCCATACCAAGCCCCTTTGCCGATGCATGGAACCCGCGAGAGCGTCATTGTGGAGCGAAAACGGGACCAACGCGCGATCACCCCGGCTGCGGACCTGCCCCCTGACTCGGATGGGGGTCGCAGGTGCATGGTTGACCATCGCGCGCCCCACTATAATCCATCATCTTCGTTTTGCAAGAGCATTAGGTGTTGCTGCCGGGATGCCGGTCGTGCAGTATCAACCATCCACCATCCACTATCAACCACCCACGTGCATCAGGGTGTGGCTGCCGGGTTGCCGCCAGCGTCCTCCTGGTCCGGAAGCCTCCTGGATCAGGGGGAACACAGTTCAAGCAGGGGGGAAACCGTTGCCTGGCTTTCCAACCTCGCGACGAAATCGATGATGTGATCCCGTTTATGGTCCGCAATCACGGGTCCCGTGAGGGCCACGAACTTTCCGATCAGTTCATCCCAGGACAGTGGATTTTCAGGGTCTCCCTTAGGATACATGATTTCTGTACGATAAGTCGCGCCTCCCGATGACTCGATCCTGGCCCAGGCCGGCCACTGCCTGGGGTAAAACCTGTCGAGTTCCGGGTCGATGATGCACTCGACCCTGTTCATAAGAGCGACAACTTCGGGAAGGCTCAGGTTCGGTTCAAAAAACTCCTCCAGAAAAGCGCGGCCCCTGATTGCCGCAATGGCCGCCCCGTAGGGCATGCTGAACTGGGCGTCAACCGTGTTTTTGACATGGTATTTCAGCTCCCTGGGTGTGGCTACGATGCCGTAGCCGGCGCTCAGCAGACCAACCGTGATCCTGGCGATATCGGATGCCTGCAGCCGGTTGGCTCTCACGATTTGGAGGACGCCGTCGATGGGGCTCTGCATATAGCGGCAACAGGCGTGGGGTTTGACACTGGTGCGCATGATCTCGAACGGCTCCCCCAGCCCCCTGGTCACTTTCATGGCATCAGTCCGGTCGGAATAAGCCTTCAGGAAACCGTGCTCACCCTCGAGCGCTGCCGAGGGCCCCTGAAATCCCTGTTCGGCGAGCCGGGCTGCGATGATTCCGTTATGAGCCGACCAGCCGGCATGGAACCTTTTGGTCCAGGCCCCGTCGGCGAGGAATTCCATGCTGCCCGAGGCCTGGCTGCCGGCGATGCCGACGGCGCTCAGCATCTGCTGTTCATCGAGATGGAGCAGCTTCGCTGCCGCCACAGCCGCTCCGAAAACGCCACAGGTGCCCGTGGGATGGAAACCGCGCCGATAGTGAAGCGCCGGGTTCAGGGCGGTGCCGATTTTAACCATTGCCTCATAACCCGCCACCGCTGCGCTGATGACTTCCTTGCCGCTTGCTTCAACTTCGGGCGCCAGGGCGAGGACCGCGGGAAAAATAACCGTTCCGGGGTGCAGCGAGGCTTCGTTGACCACGTCATCCAGCTCCAGGGAATGGGCCGCCGCGCCGTTTACAAGCGCGGCGTAGGGGGGATTGAATCGGCGGCCGGCGCCGATAACTGCGGAATTGCCCGAGCATCCATGGGCCGCTGCAAATTTCAAGATGGCGCGAGAGGAGTCCATTTGCTGACCCCGCGTTGCAATGCCAAGGAAATCCAGCATGAGGTATTTACACCGGTCTATGGTTTCGGCAGGAAGCCGAGCACAGTCAACTTGCCCACAAAAATTGACCAGGTCACGCGTGATGGTCATATTCTAAGCCTCCGTATAAACTGTTTTTGCAGCATATTGATGGCACTAAAAATTGTCAAGGGGAGGCGCCCCACGATGGCGGCCCCGCACGATTTTCCTGGAGAGTCCGTGAGAGCGTGTCCAAGAAAGTTCCTTACTTTGCGTCACCCCCGCAAGTTTTTGCGGGGGTCAAGAAGGAAGTAAAAGAAACCTGGTTCCCGTATTTTTTTGTTGAAAAAGCGGGAAGCATCCTTTAATAGCTTAGGAATATTCGAAAATCTGGAAGATTGACCGGGGGGAACAAGCGTTTTCACAGATTCGGTTTTAATGAGAGGAAGGAAGATACCATGACCGTGACCAAGGCCCATATCGTGGAAAACCTTTTTGGCAAGAATATCTTCACCAAGACCGAATCAGCCCAAATCATTGAAACCCTTTTTGAAATCGTTAAGGATTCGCTGGAAAAGGGCGATGATGTCCTCATCAGCGGCTTCGGCAAATTCAGCGTGAAAGAAAAAAACCAACGCCGTGGTCGCAATCCCCAAACGGGTGCCCCGATCCTTCTGGCGCCGCGGAAGGTGGTCACCTTCAAATGTTCCGGAGTTTTGAGGGAACGGATCAATCGCGGGAAGTAGGGAGGCTGGTATTCGAGAAGCTCCTCAGTGCGGTGAAGAAAGGCAGCTCGTCTCCAACCGTCGGATTACGTACTCCACCTGACGTCTCAACTTGCTTCCCTGGTCTTTCATTTCTTTGCTCAATTCGTTTACGGCATGCAACACAGAACTGTGGCTGCGCTTGAATGACTGGCCGATGGCCACCAGGGATTGCGTAGTGTATTGGCGGCAGAGGTACATGGCGACTTTTCGGGCTGTGGCAATCTCCTTGCGACGCGATTTCGAAAGCAATTCTTCCGCGGAAATCTGAAAACTATCGCATACAATCTTGAGGATATTGTTCACGCTAATTTTCGGGAGGTAGTCCAGCATGGTCTGGGTGACTTCCTGAGCCAAACCAAGAGAGATGGGGACCCCCAGAATATTCGTCTTGGCAATGATCCCCACAATACAGCTCTCGAGTTGGCGCACGTCACTGGTAATGCGATCGGCCAGAAATTCCATGACCTCCACGGGTATGGTTACGTTTTCGAAGCGGGTCCGGCGCTTTATGATTTCTACTCTGGTCTTGAAATCCGGTCGGTCGATCGGCGCCACGAGGAAGCCGTTCAGTCGCGACTGCAATTCATTGGTCAGTTTCGGGATATCCTTGGGATAATAGGTCCCCGTACAGAGCACCTTTTTTCCTCGATCCATGAGCTCATCCAGGGTGAAGACGAGCTCACTTTGTAGCTTCTCCTTGCCGCTCAAGAACTCAACTCTCTCCAGCAGAAGGACATCACAGGCACAGCGAAATCGGTTTTTGAAAGCTTCGATACTGCCGTTTTTGAGGGCAAAAACCATCTCGTTGGCAAACTGCTCGGTGGTGACGTACTGAACCGAAACTTGCGGCTGTTGTTTCAGAAGGAGGTTGCCGACCGCATGAGAGAGATGGCTCTTTCCCAGACCCGAATCCGAGAGGAGGTATACCGATTGATTGTAGAATTGTTGACCGCTCGCCACCGCCATGGAGGCAGCATAGGCAAACTGGTTGCAATTCCCGACCACAAATTGGTCAAATGTAAAACGCGGATTAAACGCTTGCCTCGGCCGCCGGATCAGTTCCGTGAAGTCCGCCTGCAAGGGCCGCTCAGTTGGTCGTCGGCTTCCGTCTCAGCGCTCGCAAACGATCTGATATTCGAGCCTGTGAACCTGTGGGAAGTGAGGCGCCGCAAGGCGCAGCAGGTTCTCCTCCAGCTTTTCGCGCAGCCAATCCGCATGGAGACGGTTCCGGCAGCCAAGACGCAGTGTGTCATCCTCGACTCCCAGAAAATCGATGGTCGACACCCAAAGATCGTACTGACCTCTGGGGAGGCAACACTGCAGCTCTTTCTTAATGGTTTGCCATTTCTGATCCATGTCGATATCCAATCTTCACGCGCACGACACCCTGGATGCGACTACCGAAATTAAACCAAACTGCTCCCTGCAAATTGAGAACGAGATTTGTGGAATAATTGATGGAAAAAATCCCGGAGTGCGAATCGCACTCCGTTTAAAACTCACCCTAAGTTGAGAGTCTTCATAGCGGACGATGCGGGTCAGGTCAAATTGGATACGGGGGGTTCTTGCAAAGAAATCCCTGAAAAGGGGGGACATGAATTTATGTCAGGATGAATTGAGGTTAGCTTCCAAAACGGCATAAGCTCTTGACACTCTATGGCTTTTTATGTCAGAAGAATTTCTGATTGATTCCGAACTATTGTGCTGCTTTGAGTTACTGATTCTCCAAACCGCTCTAGATTGAACTTCAATTTTCTCGGCTTTTCTCACAAAATCAGATCCGTTCAATTTGGGCAGGGGTAAAGGCTGGAAACATCAGGTGGCTGAAAAATCATTTCTCGGTGCTTATAATGCTCCATGGTGTTATGGTGTCGCACAATCTACAAAAAAGACGGAAGTGAGAGCATGGCCATTCCCACGCGCGATCAGTGTATGGTTCTTATGGAACGGGCATTGATGCCCGAGCACATCCAACAGCACAGTTTTGTTGTCGCCCACGTTGCCTTATATTTAGGGGGCCTGCTTAATCAGAACAGTGTCCGGCTGGACCTGGAACTCCTGGAGGCCGGTGCCCTGCTTCACGATATCGCCAAAGCTCGGGGTCTTTCCACCGGCGAGCGGCATGAAGATGTGGGTGCGAGAATGCTTGCGGATTGGGGTTATGCATCGCTTTCGCCCATCGTTCAAGAGCATGTAATGCTTGATCCTGCAATTCTCCGTGGGCCCATCACCGAATCTCTGATAGTCAACTATGCTGACAAACGGGTCAAACACGACCAGGTCGTCTCCCTGAGCGATCGTTTTTTCGACCTCATCGGTCGTTATGCGAAGACAAGTGAACACCGGACCTGGCTCCGGGAAAAATTCGATCTCTATTTGCAGCTCGAAGCCAGGATCTTCGAACACCTCACGATAAACCCCGACGAGCTCGGCCGGTTGGCGGGAAAAGCAGTGGTTAGTGGCTAGTGGTTAGTGATTAGTGGCTAGTGATAAGTGGCTGGTGGTTGGTGACCAGCTGCCGGTAATGGGTGAGCCGAGGTCAGTGAAAGGAGGGCGGGTTTTCTAACCCGCCAACAAACCGGCAATGCCGACAAAGGGGGAGTTATGGCTGGAAAGAGATTGACGGTGGCTCTGTTGGCGGGGGGGAAGTCCGCTGAACGCGAGGTTTCCCTGAAGAGCGGCGACCAGGTTTTCAGGGCGCTCGATAAGGAACGTTACGAGATCCTGCGCTATGATCCGCGCGACGATCTGCTGCGCCTGGCTCAGGACGCCGCTCGCATCGACGTGGCCTTGATCATCCTCCATGGTCGCCTCGGGGAGGATGGCACGATCCAGGGGTTTCTCGATTTGCTGAATATCCCGTACCAGGGAAGCGGCGTGCTGGGCAGCGCCCTGGCGATGAACAAGGTCCTCAGCAAACAACTCTACGTGCAGGCAGGACTTCCGACTGCACCCTTTGTCGTGATGGACAGGACCCGGCCGGAAGCGGCCCCGAGTGTACTCGATCAACTGGGGCTGCCGGTCGTGGTAAAACCGGAGCATGAAGGTTCCAGCATCGGATTGAGCATTGTTCGAGGCGCAGAGCAGTTTCCCCGAGCCCTTGAAGACGCCTGGCACTTTGATCGTCGCTGCCTGGTCGAGAAGTTTGTTGCCGGCGTGGAAATAACCGGCGGAGTACTAGGTAACGACTCCCTGCAGGCGTTGCCCCTGATCGAAATTGTTCCCAGCGCAGGTCATGATTTCTTTGACTATTCTGCCAAATACACTCCCGGCGCTTCAGAAGAAATTTGTCCCGCCAGGCTCTCTCCGGCACTTACTGCCAAGGCCCAGGATTATGCCGGGCGGGCTCACCAGGCCCTGTGCTGCAGGGGTTACAGCCGCACTGACATGATTGTGTCAGGCGATGAGGTCATTGTCCTTGAAACCAACACCATCCCCGGTATGACCCAGACGAGCCTGTTTCCGCAAGCCGCTGCGGTAGCGGGGATGTCCTTTGCGACACTCCTGGACCGGCTGATCGAGTTGGCCCTTGAGCAATGAAAGGCAGACTACCGCCAGGCCCGATCCTCGCAGGCTGTTGAAACAGTGTCGCCAAGGCGCTGTCCGTCAACCGGTGAAAACCGGAATCCAAGTTCTGCAAGGCTTTCTGGACCCCGGCTTTCGCCGGAGTGACGTTGGGGAGGGTTCTTCGACACCCTGCTAGGAGTGTTGTTATTGACCGGTCTGGACTATTTCACTCATACGCTGAGGACGTGTTTTTCGACACCCTGCTAGGGAGTGCGGTTATTGACCCTGGCCAGGACCTGCTTTACCTGGGCAAATTTAGATCGGTAGCCTTCGGTGAGCAACTGCAGGAGTGAGCTTTCAACCGGCTTCTCGGTGTCAATCCTGACGAGGGTCTCTTCGGGTACTTCGCTGATGGGTTCGAAAGCCTTCACCATATCGGTCAGATGCTGGAGGCGCGCGTCGGAAATGTTTTCACTCTGTTCGCGCTGTCCGAGTCTCTCCCTGATGATTTCCTTCGCACACACGCATTCCACAAAAATGAGGTTGGTATCCAGGTCCGCTGCCAATTGCCCGGCTTCTTCCCGCCATTTGGCCTGGGAAAAAGTCGCATCGAGGATCGCGGAATGGCCTTTTTTGAGTTCCTCCTGCGCCAAGGCCAGCATTCGCGCATAGACCCGCTGTCGCATGGCGGTGCGGTAGATCCCCTGGTCAAACGGCACGACTTCTTCCTCAAGGGCAAGATGATGCCTTCCTTCCTTCCGAATCCGGTCAGACTGGAAGAGGCCCAGAGACAGGGCCTCGGCGAGCCTTTCCGCCAGTGCCGATTTTCCCGTTGCCGGAAGGCCGCAAAACACCCACAGCGTCGGGCGGCCAAACTGGAGGGCGTAGCGGTAGGCCTGTCGCAGATAGTCCCACGCGCTCTTTTTCAAGGCGCGTCGCTCCTCCGGGGCTTCGACTTCCGTTGACCGGAGGCAGGCCACCTTGACCTTCACGATGGCCCGGTAGGCCGCGTAAAAGTCAAGCAGGGCATAGCATTCATGATCTCCCGAGCGCTCCGTGTAGGCCGACATAATGAGTCTGCCGGCGTCGGGATAACCCAAAGATTCCAGGTCCATATGGAGAAAAGCCAGGTCGGAGACGACATCACCGTAGCGGAACCGATCATTGAACTCAATGCAGTCGATAATCTGGATGCCGTCATAAAAATAGACATGCTCGGCACGCAGGTCCCCGTGACCATCGCGGATGCAGCCCTTGCGGAGACGGTTTTCGAAGAGCTTGCGCCAATTGTGGAAAAACACCCGGCTCACCTCACGGATGAATTCCCATCGCTCACGATCCAGAAACTCATTGGCAAACGGTTCGATCTGCTGAAAATTTTCCTCCATGTTGAAGGCAATCACTTCGGGATCACCATAGTGGTCAATTTCGGAACTGGTCGCACTGCGGGCATAAAAATCCGCCAAATATCGACCGAGCTGCTGCATATGCTCTCGGCCGACGGTGCCTTGCCGTAAGAGCTCTATCAGGCTCGCCCCATCCGGCAGTCGCCTCATTTTCACGGCGTATTCCAAGGGCTGCCCGCCATTGATGAAGAATCGTCCGGTCGCGTCCCGCGAGATGCCCACAACCTGATCATAGACGCCGTGGGTGAGGCGTTGATTTAAGACGACTTCGCGTTCACAAAAGCGGCGTCTGGCAGCAAGGGTGCGAAAATCGAGGAACCCGAAGTCCACCGGTTTCTTCAGCTTATAGACCCACTCGCCGGCAAGAAACACGGTCGATATATGAGTCTCCCGGCACTCGACACGGGCTGCGGGATGGGGATAGAAGGCGGGTTCGGCCATGGCGTCGCAAATGTCTTGAAAAATCCCGAGACTTTCCATGGCTGCTCATCGAAACCGTCAGGCAGTGCGCTCGATGCAGGCGTACGCACTGTGGTTGTGGATGGATTCGAAGTTCTCGACGTCTACCAGGAACCAACAGATGTTCGGATCATTTTTCAAATCAAAAGCGATATCGCGAACGATATCTTCGACGAATTTGGGATTTTCATAGGCTTTTTCGGTGACAAATTTTTCATCGGGCCTTTTGAGGACGGAATAGACCTCACACGATGCCGCATATTCCACCATGCGCACCAGGTCTTCGATCCACACAAAGCGCTTGAAGCGCACGGCAAGCCGCACCATGCCGCGCTGATTGTGCGCGCCGTGGTTGCTGATCTCTTTCGAACAGGGGCACACGGTGGTGATGGGGACATTGACTTCGAGGACAAGGTCATAGCCGTTTTTCCAGTCCAGCGAAGCGGACACGCGACAGCCGTATTCCATCATCCCGGCCGTTGCGGTAATCGGTGAGTGTTTCTTGACGAAGTACGGGAAGGTGATTTCGATATGAGCTGATTCCGCCTGGAGCCGGTCCTGCATGGATTCGAGAATGGCCCGGAATTCCCGGATGTCGAGATTGCCGTGGAATTCATTCAAAATCTCGATGAAGCGGCTCATGTGGGTGCCTTTGAAGCTCCTGGGCAGGTTGACATACATGTTGATGGAAGCAACCGTGTGCTGTAAGCCGAGGTCCTTGTCCATCACCGTGATCGGGTAGCGAATGTCTTTGACACCCACCTTGTCCACATTGATATTCCGGTGATCAGTCTGATTCTGGACGTCAATCATGGAATTCTCTTCTTCAGGTCCATTACGTTTTGAGCGATTTCCTTGAAACCTGCAAGCGTCGCTGCCGCCATATCCTCGGGAAAGATGCCGTGAAGGTCGGCTTCAATGATCTGTTCATCATAGGGAATGAATCCCAGAAAACGGAAATCGGAGAGCGCGTCGCTCAGGAAGTCCCGGTCTTTGCTGCTGCGGATTTTGTTGCCTGCAAGGAAAACCCTCTGCAACCCGATATCGCTCGCAAGGTCCTTGATTTTCAGCGCGGTGTCGATACTCCGGCGCCCGGGTTCCACCACGACGATCAGGCAATCGACCGCCTTCGAGGTGGCCCGACCAAGATGTTCGATGCCGGCCTCCATATCCATCACAACCACTTCGTCACGCCGCAAAATGAGGTGCTGCAGGAGGTTCTTGAGCAAAACGCTCTCCGGGCAGACACATCCCATGCCCCCTTTTTTTACCCCGCCCATGACCATCAACCGGATGCCCTCGCCGATCGTGACTGCGAGTCTTTCGGGGAGGTCATCCACTTTCGGGTTCATTTTGAAAAACCCCCCGAAGCTTCCCGGAACGGATTCCGTGCGCTCCGCAACGAGGTCCTTCATCTCGGCGATGGGAACGAGCTCCGAAGCCCCTTGGGTTCCCAGCCCATGGGCCAGATTGGCATCCGGGTCGGCATCGATGGCCAGGACATTTTGTCCCTGACCCGCAAACCACCTCACCAGAAAAGCAGAGAGGGTGGTCTTGCCCACCCCACCCTTACCACTGACGGCAATCTTCAATTCCTGTCTCCTGTCTTTTAACTCCCGCTCTCTCTTCTCTTTCTTCCACGAAGTCACACCAAGGACAACGAAGTCACACGAAGAAATCATTTTCTATTCTCACTTCTTGTTTGCTACCTACTGCTTACTACCTACTGCCTACTGCTTACTGCCTACTGCTTACTGCTTACTGGCGATTCCCATCAACCGGTACACCAGCATCCCGCTCAAGACGGCAATATCCTCGGCTGCCAACGCAGATTTTATGTTCGCATCGAACAGGATACCGGCCTCGGGCGGAAATTCATCATCCCCTTCCCAGAGGACCAGGCGAATGACAATTCGAGGCAGCACCTGGAAGGCTATACCCACGTCCCCTGCCGCTACCTGTCGGCCGTTGAGGGTTTGCGCACAACGCCGAAAGAGTTCGGGATGCCTCCCAAAAATGGCCAGGAACGGGTCTCGTGCGCGGCGCTGGAAAGCGTCGAAGTAGAAATGGCCGTCCGGAATTTGGCGGAAAGTGATCAGTTCACCCGTCGCCGGCTCCCCCGAAGCATGGAGAAGATAGTGGCAGAGGACTATTTTTTCAGGAAGCGACACTTCCCCATGGTCCCCGGCTCTCTGCACTTCAACCTTTTCGCCTACCAGGACAAGATACGGGGTGCCGAAGAAAGGCACGGTGATTGCGCTCTTACCCGCCTCGGGACGCACCATGTCAACGCCGGCGAGCCTTGCCAGCCGGGGGAGGTCTGCTCCCTTGAGCTCTTCCGAGGCCAGCCGAAAAGATTCTCTGTAATCATCTATGCGTGCCACTTTTCTCCTGCACCCTCTCTTTTTCAGTTGCCCTTCAATACTAACATGTTTACTTTACAAAGCACAAATGATCCGGTAGGTTGAAGCATAGGGCGCGCGATCATGTGGCCCGGTTTCTCGTCACGGCCCTTCTGGCTTCTGGAAGTGAGTCTGAAACTTAGCAGAAGCTCCCATAGTTCTTGTGCAAGCTCAGAATGTTTCCAGCGAAGGAGAAAATTCCAAATGCGAATCAGAGTTCTCGGGTCCTCCGGTTCAGAAGTTCCGGGACACAATCCTCCAGCATTTCTGGTTGACGATTTCCTCCTGTTTGATGCCGGGACGGTATCCCTTTCCCTGGATCGTGAAGCGCAGTGCCAAATCACCCACATCTTCCTGACCCATGCGCACTTCGATCACATCAAAGCGATTCCATTTTTGCTGGATAACATCGTGTCAAGCGACCAGGGTTGCCAGTTGACTATCTTGAGCGGCAAAGAAGTCCTCGGAGACCTTAAACAAAATATTTTCAACGATAGAATATGGCCGGATTTCACCACGCTGCCCAACTCCCGGCGCCCGGCAATGCGGTTTCAGGAAATTTCTCCCGGCGAACCCATTGCGGTGAGGGGCTACCGAGTGTATTCCACAATGGTGGATCACTGTGTTCCCGCATATGGGTATTTAATCGAAAATTCTTCAAAAGTTGCCATGGTTTACACCGGTGACACCGGCCCTACGGAAAGAATTTGGAAACTTATGGGTGAACACCGGGTCAAGGCGCTTATCATCGAGGTCTCATTTCCCGATGAAATGCTTGAGCTGGCGTTGGCTTCCGGGCATCTTACCCCTTCGCTGCTTGCCGCCGAGATCCGAAAGATGCCGACCCTTCCCGAACACATCTTCGCTACTCACCTTAAGCCCTTCCACAGGGATACCATTAAAAACCAGTTGTTGAAGCTGAAGCATCCCAACCTAGAGGTCCTTGTGGACGGGATGGAGCTTTCCATTTGAGGCCTGGGGGGGTAGCTGGGCCTTGAATCCATGGCGATTCCTGCCCGCTTGCCAAGTGCAGCGCCACATCATTGGTATCCATTATCCGCCCGTCATGCCCGCGAAGGCGGGCATCCAGGCTTTTCTTCTGGATTCCCGCCAAAAGCATGCGGGAATCACGTCCTGGGATTATGGTCACTTTATTCTGTGGTGTTGTATCAAGATGCCGCCTGACCGCCTCCAGGTGATTGCCTACGCCTTTTTTCCAACCACAGCTCGGCAAGTTCGATTTCTATCTCCGGGAAGGGTTCCGTGCGCACCTTGTCATCTTCAGCAAAGAGCCCAAGAACCATCCATCTACCGGTTTCCAGCCGAAACACGTCCAACGTGTTGGCGAGAGGGTCGATGAGCCAGAGATGAGAGATTCCATGTTGTGCGTAGAGAGGCATTTTCTCAGTCTTGTCGATTCTCGCGCTGCCGGGTGAGAGGATCTCGCAGACCCAGTCTGGAACAACGGAGATCCAGTTGTGCTCTTCCGACTCGGGGAACCTCTCTTCTCTCCATCCTGCCAGATCAGGAACCAGAATGTCTTCCCCCAAAGAAATCTCAGGGTCCATGAGGATGATCCAACCACCAGGCCCGCCACCACCTCCAAAATGATAAGGGATCAACCTACCTTCAAGGGAAGACGCCGTATATATATGCTTCCTTGATGGACGGGGAGTGACGATGAGTTCACCGTCGATGATTTCTCCGGTCATGTTCTTCGGAATGTTGAAGAGATCGTCGTATGTGGCTCTTTTCTTTGCGGGTTCCGACATCTTATCATAGCTCCGTCATCATGCATACCGGTTAACGTGGAGTTCTTTCCCTTTGCCAGACCCACCACTTTTTTGCAGGAGCGCCTCTTAGCGCGATTTTATCACAGTCGCGGCAAAGTGCCGCTCCTACCGAACGCAGATTTTCAACCTTAACAAGTATAACTCATCTCAACAATTCGCGCGCGATGATCAGGCGCTGGATCTCGCTGGTTCCCTCATAGATCGTGGTCACACGCACATCGCGGTAATGGCGCTCGAGGGGGAATTCCTGAGTGTAGCCGTAGCCGCCGAGAATCTGCATGGCGTCGTAACAGGCCCTGTTGGCTGCTTCCGTGGCGTAGAGCTTGGCCATGGAGGCTTCCTTGGCGAAATATTTCTTCTCGTCCTTCAGGTACGCCGCTCGCAGGAGCAACAAACGCGCCGCGTCAAGACGTGTATAGTTGTCCGCAATCATCCATTGAATGGCCTGATGATCGGCGATGGGGACGTCGAATTGCACGCGGTCTTTGGCGTAGTCGGTGGCGAAATCCATGGCGGCGAGTCCGATGCCGAGGGCCATCGAGCCGATGCCGATCCGCCCGCCCGACAGTTCCGACACCGCAATGCGGAGACCATCGTTTAGAGTACCCAGGAGATTTTCCTGCGGCACCCGGCAATCCTGAAAGTACAGATCATTGGCCGGCGAGGCCAATTGCCCGAGCTTCTTTTCATCCTTACCTACCCAAAAGCCCGGGAACGATCGCTCCACCAGGAAAGCGCTGAGGCCTTTGCCCTTGGGGGCCGCCTTATCCGTCACCGCCCATACCACAAAGAGGTCGGCAAATTCGGCGCTGGTAATGAAAATCTTGTGTCCGTTCAGCACCCAATGATCGCCGTCCCGGGCTGCGCTCATGCGCATCGCCGCCGGGTCCGACCCGGCCGCAGTCTCAGTCAGCCCGAAACTGCCGGCAATAAACTCCCCGCTGCAAAGGGGCGGAAGGTGCTTCGCTTTCTGTTGCTCGTTGCCGAACGCGTGGATCACTTCCGCAACCATGTTGGTGACCGCAATGGTCACCGCCGTCGACGCGCAACCGCGACCCAGTTCCGTCATCACCAGCGAATAGGCCACGGCCCCCGCCCCGGTCCCGCCGTAATCGGGGTCGATATTGAGGCCCATAAAGCCCAGTTCCGCGAGCTGCTTCGTGATGCTTTTCAGCCGTTCACGGTCTTTGGTCTGGTCCATTTTTGCGGCGCTCGGGGCCAATTCGAGCTTGGCAAACTTGGCGGCGGTGGCCTGAATGATTCTTTGCTCCTGGGTCAGTTCAAAGTCCATCTCGTCCCATCCTGCCTGAAAGGCCAAAAAATAAAGGTATAGTTGCGCTACGATGGTCAAACCGCCAAGAAGCGATCTGTCGGACAACCGCTTGGCACCACGGGAGAATTTTACTCGGTGTTCAGCAATATTTCGAGCAAGCAGATGATAATCGAAGACTTAAAAGCAGGGCAGAGGAGCACTGGTCTTCATTTGAAGCGCCTAAAGCACTTGGGCGGAAATCGGTAGCGCGTTCCGGTGGGCACGGTGAAGCTGTGCCCACCCTACAGTGTTCCCGGTCCTGTAGGGTGGGCAGGTCTCTTTGCCCACCGGAAAAATGCGCGAACTCATGCCCTTGTGTACTAGCCGTAGCGGAAGGTGATCCCAAAGCCGCCGCGTGGGTACTTCCAGGTGATCGCAATGGTTGCCTGGGGACAAACCACCCGACAGGTCCCACATTCCAGGCAGCCGGCGTAATCAAAGCTGATTTCGCCTTCCTTCACGACGTAAAGCCCGGCCGGGCAGGCATAGGTGCAGGGCTTGGGCTGGCACCGTGCACAAACGCTCTTGTCGAGAACGATGTGAGCCTCATCATCATCCACGGCGAATTTATCAATCCCCAGCAGCTGCTCAATGCTCAAGCGCTTCACAGGTCCTTCGCTCCTTTCCAGCTGTCGACGGCCAGGTGCAGCAGGTTCACCCGGTTTTCCCTGATCTCCCTCATCATCTTCGCGAACAGATGCACGGGCGGGGAACCATCGACCGTGAACAATTTACTGACCAAACCGGTGGCCAACCTGGGATAGTCGTTAAAGAGCCGGTGGTTTTCCTGGAACTGCGGGGCGTTGCGGTAGGCTTCCAGGTCCCTCAGCACGAAACTCTCCTTCAGAAAATTCTGGTAGATGGCAAGCCCCTGGCGTGAGAAGTCGTTCCGGGCTTTTGCCGCCATCACGGTTTTGGCGGCAGCCTCACCGGAGGCGATGGCAAAATCCATCCCGCGCACGATATAGCCCAGATTGAGGACAAAGCCGGCGGCATCACCGGCCACCAGCATACCGTCTCCGAAGAGCTGCGGCATCATGCCAAGGCCTGCTTCGGGGACCAGGTGCGCGGAATATTCGGCCACCTGTCCGTCTTCGATGAGGGGAGCGATGTGGGGGCTTTCCTTGAACTCCTCCACAATTTCCGACATCTTCAGCTGATTGCGCTGGAGCGCTCCCGCATTGACCACCAGCCCCAGCGAAACGCTGCTCTTGTTGGTGTAGAGGAAGCCGCCTCCCTGCAGCCCTTTGGTACAGTCTCCAACAAAGAGCTGGACGGCGCCGTGGTTGTCAGCGACTTGAAAGCGCCGGCTGATCGTTTCAGGGGGCAGTTCGATGATCTGTTTGACCCCGGTCGCCACCTGGTCGGCGCTGAAGAGCTTGGCCAGGCCCGCCTTTTGAGCGATGATCGAGTTGGCGCCGTCGGCGGCGATGACAACATCCGCCAGCATCTCATCCTCGCCGGCGCGGATTCCCACGACCCTCCCATTCTCCATCAGCGGCTCGTCCACACGAATGCCGGGAGCGAGCATCGCCCCGGCTTCTTCCGCCTGGGATGCCAGCCACGCGTCGAATTCCGCTCTCAAGAGGGTGAAAGAATGATAAGGAGGCTTTGCCCAGGCGACGTCCTGGCAGTTCAGGGAAACGCTTTGATCGCCGTTCAGGAAAGTGATGATCTCGCGCGTCACCGGCCTTTCAACGGGCGCCTCTTCCCAGAAATTGGGGATAATCCGATGCAGGGCATGAGTATACATCCGGCCCCCGAACATGTTCTTGGAGCCGGGCACGGTGCCCTTTTCAATGAGGAGGACGTCGTGACCTTCCCTGGCCAGGACATAGGCGGCGGTGCTCCCCGCCGGACCAGCCCCGACAATGATTGCCGTAAATTTTTCTTCTGCCATATTCAGTGCCTGTTAAGAAATTAGTCGTTCATGTTGATGCCTGATGACACTGGAGGCTTGCCCGGCCACCAAACAGGAGGCAGGCTGGAAAGCCTGCCCCACAGTCTTGGCAAGTGCAGGGGTTGTTCTTCGACACCTGCCACCCATCAACTATCAACTATCACCCATCACCCATCAACCATCAACTATCACCCACCACCCACCACCCATCAACTATCAACCATCAACCATCAACTATCAACCATCACCCATCACCCATCACCCACCCAGCTTATGCTTTCAACGCCGACTTGAGCTCCTGAATGAGCTGCGGAACGACCTTATAAAGATCGCCGACGATGCCGTAGTCGGCAGCCTCAAAAATCGGGGCATTCTCGTCGCGGTTGATCGCAAAAATGACCTTGCTGTCGCGGATGCCGGTCACATGCTGGATCTGCCCGGAGACGCCGATGCCGACATAGAGGTCCGGCTTGATCTTTTTCCCCGAGATCCCCAGGTAGACCTCTTCGGGCAGCCAGTGCAGTTCTTCGGCGATGGGCCTCGAACAAGCCACCTCGCCCCCGAGCACCTCCGCCAGCTGCTTGGCCAGCGCAATATCCTCCTGCTTGGCGACCCCGCGGCCCACACAAACCACGATCTTGGCTTCGGTTATGTCCACTGCCTCCCGTGTTTTCGGCGTCCGCTGCAGGACTTGCACTCCCGACGGGGGAGGCGGTGGAAGCTCTCTCACCTGCCCTTGCTTCCCTTCCTGCACCGTGGCCGGTTCGAAAGTCCGGGGAGGGATGGTAGCCATCTGGGGACGGGTGGTGCACATGACGGTCTGTACGGCCAATCCTCCGAAAAACAAGCGATCCATCTTGAGCAGTTTCTTCTCCGGATCAAGCTCAAAACCACTGCACTCGCTGCATAGCCCCGTATTCAGGCGAGCGGCAACGCGGGCGGCGATTTCCTTGCCGCGGTGCGTCCCGGCAACGAGAATCACATCCGGGTCCTCCGCGCGGGCCGCATCGGCAATCACGGGAACATAGGATTCCAGCGGTTGCTCTTCCGCGAGTGGAGCTAAAAGCAACACTTCGTCAGCCCCGCAGGCGATATAGTCGTGGGCCAGTTGGCGGTCCCATGCAAAGGCCGCCAGGTTTACCCCCAAAGTTCCTGCCAGGTCCTTCCCGGCGTTCAAAAGTTCCAGCGTCTGTTCTCGATTCTCGGCAAAAACCCAAATCCCTGCCATGGGTGAACACTCCTTAAGATATAACTCCCTCTTTCAACAAGGCGCCTACCGCGGCTCGGATATCGTCCGCTTCCGTCCCGAACTTAAGACGCCGCCGTTCCATCGTTGCCCCTAAAATACCGGTGGTCTGCAGACCGGGCTCGGAAGGTGATCCGAGCTTATCCAACGTAACGTTATCGACGGGCTTCTTCCCGGCTGCCAGGACCTGTTTCAGGGTTGGTATCCGGGGTGTGTTGATATCCGGCAAAACGGTGACGAGGGCCGGCAACGGCACGGATAGGATCTCAATACAGTCATCCAGCTTGCGTTCAACGATAATTCGCTTTTCGCCCTCGATGACGGTCAGTTTATTAACGTAAGTGGCGCAGGAAATACCCAGCTTTTCAGCCAGGATCGGCCCAACCTGCTGGGTGTAGAGGTCGCTTGAACCTTCGCCGCAGAGGACCAGATCAAATTCTCCCTGCCCGGTGATGGCGGCGGCCAAAAGTTCCGCCGTCTGGGCCGGTCCCAGGTCCACCAGGGACGGGTCGTTTACGAAGCAGGCCTTATCCGCCCCACGAGACAGAGCGTCCTTCAGACATTGCTTGGCAGTGGGCGGGGCCACGGTTACAGCAACGACACTGGCGCCGTGTTTTTCCTGGAGCTGAGCGGCTTCTTCGATGGCATTGCGGTCGTAGAGGCTGATCTTATAACCCACCCGGTCAAGGATCAGTCGCCGCGAGCTCGCGTCCACCTTGACGTCGGCTTCATCGATAACCCATTTGAAACAAGTTATGACCTTGAGCATTTATCACCTTTCCTGTTTCTCTCTTTAGTGAAGCAGGCCGTCCGCAATCGTTGTCCTGATCACATCCGGAGTGCCTTCGTAAATCTGTGTTATCTTAGCGTCGCGGTAGAGGCGTTCGACTTTCTGGCCTTTCACGGTGCCAATCCCGCCGTGAATCTGGACCGCTGAGTCGGTGTGACGTACCGCCGTTTGCGCCGCCATGAGCTTCGCCATCGCGGCTTCTTTGCTGTATGGCAGACCTTGATCATAGCACCAGGCGGCGTGATAGGTCAGATACCTGGAGACTTCGATATCAGTGGCCATATTCGACAGCATCCACTGGATCGCCTGGAAAGTGCAGATCGGCTTGTCAAACTGAACCCGTTCCTTGGAGTAGCGCACGGATTCCTCGAGAGCGGCCTCGGCAATGCCCAGAGCCTCGGCGGCAATACCGATTCTGCAACCGTCAAGGGTCATCGCGGCGATGGTAGAACCCTGTCCTTCCTGACCCAGCAGGTTTTCTTTGGGGATGCGGCAGTCCTTCAGCGCGAGCTCAGAGGTCAAAGCACCGCGCAGGCCCATTTTGTTCACCTGCTCCCCGGCTTTCACTCCCGGGGTGTCGGCAGGGACGATGAAGGCGCTCAGTCCTTCGTTTCCCTTGGATTTGTCGGTGGCGGCAAAGACGATGAAGACGCCTGCAAGGGGAGCGTACAAAACGAACGTTTTGACGCCGTTGAGGACGTACTCGTTGCCCTCCGGAACCGCCGTTGTCTCCCCGTAAGCGCCATGGGCGGCGCCGGCTTCGGTCCAGGCGAATGCCCCGAGCATTTCTCCCCGGCAAAGGGGTGGAAGGTATTTCTGCTTTTGCTCCTCCGTGCCGAACTTAAACAAGGGAAAACAAGCCAGGGAGGCATTGGCCTCGACAATGGATGCGGTGGCGGCGCAAGCGCGGGACAGTTCTTCGACGGCGATGATGTGAGTCAGATAGTCGGCCCCCGCCCCACCGTATTCTTCCGGGTAGGGAATACCCAGCCAGTCCTGTTCGGCCAGTCTTTTGAAGTTTTCGGAAGGGAAGCGCGCTTCCTGATCGACCGCATCGGCTGCGGGTTCCACGTACTTTTCACAAAACTCTTTCACACTGGCTCGGACCAGTTGTTGTTCTTCTGTCAATTCAAGGTGCATGATAACCTCCGCCTTGGGAAACGAACAAAGTTGTGCGGACTAACCGTGCGAGCGCCCTTTGCTTTTCGGCCTCCCGGTTGCTCCCCTGGTAGCAGCGCTCATGAGGAGGACGGTGAGCAGGCTCCCTACGCTCAGCTACCGCAGCAATTCGCGCGCGATGATCAGGCGCTGGATTTCACTGGTTCCCTCATAGATTGAGGTGACGCGCACATCGCGGTAAAAACGTTCCACGGGGCAGTCCTGAGTAGTAGCCATAATCGCCGAGAATCTCCATGGCATCATGGCAGGCCTGGTTTGCCGCTTCCGTGGCATAGACTTTAGCCATCGAGGCTTCCTTGGCATAGAATGTTTTCTGGTCCTTGAGGAAAGCCGCGCGCAGCAGGAGAAACCTTGCCCCGGCGAGGCGCGTGGTGTTGTCGGCAAGGATCCTGTCAACGGCTTGCCCCTTGCTGCCGGGCAAATCGAGCCGCGCCTGTTTCTTGACATAGTCTCTGGCAAAATCCATGGCGGCCAGTCCAATGCCGAGAGACATCGAGCCAATGCCGATCCGCCCGCCCGCCAGTTCGGCCGCGGCAATCCGGAAACCATCATTGGGGACGCCCAGGATGTTGTCCTTCGGTACAAGACAGTTATCGAAGATCAGCTCATTGGTCGGAGAAGCCAACTGGCCGAGCTTTTTTTCTTCCTTGCCGATCCGTAGGCCCGGAAATGACGGCTCGACCAAAAAACAGCTGATGCCTTTGCCCTTGCGTGCTTCTTTATCGCTTACGGCCCATACCACAAAAACACCGGCAAATTCGGCACTGCTGATAAAGATCTTTTGGCCGTTGAGCACCCAGTGATCGCCGTCGAGCACCGCGCTCATGCGCATCGCGGCGGGGTCGGAACCCGCGCCGGCTTCGGTCAGTGCGAACCCGCCGGCAGCGTACTCACCGCTGCAAAGGGGCGGAATGTACTTCTCTCGCAACTGTTCGGTGCCAACCACCTGGATCACTTCGGCGACCATGTTCGTGACGGAGGTGGTCACGGTGGTTGAAGCGCAGGCGCGACCGAGTTCCGTCATGACCAGCGAAAAGGCCACCGTTCCGGCCGCGGTCCCGCCGTACTTGCGGTCCACATTGATCCCCATGAAGCCGAGGTCGGCGAGCTTCTTCAAAATTTCTTTGAGTTTTTCACGATTTTTGGTGCGGTCCAATTCCGCGGCGATCGGTTCCAGCTCATCTTTGACAAATTGTCTGGCGGTATCCTGAATGGCTTTTTGTTCTTGCGTCAGTTCAAAGTCCATCGCATCCATCCTGCCTTGTTAGAGGCTGCAGAAAATAAGTGGCCCATTTTGATGCTTTAAAAAGTGGCCCAGTTTGATGCTTGATGGTGGGGCAGGCTTTTCAGCCTGCCCTGCTCCCGACAAGCCGGAAAGCCTACCCTGCTCGTGGCAGGCTGGAAAGCCTGCCCCACACAAGGGGTCATGGGGTTAGTAGGCGTAAAATCCGCGCCCGGTCTTGCGGCCCAGCCAGCCGGCTTCGACGTATTTGCGGAGGAGCGGACACGGGCGATATTTGGAATCACAGAAGCCGTTGTAGAGCACTTCCATGATGGCGAGACAGGTGTCCAGACCGATGAGGTCGGCAAGGGCCAGCGGCCCCATGGGGTGATTCATCCCGAGGCGCATGACCGTGTCAATGTCCTCCGGCTTTCCCACACCATGATAGAGAGCATAGACGGCTTCGTTGATCATGGGCATGAGGACGCGATTGGAGATAAAACCCGGGAAGTCGTTCGCTTCCGCCGGCGTCTTGCCGAACTTGAGGGAGAGGTCCCAGGTAACTTTAAACGTTTCTTCCGAGGTCTGCAGACCGCGAATAACCTCCACCAACTTCATGACGGGAACGGGGTTCATGAAATGCATGCCGATGACTTTTTCAGGCCGTTTTGTCACCGCCGCAATGCGACCGATGGGAATCGAAGAGGTATTCGTAGCGAGGATGACTTCGGGCTTGCAAGTGGCATCGAGGTCCCGGAAGATCTGTAGTTTGATCGGCTTCGTTCTCCGTCGCCGCTTCAACGACATAATCGGCGGCAGCCATGTCTTTGAGCTGCACACTGGTCTTGATGCGCCCGAGGATGGCGTCCTTTTCCTCGGCGGTCATCTTTCCCTTGTCGACGTTCTTGCTCAGGATGTTGGTGATGTTCTTGAGCCCCCGCTGGACGAACTCATCCTTGATGTCGTTCATGATCACCTGCAGACCGCTCATGGCTGCCACCTGAGCGATCCCGTTGCCCATCTGACCAGCACCCACCACGCCAAAAGTCTTCAACTCCATGATCTCCTCCTTTTCCTGTTGGCCGAAACTGTCTGCTAATCCGGTTTGTTCGCTGCCCTCACCTAGCGTTTCACGATCAAGGCCACGGCTTCACCTCCACCCAGGCAAAGGGAAGCCAGCCCCGTCTTCTTGTTCTGGCGAATCATCTCGTGCAGCAACGTGACCAACAACCGGCAACCGCTGGCGCCAATGGGATGCCCGAGGGCAACGCTGCCGCCATTGACGTTGGTTTTGGCGGGATCAAGCTTCAGTTCCTTCATGACCGCCACCGTCGAGCCACTGAAGGCCTCGTTGACCTCGAACAGGTCGACATCATCCAGGCTGAGTCCTTCTTTTTTCAAACACTTGGGGATCGCCCAGATGGGAGCCACCAGGACGTATTTCATGTCGATTCCGGCCGAAGCCTGCGCCCCGACGGTCGCCATAATGCGACAGCCCAGGGCTTCCGCCTTCTCTCTTGCCATGAGCACCACCGCCGCCGCGCCGTCACTGATCACCGAAGCATTGCCGGCCGTGGTGACGCCGTCTTTCTTGAACGCCCACCTCATCTTGGCCAGAGCTTCATAGGTCGTTTCCCGGGCACATTCGTCCTGGCTGAAAAGGACCGGCTCTCCTTTGCGCGAAGGGACGGAGACGGGCACGATTTCATCCTTGAATCTTCCCGAGGTTATGGATGCCAGAGTGCGCCGGTACGATTCCGCCGCATAGCGGTCCTGGTCCTCCCGGGTGACGTTGTATTTCTCCGAGCACAGCTCGTTGGAAATTCCCATGTGGAAGTCGTTTACGATATCCCAGAGCCCGTCGTGGACCATATGATCATAGATCTTGCCATCGCCCATGCGGTACCCGGCGCGTGCCTTGTCCAGATAATACGGGGCCAGGGTCATGTTCTCCATGCCCCCGGCAACCACCACATCGGCGTCGCCGAGCTGAATGGCCTGGGCCCCCAGCATCACCGCTTTCAAACCTGACCCGCAGACCTTGTTGACCGTTATCGCTTCCACCTCCCAGGGCATGCTGGCCTGGACTACAGCCTGCTTGGCGGGGTTCTGGCCGTAACTGCAGGGAAGCACCATGCCCATATTTACTTCGTTGACGTCCTCTTTGGTGATTCCGGCCCGCTTCACGGCTTCCTCGATGACAATCGCACCCAGTTTGGTTGCCCCGACCGAGGCCAGAGAGCCATTAAAGCTTCCGAGGGGGGTCCTGACGGCACTGACAATCACTGCTTCGCGCATGGTTGCCTCCTTGTGAGGGATGGACGTTTTACATCTGAGGGTCGGTTGCTAAGGTATGACCCCTTCTTCTATCAAAATGTCTCGGCTTAAGCAAAAAGATTTCTCATCACCACATCGGCGCCGGTCATCGGTCAAATGATGCCGACCTGCTTGAGGATGTTCTGGAGGACCTCCGGAAGAACCCCTCGAACGAGAATGGTCTTGCGGCGGGATTTGTGCCCCTGGACGATTTCCAGGTGAGCCTTCGGGACCCCGAAAACCTTCGCCAGAAACCTGAGGCATTCCTTGTTCGCCTCTCCCTCCACCGGCGGCGCCGTCAGCCGGACCTTCAAGGTATCTTCATGGATCCCGGCCAGTTCATTCCTGCTCGCCCGGGGCTGAACGTAAATCTCTATGGTTGTTCCCTCCGGAGTCTTTCGCATGATTGGCAGCGGGCTCATCGTGCCGGTTGGTCCTTCCTGATCTAACAAAATGAACGTTCTCAGCACAGACAAGCATACACTCGCAGGAGAGGGAGCAGGTCGATGAGCAAACCCCATTCAGTCGTACCGCATCGATGACAGAAAAGCGAAAGCACTCTACAACACTGGATGGCACTTTTGCAATTCTTCGTTGACCACTTGACCACTGCTTCGCCGTCATGTTTTATTAAACACCCCAACAGTGATCTTTCATTTTTGATTTCAGGAGGATGGCATTCATGGACAAGATTTTGAGAATCGATATGGGGGCCGAAGGTGGTCCCAAGGTGACTGAGGAGCCGGTTGGCGATTATGCCGGCCTGGGAGGCAGGGCCCTCACCTCGACCCTCGTGGCAAAGGAGGTCCCGCCGCTTTGCCACCCGCTTGGGGCGGATAACAAGCTGGTCATTGCTCCGGGGATGCTCAGCGGCACCACCGCAGCCATGTCGGGCCGCCTTTCCATTGGCGCCAAAAGCCCGCTCACCGGGGGCATCAAGGAAGCCAATGCCGGCGGGCAGGCCGCCCAGGTGCTGGCGAGGCTGGGGTATGCTGCCATCGTCCTCGAGGGAAAGCCGCCCAAAGATGATCTCTACCGCGTTCATATCAACCGGGACGGAGTCAAGGTCATCCTGGACAACAGCCTGAAGCTCCTCCCCAACTATGAACTGGTGCAGCGGATGCAATATCAGTACGGCAGGAAGATTACCTGCCTTTCCATCGGGCCGGCCGGTGAGATGAAAATGGGTGCGGCGACGGTTGCCGTCACGGACATGGAACTGCGGCCCACCCGCCATGCCGGCCGTGGGGGATTGGGTGCGGTCATGGGCGCGAAAAGGGTCAAGACCATCGTCCTCGATGATGCCGGCATCAAGGCGCGCGCGCCGCAAGATCCCGAGAAATTCAACGCCGCCAACAAGAAATTCGTCGAAGGGCTGAGAAATCATCCGGTCACCGGCCAGGGCCTTCCGACCTACGGGACCAATGTCCTGACCAATATCCTGTGCGAAGCGGGAGGCTATCCGACATACAACTTCAAGGAAGGCCGCTTCGACGGCGCTCACAAGATCAGCGGCGAAACCCAGGCCGAAACCGAAAATCAGCGCGGCGGGCCGGGTCGGCGACCCACGGCTGCCACCGGGGTTGCGTCATCCGCTGCTCCGGGACCTACTATGACAAGGACGGGAACTTCCTCAGCAAACAGCCCGAATATGAGACCGTTTGGGCCCATGGCGGGCACTGCGGCATCTCCGATCTGGACGCCATTGCCATGATGGATTTCCTGGATGACAACTACGGCCTGGACACCATCGAAATGGGGGTGACCATCGGCGTGGCCATGGAAGCCGGGCTGCTCAAGTTCGGCGATGCCGAAGGCGCCATCAACCTGGTGAAGGAAGTCGGCCTGGGCACCCCTCTGGGACGGATCTCGGAGCAGGGGCTGCCGTTACGGGCCGGGTGTTCGGTGTCGAGCGGGTGCCGGTGGTCAAAGGGCAGGCGCTTCCGGCCTATGATCCCCGCGCGGTCCAGGGCATCGGCGTGACCTATGCCACCAGCCCCATGGGCGCAGACCACACGGCCGGCTATGCCGTGGCCACCAACATCCTCAAGGTCGGGGGTTTCGTCGATCCGCTGAAACCGGAAGGCCAGGTGGAGCTCTCGCGGGACCTCCAGATCGCCACCGCCGCCATCGACTCCACGGGCATGTGCCTGTTCATTGCCTTTGCCCTCCTCGATCAGCCGGAAACCTTCCAGTCGCTCCTCGACCTCCTCAATGCCTTTTACGGGACGAACCTGACCGGCGACGATGTGACGGCGCTGGGCAAGCAGGTCCTGAGCACGGAGCGCGATTTCAATGCCCGCGCCGGGTTCACCGCCCAACAGGACCGCCTGCCCGAGTTTTTCAAGAAAGAACCCCTCAGTCCCCACAACGTCACCTTCGAGGTCAAAGACGAAGATCTGGATCAGGTGTTCAACTGG
>CAWEHK010000028.1:0-76624 GCA_963808625.1 uncultured delta proteobacterium
AAAATCGTGGCGAAAAAGGTTGAGGGAGGGCTCACGAGGGAGGTAGAGAGCACCACGTCGTGTTCAATTGACATTCTCGACTGTGCCGGCCATAAGAGCAACGACAGGTACCACACCACAATCCGTGTTTCAGTAAGGACACGCTCCAGCATCGTGAAATGCCTTCCGGCATATCCTCCTGGTTGTTGCTTGATCACCTCAACTGACATGAAAAACGAGCGCCAACATCAAAATGAAGAGGATGCCTTTTACTGCCTTTCGGCTCGCCAAGAAGCGCTTCCAGAGAGACAAATGAAGGTCCGCGTTGAAGACCAGACCTCCGTCACCAGGATCATGACCGGCAACATCGCGGAATTTTCCTTGGAGAAGAATGCCCCTAAAGCGGCAATACCAAAGGCAACGTAATAGGGACAGGCTTTTGTCAGGCCAAGCTCTGAAAGTGTTTCCTGCGTCCAAGGATATAAAAGGAGATTGCGATGATGTAAAAAAAAGCCTGAAGGGACGCCATTCGTTGCACCAGGTAGGTGACCGCGTTGGTTTGCACCGGGTTAAGCGCCCACACCCCGGCAACCAGCACGACAAACATCGGAGCAGAGATACGCTCGGCGGAAGTCTCTCTTTCCCCAACGGCCTGCAACAGATTGAAAACGAGGAACATCACTGCGATCAGACAAGAAATGTGGATTAGTGCGTTCGTAAGATGGAAGAAAACGACATTGCCTCCACCAATCCAATGATCAAAGGAAAAGGAATCATCGGAATCCAGCGCGCCCAGCCAAAAGTAGTCTGGGAGAGGAGAAAGAGGGAAGAAACTGACCAATCCTTGAGGTACACGTCCTCTTGATAAACAAAGGAATGAAAGTCATCCAGGATGGGAGGTGAATAGAATGTGCCACAATATGCAGAGATCACTAAAATGATGAGCAGAATGGCAGCAGCACAGGGGAAGGCTCGTCTCATGGCTCACCAATCTCAGTCTTCGCCATCGCTGAAACAATGGCTTAAGCCCGGATCGATGAAAGGGGCGGGAAACTTGTCGTCCCGAATTTTCAAGTGGATTTTCCGTTCAGACAGTCGATGCCCAGGCGGTCATCAGAAGCCAAGTTCTTTCGCAAGGGTGCCGCCATAAGTCCAGTACAGCTTTCCACCAGTGGCGTTTGCAAGCGCCAGAAACGCCCCGCTGCTCAATGCTGAAAATTCTGTCTTGCTTGTGTCCACATTGATTGTCAATATCCCACCGGATCCGGTTTTCGCCCAAGCTACACCTGTAACATAGCCTAGGTCTGCGTCAGTAGTGAGAGCTTTCATCTCGGTGCTCCCCGCCGCGGCAGTTGGAGGCAACCAGCCTGAACGGCATACTTCGTTGAAATGGCATTCTCAATCGAATGGACTCCGTCGCCGGAAAGACCAGGCTGGTCGGCACCGACTTGGCAACGTATCGTTGGTAGTAAGGCACGGCGACGGCGGCCAGGATGCCGATGATGGCCACGACGATCATCATTTTCACCAGGGCCAAGCCTTTGCTTTCGCGCATTTTAATCAGCATGTTGAATCCTCCTCAGTTGGTTTGGTTTGTCCTGTTCATCAAATCTGTCATGACCTAATTTCTCCACACATCCTCGCTTAAACCGCTCTCTCGATTTTGAACCCCCCCTTTCTTTGCGTGAAATCGATAAAAAAGCCTCTGTTCGCTCATTATGCTACTCTCAGGTGGTGCTTCCTTTGTCTGAATCGGATTAGCAATGATTGTGCCAATCTATCTCCGACTTAAATGGGTCCATAAAACCAGGGCGTGCAACAGTTTACAGAGAACAGTTCCAAGGACATGCGATCATTACAAAAACACATGCCCAACGGCAATTTGGTTTCCTTTATCGGGCTGAGAACCGTTCCGTCTGGTCATATGTGGACGCGGAGTCCAGGACGGACAGAGCACCAAAGAGACGATCTCGGAACTGGCATACCCTCTCACCCCTCCGAAAGCCAGGGGCCGGAATTCTGAGGCAAACCTCGATTCCGGCTTTCGCCGGAATGACGATCAACGGCATTCTGACCATTTTGAGATTTCCCAATACTACAACAAGGGTTCCGCAGGGGCCTTGATTTGTGGGGCAGGCTTTCGGGCCTGCCTTTTGCCGGTTCGCGTCGCGGCTGACAGCTGCCCGCAACGGCTTCGACTTTCATCAAAGCACCGTTCTAGTACAGCCGGGCGGAAGTTTCTGGTCAGTTCGGCGACCATTCAACCGGATTGTGAGGGGCGACCGGCGGTCGCCCCTACCAGCCGAAACCAAATAGTGACTTCCGCCCACGTGTACTAGCCCCAAGATTTCCATGCCCATTGACGACATAATTTGTCATGGTCCTGACGGTTCGTGTCAATTGTTGGAGGGAGGAAAGGAGACAACCGTGGCGAGCCAGGAAAAGCAACGCTCCGGCTCTGAAAAACCATGCTGCCGTTTCATATTTCTGCTGGGTCCTCCCTCAAGACTGCCCCCAGCAAAAGCTGTCACGGAAGGCCCTGTTGCCATCTCATTTTGTTGTTGCTGTCTCGTCGTTGTGCCCTCATCTTGAATTGCACGCGATCCTCAGAATCGAGAAGATTTCGCGCCCACTTTTTGCTATGGTGAATGGCCGAACAGACGGGGCCAAGGAGAGCTGGGATGAGGGTGGACTGCTGCAGGAAATTGAGGACCCGGGGCATGGTGGCCGGGTGCTGTATGGTGGGGATGATGCTCGTGAACTCGCCGTTGCTCGGCCAGGGTAATGAGACCAATCCCGCCGGGCAGGCGCTATCCGCTGAAACAAACGTTGGCCTTCCAACCGCTCCCAAAGATCCGATCCTATCCCCGGAAGAGACGCCCGCCAAGCCTCCGGAGCCATTTACGGTGCGCGGCAAGATCCTCAAAGCCCTGTTGAAGGAGAATTTTTCCTATAACCAGAGCAATATGGTTGATCCCTTTGTCAGTTTCATTGCCCCTGCCGGAGGGGCGCCGCCAGAACTCCTTGCCAGCGAAGAAGAGTTCGAGCCTCCCCCTGAACCCCAGCGGCCTCTTACCCCTCTTCAGAAAATGAACCTCGGAGAAATCGAAAAAGGCCTTAAAGCCATTGCCTGGGGAGAACTCGGGCGGCGAGCCCTGGTTGAGGATTCTGCCGGGAAAGGCTACATCGTGACTGTCGGCACCCCGGCAGGCGAGAGAAACGGGGTGATCACCGACATCTTCAATGATCGCATCGTCATTCAACAGCAGCTCTGGGACCAAAGGCCAAGCGGCTGTTGCCGCAGAATTTCGTGGTGAAGTTAAAGAAAGAGCAGGCCAAATAGCCCCCGCCCCCCCCCAAAGCCTATGCCTACTGCACTTGTTTCGGCTGCGGTCCTCACTTTGGCAAACTCACGAATTAACCGCAGAGCACGCTGAGATCGCAGAGAAACCTAATGACTTCATAGCGAAATCTGCCTGCGCATTCTGCACTGCTAACGTGTGATTTCTTGAAATTTTGTCAGGACTTTATCCTAATTTATTGTTTTCTCTGCGTTCTCTGCGGTTGATTCCTTTGGTTGCGGTTATCGGCTGCCCTGCGTTCTCCGCGGTGAACAAAAAAAGCTATTCAGCCTCAACAGCTATCATTCAAGAGGCTTGAAGTGACAGGTCATCAAGGGCTGTTTTATCGAAGCGGGCAAGCTTCCGGACGGGTTGAAAAGCGGTTCATTTTCCTCTCACGACGGACACCACCAGCATCAGGGCCCCCACCGTTATGGCGCTGTCCGCCACGTTGAAAGCGGGCCAGTGATAGGCGCCGACATAGCAGTCCAGGAAATCAACTACCTCCCCCAGGCGCAGGCGATCAATCAGGTTCCCCAGCGCCCCGCCCGTGATGAGCGCATAGGCCGTTCGCGTCCAGCGATCATCGGGCCGCAGCTTTCCATAGGCGAAGAGAAGGATGATCACGACCAAGATGGTCAAACCGACGAAGAGCCCCTGGCGCCAGACGGAGGTTGCACCCGCAAAAATACTGAAAGCGGCCCCGGTATTTCTGACGTGCACGAGATTGAAAAAGCCGGGAATAATCTCCATTGCAGAATGGAGCGGCAGAAAATGGAGAACCAGGAGCTTCGTAACCTGGTCCAAGAAAATGATCGTCCCGCCAATAGCAAGCAAATAGATCATGGTATCGTGTCTTCCGTGTATTCCGTGGTGAACAATGACCCTTCTTTCTTGGACAACCTTTTTCGACATCAGCACTCTTCACCCAGCCACGACGTCATGGCAGCGCTCACAGATGGTAGGATGAGCGGCAAACTGGCCGACCTTATCGGAGCGCACCCAGCAGCGTTCGCATTTGCTCCCTGACGCCGGTTCAATCGCCACAAAAAGACCCGGGATTTCCACCCCTTCAACGGGATTCACCAGGTCGGCAACCGGTGCCAGTGCAACCCCCGAGACGATAAAGACCGAGCGGAGCAGTTCCTCCTGGTCGGCGAAAGCGCCCCGCAGCTCGTCAGGAAGGGCCAACTTCACCACGGCATCCAGAGGATGGCCGATGATCTTCGCCTGGCGGGCCCCTTCGAGCGCTCGAGCGACTTCCCCGCGAAGCGTCAGAATCGTCTGCCAGCGCCGGTTCAGTTCCTCATCATCGAGGGCCGCATCCGCTTCCGGGAAGCTCTCGAGATGGATCGTTTCACTTGGTCGATGCGGCAGATGCCACCAGGCTTCCTCCGCCGTGAAAGAGAGCACGGGGGCCATCAATTTCAAGAGCGTTGTCAGAATGCGATAGAGCGCGGTCTGGGCAGAGCGGCGGGCCTTGCTTTCCGTTGCCGAAACGTAAAGGCGGTCCTTCAGGATATCGAGATAAAAGGAGCTCAGATCCACCACGCAATAGTTATGGAGAGCATGGTAAACGCGGTGGAATTCAAAACGGTCGTAGGCCTGACGAACCCGTTTGATCAACTCCTGGAGCTGCTGGAGGGCAAACCGGTCCAATTCGTCCATTTCCCGGTAGGGCAAGGCATCGGCAAGGGGGTGGAAGTCGCCGAGGTTTCCCAGGAGAAAGCGGCACGTGTTCCGGATCCGACGATACGCTTCGCTCAGGCGCTTCAGAATGTCCGGGGAAATACGGACATCGTCGCGATAGTCCTCCGCCGACACCCAGAGCCGCAGGACCTCGGCCCCGTATTGGCGGATGATTTCCTCGGGGGCAATCACATTGCCGAGAGACTTGGACATCTTGTAGCCCTGGCCATCCACAACAAAGCCATGGGTAAGTACGGTCTTATAGGGTGCCATGTTTCGCGTCCCCACCGCGGCCAGCAGAGACGAATGAAACCAACCGCGATGCTGGTCGCTTCCTTCCAGATAGAGATCGGCCGGAGCCTCGAGGTATGGGCGATGTTCCAACACGGCAGCATAGGACACCCCGGAATCGAACCAGACATCGAGAATGTCCATTTCCTTCCGGAAACTTTCCCCGTGGCATTCGGGGCAAACTGTCCCGGGCGGCAGCAGGGCCTGCGCGTCTTTTCCAAACCAGCAGTCCGCTCCTTCCTTTTCAAAAAGGGCCACCACGTGGGCAAAGATTTCCGGTGTAGCAAGGAGTTTCCCACAACTAATGCACGTGAAAACCGTGATCGGAACACCCCAGGACCGCTGCCGTGAAATGCACCAGTCCGGGCGATTGAGAATCATGTTGTAGATGCGCTCGCGGCCCCAGTTCGGGACCCACTCCACCCGGTCAATCCAGGTCAGAGCTTTGTTCCGGAGCTCGTTTTCGGCCATCGAAATAAACCACTGCTCGGTAGCCCGAAAGATTACCGGGTTCTTGCACCTCCAGCAGTGCGGATAACTGTGCTCGACTTCCGTTTCACGGACCAGGCGCCCAACTTCCTGCAGCTTAGCGCTGACCGCCTTGTTGGCAGCGAACACGAACTGCCCGGCAAAGAAAGGAACGTCCCTGGTGAAACATCCGTCGTCATCAATGGGCGAGTAGACCTCCAGGTGATGTTCGAGCGCCATTTCATAGTCCTCCCGACCATGTCCCGGCGCCGTATGAACACAGCCCGTCCCGGCCTCGAGGGTCACATGATTTCCCAGAATGAGCACGCTTTCACGCTCCAGGAAGGGATGCCAACACGTGCGGCCCGCCAGGTCGGAGGCGCGAAACCGCCGCAACACCTCAAATTTCTCGATGCCGAAGAGGTGCATGCAGTTTTCCAGCAGTCCTTCCGCCAGGATCCAGATCTCATCGGCGACGGCGACAGCCACATAGGTGAAATCGGGATGCAGGGTGATGGCCAGATTGGCCGGAAGCGTCCACGGAGTGGTGGTCCAGATCACCACATAAGCGGGCTTCCCCGAGAGCTCCGGGAACTGGGCCTTGCTCTTTTCATCCAGCGGGAATTTGACATAGATCGATGGCGACATGTGGTTGTGATATTCAACTTCCGCCTCGGCCAGGGCCGTGCGACAGCTGGTACACCAATGGACCGGTTTCTTGCTTCTGATCACACTCCCCTGGGCGAAGAAACGTCCCAGCTCGCGGGCAATGGTCGCTTCGTAATCGTAGGACATGGTGAGGTAGGGATTCTCCCACTCACCGAGGACTCCCAGGCGCTTGAACTCATTTTTCTGGATCTCGATGAAGCGTTCGGCGTACTGCCGGCAATGCCGGCGGACCTCCACCTGGCTCATGGACGATTTCCGCTCGCCCAGTTCCCGGTCCACCTGGTGCTCGATAGGGAGCCCGTGGCAATCCCAGCCCGGCACATAGACCGCATTGAACCCGCTCATCTGGCGACTCTTGACGATCATGTCCTTGAGAATCTTATTCAAGGCCGTCCCCAGATGGATATGCCCGTTTGCATAGGGAGGACCATCATGAAGGATGTAAAGGGGACGATCCTTGCTGTGCTCTCGCAGCAGATCGTAAAGCCTCATCTCTTCCCACTTCGCCAGGATCTCGGGTTCGCGCTTGGAGAGATTGGCTTTCATGGGAAAATCGGTCTGAGGAAGGTTTAAGCTCTCCTTATAATCCATCTTTCAGTCCCCCTAAGGAAAAGGTTATTTGAAGACTTTTTTACTAGCATACCAAGGCTACATGTCAAGCTCTTAGCGGGAAACAGTGATGAGTAATGAGTGACGAGTGATGAGTGGCGAGGAAAGGGAACGCTCCAGGGGACGGTTTCAGAATCTGCGGGTGTCACTCCCGAATGAGAATTACGAAAAAATGAGCCCCCTTCCCGCTCTAACCCTAGAAAGGGGGCTCTAGTGTTGCTTAGAAACCTTTCGGTTATTGTGGTGGAAACGAGCGGCATGACTCACCCGTTTCCCGAAGCTTAACTCCGCTTAGTACATTCCACCGCCGGGCGGCATGCCGCCGGGCATCGGCATATCTTTATCTCTCGGCAGCTCGGCTACCATGCATTCGGTCGTGAGCATCAGCGCCGACACGCTGGCCGCATTTTGCAGGGCCGTTCTGGCCACTTTGGTAGGATCAATGACACCGGCCTCATACAAGTCAAGGAAGGCACCCGTCTCCGCATCGAACCCGAAGGCTCCCTCACCGCCCTTCAGTTTCTGAACGATGACCGAACCTTCTTCACCTGAGTTGAAGGCGATCTGGCGAGCGGGTTCCTCGAGGGCGCGCTTGACAATATTCAGACCAAGCTTTTCGTCTCCTTCGAGGCTCAGTTTCTCAAGACCCGGCAGGCATCGCAGATAGGCCACCCCGCCACCCGGGATGATCCCTTCCTCAACCGCAGCGCGAGTAGCATTCAGCGCATCTTCCACGCGTGCCTTTTTCTCCTTCATTTCGGTTTCCGTAGCGGCACCGACACTGATCACCGCTACTCCGCCGATCAGCTTGGCAAGGCGCTCCTGCAGCTTTTCGCGATCATAATCGCTGGTGGTTTCTTCAATCTGGGTCCGAATCTGGCGGACGCGGCCCTCCAGGGCCTTACGATCGCCGGCACCGTCGACGATGGTGGTATTGTCTTTATCGATGCGAATGGTCTTCGCCCGGCCAAGATCGTTCATACCGACGGTCTCGAGCTTGATGCCCTTGTCCTCACTGATCACTTCACCGCCCGTGAGAACAGCGATGTCTTCGAGCATGGCCTTGCGGCGATCACCGAAGCCGGGGGCCTTGACCGCACACACCTGGAGCGTGCCGCGAAGCTTATTGACCACCAGGGTGGCAAGTGCTTCGCCTTCGATGTCCTCAGCGATAATGAGAAGCGGTCTTCCCATTTTGGCGATTTGCTCGAGCACCGGAAGAAGGTCCTTCATATTGCTGATCTTCTTCTCATTGATCAGGATCAGCGGTTCGTTCAGCAGCACTTCCATCTTCTCGGGATCGGTCACGAAATAAGGAGAAATGTAGCCGCGATCAAACTGCATTCCCTCCACGACCTCGAGGGTCGTTTCCATGGCTTTGGCTTCCTCGACGGTAATGACCCCTTCCTTACCCACCTTGTTCATCGCTTCGGCAATGATATTGCCGATGGTCTGATCGTTATTGGCGGAGATGGTACCAACCTGCGCGATTTCCTTCTGATCTTTGGTGGGCTTGCTGATCTTCTTCAACTCGTCGACCACCGCCTGCACAGCCTTTTCGATGCCGCGCTTGAGGGCCATGGGGTTGGCGCCGGCCGCCACCAGCTTGGACCCTTCATAATAGATTGACTGGGCCAGGATCGTCGCCGTGGTCGTGCCGTCACCAGCGACATCACTGGTCTTGCTGGCAACCTCCTTGACCATCTGGGCCCCCATGTTTTCGAACTTGTCTTCCAGCTCGATTTCCTTGGCCACGGTCACCCCGTCCTTGGTCACGGTCGGGCCGCCGAAAGACTTTTCAATCACCACGTTACGGCCCTTGGGCCCCAGCGTTACTTTCACTGCATCGGCCAAGGTATTCACGCCCTTGAGCAGAGCTTCCCGGGCCTTTACATCGTAAACCAATTGTTTTGCCGCCATGAGGCATTCCTCCCTTTAAATTCCAGCTTCCGACTGATAGCTTCGAAGATCCCTATTGTTCAACGATGGCGAGGATATCATCCTCTCGCATAATAAGAAGCTCATCGCCTTCGACCTTGATATCCGTGCCGGCATACTTGCTGAACAGCACCCGGTCTCCCGCTTTCACGTCCAATGGCCGTCTGCGTTCCATCTTCCATCAGTTTGCCGCTGCCCACAGAAATCACTTCACCCTGTATGGGTTTTTCTTTGGCCGTATCGGGAATGATAATGCCCCCCGCCGTTACCTGTTCCTCTTCGATTCGCTTCACTACCACACGATCGTTGAGCGGTTTAAGTTTCATCGTTTCGACTCCTTTCGTGTTACCAACCTGGTTTATTGGGATTAATCAACGCGCTGATGTCCCGAAGTGTTCGGACCATACTATTAGCACTCGCCCTCGATGAGTGCTTATAATCACTGGGGGGTTACTTGGCAAGAGGAAAAACGGGGTCAAAAGGGAAAAAAAGTGCCACGGAAGTGCCTGATTCCGCGTCGCTCTTCACTTCAATACGCCCACCGAGGTTTTCCATCAATTGGTAGACGATGCTCAGGCCGAGCCCGGTCCCCCTTTGCTTGGTTGAAAAGAAAGGTTCAAAGACCCGCTCACGATCCTCTTCCGGGATTCCCGGTCCCGTATCAGATGATCTCAATAACGGCTTTTCAATTCGGGGGAGGCCGCCGCTTTCGAGGCTGCCACGCGGATCGTGAGGGTCCCACCATCGGGCATGGCCTCAAGAGCATTGCTCATGAGATGCCAAAGGACCAGTCTAAGATGCTGGGGGTCCATAAAGAAAACCGGCATGAGTTCGAACGTCTTCACGAACGTGTAAATATCCGTCTTCGTATCTCTCGCCTTCAACTGCGCCAAGACCTCTTCAATCATGGCGCACACCCCTACCTCTTCCATCTTTTCAGACTTTTGTGACCCTTTCGCCAACCACAAAAAGTCCGTAATGAGGTCATCAATGCGCTGGATTTCCCGAGAGACAATCGTCATCAGTTTGGCGTGGAACGATCCCTGGTCCATCTCGCTCTGCAGCATCTGGGACGCCCCGCTGATAGCAGCCAGGGGGTTCCTGATTTCATGAGCGATTTCGGCCGCCATTTTTCCGGCATAAACCATGCGCTCCATTCTCTGGAGATGCTCCTCCATGGACTTGAGCCGGGTCAAATCCTGGAAGATAAATACCCAGCCCGAGGTATCTCCGGCATCCTTTTTCAGGAAAGAAACGCTGTACCCCAAACAGAGTTCCTCCCCTCCGGGGCGCTTATAGGCAACCTCCCGGCGGGCCGGGAGCTGGGTCTCGGGTTGGGCGGTCAGGGAGGTGTTTCCGGGCCAAGTTAGAAAATCCAGGGAGGGAACGATCTTTTCAATGGGCTGGTCGTCAATTTGATCCGGGGTCAGGGCCAGTATATTTTGCGCTGAGGCATTGGAGAAAAGCACATGGCCATTCGACTTAACAAACAATATACCGCTGCTGATGCTTTGAATGATGTTACGATGCAACATCTCGAGCTCATGGAAGTCTCTCTTATGCTCGCGGACCTGTTGGCTCGACCTCCGTAATTGCTCTGCGAGATAACCACTCAAATAAGCCGTGAGATAGAAGCCGGCGATATTCATCAGGATGCTGTAAAAGTAGGCGGCACTGTCACGGACCGGAGAGGCCACCTCAACCACCGACCGCGGAGTGAGCCAGCCAAAGAACTGCAGGTCCAGCAGCAGGCCGTAGGAAAGCGCGCACGCAGTGGCGCTCACCATGCTCCCCCGGCGATGCAGCAGCAGCGCGCCACTGATTATTGTCGGCATATAAAGAAAGGAAAAAGGGCTATCAACCCCTCCCGAAATGTATATCAGAAAAGTCACGGCGCCGGCATCGAAAAGGAGCTGCAGATAGGCAAATTGCACGAGGTGACGGACCCGCCTCAGACTCAGCGCGGCCACGATCGTGAAAAGAAGGAGCACGACCGAGAAGGTGTAGAGGGGTTTGAGCTGTGCGGACAGGAGGTCCTCGGTGCGACGGCTTTGGACCAGAAGCGTAAGCGCCAGGAAGAAGACACCCAGGAGCAGCCGAAATAGCAGCACTCCCTGAAGCTTTCGCTTGAGGGAAGCCTCACCAGGGGTATCCCCGTCCCTCATTTCCGGATCAAATTCCAGTTCAGAAGGTTTCCCGACGTTTACCGGCACCATACTGAAGTTGTTCTTCCTTTGTCGTGAAGGGTTCTCACGAGGCCCTGGAGACCACGTCCGCTATCTGGAAGATGGGCAAGTACATGGCGATCAACAGTCCGCCGATGGTGACCCCCAAAAACACCAGCAGGAGGGGCTCCAGGAGCGAAGTGAGCGCTTCCACCGTAATGTCGACCTCTTCGTCGTAGAAATCCGCGACCTTCCCGAGCATCGTATCGAGTGCCCCCGTCGCCTCGCCAACCGCAATCATTTGGGTCACCATAACCGGAAATACTTTTGTGTCCTGCAGAGGTTCCGCCACGGAACGGCCTTCGGCTATGGCGGTTCGAGATTCCCGAATAGCGTTCTCGAGCACCGCGTTCCCTGCCGAGCCGGCAGCGATTTCCAGGGCATCGAGAATGGGCACCCCGCTTGCCAGCATGGTGCCGAGTGTCCGCGAAAAACGCGCCACGGCAACCTTGCGCAGGAGCATCCCAAAAACCGGCAGCCGAAGGATGAGTCGATCCGTCAAAACCCTCCCTTTGGGGTTCATGCGGACCCTGCGAACGATGTAGACGAGTAGCGCTATACCGATAACGATCCAATAAAAGTAGCGTATGACAAAATCACTCAAGGTGATGACAAAAAGCGTCATGAATGGCAGCGCGACCCCCGCGTCCCTGAAAAGCTGGGCAAAGACCGGGATCACGTAAATAAGGATGACAGCCATGACGCCGATCGCGATGGCGACCACGATGGCCGGATAGGTGAGGGCCCCTCTCACCTTCTTCTTCAATTTCGCCAGCTTTTCTATGTAGTCGGCGAGGCGATTGAGAATGACATCGAGGATGCCTCCCACTTCCCCGGCGGCAACCAAATTGACGAAGAGGTTGTCAAATACCTTGGGATGTTTCCTGATCGCGTCCGAGAAGGTAGCACCCTCTTCCACATCTTTTTTCACCTTTTTGATAATGGTCTTGAAGGCTCTTTGCTCCTGCTGCTGCTGGAGGATGTCCAGGCACTGAACGAGGGGCAGCCCTGCGTCGATCATGGTGGCGAATTGCCGGACAAAAACCACCAGGTCTCTTTCGGTTACCCGGTTTTCAAAAATCGGGACGTATTCAATGAGGTCCTTGGGCTTAGGCTTGAACCCCGTTATATTAAATCCCTTACGCACCAAAATTTGGCGCGCGATGGTGGCGTTATCGGCTTCGATTTCACCGCTTTGCCTTTTGCCCCTGCGGTCAATTCCCTTCCAACGGTACACCGGCATGATGATTCCTTGCCCTTATCAGTCCTTCGCCGAGCAGCGCGTGACTTCGTTGATGGAGGTGATTCCCTGCTTCAATTTGTTAATCCCGCTGCGCCGAAGCGTGATCATCCCCTGCATGATGGCTTCCCTCTTGATTTCAGAAGCCGAGGCGCCAATCAAGACCATTTCCCGAATTCTTTCGGTCATGGTCATGACCTCATACAAAGCCATACGCCCTCGATACCCGGTGTTATTGCATACGGGACAGCCTTTGCCCCGATAGCAAACAAACGACCCCAACTCATCTTCACGAACCCCGAGGTTGATGAGCGCATCATCGGGGACTTCCTCCACCACGCGGCATTCACGGCAAACACGGCGCACGAGCCTCTGGGCCACCACCAGGTTGACCGCCGACGACACCAGGAAAGATTCCACCCCCATGTTTAGAAGCCTGACAATGGTGCTTGGAGCATCATTCGTGTGGAGGGTGCTCAACACCAGGTGACCGGTTAGAGCTGCCTTAATCGCCACCTCGGCGGTTTCAAAATCTCTGATTTCACCGACCATGATGATGTCCGGGTCCTGCCGTAAAAACGATCTCAAGGCCATTGCAAAGTTCAGTCCAATCAGGTCGTGGGTCTGTACCTGGTTGATTCCGGCCAGACTGTATTCGACGGGGTCTTCCGCGGTTGAGATATTGTCACTGACCCGGTTCAATTCGGAAAGAGCGCTGTAGAGTGTCGTTGTCTTGCCGCTGCCGGTGGGTCCGGTGACCAGCACCATGCCATAGGGCAGGCTTATGGCTTCCCGAAAAGCCTGGAATTGACTTTCCTCGAACCCCAGTTTGGTCATGTCGAGTTGCAGCCCGGTCTTGTCCAGGAGCCTGAGCACGACCTTCTCCCCAAAGAGTGTGGGCAGCACCGAAACGCGGAATTCCATTTCACGCCCTCGGGCTTTGAGCTTAATGCGTCCGTCCTGGGGCAGACGCCGTTCGGCAATGTCCAGTCGACTCATGATTTTTAAACGGGAAACCAGCGCATTTCTCAGTTGCAGCGGGGGCCGCATCATCTCATAGAGCACTCCATCGATGCGAAAGCGCACCCGCATGGTCTTTTCGTAGGGTTCGAGGTGGATATCGCTAGCCTGTTTTCGAATAGCATCCATGAGGATGTGATTGACCAGTTTCACCACCGGCGCCTGATCGACAGCATCCTCCAGGAATGACATGTCCATCTCATCCGTGGACTCAATCAGGTCCACATCGACATCTTCTTTCAGCAGCCCGAGCATGTCATCGACATTCTCGTTACCGGCCTGATCTTGATGCTGACTGAGCAATCCCTTGATAACAATCTCGGAAGCCACATGGACCTGGATGTTTTTCCTCGTCAGGAACCGGATGTCATCAATGACAAAGAGATTACCGGGGTCGGCCATGGCAACATTGAGGGTGTGACCAATCAAACCAAAGGGGACCGCCAGGTACTTCATGGCAATTTCCGGCGGAATCAGCTCGACGATGTCTTTGGGAATGGAGAGTCCGGCAGGATTTATGGCCGGCACACGAAACTGCCTGGAAAGGAATTCCACCAGGGCGGCGTCAGTGATATATCCCAGTTTGATCAAGACCGCGCCAATACGCTCCCCACTGTGTCGCTGTTCTTCAAGGGCCCGATTGAGCTGCTCGGGTTCAATCAAACCTTCCTGGAGCAGTAATTCCCCTAGTTTTTTTATCCCCAATGTGCACCTCTATAGACCTGATCGAAGACGGCCAATATAAAAAGCGTCAGAAATGCCTTGACAGCCGGAAAATCCTGGTTAATATGCGCTCCGAGTTCTCCATCGAGAACTATTACTTATACCAGAATTGGAGGTGGTTGTCATGATTTGTGCGACGATGAAGGCGGGAATGGACTGCGCCTTCATGACGAAAGCAGGGTGTGGGTTTAGCGGCGGTTCCTGTCATCCGATAGTGGAGAAGTGTGATGGGTGCCAAAAGGTTATGGAATTGCCATCAGGGAAGTTTTGCAGCAGTTTTCCGAATCCTTCCAGCAAATGGAAGATGAGCAACTGTAACTTCGCCACGCATTCCAAGTGGGATTCACAAAGCCAACAACAAGCCAAAATCAATCCCCTTAAAGCATCCAAGAGAAGCACCAAAGGGAAGTAACCTGCGGTTGGTTCGTGAGAGCAGGCTTCATAACGATTGCTCAGCACGCTGTGGAGTCATGCTCTCACCACCAAAATCCTGTAACTTGCATTTCGCTCTTTTCAAGAGGACGTTTTGGCATTTAGGTGTTGACCTGTTCCAGTAACCTGACCGGGGCGGACGGGTCGCGAATCAACTACTGTCAAAGAGGAATTTGTATGAAAAATAGTCGCTCGGCACTTCCAGGATGGCAAGGATGTCTTCCTGAGATGGTGTCAGTTGCGAAATGAATCCTGGGCACTGCCGTCATTCAGGAGAATCCGCCCCTGAACGACGTACTTGAATGCCGCCAGAAGGGATTCGGTTTTGGGATTTCGGACATCTTTACGGTTTGGCATGAGTTGGTCCAGGCCGCGATCCCTTTGGGCAATGTTTCTTCTGGCGGTCCTTTCCATGAGCACCAGAAGTTGGAGGGCGATTTTGAATAGGAAGAGAAGTGCCTCGATTCGTTCAGGCGTGTGGAGATAGACAGGTTCGAGGTTCAGACCGCTCTTGGCCCTACGATTCGTGTGCTCGCAGTTGTACTGATTCTTATGAGCCATCATGGCTTCATGCAGGCTGAGATCCTGGACGGGTTTGTTGGTGATTAGCGGATAGTAGCCGAGATGGTAAAGTGCGTTGTCGAAGGCTGATTCACTGAAAGAAAGGCTGACGGTGAACCGGTCTTGAATGATGGTGACCTTTTCGACTTGCTCATTTGCTTTGACCCGGCCCCGCTTCTTGTTTTTGGATGAGACGATGGGGTCGTTGTTGATGGTGTAGCTGAAGAAGTCGCCCGTTTGGTATCTTGCGAGAATGGAAGAGCAGGCATGGTCGATGCTCTGTTCCGTCTTCAATGTATATTTATTGAGCTTCTCATCGAGTTGTTTGAAGGCCGCCATGGTCTTCTCAATGCGGTTGCGAAGCGTACTGCTCTTTCTGACAAACAGCCCGTGATCAAAAAGGATGATCATGCGGAAAGGGTAGGTTTTTTCATCGTGCTCCACATGCAATGGCACTTCGAAAGCCCGGTTGATCTGCTTTTTGTAAGGCAGGAGGGTTTCCACCGGGTGGTTATCCAGAGCGGCATGGAAAGCGGATTTATAAGATTCGTACATGGGGGCTGGTGCAATGAAGAATCCGTCATGGTCGTGGATGTGGGCCATATTTTCCTTGGTGAGCAGTTTTGAATCGGCCACGTAAAGGAAGTCATTGCGGTCCAGGAGGTCGATTAGCTTTTGCCATTGCTCCACGTAAGTGGTCACATCGGCGGTATTGCCGCTGTACGCCTTTTGGAACAAGGGGAATCCACTGTCTGAGCTAACGGACAGAGACCATACAAATTGTTTGAGATCTTGCCGGTGTTTCTTGCTATGGCCGAAGGTAATTCGAATGCTGTCCGCTGTCTTGTTGTTGTCACAGTCACCGTAGACAGATGCTGAGGTGGTGTCGTTGTGACAGGTGCTCGTGACGATATTGAACTCGCGGATCATGTGCTGAGTGATGATGGTCTCCAGGTTGCCCAATCCATACGTGAACAGGGCGTCGAGGGTATCGGCAAGTCGATCGTCGAAATACTCTTCCGGCTTTATGTGAGGAAAGACGACCTCCAGGACGGTGGTCTCGGATGCAAATTGAACGAACCTGTAGAGTTGCATGACTTGGAAGAGGATGCCGGTAATCATGGTAACCGAGGCCTCACCATGAGTGAGGATCGTTCTTCTTGCGTCCAGAGGCACATGTGCATCGATGATCTGGGCGATGCGGCACCTTTCATAATAGGAGCGCAAGATGGGTGCAAACCCGACTCCTTTAGTCTCCACACCATGGACCATGGACTGTTCGGCCATCTATCCCTCCTTCGGGAGGGTAGACTATGTTGAATAGAGCGTTTTGTCCAGCCGGGTATATGACTATTTGCGGCTATATTATCCAATTATCTGGCTCATTATGGGCCTAACTTTATTTTTCATCGTTTTTCTCAAAAATTGAAAATGCATCCAGAGAATAGCGAAATGTGAGCTGTAAGTTTCCATTTTCTCTCACCTTTGTCCCGGTTCATGCGACGCCGTCGGGTCCCAATGAGGAGCCCCCTAATTTCATTTGACTTCTCTCCTTGCGGTCGTTATGGCATAATAGCTTTGCGGCGCCTGGATGCATTGATTCCCGACGGGAGCAAGCCATGACCCGCACGCCAATGCATCAGGGCGATATCTTCTGTCATTGCCTTGAGACACGAGGCCTCCTCGAAAGGAAAGCGTTGCCGTGGGAGAAACAGTCATTTTAACTGGAAACCAGACAGCAGCACTCGCCGCCAAACTCTGTCGCGTGCAGGTGGTTGCTGCCTATCCTATTACCCCCCAATCAAGAATACCGGAAGTACTGTCGGAGTATGTGGAACGGGGTGAATTGCAGGCCGAATTTGTCCGGGTTGAGAGCGAGCACTCCGCCATGGGCGTATGCATTTCAGCGTCCATGGTCGGTGCAAGAGTTTTCACCGCGACGGCTGCCAATGGCCTGGCCTATATGCATGAGCAACTCCATTGGGCGGCGGGCGCGCGGCTCCCCATCGTGATGCCGGTGACGAATCGCGGTCTGGGGGCCCCCTGGACCATTCTCAATGATATGCAAGACACCATTTCTCAACGAGACACGGGATGGATGCAATTCTACTGCATGACCAACCAGGAAGTTCTCGATCAGATCATCCTCGCCTACCGGGTGGCCGAGCAACTCATGGCCCCTATTATGGTCTGCTTCGATGGCTTCCGTCTTTCGCACACGATGATGCCGGTGGCCGTCCCGTCTCAGGATGAGGTCGATGCCTTCCTGCCTCCTTATCGATTGCCTTATCGTCTGGACCCGGAAGCGCCGGTCAACATGAATCCGGTGGTAATGACCGACCCCCTGCCCGGCCCCGACGGTGCTCCCTGTCCCAGTTACATGGGATTTCGGAGGCGCCTGCAGGAAACGCTGGAGGCGGCGCCGAGCGTGATTGCTCAAGCCGGAAGCGATTTCCAGCTCGCCTTCGGCAGGTCCTATGAGGACCCCCTTTATCGATATCGCTCCGAGGACGCCAGGTTTCTTTTTGTCGCCATGGGATCCCTGGCCAGTGAGGCCAGTGCCGCTGCCGACATCCTCCGCGATCAGGGGACTGCTGCGGGCGTCATTGGGGTCCGGACGTTTCGGCCATTTCCGACCAGCGCTCTCGCTCAGGCCGTTGCCCAAGCCGATGGCGTCATCGTCGCCGAAAAAGCCATCAGCTACGGTTACGAAGGCGCTCTGGCCACCGAATTGAAAGGCGCACTATTCAGTCACAACGGTCATCGTCCGCTTGTATACAATTACATTTTGGGTCTCGGCGGCAAAGACGTCAAACCGTCAGACCTCGTGGAAGCCGCCGCCGATACCATGCAGGGCTTCGAAAAAGGGAACCGCCAGGAACATCCTCTCTGGATCGGCTCCGGAGTTTGATCTAAACCACTCGAAAAGAAAGCACCAAGGAACCATGACAACTGACAATCCTGGACCTTCCGGAACAAGAATATATCGAACCTGGAACACGCACCTGCGCGGGTTGCGGCTTGCCGATCGCGTATCGTTACATGCTCAAGGCCCTGGGTCCCAAGACCATCATGACCCACCCGGCATGTTGTCTGACGATTCTTCACGGCATCTATCCCAAGACCCCCGTGGCCATCAATGCCGTGAACAACACCTTCGCCAGCACGGCAGCCTCGGCCTCGGGACTGGTGGCCGGCCTGAAGGCCACCGGCCAGAATGACTATACCGTACTGGCCATGGCGGGCGATGGCGGGACTTTTGATATGGGCATCCAGGCCCTCAGCGGCGCCGCCGAGCGTGAAACCGACTTCATCTACGTCTGCTATGATAATGAAGCTTATATGAATACCGGAGTCCAGCGCTCCAGTGCGACGCCTTCCGGGGCTACCACCACAACGACCGCAGTCATTCCCAAGGAACAGCCGAAAAAAGATTTCCTCCAGATCATGGAAGCGCACCATCTGCCATATCTCGCCTCCGCATGTTCCTCTTATCCGGGGGACATTTTCAACAAGTTCCTCAAAGCCAAAACCATCAAGGGCACACGCTTCATCCATCTCAGTGTCCCCTGTCCGGCAGGATGGGTGTTTCCAACGAAAGACACGGTCAAGGTCGGAAGACTGGCAGTGGAATCCGGCGTGGTCTTGCTTTATGAAGTGGAGGACGGGGTCCTGAGGTTAACCGGAAAAACCTTGAACATGGCCCGCAACGCTCGGAAACGCCCAGTCGAGGAATACCTGCAACTGCAGGGGCGGTTCAAGAAGATGACGGCCGAACAGACTGCGGATTTCCAGCGTCAGGTTGATGACCGCTGGGACCAGTTGCTGAAGCGAGCCGAGTCCTAAGCCCCGGCGCCATGGCCATTTGACGAATCAATGCCCATCGTCTCAATCCGTGATCGCTGAAAGCCTTCTTTCTCACCGCAGAGAACACCGAGGGCACAGAGAAAAGCTTTGAGAAAGACAAAGAGATTTCGCTCGTTCCCAAGCTCCAGCTTGGGAATACAGGACGGAAGCTCCGGCTTCACGTCTCGCCTGAGTACGAGGTGACATCTACACCTCCGACGAAGCTGGAGCTTCCACGCAGGTGGGTTCCCAAGCCAGAGCTTGGGAACCAGCTTTGAACGGGAATTTGAGACACACCCCAAGAGCCAAGAGCTAACAGCCAACGGCTAAGAGCCAACAGCCAACTTCACTCCCACCAGCGCGTGAGCACGCTCCCCCAGGTGAAACCGGCACCAAAAGCCGACATCACGAGATAATCTCCCTTTTTCACCTTTTTTTCCTCTGCCACGACCTCGTAGAGGCAAAGTGGAATCGTCGCGGCCGTGGTGTTGGCATATCGGTCAATATTGATGACCACTTTACTCCGATCAATTCCCATGCGGTTGGCGCTGGCTTCGATGATGCGCAGGTTCGCCTGATGCGGCAGAAAGAACGCTACATCGTCTCCGGTGAGTCCATTTTTTTCCAGGATTTGCGCTGAAACATTGGCCATTTCCTTCACCGCGAATTTGAATACCTGCTGTCCCTCCTGGTAGACGTAATGTTCCTTATTTTGACGGTCTCCAGGCTTGACGGCCGGCGGCTGCCTCCGGCTTTCATGTGCAGGTGCTTCCCACCGGAACCGTCGATCCGGTGGATAAAGTCCAAAACCCCGTACCCGGCTTCGGGGCAGGGCTCAAGGAGGACGGCAGCCGCAGCATCGCCAAACAGCACACAGGTATTGCGGTCCTCATAGTCGATAATGCTGCTCATGACATCGCTGCCGATCACCAAGACCTTTTCATACCGCCCGGATTCGATCATCTGAACGCCCGCGGTGAGCGAAAAAATGAAACCCGAACAGCCGGCAGAGAGATCAAAGCCCCAGGCGCGAGTGGCACCGATGCCCTCCTGCACCAGAGCAGGCCGTGGAGGGATAAAACATGTCCGGGGTCACCGTCCCCACAATGATGGCATCCACTTCCTCCGGGGCCGTATTGCCGCGTTCCAGGCAGTCCAAAGCCGCACGAATGGCCATATAGGAATTGCCCAGGCCGGGTTCCAGAATGCGCCGTTCGCGGATGCCGGTCCTGGTCATGATCCATTCATCCGTGGTGTCCACCATTTTTTCCAGATCTTGATTGGTAAGTCGCCGTTCCGGCAGGAAACGACCGACCGACCGAATGAAAGCATGTCTATTTGGCATTTTCAGTTACCACGCTGCTACATTATTCCTTTGTAATATCCGCCATCGATTTGGATGGAGGCGCCCGTAATGAAACCGGACCGTTCGGAAGCAAGGAAGGTTACCAGGGCGGCGAACTCTTCCGGAGTACCCAAACGCCCCATGGGGATCAAAGCTTCCCAGCTCTTGATGACCGCTTCAGGGGTCGTGCCGCGTTTCCCGGCGACATCGATGGAAATTTGCGCACCCTTTCGGTCATGGTGTAGCCCGGGACAGACATTGTTCACCGTGACGTTATAGGGAGCCAGCTCATTGGAGAGCGTTTTGGCAAAACCGATGACTCCGGAGCGCACCGTGTTGGAGAGAATGAGCCCATCGATAGGCTGCTTAACCGATATGGATGTCATATTGATGATCCGTCCCCAGCGTTTTTCCTTCAATATGGGAACAACTTCCCTGGTCATAATGATGGTGCTCAGGAGATTCAATCTTATGCCCAGGTTCCACTGGTCATCGTCGACTTCGAGAAAGGTCCTGTCGGGAGGCCCGCCGGCGTTGTTGACAAGGATGTCCACCGTGCCGAAATGTTCAATCCCCTTGCGAATAAAACCCCGTGGCCTGCTCGGCATTGCTCAGGTCAGCCGGAATGCCAATGATTTCTCCCCCCGTTGCCAGGCGGATTTCCTCGACCGCTTTGGGAAGCTCAGGATCATCGAGAGCACAAATGGCAACTCTTGCGCCCTCACGGCTCATCTCCATGGCCACGGCTTTTCCCAAACCCTGGCTCGCCTCCTGCAACAAAAGCTACTTTACCTTTTAAACCCAAATCCATTGCTCTCTCCTCTTTTTCCATTCCGAAGAGGGCTTCCTTACGGCCTTCTATGCTGCATATTGTCCCATCACGTTCCTAGCCTCATCTTGTGATCCTCATAAAGCAGCGCGCATGGCCTCCGTATAGGTCCTGTCCTCCCGGTAGATGAAGAACGGGGGCGTAATCCGGAGTTCCTCTCCTGCTCCCTTCCTGCATTCCAGGTGCACCAGGCGGGCCTCGGAGGCAGCATCGGAGTGAATTATCGTGAGCTGCTTCGGGTCAGGTCATACTCATGAGCCGTCACCAGAAGATGAGCGAGTCGCGTTGCCGGATAAATGACTGACAGCCGTCCGCCATGACCAAGAAGATGCCTCGCCGCCCTGACACACGTCCGCAAGCGAGGACTTCAATTCATGCCGGGCAATGGCCCGCTGCCCATCCGGGTTCAGGCGACCGACTGCGAAGGCGCCGATAAGGCGGATTGCTGGTCACGAGATCGAAACTTCCCGGTCGAAAATCCTGGAGAAATCCGGCGAAAATCTCGCTCATGAATCTCAATCTTCTCACCAAAGCCATTGACTTGCATGTTTTGCTGCGCCAAGTCCACAAGGTCCGGTTGAATCTCCACCCCCACGATCCGCTTTCCCAGGTTGCGATAAGCCAGAATCAGCGGGATCACCCCACAGCCGGTCCCCAAATCCAGGATGCGATCATTGGGGTCGCACTCTGGTAAGGCCGGCAAGCAACACCGCATCAATGGCGAAACCGGTACCCCCTTTTTCTGCTGATAAATGATCAGCTTTCCGTTGAAAAGCGCATCGCAGGTCAGCAAGAGCGATCCATCTCGTCAGAGAAGGCCTGTCAAGCCGATGCCAAGAGTGTGGATGACCAGGCCGCTCCAGACTTTGGGATAGAAGTAGGTAGCCTTGTGAGGCATGATGAGTCCGGCGCTGGCCACTTCCTGAACCTGTTCGATCCGGGTTGGATTGATAAAAAAACCTGCCTCATAGGTTCCTGATTGCACGGCGGAAACGGCTTCCAGAAGGTCCTGTTTGAAATGAATATTGCGTTCGTTGGCGAGAAACACGTCGGAGAGTCCGAGCAGGTGTCGCAGCAACAACTGGTCCAGGATCACCACATCCAGACGGCGAAGCACTTCATTGATACCGCGACCGGAAAGATAAGACGAGATTACCTCACGTCTGGCCCTCAAAAGATAAAACCCATCAGCATGCCGCCAATACAAACCAATGAGCGTCTCTTTGGTCGACTGCCCTTTCTCCAGATCTTCACGCCACTAGCTTGTCCCTCGGTCGTCGTTTTGTAATTCGATAACATCAAAGTAGGCTGACAGCATCGCGCAAGAAGCCTTGAGGTTCCCAGGGGCCCATATGTCTCAGCAACCGATGGGTCGGAAGGATCGTCAGCCCGCCTTGATCCAGATTGGACAAGATACATCATGATGTATTCGAAAGGGGCATCGGCAGGGGTATTACCCAGTTGCTGGCGCTGAATGGAGCGATAATTGAGGGCCGTCTCATAACGGTGATGCCCATCGGCTATATAGATCGGTTTGTCAAGCATCAGGGCTGTCACCTGTCGGATAGATCTCCGGGTTCACCACCCGCCATAGCTGATGCTTCATCCCTACCCGGTCCGTGAACGACATCACCGGGGTCGGTTCCCTGCCCATTCGCAAGAGGTGGTCAACCACCATGCCGGGATCGGAGTAAAGCGCGAAAACCGGGCTGAGGTTGGCCTGACAGGCCAGCATCAGGCCGAGACGCTCATCTTTTACCGCCTGGAAGGTCTTCTCGTGGGGACGGACAAAGCCGGAGCTGAATTCTTCCAGACGCAGGGTGCAAATGAACCCATAGCGCGTTTGGCGCACTCCCGGCGCAACCGGATAATCCAGTTCGTAGTAGTAAAGGGCCGGTTGTTCATCACGCTTCAGGACCCTTTTCTGTTGCCACTCCAGCAAGTGCTTTGCCGCGCGCGTGTGGGGATTGTCGGCTTCCGTGTCGTCCGGGGTGGACTTGCCCAGCTCCAGATGAACCATGTTATAAGGACTGAGGTGATGGAAGAGTTCCTGTTCCGCTGGGGAGATGACATCATAAGGCGGAATTACCACCGTGGACAGACTTTCCACCTTTTCCGTATTGTAGCGCAGCCCACAGAATGGGGCGATTTCTGCCATGATTCGCTATACCTTCACATCTAATAATTGCGACTGAAGTCAACTTCCGACAATTATCCTGCTTCTGCAGACGGCATGAAGTCTTTCAGACGCGGCTTTTTCAGCACCATGCAAGATAGCAAGATATCAGTGGCCTGTACTCTGGAGTCTGTCTAATCCCTTAAAGCTCGTTCTCAGCTCCGCTTGAGAACCACCGTTGAATGCCACGGACGAATGGCTGCAACGTGATACTCGAGACGAAGCTGAGCTTTCACCTGCGTTTACAAGCTGGAGCTTGGGAACGAGCGAACGAGCGAGTTCGCCCCTCTTCTAAGGTGGAGCGAGGGAATTTCCTTCGAGTTCCACGTAAATTTGAATTTCCGACAACTCACCGATTTCACGACAGCCAGAAGGGTGCACGGGGTTTCATAAACTGCTCTGGCAAGGATGAGGGAGGAGAAATCCTCGGTAAGCTGCAACGATTCGCTGAAGCGCAGGACCATGCCGGCCAGATCCACCCACCTCGAGGCTTGTTCCAGGACGGATTGGTCACTGCTGGCGATGATCGCTTCGGCATAGGGAAACTCGCGCTCCGGCACCGGCACGGCTCGTGCCGTTCCACTAAGGCCAAGAGCATTCATCTGCTGTTGATAAGAATGGGCCAGACGACCACTCTGGCTGATGGGAGCATCAAAGAGAAACAACGCCTCGGCGGGCCGGAATTCCCCCAGGAAACGAAAAATGAGGTCCACCGCCAGAGAACTTGCCTCCGTCATCCGGAAGTTCGCCGATTGTCCCGCGAGATCGCGGATCACGCCATCATTGGCCCTCAGCAGCGGGCGCCCGAGAAGAGAACTTTCCACCGTGATTTGAACATTGTGTCCATCCACCACCAGCAAGGCATCCCTCCAGGCGGCTCCCAGACTTCGCCCGGCAAGGCGTCGCAAAGCATCCCCTTGACCGAAGACGCCCCGATGGAGCAGTTGCCGTTCCAGGTGACTCAACCGATAGCGATTGCCGACCCACTCGAGCGCAGACTTCCTCGGATACCCGTGATTCTGCAAGAGGAAGAAATCGTGAGCGGCTCGATGTATTGGACGCAAGGGTTCGCGCGTTTGACAAAGCGGAGTGGTGGTCATGAAATGGTGAGAACGCGGCAATCCTGAAGAGGAAGCGAAACATTACCGATTGAAGGCATTTCCAATATCCTTTTTTTCCTCATAATGCTGCAGGACTTCCTGGCGAAGCTCTTTTCGGAAAACCTTTCCCACCATGCTCTTGGGCAAGGACTGTCGAAATTCTACGGACCTCGGGACTTTATAGGGTGCCAGCCGGACCTTTGAGAACTGAATGATCTCCTCCTCCGTGAGGTCTTCTCCCGGCTTTATGACGATGTAGGCCTTCACAATTTCCCCGCGATAAGGATCAGGGACCCCGATGGCAACCGCATCGAGGACCTTCGGGTGTTCGTAGAGCACCTCGTCAATCTCTCGCGGATAAACATTATACCCTGACGAAATGATCATGTCTTTCTTCCGATCGACCACGAAGACATAACCATCTTCGTCCATTCTTGCGATGTCGCCGGTGTACAGCCATCCCTCACGGAGCGTGTCGGCCGTCTCCTGCGGCAATTTCCAGTAGCCCGCCATTACCTGTGGACCCTGGATTACCAATTCGCCGATCTCACCGAAGGATTTCTCCTCGACCCCCAGGTCCAAATCAACAATCTTGCAGTCGGTATCGGGGAGGGCAATGCCAATGGAGCCGACTTTCCGATCCCCCCCAAGAGGATTGGCATGGGTGACCGGACTGGCTTCCGACAGCCCATAGCCTTCAATGATTATACACCCAGTGAGCTCTTCAAATCTCCGCAGCACCTCCACCGGCATGGGTGCCGATCCGGTAATGCAGAGCCGGATCGAGGAGAGGTCATAAGAACGCGCGCTGGGCTCAGCGACGATGGCGACAAAGATGCTCGGCACTCCGGGGAAGAGTGTTGGTCTTCTCTTCTTGAGTATCTTCAGAAATTCACGAACCTCAAAGCGAGGAACGAGGATGACGGTGCAACCCGTGTAAAGGGGCAGGTTCATCGCCACCGTCATCCCAAAGACGTGGAAAAAGGGCAGGATCCCGAGGAACCGCTCTTCTCCCCGGCGCAGGTCCGGGACCCAGGCTTCAAGCTGCACGACATTCGATAGAAGGTTCCGATGGGACAGCATGACGCCTTTGGGTGTCCCCGTGGTGCCGCCGGTATACTGCAAGGCCGCCAGGTCATCCAGGGCGGCAGCAAAAGGCAACGGGTGCGGTGCTGTTTTTCGAACCAATTGCGAAAAATTGAGGACCCTGTCACTGTAGGGAACCGAGGTAAAAAGCTTCTTTTGCCTGGCTTTCAAGGGATAGAGGACTTTGAGCAGGAGGGGGAGATATTCTCTTATGCTGGTGACAATGACTTTTTTGACCCCCAGTTGCGGGAGGACCCTCTCTACCTTCGGATACAGGTGATCGAGCACAATCGCAAATTCCGCTTCCGCATCACTCCACTGGAATTCTATTTCCCTTTCCACATACAGCGGATTGGTCATCACCACCACCGCTCCCACCCACAAAGTCGCATAGTAGGCGATCATGGTTTGCGGGCAGTTCGGCAGCATGATAGCCACCCGGTCTGCCGGGTTTTACTCCGAGCAGATTGAGGGCATTGGCCAATCTGAGAATTTGGTTCCAGAGGGAACCATAGGTGAGCTTGGCTCCAAAAAATTCGGTGGCGACGATGTGGGGAGAGTTGATGGCGTTTTTCTGCACGAAAAGCGGCAGACAATCGTCCGGAACACTTTATCGTATGAGGAACTCGTGGATCGTAGTTCTTATACCAGACCCGGTCCATCTCCTCCCCCTCGGTATCCTAACGCGGGACTTTTACATTCATCGAGGTTGACATGCTTCTCTCACACCGCAGTCGCTCATATCCCTTCGGGACGCCCGAAGACACATGAAAAGAGACTTTTCGGAGCAGAGACGCGGAGGACGCAGAGAATTTGCTGTTGCTGGTTTTTTTCTGCGCTCTCTGCGTCTCTGCGGTGTGTTTTTATTAGTCCGTCAAGGCGAAGGATCTCAGCCTAACCAAGGATGAAACACACGAGAAAGCCCCATGCGCCGGTTAGCTGCAGGTCGCTTTATATTGTCGCACTTCTTCCGTAAAGATGGGGATGAACTGAAACAGGTCCTCGACAATCCCATAGTCGGCTTTGCTGAAGATGGGGGCATCGCCATCCTTGTTCACGGCCACGATAAACTTGGAGGAACCCATGCCCGCCAGGTGTTGGATCGCTCCCGAGATGCCCACCGCAACATAGAGATTCGGGTTGACGACCTTTCCTGTCTGGCCAACCTGGTCCGAGTGCGGCCGCCATCCGGAATCAACCGCAGCGCGGGAGGCGCCCACCGCTGCCCCCAGAAGCACCGCCAGTTCCTCCAGCATCGCATAGTTGGAGCCATCCTTCATGCCTCGACCACCGGAGATGATGATGTTCGCTTCCGTAAGCTCGATTTTGCCGGAGGTGTCAAGCTCGACCCGATGGACCCATGATCGGGCCTCCGGAATGGGGACCTTGATCACCTCGAGCAGGGGCTTTTTGGTCTCATCAAACATGATACAGGACATGACGTTGGGACGGCAGGAAATAAAGGGTATGGCGCCTTCGGTCCATTCGCTCCAGGCAAAGCATTTTCCCGCAAAAATTGGCCATTTGGCCTTTATGACTCCCTCTTCACACTGAATCTCCACCGAGTCCTGAGCGAGCCCAGCCCCCAGCCTGGCCGCCAACCGGGCTCCCAAATCCTTGCCGTTGACCGAAGCGGGCAAGATGACCACCGCCGGATCGCACTCTTTGATAATCGCCTCGGTAACGGTAACATAGGTTTCCGTCAAGTAATGCTCGAGCGCCGGGTCATCAGCCACGTAGACCGTTTCCACGCCGTAGGCTCCCAGATCAGAGGCTTTCTCCGTTACTCCCGAGCCGACGACAATCGCGCAAAGGTGCAGCTCCCAGAGCATCCGCAACCCTTCTCCCCTCACTGGCCACTTCAAAGGAAACACGGCGAAACTTCCCATCGCGGAATTCCGTGATTACGCAAACACATTTTGCCATGGTGTTCTCCTTCCCTTATATCACCTTCGCTTCTTCGTGCAGAGCGCGGACCAGTTCTCTGGCCTTGCCTTCGAGATCCAGGTCGCCATCAATAATGCGTCCCGCCGGCCTTTGCGGAGGAGGCTCCAGCGAAGTGATAAGAATCTTGGCAGAATTCCCGCCAAACTCGGCAGGATTGAGGCCAAGATCGGTCAATGATTTCATGGCAAGAGGCTTCTTCTTCGCTTTCATGATCCCGGGCAAAGAGGCGTAGCGTGGGTTCCAGATCGAATGGGAACCGCCAAAGGTGACCAGTGCCGGAAGGCTGGCCTCAAGAGTGACGATGCCCCCCTCGATGGGGCGCTTGATGGTTACGTTGGTCCCGTCCGAGTCAATGGAAACGGCCAGGGCCAGGTGAGGCCACCCCAGGAATTCAGCCATCATCGCCCCACGCTGGGCCTGGTCATAGTCAACGGCCCTCGCGCCACAGCAAATGATGTCCGGGTTCAGCTCCTTCACCGCCACCGCCATCGCCCTGACAGCCCCGAGGAGGTCCCCTTCAGCCAGGATGGGATCATCAATCAGTACGGCATCATCCGCACCCATGGCCAGCGCCGTCCGAATGGCTTCAACCACCCGCTGCGGGCCGTAGCTTACGATCGTGACCTTGCCGCCGTGTTTTTCTTTCAACCGCAGCGCCGCTTCCAGTGCAAATTCGTCATACGGATTAATGACCCACTTGAGATCATCGGTGACGATAGACTTGCCATTGCTGGCGATGCGAATTACCGATTCAGTATCCGGAGTTTGCTTGAGCATCACCACGATATTCACGGCCGTTCCTCCCTTTTCGCGATATTTCTGGATGAGCAGTGTTCAGGTGTCAATACCAACTGCCCGGATGATGGGTGTATACTCTCCCCATGGCACCCATCGTCCCTTAGCACAGGACACTTCACGGATTCAAGCAGAAAGACCGGACAGATCAAAAAAGGATTGATGCGCTCACGCAGAAAGTCCACCAGTACCGTTGTGGCAATGGGCGCAGTACCCTTGAAGGAGAACTTGCTGGGATGTCACTTTGAAGCCATTTCTTTCCTGGAGCGAGAGCTTCAGTTCCATCATCGGTCCATCAACATCCTGGATGGACTGACACTTCAGGCAGACCATGTGGATATGAGGAGAAGTTACGGCATCGTATCGCGCAACCTCGGTTAAGGGACTGACCTTCTGGATCAGCCCAACGTCATGGAATCGTTCGAGTGTCTTATAAACGGTGCCAAGCGAAATCATCGGGAACCGTTTTCTGACCTGTTGATAGACGGTTTCTGCACTCGGGTGTTCTTTGGTGTAAAACAGCGCCTGGTAAACGGCAAGCCGCTGGTGGGTAACCTGGAGGCCGTGTTCCCTCAGCGTCCCCATAAAGTCCTTATCTTCTCTCCCCTCCATCCTTAACCTCCTTTTCGTAACAGCGTGCTTCTCCCACGAGGGTGACCATGAACTCGTGTTCCGGCCGTTTAACCCTCGTAAGTGGAAATTCTTACGAGTGCAAAAATCGCAAAAAATGCCGGTCTCCGGCTCGCTCGCTCGTGGCGCAACCGGAATACGATGCAGCCAGTCAGTACATTGTTTGGATTTTATAGGGAGTAACAACCATTAGGCAAGCTCTTTCGCCTTAGTAATGGTTATTTTATCGTCCGAATTTTGAGTCTTCAGCAGGGGAGGGTCGTGTGCCTTTTTCAAATAAATCAGTAGGATCCAAAGTGCTGCCGGAGTCATGCCCGGAATTCTCGAAGCCTGTCCGATGGACTTCGGCCTGATGTCCTCCAACTTTTGCCTGATCTCGTTGGAAAGACCCGGGACCTCGGCGTACGAAAGATGCTCGGGAATAGAGGTCTGCTCAAGCTTTTTGAACTTCAACACTTCCGCTTCCTGACGTCGCAGATACCCTTCATATTTGCACTCCACTTCCACCTGTTGCCGGACTGCTTTCGAAAGGGGCGTGGGAGATGGAGAGAACGTCTCAACATCTGCATAGCCGAGCTCCGGACGCTTGAGCAGCCGTTCCAGCGATGCCGGCTCTTGAAGCGGGGCCGATCCCCGGGCCTTGAGAAGGTCATTAACGGTCTCCGACGGCTGCAGCGACGTTCTTCGCAAACGTTTCAATTCAGCGCCTATCGCCTCCCTTCGCGCCACCAGTTCCCGGTAGGCGGAATCGGGCTGAAGTCCGAGAGCGTGGCCCTTTTCAAGGAGCCGCACATCGGCGTTGTCTTCCCTCAGCAGCAACCGATGCTCCGCTCGCGAAGTGAACATCCGGTACGGCTCATTGGTCCCCTTGGTAATGAGATCGTCCACCAGGACCGCCATATAGGCTTCCGACCGGTCCAAAACGAAAGGTGGTCGTTTCTGGACGCTTAAAGCGGCGTTGATCCCCGCCCACAAACCTTGCGCCGCAGCCTCCTCATAACCCGAGGTGCCGTTGATCTGGCCCGCCAGGTAGAGCCCCCGTACCAGCTTGGTTTCGAGGGTGGCGAGCAGTTGCGTTGGTTGAATAAAGTCGTATTCAATGGCATACGCAGGTCTCATGACCTCTGCCGATTCCAGTCCGGCGATCGAATGAATGAGCTGCATCTGGATTTCATACGGGAGCGAGTTGCCGGTGCCGCTGGCATAGATCTCTTCCGTCTCCAAACCTTCAGGTTCCAGAATGATCTGATGGAATTCCCGGTGGGGAAATTTTATGACTTTATCCTCCAGAGACGGGCAGTAGCGGGCGGAAACCCCGGTAATGCTGCCATTGTAAAGAGGCGAAAGATGGATATGACGGCGCACCAGGCGGTGGGTCTCGGGCTGCGTTCTCCCGATAAAACACGATACCTGTGGCAAGGTGACGCCATCCGTGGTGAGTGAAAACGGCCTTGGTTCCGGATCGCCCTCCTGCTCCTTGAACTGGCTGAAGTCGATGCTCCGCCGGCGGATGCGCGCCGGGGTCCCGGTCTTCATGCGGCCCATGCTAAACCCCAGCGCCTGCAATTGATCCGCCAGAGCATTGGCGGGGAATTCTCCCGCTCTGCCGGCCTGGATCCGGGCCGGGCCGATATGAATCAAACCGTGCAGGAAGGTCCCGGTTGCCAGGATCACGGCAGGGGCCTCAAAACATACTCCAAGCTGGTCGACAATGCCCACCACGCGACCATTTTCCACCACCAGAGACTGTGCCAGAGACTGCTTCAACTCGAGATTTGCCTGCGTTTCCAGGCCGTGTTTCATAAGAGTGCGATAGCGTACCTTGTCATTTTGTGTGCGTGTGCCGCGCACCGCCGGTCCTTTTTTGGTGTTCAGCCAGCGAAACTGGATCGCGGTCTGGTCCGTCACCCTCGCCATTTGTCCGCCCAGCGCGTCGATTTCCTTGACGAGATGCCCTTTCCCGATGCCGCCCACCGAAGGCGAGCAGGGCATGTGAGCCACCGTATCGAGAAAGATGGCCAGGGCCAGCGTGCGGCAGCCCATGCGCGCCGCCGCCAGTGCCGCTTCGCATCCCGCATGACCGGCGCCCACCACAATGACATCATAGCGCTTGGTCATCTCTTCAAATCCATGTCTCGAAGCTCCTCGATAATCGCGATCAACCTTGTTGCGCCAATTCCGCCGCGCTGTGATATCATTAAAAGGGTGTCCGAAAAGTCCTTCTCCGTGCGAGACTGACGATGCGGGGCTCATTCGTATTCACGACAAGGGCACTTACTTTCTCTTCTTAGACACGGACACGCTCGGAGATGCGGTGAACATCGCATCGTCCGCAGCGTCAATTTATCATTCAGTGCTGCGGATAAGGCAAGAGGGATCGTCAACTTTTTCAAACGGGTGATTCGCGACCCGGAGGCCCGCATGGCATCCTTGGTCCTTCCCAGGCCGTGGGCTGATGGTATGGAAACTGCCGCAATGTATCGTGATTTCAGTTCTTATCTGCGCGAAGTTTTCGGGTGTCGCGTCCAGAAGATTACCATTGATGCCGGTCTGACCTGCCCGAATCGAGATGGTTCCGTTGGTTACGGCGGTTGCATCTACTGCAATGAAAGGGGTTCCGGCACGGGTGCCGCACAACAGGTGCGAAGCATCAGAGAGCAGTTGGAGGCAGGTAAGGCCATTCTTTCCAAACGTTACAAGGCCAGGAAGTTCCTTGCCTATTTTCAGGCTTTCAGCAACACCTACGCACCGCTCGCTACGCTCAGGACGCTCTATGAAGAGGCCCTCACAGTGGAAGATGTCGTAGGGCTATGCATCGGCACTCGCCCGGATTGCGCCTCGGACGAGGTGCTGGACTACCTCGAGGAGCGGTCAAAAGATCGTCTGATCTGGATCGAATATGGCTTGCAGTCCGCGAGCGACGACACCCTCGCGCGCATCAACCGAGGCCACAAGGTGAGTGCCTTCCTGGATGCAGTTCGGCGGACTCGGGCTCGTAAGCTTCCCATATGCGTTCATGTGATTCTGGGGCTCCCCGGAGAGAACCGCAACGATATGCTGGATACGGCTCGATTTCTTGCTTCACAGGACATCCAGGCGGTGAAAATCCATTTATTATACATTGTCCGCGGGACTGTTCTCGAAGAGTGGTATCGTGCCGGGACCTTTCAGTGTCTCCGTCGCGAGGAGTATACCGCGATTGTCGCGGAGTTCCTGGCGCTGCTCCCGCCTCACGTCATCATCCAGCGCCTGACCGGTGATCCGCATCCCCAGGAATTGGTGGCCCCCGCGTGGGCACGGGAAAAGCAGCAAAACCTCCAGGCTATCCGTACCTACATGAAAGGACATGGGCTCTATCAGGGAAAGTTCCACCGTCCCGGTTTGAGTCGCTATGATCAGGACGGCCACGAAGTGGAAGCCTGATTGACACGGCGGGCAGAGTCAGTTAAATTCTTTGCTGCCAATATTTCAAAACAGGCTTTCCGAAAAATGATTTTGGATTTATTGATTCACATTTTGAGAACAGCAACCCGTTTGCATGGAGAAAGGGCATGAAGGAGGATTTGGTGAGACGATGCGAAGAGGAAAAATCCTTTAAAAATATCGCAACAGGGTTTTACTCTTATTGAACTTTTGATTGTCATGATTATTCTGGGACTGCTGGCGGCCCTGGTAGCCCCGAAAATGTTCCAGAAGGTTGGCTCTTCCAAGCAGAAGGCAGCTAAGGCCCAGATCTCCATGATCGGCACCGCTCTCGACGCGTACCGCCTGGATGTCGGGAGCTATCCCAACTCCGAGGAAGGTCTTGGTGCGTTGCGCAAGAATCCGGGTCACGGCGCCTGGGACGGACCGTATTTGTCCAAGGAAGTACCTAATGACCCGTGGGGGCGACCCTATGTGTACCGCGCACCGGGAGATCACGGGGACTATGACATGTACTCCCTCGGCGCCGATGGCCAGGAAGGAGGCGACGGAGAAAACGCGGATGTCCTCGGCTGGGACTAAGGGGCTCACCTCATTGCTCGCCTGTGACTTCTCTTCATCTTTGTTTTGGCTTGACGTTTTGATTCAGAAGTGATCATAGGAAAGGTCCAGGGCTAATACTTTTAATTTGGGGCGAGAGTGGCGGAACTGGTAGACGCACTGGACTTAGGATCCAGCCCTGGTGACAGGGTGGGGGTTCAACTCCCCCCTCTCGCACCACGTGATCGCTAATCCTTGTTGACTATTTGTCATTTAGAGAAAGGTTTATGAACGTGGAGATGAACGTTTCCGTTGTCGATCTGAGCGCAAATCAAAAGAAACTCCAAGTGCAAATTCCCGCCTTGAGGGTTCAGGAGGAACTCGACGAGAAATATCGGGAATTGGCAAAAAGCATTCGTATCAAGGGATTCAGGCCTGGCAAGGTGCCCCGCAACATCATCAAGTCCTATTACGGAAAGACCGTAGAGAGTGAACTGTCCTCACGGTTCATCCAGGAAACCTTTCAGGATGCCCTTCGCGAAGCGAATGTGAAGCCCCTCGTGGAAGCCGATGTGGACGAGGTGCGATTTGAAGACGACGGCGCGTTTACCTATACTGCCCTCGTGGATGTTTCGCCGCCCTTTGAGCTGGAGGAATACAAGGGGCTCGCCGTTCATCGACCACCCGTTGAGATCACGGAAACGTGGGTCGCGATGGAACTGGAGCGAATCCGGCAACAGCACGCGCAACTCCGCAACCTGGAAACCGAACGACCTATTGCGGAAGGGGATGTCGTACTGGTCGACCTGGTCCCAACGGTGGAGGGGACCGTTTTCGAGAAGGGAAAAGCCAGCGACTACATGGTTGAAGTCGGGAAGCAGGCGATTCACCCCGAGCTCGACCAGCATCTCATAGGGCATCACGCAGGAGAATCGGTGGCATGTGACCTGGACTTTCCCGACGACACGCCCATGACGGAGTTTGCCGGAAAGCGCGTCCGCTTTGACGTCACCATCAGAGAGATCAAAGAAAAGCATACTCCTGAACTTGATGACGAGTTCGCCAAGGAGGTGGGGCAGTTTGAAACGCTTGAAGGTTTGAAACAAACCGTTCGTGAGCAATTGCAGAAGCGGGAAACCGACAAGGCCACCGCCGAGGTGCAGCAGCAGATCATTGACCAACTCCTGGCAAAGGTGGACATCGAGCTCTCCTCCAGGGTCGTCGAACGCGAAATTGACCGCCTCCTGGGGATGCTCCATTATCAATTCGAAAGCCAGGGCCTTAAAGTCGACCGCAGCCGGCTGAATACCGACGAGATCCGCGCCGATTATCGTTCGCAGGCGGAGAAGAACGTGCGCTGGCGCCTCATCTCTGAATACCTCGCCAAGCGGGAGGAGCTTGACCTCGCGGAACAGGAGTTGGAGGACGTCTACCGGGACGTGGCGCGCGTGGCACGGATGGATGTTGAGAACGTGAAGCGAGATTATGCGGAGACTGCCATAGTCACACAGGCCAAAGAGGGCAAGCTTCAGGAAAAGGTCTTAAAGATGCTGGAGGAAGCGGCTGTTTTCACGGAAGGTGCAGCAGCGAAAGCATCGGAAGAGGAGTAACCCATGTCCCTCATCCCCATTGTCATCGAACAGAGCAGCAGGGGCGAAAGAGCTTTTGATATTTATTCACGGCTGTTGAGAGACCGCATCATTTTTCTTGGCACAGGGATTTCCGACGAGATCGCGAACCTGATCATCGCCCAGATGCTCTTTCTCGAGTCTGAAGATCCCGACAAGGATATTCATTTTTACATCAACTCACCGGGCGGTCTTGTCACGGCGGGATTGGCAATCTATGACACCATGCAGTACATCAAGCCGGACGTGTCCACCCTGTGCATGGGACAGGCGGCAAGCATGGCTGCCGTAATCCTCGCTGCGGGCGTGAAGGGGAAACGTTATGCCCTCCCCCACGTGCGCATCATGCTTCACCAACCCATGGGCGGCTTCCAGGGTCAGGCAACCGATGTCGACATCCAGGCCAGGGAAATCCTCAGACTGCGCGAAGAACTGAATCGCATCCTGATGGACCATACCGGAAGGGGGCTGGATCAGATTCAGCGGGACACCGATCGGGATTTCTACATGTCGGGGCACCAGGCCAAAGATTACGGGATGGTCGACGAAGTCATAACCAGCAGGGCCTTCGCTCGGATCGTCTCGGGCAAATAGATATTCCTTTCGACCCATTCGGGTTGCCTTGCGTCAGCACACGGTAGAAGGCTCGCTCTCGGGGGAACAGGTCACCTGACCTTCATTCTGATGTCGTTTGATCGGGTCCGGAAGTTTTTTCCTGCCGCTTTGTCTGGAATGAGAATTGTCTGAATCAGAAAGTGGGTCCCATCGTCCGGTTGAAACGAGTTCTCGCATTCATGCGTTGCCGACCAACCGGCCGGGCGAATTTGCGCTCGTGGGCGGCAGCAAGCCTGTCTTTCCCTCAGCGCGCTCTTGGAAATCCGGAGATGAAGGCATTTAAAGGTAGCTATGGTGCGTCTGCATGGTTATAATGTGTAAAGTCGAATAAAGAGACCACGCTTACGGAAGCGTCAGTGCGCAGAATGGGGGACCTGAAAGCGCGCTATTTTTATATGACCAAGGAGGACGTGGATGGCTCGGAAGCGAGATGACCGCACGGGTGAGCTGAGATGCTCGTTTTGCGGCAAGAGTCAAGACGAAGTGAAGAAACTGATTGCCGGACCAACGGTATACATCTGTGATGAATGTGTGGAACTCTGTAACGACATCATCGCAGAGGAATACGAAAGGGAAGAATCGGCGCGCGGGACCAGCATCCCCAAACCCGTGGAAATAAAATGTATTCTTGATCAGTACGTGATCGGTCAGGATCGAGCGAAAAAGGTCCTTTCCGTAGCGGTCCACAATCATTACAAACGCATCGAGCTCAAACTCGATAAAAATGATGTGGAGTTGCAGAAGAGCAACATCCTCATGATCGGCCCCACCGGCTCAGGGAAGACGCTACTGGCGCAAACGCTCGCGCGCATTCTCAATGTCCCGTTTACGATTGCCGACGCCACGACCTTGACGGAAGCGGGCTACGTCGGTGAGGATGTGGAGAACATCCTGGTAAGCCTCATTCAGGCTGCGGACTACGATGTTGAAAAAGCCTCACGGGGCATTGTGTATATTGACGAAATCGACAAGATCGCCAAGAAGTCCGACAGCCCGTCCATCACCCGTGACGTCTCGGGCGAAGGGGTCCAGCAGGCGCTCCTCAAGATCCTGGAGGGGACCGTAGCCAACGTCCCTCCGAAGGGAGGCCGAAAGCACCCGCAGCAGGAGTTTATCAAGATTGACACCACGAACATTCTCTTCATTGTCGGGGGCGCTTTCAACTATCTCGAGACCATCATCCAGTCGCGGATCGGGGTTAAGGGAGTGGGCTTCGGCGCACAAATACGCAGCCGGGAAGATCGCAACATCGGCGAAATTCTGGCCCAGATTCAGCCCGAGGACCTTATCAAGTTTGGCATGATTCCCGAGTTCGTGGGGCGTTTGCCGGTGATCGCCACCCTGAATGAACTTACCGAAGATGAACTGGTGAGCATTCTGACCGAACCGAGAAATGCTTTGGTGAAGCAGTACAAAAAGCTTTTCGATTTGGAGGCCGTGCGCCTGCGGTTCACCGATGGCGCGTTGAGGGCCATAGCGAGAGGAGCAATCAAGCGGAAATCCGGAGCGCGAGGACTGCGTTCCATCATGGAAAACATCATGCTCGACATCATGTACGACCTCCCCTCCCATCCCGAGATCCAGGAATGCATCATCAACGAAGAGGTCATCCTCAAAGGAGGAGAGCCCCTGTTGCTGTACCACGGGCAAGGCCAGGAATCGGCTTGAGGGTCTCCCAAAACGATCCGACGAGCCAAGTCAGCCAACTGCCAGGAGCTAACCACGCCAACACAACCGAGAGCTGAGAGCCAGATAAGGTGGACTTAACGTGCAGGGTGCAGGGACCCAAGGTGCAATCCTGCTCAAGATAGAGAGAAGTTGGAGCTATGTTCAGGATAAATCGCAGTAGGGAAGAGCTTCATAATGGTTCGGCATCGTTGATGATGCCTCTGCTTCCATTGAGAGATATCGTCGTGTTCCCACTGATGGTGGTGCCGCTATTTGTCGGTCGTGACAAGTCCGTGAATGCTTTGGAAAAAGCGATGAGCTCTGACAAGAAAATCTTCCTGTCAGCGCAAACCAAGGCAAAAACCGACAATCCCGCCGAAGGTGATATCTACCGTCTGGGCACCGTGGCCAACGTCCTGCAAATCCTGAGGCTTCCCGACGGCACGGTCAAGGTCCTCGTCGAGGGTGACTATCGAGCCCGAGTGATGAACTTCGTTCCCCATGCCGACTACTTTCTGGTCCAGATTGATCCCCTCCAGGAGCGCGGCGGGGAAACCGTCGAAATCGAGGCACTGCGCCGTGGCATTCGCGCGACGTTCGAAACCTATTCCCGGCATAATAAGAAGATTACTCAGGAAGTGCTGGAAAGTGTCGCCGCCATCGATAGTCCCTCACGATTGGCCGACACGATCACCTCCTACATGCCGTTTAAGCTCGAAGTGAAGCAGGACCTCCTCGAGACCCTCGATGTCGCCAGGCGTCTGGAAAAGCTCTTCGGTCATATCCGGGCCGAGGTTGAGATCATTCAGACGGAGGAGCGCATCAAGGGCCGGGTCAAAAAGCAGATGGAGAAGACCCAGCGGGAGTATTATCTCACCGAGCAGATGCGGGCGATTCAGAAGGAAATGGGGGACAAGGACGACTTCAAGTCCGAACTCCAGGAGCTTGAAAAGCGCATCAAGCGGAAACGCCTGAGTCAGGAAGCGGCAGCCAAGGTCCGTGCGGAATTCAAAAAATTGAAATTGATGTCACCGATGAGCGCTGAAGCTACGGTGGTCAGGAATTACATCGATTGGATTCTTTCTCTGCCCTGGTTCGAGAAGACGAAAGACAAGATCGACATCGATGAAGCCGCCCGCATCCTGGATGAAGATCATTATGCCCTGGAAAAGCCCAAAGAGCGGATTCTGGAATACCTCGCGGTCCAGGCGTTGGTGAAGAAGATCAAGGGTCCGATCCTCTGTTTCGTCGGCCCTCCAGGTGTCGGCAAGACCTCCCTGGCGCGATCCATTGCGCGTTCGATGAACCGGAACTTCATCAGGGTTTCCCTGGGAGGGGTTCGCGACGAAGCGGAAATTCGCGGCCACCGGCGCACTTACATTGGTGCTCTGCCGGGAAAGATCATTCAGTGCCTGCGGAAGGTTAAAAGCAGGAACCCGGTCTTCTGCCTGGACGAAGTGGACAAGATGAGCATGGACTTCCGGGGAGATCCTTCAGCAGCACTGCTCGAAGTGCTGGATCCCGAGCAGAACTTCGCTTTCAATGATCATTATCTCGACCTTGACTACGATCTTTCCGAGGTGTTCTTCATAACCACCGCCAACAACCTGCACGCCATCCCTCCGCCCTTGCGGGATCGCATGGAGATCATTCAGATGGCGGGTTATACGGAATTTGACAAAGTCAACATCGCCCGCCAGTTCCTGGTGGCAAAGCAGTGCAAAGCCAATGGCCTGTCGGCCGATAACGTCGCCTTCTCGGAAGATATGCTCTTCTACATCATTCGCCATTACACGAAAGAAGCCGGAGTGCGCAATCTCGAACGGGAAATCGCCACGGTTTGCCGCAAAGTCGCCAAGGAAGTGGTAAGGAACGGGCCTCAGACCAGAGTAGAGCTCTCCGAAGAACTGCTCCAGGAATACCTGGGAGTCCCCAAATTCCGCTACGGTCGCGCCGAAGAAAGAGACGAGATTGGTCTGGCGATGGGGCTTGCCTGGACCGAGTTCGGCGGCGATATCCTCGGGATTGAAACGGTGGTGATGCCGGGCAAGGGCAAGGTGCTGATCACCGGCAAACTCGGCGAGGTGATGCAGGAATCGGCGCAGGCTGCGTTGAGCTACGTCCGGTCACGGGCGGTTCGGCTGGGGATTGAACCGGACTTCTATCAGAACTTCGACATCCACGTTCACGTCCCCGAGGGCGGCATTCCCAAGGATGGCCCGTCGGCAGGAATCACCATGGCAACCTCGATTGTGTCCGCCCTGACCCGGATCCCGGCCCGAAGCGATGTGGCCATGACCGGTGAGATTACTTTGCGCGGCAGGGTTTTGCCCATCGGCGGGTTGAAGGAAAAGATCCTGGCCGCCCACCGGGGATTGCTGAAAACCGTTTTGATTCCGCAGGAAAACGCCAAAGACCTGAAAGAGATCCCCGAAAAAATCCTTCAGGAAATCGAGATCGAACTGGTGGAACATATGGATGACGTGTTGCGCCTGGCAATGAATATCAGCGATGACCGTGAGCTGTTCAAGGACTCCGCCGCTGCGCAGCCGGTAATCTTCGAAACACCGGCAACGCCCGGAGATGAGATTCGAACGCACTGAGTACCGCTTCACATAATAAGGTGACCCTTGCCCCAGGACGTCATACCCGCATGCTCCCCGCCTGAAGCCTGCGGGGACAAGCTTTAGCGGGAATCCAGAAAGACACCCCGGATGTCCACCTTCTCCAGGATAGTGGACAATTGTCTGCGCGGGACTTTACTCGGCACTGCCAGTAGCTGATCCTCCTCGAGCCAGAAATTGCCCAGCTCGATTTCAATCTCGCTAAAGGGCTCGGCACGTACTTTGTCATCATCGACAAAACTGGTGAGCAAAGCCCACTTGCCGGATTCCAGCTTAAAGACATCCAGAGTTTTTGAAAGCGGGTCCAGAAGCCAGATATACGGTATTGCATATTGCGCATAGATTGGCATCTTGCGCACCTTGTCCACCCGTGCGGTGCTCGGTGAAAGGACTTCGCACACCCAGTCCGGAGGAATGCTCATCCATTCTTTTCTGGATAGGGCCGCCAGCCGTTCTTTTCTCCATCCCGCCAGGTCCGGAACGAAGATATGCTCACCAAGCGCAATCTCCGGTTCATCAAGAATGATCCATCCTCCCGGACCCCCTCCCCTGCCGAAACTGTAAGGGAGCACCAACTCGCCCCCCAGCAGGGATGCAGCATGGGCGTGTTCCAGTGATGGTCGCGGAGTGACAATCAATTCGCCATCAATGATCTCCCCGATCATCGTCTCGGGAATGCTGTAAAGATCATCGTAAGAGGCTCGCTTTCTTGCCGGTTCCGACATTACCTTATTCTCCTTCTGATCTAAAGGATGGCGCTCGCCTATTTGCCCTTCATCCATTTGGACATTTTACTCTTAACTTCTCCTTCTCGCAATCCATCGAGGGACGGTATTGGCATCAATGGTCTCCTTCTCAATTATTTTTCCATAAAAACATCACGCCAACCGAAGTGGAGAGGAACCACAGCGATTGAATGCGTAATAGATAACGGTCAAAAATCAGACCTCTCCCCGCGAAGACATATCAGTGAAATATCATCGCCCATCTTTGACTTTTCAATACGATTCGGTTATCTCCTTATTGTGATGAACAAAATTGACAGACCCAAAGACAAAGCCGCCCTTGCAACGATCATGGGAGCCTTCCCGGTCACGGCCATCCTTGGGCCGCGGCAGTCGGGCAAGACCACTCTGGCCCACGAGTTTCCGGCGGACCATTTTTTTGACCTGGAAAATCCGCGCGACGTCGCCATGCTGGCGGAACCTCAACTGGCTCTGGAACCACTCTCCGGGTTGATCGTGATTGACGAAATCCAGCGCGCACCAGATCTTTTCCCCCTCCTTCGCTATCTGGTGGATACCCGTCCTGACCAGCACTATCTGATTCTGGGCAGTGCCTCGCGGGACCTGATCCGACAGTCCTCGGAATCGCTCGCGGGGCGTGTGGCTTATCATGAGCTCGGCGGCTTGCGGCTGACCGATGTGGGCGTGGAGCAGTGGCGACAGCTGTGGCTGCGCGGCGGACTGCCACCGGCCTACACGGCGGCGACCGACGAGGCAAGCCACCTCTGGCGCGAGCAGTATGTGGCCACCTTTCTCGAGCGCGACCTTCCCCAGTTGGGCATTTCCATCCCCGCCCCCACCCTGCGCCGTTTCTGGACCATGCTCTGCCATTACCACGGTCAACTCCTCAACCATGCCGAACTGGCTCGAGCCTTCGGCGTCTCCGACATGACCGTCCGGCGTTACCTGGACATTCTCGAAGGCACCTTCATGATCCGTCTGCTCCAGCCATGGCATGTGAACATCAGCAAACGCCTGGTCAAACGGCCCAAGCTCTATCTGCGGGACTCGGGCCTGCTGCATGTGCTGCTGGCAATCCGCTCGGTGCGTGATCTGGCCGGTCACAACAAGCTGGGCTCCTCCTGGGAGGGATTTGCCCTCGAGATTGCCGCCCGCGCGATTGGCAAACGCCACGAGGAACTGGCCTTCTGGGCAACTCACAGCGGCGCCGAAGTGGACTTTTTCTGGCAGGAACACGGCAAGAACTGGGCAATCGAGATCAAGTACGCCGATGCCCCCCGCTTCACCCCCTCCATGGCCAACGCCCTGAAAGATCTGGAGCTGACCCATCTCTGGGTCCTTTACCCCGGCGACCGGGCCTATCCGCTGGCCAAGGCGGCGAGCACGCTGCCGCTTGCCAGTGTTGCCGACCAATGGCGCTATGGATAATTGGAGATCTATTTTCCCTCACGCGAAGTCGCGAAGCCGCAAAGGCAGCACCGGTTAGGCACTTTCACTACCTTCAAATGACTTTTGCAGGAGGGTCATCGTCCTCTCTATTTTTTCCTCTTACCCCGTGAACTCGCACTTGCTGCCCCTTCGCCATTATTCCGTGCGACTTCCAACTTCCACTTCCGATTACCCCCATTCTTCTCCTTGACTTTTACCGGACCGTTTCTTTAAAAGACTACGTTTATTATTAATTTTCCGATTTTACGCAAGGACTGCTTATGCAACCCATCCAGGCCATCAGAGGCATGAACGACATCCTGCCCGATCAGATCGGGTGGTGGCAAAGGGTCGAGGAAACGGCGCGGGAGGTTTTGACCACCTTCGGTTACCGGGAAATTCGCACCCCGGTCATCGAGAAACTCGATCTCTTCGCCCGCAGCATCGGGGAAAGCACCGATATTGTGGAGAAGGAAATGTACGCTTTCCCGGACCGCAAGGGCGAGATGCTGGCGCTGCGGCCCGAGGCCACGGCATCCGTCGTGCGTGCCTTCATCCAGCACAACCTGCAGGCCGATCCGCTGGCGAGGAAGTTCTACGCCATGGGCCCCATGTTCCGCCACGAACGCCCCCAGAAAGGGAGATACCGGCAGTTCTACCAGATCGATGCGGAAGCCTTCGGCATTGATGATCCGATGCTGGATGCCGAGGTCATGTATATGCTCCGGCTTTTTCTCGAGCGGCTCGGGTTAACGGGTGTTGTCCTCCATATCAACTCCCTGGGCTGCCAGGAATGCCGCCAGGAATATCGCGAGGTTCTTAAGGAATTTCTCGAGAAAAACGAGGCGGAGCTCTGCCCGGACTGTCAGCGGCGCCGTCATACCAATCCTTTACGCACTTTTGACTGCAAGGTCGAGCGCTGCCAGGCAATTCTTGCCGATGCGCCGGTCCTGCTTCACTCGATTTGCGGAGCGTGCGCCGACCATTTCGAGAGCGTAAAGTCCTATCTTGAACAGCTCAAGACCGCCTATGTCGTTAATCCGCGTATGGTGCGCGGCCTGGATTATTACATGCGGACCACCTTCGAGGTCATTACCGACCGTTTGGGCGCTCAGAATGCGGTCGGCGGCGGCGGGCGATACAACGGCCTGGTGCGCGACCTGGGCGGACCGGACCTTCCCGGGATCGGCTTCGCCATCGGCATGGAGCGGCTGATTTTATTGCTGCAGCAAGAACAGTCCGAAGCGCGGCGGTGTCCCAAGATCTTTGTGGCATCCTTGGGATCGGCCGCTCGCAATGCGTGTTTCCTCCTCGCCCAAGAGCTCCGCAGCCTGGGTTTGGAGACCGAGATCGACTACGAAGCAGGAAGTCTCAAGAGCCAGATGCGGCGGGCGGACAAACTGGGGGTCAGGCACGTCCTGATCATGGGGGATGATGAAATTGGCAGAGGCGAGGTGCAGGTCCGCGATATGATGAATAAGACGCAAACGGTCCTGCCTTTGGAAGCGATTGCCCTAAGACTGCAAGAAATATATAAGCAATAGAGCCTCTTGCAAAAGTCCCTGGGCGTCATTCCGGCGTACGCCCATGCGCGTCAACTTAAGCATTTCCTAAATTTTACCCCGAAGGGGTTTCATAAGTCAGCCCAGGGTCAGCGATAGCGCCACCCTGGGTCAGGAGATGCCATAAACCATCTTACCCTGAAGGGGTTACATCAAACAGGACCATGGCGAGCACCCGGATCTGTTATGAGAAATCCTTTTTATGTAACCCTTTCAGGGTATGGATCTTTGTTGTGCACCCCCATACCCAGGGTGGCGCTTAGCTGACCCTGGGCTTAACTATACAACCCCTTCGGGGTAAAAAAGGATGCACCATCCTGATCGTGAACGACCATGCGCCTTCCATCGCGTTAAATTGACGCCAATGGGCTTTCGCCGGAATGACGCCGCGACTAAGTTTGTGCTTATGCCCCTCCGCCCAGCTGGTGGGCAAAGCCCGCATGGCAGTTAGGGGGCAGAGCCAATGCACCACCCCTTCGCCCCGCTGGCGGGCACGGCCCAGCCTACGGCAAGAGTGCGGCGGGACGGGGTGATTTTCCAGGTAATCGTCATTCCGGGGCGGCGCCCTTGAACGATGAAAATGAGCCAGGATTGCATGCTGTAACTCAGCACTCAGCATCCAGGACTCAGCACTATTTTTTTGGTAAGAGGAGAGTGCAGTGAACCAAATGGAACAACCGGATGAAACCTACACCACCACTCCAACATCGCTTGACTCATTGGGAGACTGGAACAAGAGCCACGACTGCAATTGCCTGAGCCTGGAAAATATCGATGAAACGGTGACCCTCATGGGCTGGGTGCAGCGCCGACGCGATCACGGGGGATTGATCTTCGTCGACCTGCGCGACCGCGAAGGGATCACCCAGGTGGTCTTTGACCCCCAGTATGACGCCGCCGCCCACGAGCGTGCCCACTTTCTGCGCAGTGAATTCGTCATCGCCGTGCGGGGCAAAGTGCGCTCGCGCCCGGAAGGAATGGCCAACCCGAAGCTGGTTACCGGAGGAATTGAGATCATTGTCAGCGAGCTCAAGATATTGAATTCTTCCAAAACGCCACCCTTCCAAATCGAAGACGATCTCGAGGCGAGTGAAAACATACGGCTGCGCTACCGGTACCTGGACCTTCGCCGGCAAAGCATGTTTAAAAACCTCCTCCTCCGGCACCGCGCGGCCCAGCTTACCCGTCAGTATCTCAGTGACAGCGGGTTTCTTGAGATCGAAACCCCGGTGCTTACCAAGAGCACTCCCGAAGGCGCTCGCGACTACCTGGTGCCGAGTCGCGTCAACGCTGGAAAATTCTACGCCCTGCCCCAATCGCCTCAGCTTTTCAAGCAATTGCTGATGGTTGCGGGAGTCGAGAAATATTTCCAGATTGTCAAGTGCTTCCGGGATGAAGACCTGCGCGCTGATCGTCAGCCTGAATTCACCCAGATCGACCTGGAGATGTCTTTCGTCCGGGAAGAACAAATCTATGAGCTGATGGAACGCTGGATGGCATGTCTTTTTCGCGACCTGCTCGGGGTGGAACTGGCGTTGCCGTTTCCGCGAATGACCTATACTGAGGCCATGGAACAATTCGGGACCGATCGCCCGGATACGCGTTTCGGTTTGGATTTGATCGATGTCACCGATATCGCGCGGAGTTCCGAAGTTCGGGTGTTTCAGCAGGCCATCGAGCGCGGCGGCATGGTCAAGGCCGTGCGCCTGCCGGACGGCAGCCGTCTTTCCCGAAAGGACCTGGACGATCTGATTGAATTTGTTAAAATCTTCGGAGCGCAGGGGATGGCCTGGATTAAGATCCAGGCCGACGGCTGGCAGTCGCCCATCGCCAAGTTCCTCAACGATGATGCCCGTTCCCGGCTGGTTGAGCGGCTCAACCTCGGTGCCGGCGATATCGTCTTCTTTGTGGCCGACCAGAGTAAAATCGTCCACGCCGCCCTGGGAAATCTCCGGGTCCGCCTCAGCCAGCAGTTGGACTTGATCGCGCCCGAAAGCTACAATTTTGTCTGGGTGACGCACTTTCCCCTGGTGGAATGGGACCATGATGAGAAGCGGTATACGTCCGTCCACCATCCTTTTACGGCCCCTCTCGAAGCGGACCTCGAGCGGTTGAGCCAGGAGCCGGAAAAGGTCCGGAGCCGGGCGTACGATCTTGTCCTGAACGGTACGGAAATTGGTGGTGGAAGCATCCGCATTCATCGCCAGGATATCCAGGAGCAGGTATTCACCGTCCTTGGGATTACCCGGGAAGAGGCGCAGCAGAAGTTTGGGTTCCTTCTGGAGGCGCTCCAGCACGGTGCGCCACCGCACGGAGGGATTGCTTTCGGATTTGACCGCCTGATCATGCTCCTTTGCGGCTGCAGTTCGATTCGCGACGTCATTGCTTTCCCGAAAACCCAAAAGGCTACGTGCCTCATGAGTGGGGCGCCATCGGAGCCGGAGATGAACCAGCTTCTCGAACTTTGTGTACGGGTAGAAACCGAGCGAAAGAGTTGATGGTTGATAGTTGATGGTTGATGGTGGGTGGTTGATGGTGGATAGTTGATGGTGACTGAGTAGTAGTCATAAGACATGCAACAGCCTACGGGAGGTTAATTTCATGGCCCGCTGGAACGATAAGAAACGGGTTCTGGATCACGAGCATTCCAAATACTGGCAGCACAGTTTGCTCGACATCCCGAGCCCCAATCTGATGAGAGAAATCTTCCCGTACGATGAAGTGCCGCGGATCGACTTCGACCACAAACTGCTGCCCATTGACCCGGCGGAAGACATCTTTATCACCGACACCACTTTCCGCGATGGCCAGCAGGCTCGGCCTCCCTATACGGTGAAACAGATCGGGACCATCTTCGATTTTCTCCACCGGCTTTCCGGTCCAAATGGGGTAATCCGCCAAGCGGAATTCTTCCTCTACACCGAGAAAGACCGTAAGGCGATCGAGTTGTGTCTTGCCAAGGGTTACCGCTATCCTGAGATCAACGGCTGGATTCGGGCCGTGGAGCAGGACCTCCAGTTGGTGGCGGAGATGGGCTTGAAAGAAACGGGCATCCTTACGTCGGTTTCCGATTATCATATCTTCCTGAAACTCAAGAGCGACCGCAAAGCCGTTCTGAAGAAATATTTGGGGATTGTCCGGGCAGCCTTGGAAAGAGGGATCGTCCCCCGGTGCCATTTTGAAGATATCACCCGGGCCGATATCTTTGGTTTTTGCGTTCCCTTCGCTCTGGAACTGATGCGGCTGAGAGAAGAAAGCGGGGTCGACATAAAGGTCCGCCTTTGCGACACTCTGGGATTCGGCGTTACCTATCCCGGGGCGGCCCTCCCGAGGAGTGTTCCGAAACTGGTTCGAGCCTTCATTGATGACGCCGGGGTTCCCGGACATCTGCTTGAATGGCACGGTCACAATGATTTTCACAAAGTGATCATCAATGCCGCCACGGCCTGGCTCTATGGGTGCAGCGGCGCGAACGGCACGCTGCTGGGCTTCGGTGAACGGACAGGGAATGCTCCCATCGAAGGACTCATCATCGAGTATATCGGCATCAAAGGGGACACGCACGGCATTGACACCACCGCGATTACCGATGCTGCCGAATATTTCAAAACCGAACTGTCCTATCGTATTCCTCCCAACTATCCTTTCGTCGGCGAAGAGTTCAATGCGACCCGCGCGGGAATCCATGCTGACGGTCTGGTGAAGGACGAGGAAATCTACAACATCTTCAACACCGAAAAGCTGCTGAAGAGACCCATCAGCATTATCATCGCCGACAAGTCCGGGGTTGCCAGCATTGCCTACTGGGTCAATGTGCGGCTCGGGCCTCGAGGGAGACCGGCGACTGGACAAGCGCCACCCGGGCATTGCCAAGATCTACCGGAGAGTGATGCAGGAATACGAGCAGGGCCGCAACACCGCCATCTCCACCGAGGAATTGGAACGGTGGGCAAGGCGCTATCTGCCCGAGTACTTTGTGAGCGAATTCGACCTGCTCAAGCGAAAAGCCTACGCCCTGGCCGCCCATCTGGTCGAAGAGGTGGTCGAGAGCGAAGTCATAAAGAGTATGGACCCAACTCGGCAGGAGACCGTCCTGCAAGCCCTGCTGGATTTCAATCCCTTCATCCAGTACATTTACATTACGGATCGAGAAGGGCTAAAAATTACCCGCAATATCACGCACATCACCGATAAGGCCAAGTATGAAAGCGCCCGCGTCGGGGAAGATCTCTCCGACCGCCCCTGGTTCATCGAACCCATGAAAAACGGGAAGGTGCATGTCACGGACTTCTATACCTCCCGCTACACCGGAGCGCTCTGCATTACCGTTTCCGCCCCCATTACCAACGAGTATGAAGAAATCGTGGGAATTCTCGGCATTGATATTCGCTTCGAAGATTTGGCCAAGATGGAAAAGAATGGCAATGGGTGAGGGGTAGTGATGGGTGATGGGTGCTGAGTGCTGAGTGATGAGTGAAAGGAATTAGTGCTGGGTGCTGGGTGCTGGGTGATGAGTGAAAGGAGATAGTGCTGGGTGCTGAGTGCTGAGTGAAAGGAAATAGTGCTGAGTGCTGGGTGATAGGTGCTGGGTGCTGGGTGACTGAGTATGGGTCCAACACCAAAGAATGAAGTGTCCATACATCCCAGGATGTCATTCCCGCCGTTGCTTTTAGCGGGAATCCAGAAGATGAGCCTGGATGCCCGGCTGTGCGAGCATGACGGGTGGAGAGCGGACACTCATATTTATGCGGCGCGGTATTGAGTGCTGATTGCTAAAGACCAAGAGCTAAGAGCCAGAAGCAGAGTGATGGGTGTCGAGGAGACGTCCACACAATAATGAATTCAGATCGGGGTAAACCGGTGAGTGTGTTTCTTCAAAGAAATATCGGAATCGGCCTCGTTCTCGTCCTTCTTCTGATCAGTTGCGCCAAGAAGACTCCCCCGCCATCGGCATACCCGCCATCCGGTCTTCGCTCGCAAAAGCCTTACCAGATTAAAGGGGTGTGGTACTATCCTCTCCCTTCGGCTGACGGCTACGTGGAAGATGGCCTTGCCAGCTGGTACGGTCCTGAATTTCACGGTAAACCGACCTCCTGCGGCGAGCCCTATGATATGTATGCGATGACGGCCGCCCACAAGACGCTCCCGCTGGGGACTTACGTCAAAGTAACCAATCAGCGCAATGGCCGCTCGGTGATTCTTCGTATCAACGATCGCGGACCCTTCGTCTCCGGGCGCGTCATCGATCTTTCCTGCCGGGCCGCCCAGGAACTCGGATCCTATGGCCCAGGGCTGGCCCCGGTGCGGGTAGAAGCGGTACAGGTGGCCTCCGAACAGCAGATCGCCGGCAGCACCTACTGGAAAGTCGATCCCGTGCCCTCCTTCCGGTATGGGCTCTTTGCCGTCCAGATCGGCTCCTTTCGCGATCAGAATAACGCCAATCGCCTGAAAGAAAGGATGCAGAGCGGCTATACGACAACTCAGATCCTTCCTTTCCTGGATCGCGACGGCTATCGTTATCGAGTTCAGGTCGGATCGTATCAGGACATCCTGCTTGCTCAGGAGGAAATGAAGCGCTTGCGCAGCAACGGGTTCGCCGATGCTTTCGTGGTGGCGATGGAGGCAAAATAGTATGCTCGAAATAATCAAATATCCTTCCGCACAGGCAGAAATCAGACTCTCCCACATTGCGAGTCGGAAAATGGGAGCCGACCCGTCTCTGGAAGCGAAGGTTTCGGAGATTCTGGAAACGGTCAGGCGTGACGGAGATGCTGCCTTGGTGGAATATACCAGGCAATTTGACGCTCCCGATTTTGGCGCCGGACAGCTCACCGTCAGTCAGGATGAAATCGCCTCGCCTACGAGCAGGTTGATGCCGACTTTCGGTCCATCCTGCGGGCGGCCATTTCCAACATCGAGGACTTTTCACCGCCATCAACTGCGGGCTTCCTACTTCATCACCAGCCCGGACGGGACCTTTCTGGGCCAGATGGTGAAGGCGGTTGCATCGGCGGGCCTTTATATTCCGGGAGGCAAGGGAGGAGAAACGCCCCTCATCTCTTCCGTACTCATGAATGGCATTCCGGCACGCCTCGCCGGGGTCGAAGACATCGCCCTCGTCACCCCGCCACGACGCAACGGTTCCGTCAATCCCTACCTGCTCGTGGCCGCCGCCGAAGTCGGCGTAACCAGGATTCATAAGATCGGCAGCGCCTGGGCCATTGCCGCACTGGCTTACGGGACGCCGTCCATCGCTCGAACCGACGTCATTGTCGGTCCCGGCAATATTTACGTCGCTCTCGCCAAGAAGCTGGTCGCAGGAGAGGTCGGCATCGATCTGCTGGCCGGTCCCAGTGAAATTCTGGTTATCGCCGACCAGGGCGCCAACCCGGATTACCTCGCGGCAGACCTCCTCAGTCAGGCGGAGCACGACGCCATGGCATCAGCCATCTTGGTGACGACGGAAAGCTCCGTAGCCAATAAAACGCGGCAGAGTCTCGGTCGGCAGGTGCAGCAACTGCCCCGTAGCCAGATCGCCAGGCAATCCCTTGACAACTACGGGGCCATTTTCCTGGTCGCGGACCTCGAGACCGCCATGGAACTCGCCAACCGGATTGCTCCGGAACACCTCGAACTCCAGATCCTTGACCCCTGGCCCTGTCTGGGCAAGATCACCCACGCCGGAGCCATATTCCTTGGGGACTATACGCCGGAAGCCGTGGGTGACTATTTCGCCGGGCCCAATCACGTTTTGCCTACCGCAGGCACGGCGCGCTTCGCCTCCGCCCTTGGTGTGGAAAATTTCCTCAAACGCACCAGCGTCATTGCCTACTCCCGCGCAGCCTTTGAAAAAGATGCGGCGGCCATCCTCCGCCTGGCGGAGCTCGAAGGCCTGGAAGCCCACGCGGCGTCGGTGCGGGTCAGGTTGAAAGCATAGTGATGGGTGATGAGTGATGAGTGCTGAGTGCTGGGTGCTGGGTAATGAGTGATGAGTGCTGAGTTATTGTGTGGTGGTATCCTGAGTATTATCAAGCACCCAATTTAAATACTCAGGGAGCCCGGCGGACAAAGGAAAGGTTACTATTTCCGGCACTTCGTAGCTGTGGAGCTCGCGAATACGGTCTTGGAGGAGAGGAAAGAGCTCGCTGCGGGTTTTCATAATGAGCAGATGTTCTTCCTCATCGCATATCTCCCCTTTCCAGCGATAGATGGAACGAATGCGAGGGATGATCTGAACACAGGCAGCCAGTTTCTCCTCAACGATGGTGCGGGCGATGGTTAGAGCTTCATCACCATTGCCGGCGGTAACCAAAACAACCGAAATGTCGCTCATGGGACCTCTTTTCCTTTGAGTTTTTAAGAGAGCAAACCATGCCGGACGGTTCACCCCGTAATGAGCCGTATAACAGCCTGCCATCGAGCTTCTTTGCCTGCCTCATCAGGGACATTCCCGTAGACACCTGGCTCCAGCTCCTCAAAAGCGATTCTGCGTTCAGGGCGGCCATTTTGGAAGGCTTTAACGCTCCTGCCAACAAGCTGGGCCGCCTCCTGCGGCAGCCTCACATCGTCAAGCGCCTGGAGCGTTTCATCCGGTCTGACCAGGCCATTCTCGAGGAGATCCTGCTGCTATGGGGACAGGAGCAACTGGCCACCATGGCCTTTCTGGAAATGCTCGACCAAAGCTTTATACTCCAGAATTGGCAGGGTCTGAAGAACTTCATCGGTCCCGAACGCTTTTTTGCGGGGCTCCATCTCCTTGGTTGTCTCGGCGAGAAGGATTTTCAGGAGTTGCTCGGGGAAGACTTCTGGAAACGCCGGACCCAGATGGAAGATCTCGAACCCCTTGCGCCCCTTTGGCTGGTTTGGAGTGGTTTTGTGAAGGAGTTTCCCGAGGCGGCGAACTGGTTCGAAAACGAAACCTCGGTCGCCCAAGAACCGCCGGACGCGGTTCGAGACGAGCCCAGCCGGGTGCTCCGCAACGAACTGCACCGCCTCGAGGAACGCTGCTCGAAGGTGCAACAGAAGCTTGACCGGGCGGAAGAGGAAAAGTCCCAACTGCAGCGGGACGTCACCCGATATCGCAAGGAACATGAAGAGCTTCGAAAGCAGATAGCCGAATCCGAAAACGCCTGTGGCAAACGCCTGCAAGAAGCGATGGCACAGGCCCGCGCCGAGTGGTTTCAGCGCTATCAGGCCATCCCCGGAGCGCCTCTCGATGATGCCAACGGGCTCCTCGATTCGCTCCTGGCGCGAACCCAACGGGCGTTCGAACGACAACGGCAAGCCGACGAAGAATACGGCCTGGTTGCTGCGGTCCGTCAAAAATTGCTGCATGTCGAACTGTACCTCAGGGAAATCGAGCGCATCTATGCGGATTCGCTGGTGGTTCACAGCGAAGTGACAAAAGCGAAAGAAGCGCTGCTCGAGGCCAGGAAGAAACTGCTCGGGCTCCCGGGCATCCAGAAAGTCCTGAACTCAGGAACCGGCGTTGCTTTCACCGGTCGATATGCGCCGGCAAATTCGGCTGCTGGATGTTGTTCCGGAGAATCTGCCGAGGATCACCGAATTCCAAAGGTTGGTCACCCGTTTGGTTGACCTCGGATTTATCGAAGATCCACAATCCATTATGGAAGACATCGAGCACAAAAAACGTCAAATCATGGAAAGTCTCTATGCTGAACATCTAGCTTTACAGCAAGATAAATCTCAAGGCCGTCATTTTCAGAACCTCGATGATTTTCTGGAAAGCGGCGAAAGCAAGAAATATGACCTATACCTCGACGGGTACAATATTCTTTTTAAATTACAGGGCAAGGGTCGCTCTTCGTCGGTCCTCTCGCTGACCGCTCTCAGAGAGTCGTTCATTGACGCCGTGGTTAGGAAGGATCGTTATTTTCGCAAAGTATATCTGGTCTTCGACGGTCACGAGGATTCCCGGGACCGGCGAGGCAACACGGAAATCATTTACACCGATAAGAACCTCGGCCATACTGCCGATGCGTATATCATTCAGGCGCTCGCAAAGGGCAAAGAGCGACAGGTGCTGCTGGTAACAGGAGACCAGGAGATCATTCAAACCATCGGAGATCGACTCTACGCTGTGGTTGATCCGTACCATTTTTATCTGTTTGTCTATGATTTGCCGTTTCCGGGCCTACCCTGAGGCTAACCGTCAATCCGGGATTTCGATATGAATTTGGACCATGTCAGTGAATACCATCGGGACCAGTGGCATAGCTTCAAAGCCATCGAGAAAGCCTGTGTCGGCCTATCCGAGGCGGAACTGGAAAAGCTGAGGGAAAGCCTGGAGTCCTATCTTCATTTCCGTGAGATTCTTCATTCCTATCAGGAGCAATATTTCGGCAGTTTTTGCCGGGCGACCTGTTTTGATAGCGGGTTGAGTGCCTGCTGCGGCTTTGAAAGCATCTTCACGTTCTTTGCGGATCAGATTATCACTTATTTGCTGGCAACTCCGGAGGAGCATAACGCGCTTCTGCGCCGGCTCGAACAGCCGAACAAGACGGAAAGGTGCGTGTATCTCGGTGAGCGAGGGTGCCTCTGGAGGGTCAGTCCCATCTCCTGTGCCATGTTCTTTTGCGAACAGGCGAAGGAGACTGTTTTCAGCGTGAACCGCCCTGCTCAGGCTGCCTGGGAAGAACTCCAAATTCAGGAAAAGGCCTACACCTACCCCACTCAGCCAGTCCTTTTTGACGACCTCGAGAGGTACTTTATCGACCTCGGCGCCGATTCCCCCTACATGTACTTTCACAAAAGCCCCGGGTTGCTGCGGGTAAAGGCTCAGTCGGGCCTTGGGAAGTCGGTTGGAGGTTCGCAGACCGCTAAGTACAGCACAGCAGAATGAGCGGCCCGTAATCTCAGGACGTCATTCCCGCATGTTCTTAGCGGGAATCCAGAGAATTGCAGTAGCCTGGATTCCCGCCAGAAGCACGCGGGAATGACGAACCCGAATTCGGACACTCATTCATGCGGAGCTATACTAAGTAATCTTCATCCACCATCATTCAAAAGGGACGTCAAATGCCGGCACCATCTTTGATGCAGAGAATCTATGAGGGAACCTTAGCCAAGGACCTGCTTGATTCCTTCGCACCCATTCCGCGACCCGCAGAAGGTCGACCGTGTCGTGGAAGCTTACCGGCAACTCCTCCGGAAGTTCCCGCCGGAGACCCTCGAAGCGCTGGGGCGGCTCCCGCAGGAAATGCTCCAGGAAATGGCGGGGATCGGCTTGTTTGGACTCTCGATTCCCGCTGCCTACGGGGGGCTGGGCTTCAACACCCTGGAAACCATGAGGGTCGTCGAAGGGATGGTGGGGTTGGACATGGCTGCGGCCCTCGCTGCTCTCGCGCATCTGTTCATCGGGGTAAAAGGCATCGAGCTCTTTGGCGATGACGCGCAGAAACAGAAGTATCTTCCCGCGCCGCATCCGGAGAGCTGATCTTTTCCTACGCCCTGACCGAACCCAGAATCGGTTCCGACGCTCAGCACATCGAAACCAAAGCGGAACTGTCACAAGACGGCAGCCATTACCTCCTGAACGGACAGAAAACCTACATCACCAACGCCAATTACGCGGGGGCGCTCACCGTCTTTGCCCGGATGGACCCGGCTCGACCGGGCTTCCTGGGCGCCTTCATTGTCGAAACGGGATGGGCCGGCGTAAAGATCGGGAAAGACATGCCGAAGATGGGCCTCAAAGCGAGCTCTACTGCCGCGATTCAGTTCCGGGAGGTGAGGGTCCCCGTTGAGAATCTCCTGGGGGTGCCGGGCGACGGCTTCAAGATCGCCATGACCGTCCTCAATTACGGCAGGCTTGCTCTCGGCGCGGCATCGCTGGCCATGATGCGCCAATCCCTGGAGGATATGCGCAAACGGTCGTCCTCACGGGTCCAGTTTGGACTGCCCATCAAGGACTTTCCGTTGATTCAGGAAAAGCTGGCGAAAGACTCAATGCAACGCGTTCGTTTGTGCGGCCGTTAATGATTTCACCGCCACCCTTCTGCAGCAGCAACCCGAAAGGCAACCTCGCCATCGAAACGTCCCACTGCAAGCTTTTTGGGACCACCCGCGCCTGGGAGACCCTCTACGACGCCTTCCAGGTTGCCGGGGGCTCGGGGTATATCGCCACCAATCCTTACGAAAAACGCCTGCGGGACTTTCGCGTCGCCACCGTATTCGAGGGTACCACCGAAATCCACTCGATCTACCCCGCCCTTTCGGCACTGCGGAGTTTAGACAAGCAGGTTAAGGAGTTGGCCGAAAAGAAATCTTCCCGCCTCCGCTTTTTTTTAGCCAATTGGTTCCGCAGGGTTGAGTGGCCGCTGGAATTCAAAGACCGGACGCTGCAACGGGCATCAAGACTTGCCCGAAGCGAACGCCAACACGATCAGGAGGATGCTGCTGCTGGGATTGATTATTTATCGGAGGAAAGCGCCGGAGAAACAATTCCTCCTGCGTCGCATCACGACCCTGAGCCTTTATCTTTTCGCACTTCTCGCCGTCCTGGCCAGGCTCGAGCATAAAGAAAAGAGCGGCTTGCTCAACAAAGAAGAACTGGCTCTGCTTCACTATTTTATGGAAGAAGCCAGGGAAGCAAGGAAGACACAACCGAAGATTTTTCGATTCCAGGAAGGAGCGTTTGACCGCCGTCCTGGCGCAGGCCCTGTTTCACAAAGATCGTTGATAGTTGATGGTTGATGGTTGAGTATGGCTTGACTGCTGCTGTCGCACAGGCCCTGTTTCCTTGACGATATTGAGCCATTGTCAATCATCGAGAGGACGCAGGCAATCCTGTGGGAAGCGGTGAGTGCCCTTCTCATCCAGGCTGACCTCGATGAGCGCTTCCGGGTCGTTCTTGGAGACATCCGGATCGGTGATGATCCCGTGCATGCCGATGTATTTGTTCATATACTCCTGCCAGCTTTCATCATCCGATTGCCGGTAAATCTCTATCTTTTGCCCTCTGCGAAATGCCATTTCCATCCCTCCGGGCAGTGATCAGTGGTTAGTGGTCAGCAGTCAGTGGTCAGTGATCAGTGGTGCTCGACCGGCAGAGATATGGAAAGATCAGTGGAAGGCGACTTAGGAGTCTGCCCTAAAGTTCCCATCTTCCTTACAGGATCTGCACTTCAGCGCTTCCTTATCGCTCGTCCCTCTTCTCTGCGTCCCTTACGTCACTTACGTCCCTGCGTCCCTTTCGTCCCCTTACGTCCCTTACGTCCCGCCTGCGTCTCCCTATGCCCCGCATCCCCATGTCTCCGCTAACCAGGCGGCAGGTTTTCCGCGCGGCGGGCTGCCATACTCTGCCTGGCGCACGCTGGCACACAGGGTCTGGTCCACCGGAAACAGGTCGGCCTGGTTCAGGCGCTGAGAGATAAAATCGAGATACCTGGTGGTTCCGATCGCCGCACCACATTGCTCACAGCGCTGAAGATCGAGTCGGTTCAAGGTGGTGCCACACAAGGAAAGGACTCTCTCACCCTCCTCGTCACCCATCGTCATGGCCTCATTCGGGCAGTTGGCCGCACAGGCGCCACAGGCGATACATTTTTCCGCGGTGAACCGGAGGTCGCTGGCGCCGGGATGGTCGAAATTCAGGTAACCCAGTTGCAGGGCATTCACCCCCATCTGGTCCCGGCAAACTTCCACGCAATGGCCGCAGCGGCCGCAGATGTCGCATCTGAGGCACCTTCGGGCTTCTTCCCGCACCGCATTTTCTGAGTAACCGAGTTCCACCTGCTGAAAGGTGATACGCCTCCGGTCCGTGTTGAGCAGAGGCATCTCAGGCCGTTTGAGGATCATTTTGGTAGAGGCGGGAACCTCGAAACATTCCAGCCGGCCTCGCCGCACCGGGACCGGCGGCATTTCCGGCTGCGGAATACCCTGCAGGGTGCGGTCGATGGCCGCAGCGGCTCGCTTCCCTGCCCCGATCGCTTCGACGACGGTCGCGGGTCCCGAAACCGCGTCACCGGCGGCAAACACGCCGGGAATCGAAGTCAGCATGGTAATCCCGCTGGCCACGATCGTCTGCCGTTTGGACCATTTCAGGTCTTCGAAGGGCGCCAGGCTGTCGGTCTCAACCGTCTGGCCAATCGCCGGAATCACGGCGTCCACTCCGATGACATGATCACTGCCTTCCACCGGCACCGGCCGTCTTCGGCCCCGCTCATCAGGCGGTCCCAGTTCGGCCCGGAGGCAGAGCAGACCGGTTACTTTGCCGTCGACGCCCTGGACCGCTTTGGGCACCGTAAGGAAACACAACTTCACACCCTCTTCTTCCGCCTGGTGGATTTCTTCCACATGCGCCGGCATTTCCGAACGGGACCTGCGGTAGACCAGCGTAACCTCCTCACACCCGAGCCGAATGCAGGTGCGAGCCGCATCGATGGCCACATTCCCGCCGCCGACAATGGCCACTCGCTTTCCGGGAGACCGCCGGTCGCCAAGAGCCACCCGGCGCAGCAGGCCAACCGCATTGATCACCTGAGGGAAATCGTCCTCGCCCGGAATCATCAGCTTGTAGCTGCCGTGAGCCCCGATCGTTGCCAGGAAGGCCTCGAATCCTTCCTCCCTCAGCTGCGCGATGGTGACATCAGCACCCAGGCGGGTATTGAGCCGGATCTCCACGCCCAGATCGGTGATCATCTCCACTTCCCGGTCGATGACTTCCCGCGGCAGGCGATACCGGGGAATCCCCACCATCATCATCCCTCCTGCCACGGGGAGCGCTTCGATGATGGTCACCCGATACCCCTTCAGTGCCAGAAAGTAGGCTGCGGTCAGCCCTGCCGGACCGGCCCCGATGATCGCATACCTTGCGGCCGTTGTCGGGAGCCTTTGCCGGGTTGCGATAAGTCCCCTCGGACATGGCCCGCTCGGCCGCGAAACCTTTGAGATATTTGATCGAGATCGACTCGTCCAGCCGTCCCCGGACGCACATGAGTTCACAGGGATTGGTGCACACCAGGCCGCACACCCACGGGAAAGGGTTGTCCTGCCGAATCAGCTCAATGGCCTCAGCGTCCCTTCCCATGCCGATCAAAGTCACATAACTCGGCACATCGATCCCCGCGGGACACGCCATCTGGCAAGGAGCCGGAGCCAGTTTGACACAATCGCCGGAGGGACAGATCCGCGTCTCGATGTGACTGGTGAAAACCTCCCGGTGTTGCTGCAGTAACTGCAACATCCTTTGCCCGGTTTCCACACAAGCGCTGCTTGCACCGATCCTCGATGAGCTCACCGGCAAGGGCCTGCATCGCCTCGTAGTGGTCGGGTCCGCCCCGGCCCCAGGACACATCCTGAAGGAGTTCGAGAAGCTCTTCGGCCAGGCGCCGGCAGCGAGGCACGGTGAGCTCTCCCGAGGCGATAATCTCCGCCAGCTCCTTGACGGCGCCGGCAACTTCACAGGGTGGAGTCGTCATTGGCTTTTACCTGAAAAATAGTAATGAGTGATGAGTGATGAGTGATGAGTGACGAGTGATGAGTGATGAGTGACTGAGTGTTGGATATTGCGTGCTGAGTCCTGAGTGCTCGTGGAGAGCCTCCAATATAACAGGGCTCATGTTCATCATTCGAGGGTACAACTCCAGCATGGCAATTGCCTTCAAAATTCATGGTCATCCAGGTTATGGCTGAGTCATCCACAGGAGTCTTGCGAGTTCCACCATTATGAGCCCTTGGGACCCTCTCAGAGGGTTTCTAAAAAGCCTCAGCATATGCCTTCTTAATGATTGCGGTGAAAAATCCAAAAGTCCGGAATCGTCATTCCCGCATGGTCTTGGCAGGAATCCATGTACTGTTTGTTCCCTCGACCCCCGCCAGAAACATGCGGGGGTGACGACCTGAGGAGCTTTTGAGACGCGGTCCTATTCAAAGGTGGCCATCGCTTTCAGCATATCGTTCTCGCTTTACGGGCGGCACTTCTTCCGGCTTGCCGAAATGCAGACAGTGAGTGGTGCAGACGGTTGCGCACGCAGGTTTCAGTCCGCCGTCCACACGGTCTTTGCAATAATCACACTTGACCACTTTGCCGGTCTCCGCGTGCCACTGCGGCGCCCCCCAGGGGCAGGCGGACATGCAGCTCTTGCACCCGACGCAGAGGCTCTTTTCGACAAAGACGATGCCGTCCTTTTCCCTCTTCTGCATGGCCCCGGTGGGGCAGGCAGCCACGCACCAGGGGTTCTCACAGTGGAAGCAGGGCATGAAGGTATAGGCTGCTCGCGGTAAATCACCCACCAATTTCGGTCCGACGGTGATGATCTGGCACAGCCTGGGGCCAACCGGGAGTCCTTTGTTACTCTTGCAGGCCACTTCACACGAATGACACCCGATGCACTTCCGAGCATCCTGGAACAGGTAGTATACGCTCATCTTCCATTCTCCCAAAACCACCGAATTTTCATGCCAACAACGCCATTAGGCATGAAAACAAAAACCGAAAAGATCAACGGTGTCTCGCCTTCTGACCTCTCACCGCTGGCATGTTACTCATCACTCATTACTCACTACCCACCACTCACCACTCGTTACTCATCACTTAGCACTCATTACTCATCACTTAGCACTCATCACTCATCACTCATCACTCATTACTCATCACTCAACACCCTTACCCTAACGAAGGTATCATGGAGCGCCGGACTGCCCCCGACCTTATCCGAAACGTTTGCCGAAAGCACGCTGTCCGACACCCCCTTGTGGAAGCAGCGCGTCGCCCTTTGTGCTTCGTGGCCGAAGCCGTGGAGCATGAAAACTGTTTCCGGATGGATATGGTCGGTGACGAAGGCCCGGATGACGCCGGCTCCTTTCGAGGAGCTCACCTCCACGGACATGCCGTCGCTGATCCCGAGTTTGGCCGCCTGTTTCGAGTTGATCCACAGGAGATTCTCCGGCACGATTTCGCTCAAATACGGATTGTTCTGCGTCGAGACATGGGTGTGCGCAGCGCACCGTCCAACGGTCAGGCGGAACTGCCCTTCTTCGGGTCGAGGTACCGGTTCATAGGGAGGAAACGACGGGAAACCGGCGCCCTCGAGCAGGGAAGAAGCGATCTCGATCTTTCCCGACGGCGTTTTCAGCTTGATCCCATCATTGCGGTCCCAGAAAATCTGTTGACTGGCATACGACACAAACCCCTTGGCGGAAAAATCCTCGAGCGTGAACCCCGTACCCTCCAACTGCCACCGCACCAGGTCTTCCATCGTTTCAAAGGGGAAATACCCACCGACCCCCAAGCGTTCAGCAAGTTTCTTTAGAAGTACGGAGCCCGGCAGGGTATCGTAGCGCGGCGCCACTGCCTGCAAGCGCAAAAACAGTTGCGGCTTCAGACCATCGGCCTGCTGGACGAGTCGTCCGTTCCAGGTAGATGGATTCCGGCAGGACCACATCCGCGTACCAGGCGATATCGCTGAAATTGATATCGATGGAAACGATCAGATCGAGCTTATCCAGGGCCTGCCTTGTGAGATTGGAGTCGGGAATCGACATCAGCGGATCGAAACGATTGGCGATAAGAGCTTTGATGGGATAGGGGTCCTCTTCCAAAATGGCAAAGGGCAGCATTTGTGCGACTCCGTGGTTGCCATCGGGAAGGGGCAGTGCTGCCGTACCCACCTTGTCGAAGCGCGGCATCGTCGGCTTGGGCAGATCCTGCTCGGTGAGCTTTCGGGGGGCCTTCCTGCCCACTTCGCCGGACCCTTTTTTGAAGAACAGCCCCCCCTCAGCCTCGATGCTCCCCATTAGAGCATTGAGGATCAGGATCGAACGCCGCAGATAGATCTCGTTGGTGTAACTGGCTCCGCGATAGCCCATGTGGAAGATGACGGCGGGCTTCTCCTGGCTTGCTTCTCGCGCCAGCGTTACAATCTCTTGGGCAGGGATACCGGTCTCGACCTCGGCCCATTCCGGGGTATAGGGGCGCACAAAATCTTCGAGCTGCGCCAGCCCGTGCACCCAGCGCTCGACAAAAACGGCGTCATAGAGCCTTTCTTTAAGGATGACATGGATCAGGGCGTAGTTGAGGGCAAGGTCGGTGCCGGGACGGATCATCCAGTAGCGGTCGGCTTTGGTCGCCGTGACGCTTACCCTGGGGTCGATATACGTCAGTTTTGCGCCCCTTTCCATCGCCTCCCACAAGGCATTCACCGCTTTGACTTCGATGGCTTCAAAAATATTGCGCCCATAGAGAATGATGTTCCTGCTGTTCTTCAGGTCCATGCCGACCTGGGCATCGGTGTGACCGAAAAGGGAGCGACAGGCCGTGTTGACCGAACCTTTACAGAGGGCATCGTGAGTGAAGTGATTGGGTGACCCGAAGAGCACGCATGAAGGTTTTGCTCACGTGCGTGCTCAGGTTCGTCCGCTCCCCGAACAGGACGCTGTGGGCTCCATGCTTTGCGATGATGTCTTTGAGCTTGTCTGCGACAAAATCGAGGGCCTCATCCCACGTCGCTTTCCGCCACTCGCCCGCACCCCGCGCCCCCGTCCGCAGCAGCGGCGTCTGCAATCGTTCGGAATCGTTCAGCAGAGCGATCCCCGCGGCGCCGCGGGGGCACAGGCTCCCTTCGATTCCGGGCACGTGCGGATTCCCCTGGATCCAGCTCACCTGGCCGTTCTCGGTAGTGACCCTGATGGGACACCGCACCGAACACATGAAACATAAACTGTAAACCTCTTTTGACATGCTCTTTCTCCAACGAACTGAACGATTGGTCTATAAGAGATCTAATCGGTCGTCAAATCGAACTCAATACCTCCTCGACGTTTGCTTCCAAATCATCAATCTCGATGGGCTTGATCAAATATTTCGCAGCCCCCAGCAGCAAGGCCTGATTGGAGGTCTCGGCAGAAGGATAGGCCGTTAGAATAACTACCTTAGCATGAGGGTCGCGCTCCCGAATGTGCCTCAGCAAGAAGATGCCGTCCAAATTCTGGAGTTTCAAATCCAATACCGTGAGGTCGGGCTTGTGACGCTCCAGCCATAACAGCGCTTCATGCCCCTCGTTGAAGGCTACAACCTCATGCCCCACGGCGGAAAGGATACGATCCAGCATGGTACAGGCATCTTGCTCGTCATCGACCACCAGAATAACCGCCATCTGGCGTTCTCCAAACTGAGATTGAAATGAAAAATCACTGACAGCATTAGGCAATTTTCATACCATAAAGGCCCGTTCCGACAATTCGCCCCCGGTGGTCAACTGCCTTGATTACTCGACATCCGCAGGGATACCAGCAGATCATGGGCCTCTCAAATCGTCATTCCCGCGTGTTTCTGGCGGGAATCGAGAGGCTGCAGAGTGACCGTAGGGAGGTGAGCACCAGTTCCAATTACCGCTCCAGATAAATAGGCGTCCCGATGCCGATCGCCATACCGGCGAAAGCCGGTATCAGGGCAGTTTTCTGGATTCCGCTTTTCACCGGAAGGACGCGTCAAGATTATGGTCGCTTTATTGGGCGGATGTGTACGAACGGGGCGTCCAAAAATAAAAGGCCTGCTTTTACCACGAGGAACACGAAGTGATTTCTTCGTGCTTTCCGTGTTCTTCGTGGTTCAGAAAAAGGTTGAAATGGGTGCAAGTTTTTTTTGGACAGCTTTTAAGGAGCAAGGAACGAGGATCAAGGAATGAAAATCAAACGCAAATCCGGAAGACCGCCAAATTCCGCACAGCACGCCGATGTGCCTTGCGTTCTCATGGTTTGAGCGGTTTAAAATCGCCTCTTCCTCGTCGGCCCTCGGTGCAATATTTTCCTTGCACTGCACTATTTTTATTGCACTCACCCCACCTGTTTGGCTGATAATAGGCGAAGCTGGAAGGCCTTCCTTACCTTGCTGGATCACGCGTATAGCGTCGCATGCGGCTATTGTTCGTGTTGAAGAATGACCTCGAATGATCCCTTCAGAAATGGCACAAAGCTTGCTCAAAGAGTTGCGTGATGCGAACGCTTTGGACCCAACCGACCGAGTGAGTTTAGGAATCTTCCGTCCCCCGGGTCCTGTTCCGCTTCCCCAAGCCGATGCGAATTAAGGATAGGAATGGGCGTTTTCGCTCCAAGCTCCGGTCCTTTCGTTTATGGTTGAGATGGTTGTACCTACAATTTCCAGGAGGTGATTGATGAAAGTGAAAATGAAATGGATTTTCAATTTGACGGTCGCGGTTGCCCTGGCTGTCTCCCCTCTCCTGCGGCCCTGCCGGCCTGCGCCCAGGCTCCGCAGGACGCTCCCCAGCAGGCCGCACCGGAGAAACCCCCGAGTCGTCGGGAGTGACTTGGGCCTTGCAGGGAAAATTGGTGAGGCCATCAAGAACGCTCCGGTCGGCAAGGGGAAAGGGCAGATCGATCCCGGCGCCCCGCCAGGAGTCTTCGGCATTCCCGGCGCGCCCCAGGTGAATTATATACTGGCCATTTTCTGGGCTATCTGGGTGGGGTGGATTTTCTCCACCGTTGGCGCCTTTGGCGGGATAATGGCCGGCGTCGGTCACATGAGTGTCTATGGACTGGGGGATTATGCACGGACTTTTAAGGATACCGTCCCTGCTCTCAACAAGACCCTCACCGACAGCATCCGTACCTCGAACCAGTGGCTCGTCGGTCTTTCTGCCGTATTGAGCGTCATCAATTACTTGAAATCCAAGCGCATGTCATGGCCGCTTGGCCTTGCCCTGGGCGCAGGTTCCATCGTCGGCGCCTTCAGCGCGGCCTCCCTTACCGGCGGCAAGGTCAGCTTCAGCCAGTATCAGGGATGGTTTGGTTTTTTTGTTCTGGTGGTGGCAGGATTCCTTTTTTACGAAACCACACCCCGAGGGGCAGGCCAGCAAGAAGGCGGCCAAAGCAGCGACCCAGGCTTTCGAACAAACCGTGAAGGAAAAAGGGGATGTCTGCGCTTTGGGCGTATGCGCCAAGGATTGGGGAATCACCCGGTCGACTTTCACCTTCTTCGGTTCGGAATTCAGCTTCAACCCCATCTGGGCCTTTTTCGGTGGTGTCGTTATTGCGGCAATTTCCGCATTCATCGGCGTCGGTGGCGGATTTCTTTATGTACCCTATTTAACCACTTTTGTCGGACTTCCCATGTATATCGTGGCCGGCACTTCCGCCCTGGCCGTGTTCATCAGTATGGTCACGAGCATCACCACCTATATCCAACTGGCTGGGGCGGGCATGGACTGGGGCCTCGTCGGCATCCAGCTGGTGGGGGTTTTCATCGGCTCCATGATTGGCCCACGGACGCAAAAGTACATTCCGGACATTTGGCTGAAGCGATTGTTCATCGTCCTGGCCCTGTATGTCGGGATCGGTTACTTCACCAAGGGGTTCTTCGGCCAGGCTTGGGTGCCCATGTAAAGAGCGTTTTCCGCGCCCGGACCGCCGCCGACCGAGGGACCGGGCGCATTCATCATCCCCATGTTGAACAGGTGAATGGCCATGCTGGAATTGTTTGACACCGTCTTGATCAGTTTTTACCGAATAACCGGCAATCCCCTCTGGGACTATTTCCTCGGCACCTTCCTGCTCGCCCTGCTGGCGGTCCTGGTGGGGCAAGTTACGCTATTCCTGGTATATCGCGCCAACCGGAGCCATCTCGAGGACCTCGACAACGAGCTTGCGAACCTGAACCGCCTCACCGCCAGCGCCATGCAAATGGGCGATAAGCAAAGTTACAAGTCGCTGAACAAGGAAGCAAATGACACCTACGGACACGTTTTCTTCAACCGCTTCGGCCTTTCGGCGGCCTCCCTCTGGCCGGTCTTCTTCGCCCTGGCGTGGATGCAGGAGCGCTTCGCCCCCATCGCCATCCCGGTCCCCTGGATCAGTTTCAAGGCCAATTACTTTGTGGTATTTCTCCTGTCCTACATCGCCGCCACCATCCTCTTCCGCCGGACCAAAAGACGTCTATTCGGCTTTTCCAAAGAATCCGCAGAGCACGCCTTAGTGCCCCACACTTTATGATGCGTAGGTTCCCTCGTGATTAGACGGTGTCCAAAGACGCTGAACAAGCAGGTTTGTGGTGATTGCCGCGACCGATGACCCACCATCACGCGGGAAACCAAACGAGGCCGGCATTCCCGCATGCTTTAAGTGGGAATCCAGATGCCTTGTTGTCCCAGGCCACCCGACACACACCCGCACCAAGCTTGTCCTCGCAAGTTTTGGGGATGAGTCCGGCTATTCATGGACCCTCTGCCCCTCGAGGATGAGCGGCAAGCCGTTCTTGGGGTTGCCGATGATGACGATTTTGGTGTTGTTGCTGGTTGAAATTTTCTCGGTGGCTTCGATGCCTTTCCATTCGAGCAGGCTGGGGGTGATCCCCTGGGTCACGATTTTTTGGAATTCCGCGATCCCCTGGGCTTCAATCTTCTTTCTTTCCGCTTCCTGCCTTTCCCGGTCCAGGATGAACTTCATCTGCTCCGCCTGCTGCTCCGCCTGCAGCTTGCGCTCGATGGCCTCGGAAACCATTTGGGGCAACTTCACCGATCTTAGAAGCACCTTTTCCACCAGCAGCCCTTTTCCCGTGCAACGGGTTCGGCCAGCTTTTCCATCTCTGCCACAATGGCTTCCCGGCCGGCGGTGTAGAGGGCCTTGGCGTCGTACTCGGCGGTAACCGTGCGCAGCGACGCTCCGGATGAGGGGTTTCAGAATGGTTTCCTCGTAGCCCATACCGATCGTCTTGTAGATCTCCGGCGCCTTCTCGGCGAGCACCCGATTCCACACGGAAACCTCGAGATGCGTAATCAAGCCTTCCCGCGAGGGCGTATCCATGACTTCCTTCAACTCCTGGGTCCTCGTGGAAAAGACATGAATCTCGGCGAGAGGGTTACGCACATTGACCCCGGGAGTAAGAGAGGCGGGTGAGACCTGTCCCCAGAAATCCACCACTCCCACCGTGCCCGCCGAGATGATAACGAAGCACCGGAAGAGGACTCCCAGGACCAATCCGCCAAGGGCAAACCGAACCAGCATCACCGGCGGGAAGGGTTGCATGCCGGACGCTTTTCGATAAGTCATGTACACGACCCCCAAAGCCACCGCGCTAATTACGAAAAAGGCGATCACCAACATTTTCTCCTCCCCCAAAAAAAGCTATTCCAGGTCTGGAAGTTCCCTGCGTGACAGCAGGAGCCTTATGCTGCGGGGTTCGTACGGCTTCTTTTCAATCAAGCCCTTTCTCTCGAGCTGCACTACCATACCATGGACAGAGGGAGGAGTGGTTTTAAAGTACCTCTGCATGTCGGCTTCTGCCGGAGGATAGCCATTGAGCTTCGTGTAGTAGTATATGAACGCCAGATATTGCCCCTGCTTGTGCGTGTAACGGCCTCTCGATTTTCGCGCATCCATCGATGTGCCTTTCCGCCCCTTGATCATGCATACATTGACCTGCCTCCAGGATGTCCGCCGGTTTCGTTCAAAACCCCCTGGCCCCTTTTCCTTAATGTCTTATTAAACAAGGCATCGGTCTTGAAGGATAGCGCAACCTCACCTTTGATTCAATCTCAGTCCCCGACCTGGTGCTCCAATAAGGTGGGAAGCGGGAAGCGCAGCCGGTTTCGCTGGTCTTGCCACGTCTTACGCTCGCGCTACCGGGAGATCAGCACACAATTGACCGTTTCTTTGAAAGAGGATAGCTTGCTGCTGTCACCAAGAGCAATCAAAGGTTCGCTGAATTGTCGATTTGGCGCAAAAGGTCCTCAAAAGGTGGAGCCCAAGATGAAAATTCTGCAAATTGTTTTGCTGGTATTCATTCTTTCACAACCCTCGCTCGTTCCGGGAGCACCCCAGGCCAATGCCGCCGCATCCAGCCGGCAAAAACTTCTGGTCGCCGTGACCGAGGATCCTCCTTACACGATGAAAACTGAGGATGGCCGATGGACGGGATTCAGCGTGGACTTGTGGTCCCAGGTCGCTCGCACCCTCGCGTGGGACTATGAACTCCTGGAGATATCATTCGAGGATATCATCGTGGCACTCCAGCGGGGCGCCATCGATCTCTCCATTGCCTGCATTTTTCAAACCCCCGAGAGGGAGAGGCTCTTTGAATTTTCCACGCCCATAGGAAGCACCCGCTTGGGGCTGGCCACCCTGCCAAATAGAATCGAACATCCATGGTTGTCGGCTTTGCGCATCTTATTTTCCTGGAGTACCCTGAAAGTCCTTGGGATACTCTTCTTCATAGTATTTTTGACCGGCCTGGTTTTCTGGTTAATCGAGCGCAAACCGAACCCGGAACACTTTGGAGGTGGTTTCATCAAAGGAATCACGTCGGGCATCTATTGGGTGGGATCAACGCTAGCCTCGGGGGTTTGCTTCGGGATCGATCTGAAAACCTTGCCGGGAAGGATTGTCGGCCTTCTCTGGATGTTCGTTTGTGCGATTGTGCTGAGCGCCTTCATTGCCTCGCTCACCTCTTCGCTGACCTTGACGAAACTCACGACCCCCGTGATCCAATGGCACGACCTCAAGTCCATGCACCTCGGAACCGTAAAAGGCACGGTACCGGCAACGCTTCTGCAAAAGATGAATGCGAAATTCACGCTCTTCCCCGAAGAAGAGGACGTGTTGCAGGCACTTTTTGACAAGCGGGTGGACGGATTTCTCTATGATGAGGTCACCCTGAATTACTATGCATCCAGATCCGATGGGCCATCCATCAGCGTGTATCCAACCGCCATGAAGCGCCTTCATTTTGCCTTCAGCATGCCCAACGGAAGCTCCATTCGAAAAGAAATCAACGCCTCGCTGCTATTGCTTATGAATGAACCCTACTGGGACTTTTTGGCGGACCACTACGGTCTTTCGGAGAATCGCAAGGAAGAACCGACTTGGGGAAGGCGAGCAAGCAAGTAAGTGACGGCACTGCGGCAAGACGTAAAAGAGCCGGAGAAGCGTGCTTCTTCCCGGCTCATTGAAGGATTGGGGTGGCGGAGGCACGGTGGCGGCGTAAAGCATCATGACTAACGAGGTAGAAGAGCGTTTCGCAGCAAACGATCGTTCTGATGAACGCATGCTGCCCAGGGGTTCAGGCAACTGAACCCCAAACAGCCGATGAAGCTCACGGTCAAGGACCCGCTCGCGGGCTGCGTTGCCACCCTCCCAAAATCTTCTGTACAAAGATGTCCTTGACAGAATTGGCGACACCTGTTACCCATAAAACCACAAGAAGCAATTTCTTCTCACCTCACCCACAGGAGATCCGCCATGAACAAGCAAGCCCTATGCATCGGTATTAACGACTACCCTGGTACTCAAAACGACCTCTCCGGCTGCGTGAATGACGCCAATGACTGGGCTGCCGCCCTCGGGGCGCGCGGTTTCGCTGTTACCAAACTGATCGATGCCCAGGCCAGCAAGGCGGCCATGGTCGCGGCCATAGGCAAGATCATCGGCAATGCCTCACCCAACGACACGGTGGTCATTACCTACTCCGGACATGGGACCTGGGTGCCCGACCAGAGCGGCGACGAGCCGGACCATCGTGACGAAGGCCTCTGCCCCTGGGACATCGGCCAAGGCAACGTATTGCTGGACGATGACCTGCATGTGCTGTTGTCGAACCATGCGGCTGGCGTGCGCATCATCCTCATTTCCGACAGTTGCCACTCTGGCTCCGTTTCCCGTGGCGATACGTCCGATCTGGATCCCGGCATGCCGCGTGCCCGCTTCCTGCCCCCGGAAGTGTGGATGACCGGCGTCACGCTGCCGACCGAAACCCCCAAGCAGCTTTCCGGCGGCATTGCCCGTGCGGGAGGCGATCTACTCATGGCCGCCTGCCTCGATACGCAGTACAGCTGGGACACAAGCTTCAACGGTCGTCCCAATGGCGCATTTACCTATTATGCCCTGAAGACCCTGGCCAAGCTGGGAGCTAACGTTAACTACTTGGAATGGTTCAAGAATATCAGCCCAACCTACCTGCCGACCAACCAGCTGCCACAGAACCCGCGACTGTTCGGTTCCGCCAGGGCGCGCAAATGGAAAGTGTTCGCCTGAAGCAGTCAGCCACCGGACGCGCTGTCGCGTCCGGTCCGGCTGTGGCCGCATGCAGCCTGGCCGGGAAGAGCCGGCCATAACTCTCCTCTCTCTCGATCCCGGTCGTGCCCTGCGTAACTTTGCCACTTAAGCCGCCATGACCGGACCGCTTTTCATCAGCTATCGCCGCAGCCATCAGGCCGGAGCACTCGGGGTCAAGGCGATGCTGGAAACTGCCGGGTTGCACGTCTGGCTCGACCTTGATGAAATCGACACCGATCGCACGCTGCTTGCCGAGCACCTGCTTTGGTTCTCCGAATGCGACCTCGGCAGGTTGGACAGCGATTAACGCATGATCCGTGGTTACGTCCGCCAGTTGGCCGGTCTCGAACCCGACTGACGCCTATCCCGAATCAGCCACACCAAGGAGTCCGCCATGACCACTTTCAAGCCTCCGCTGAAACTTCTTCTCCCTCTTGCTACACAACCTGAAGAAGGCGTGAGCGGGACGCTGCCGCGCGTGCTGGCCCACCCGTCCAGCCGCGGCGAAGGCGGCGGGGCTTTGGGCCTTTTGCCGAATGTGAAGCCGCTCAAGACGTGGCCGTTGGCCCAGGCCAGCCGTAGCGGAGATGCTCCGGCGCACAAGGAAACCGCGGCCGATCGCAGGTTGCTGGCGCTGGAGGCGGGCGACGGGACGGCGATCTTTATCCGTGCCGATGCGCTGGCCGAGCGGGTGGCGCGGGTACGGCCGGAGGCGGTGGCGGGCGAGGCGGTCGATTTGGCAAAATTCCGCGATCCGGAGGCAACGAGCCGAGGGCTTGGGGACTGGTTGTGGAGGCAGGTTACGGAATTGCAACTCGAGCCGGACGAGATTACCGATCTCGCGAAGCAGAAGCTGGGCGACTGGCTTAAGGATGTGGCGCTGGGCAAGCTGGAGGATGCCGCGGTGATGGCGGCCTCGACTTGGGGCGCCAAGGCGCTGATGGAAGCGATCGAGGAAAGGCTGGCGGGCGAGCCGGGGCTTTACCAGTGGCAAGGCGGCGTTTTGCAGCCGCGCGACCTGTGCCGCGCCGGCGACGCGCGCCTGACCGGATGGTCGGGCAGGCCGGCGCTGGTCTTCATCCACGGCACTGGTTCGCACACCCTGGGCAGCTTCGGCGATCTGCCGGACAGCGACGACTGGCGGGCCCTGGCCGCGATCTACGAGGACCGGGTGTTCGGTCTGGAGCATCGCACCTTCTCGCTGGGGCCGATCGACAACGCCCTGGCGCTGGCCGAGACTCTGCCCAAGGGAGCGACGATTCATCTCGTGACGCATTCGCGCGGCGGCCTGGTCGGCGATCTGCTTTGCCTGGGGGCACTCTCGGACGAAGTAGAACGGCTGATCGGTGAATTCCGTCGCGAACCCCCTCCGCACGAGGCCGAGCGCGAAGCCGGCGACGCGAGTGAGACGCTGAAAAAAGCACGCGAGAAGTTGTCGGCCGAGGAGCAGGATAAGCTGCGCAAGCTGGTCAAGCTGCTGGATGAGAAGGCGTTGAAGGTGGAGCGCTATGTCCGGGTCGCCTGTCCCGCGGCGGGTACGGCCTTGCTCTCGGATAACCTGGAGGTTTTTCTTTCCTGTTTACTGGAACTGGTGCGACGCGGCGGCGCCTGGGCGGCGGGTGCTGCGGCCGGGGCGCTGGCTGGCGCGGTGTCCGGCGGTATTGCCGGGCCGACAGCAGCCAGGCTGGCACGCGATGCCTTTGACCGTGGTTTGAAGCTGTTGGCGCGTGTCGTAGTGGAAATTGCCGACAAGCGGCTGGAGCCGCAATTGGTGCCCGGTATCGAGGCGATACTTCCGGAGTCGCCGATGGGGACATTCCTGGCCCGTGCGCCGCGTCGGCCCGGCGTAAGCATGGCCGTGATCGCCGGCGACATCGAAGGCGGCGGCATTCTTAAGCGCATCGTGGTGACGTTCACCGACTGGATGTTCTTCGACCGCGCCGACAACGATCTGGTGGTGGACACCGACTCTATGTATGCCGGCATTGCCGGCCGGGGAGGGCATGCCTTGTTTGATCAGGGCGCCGAGGTAAGCCACTTCGCCTACTTCCGCAACCGGCGTACGCGCAGTGCGCTGCGCGGCTGGCTCGAGGAGGCCGAGCCGCGCCGACTTCCGGAATGGACCGAGATGGAAACGCCGCTGGCCGAGCGCGCGGCGCTGGCGCGCGGTATCGAGTCACCGCCGCTCGACAACAGTCGTCCCGTGGTAATCTTGCTGCCGGGCATCATGGGTTCTCATCTGGAAATCGACCGCAAAGAAGCGGATAAGCCGGGCTCCGGCGACCGCGTCTGGCTCGACGCGATCGACCTGTCGCACGGCGGTCTGCGCAAGCTTGCCATCGACAAACCCGGCGTGCAACCGGTTGAGCTGGTCGACCTGGCTTACGGCAAGCTGGCCCGACATCTGGAAAAAACGCACCGGGTCATTTGCTTTGCCTACGACTGGCGTTTGGCCAACGAGCAGCAGGTGGAGCTTCTGGCAGAAGAGGTCCGAAAGGCGCTGAAGCGGCACCCCGACCAGCCCGTCCGCATCCTCGCCCACAGCATGGGCGGCCTGGTGGTGCGGGCGCTGAACGCCAGATATCCCGGAACTCTGGGAGGACATCGTCAGGCGCGACGGCGGCCGGCTGGTGATGCTCGGTACGCCCAACCACGGTTCGCACCTGATGGTGGAAACCTTGCTTGGCCGTTCGGACACGATCCGCCTGCTCGGCCGCATCGATTTGGGCAACAAGTTACAGACGGTGCTGAACATCGTGGCCGGCTTTCCCGGCGCTTTGCAGTTGCTGCCCCGACCGGGCTTCCGGGATGCCGGCGGCGACGCGGTGCGGGATTTCTTCGACCCGGCAGTCTGGCAGCAACTGGCGGAGCTCAACGATGACAGGTGGTTCGGCAAGGACCTTGGCGGTCGACCGGCGGAAGACGATCTTGGAAGAGCCAAAAAGTTCTGGGAGACACTGGCTGCGGCGCCGCCCCTCACTCATCCCGAGCGTATCGCCTACATCTATGGCCAGGCGGAGAACACGCCTTGCGGTCTGAAGATTCAGACCGATTCCAGCGGTAATCCGTGCGGTCTGATCATGCTTGGCACGCCGTATGGCGACGGTTCGGTGAGCTGGGCTTCCGGCAAAATGGACTGGCTACCCGACGAGCGCTGCTGGCTGATGCCTGTCGACCACACCGGTCTCGTCAATACGCCCGAATACTTCGACGAGCTCGAGGCGCTGCTGGCCACGGGCTGTGCCAGGCGCCTCGCCCGCCTGCCGGTGGCGCGCGGCGAAGCGGCGGCGCCGGTGCGCGAATACCAGGCCGGTCCGATGCCGGGTTACCCGAGCGAGCGGGAATTGGTTGCCGCACTGGTCGGCGGCCATTCCCGGCCGCGCCGACAGAAGGCGAAGCGCGTCGAACTGAAGGTGCTGGTGCGGGCCGGCGATTTGCGCAGCCTGTCGATTCCCGTGCTGTGCGGGCATTACATCGGCGATCCCATCGCCGGCGCCGAATGGGTGATCGACCGCGATCAGGTGGGCGGAGCCTTGACCAAACGCGAGCGGCTGGGCGTGCATGCCGGCCCGCTCAGCACCGCCTCGGTGGTGTTGATGCCGCGCAGCCCGGAGGAAGTCCGGCGCGGTACCGGCAAGGGCGCGTTGATCGTCGGCCTGGGCGAATTCGGCGAGTTGAACGCCGGTGATGTACGCGAAACGGTTCGCGCTGGCGTGTTGCGTCTGCTGCTGCATGCCGGCGACCGGCAGATCGAGCAGGGCTCCGGGGAACAACCCGATGAGGCGACGCCGGAACTCCGTCTGGCGAGCGTGTTGATCGGCTACAATTCGACAACCACTATCTCGGTCGAAGATTCGGTCGCTGCCGTCACGCTGGGCGTCGCGGAAGCCAACCGGCAGTTTTCCGAAAGCGCCGGCGGACGCCCGCGGGTACAGGTCGGGAGCCTGGAATTCATCGAGCAGTACGAGGATGTGGCGATAACCGCCGCCCATGCCGTCCATGAGCTGCCAAGGAGCCAGGCACGGGCCCTCGGCGCCCTCGGGCTGCGGTTGACAGTAGCAGACGAACTGATCTACGGCGAAGGCGTGCGTCCGCGGCTGTCAGTGGGCACCGCCGAGCATTACTGGCCGCGCCTGATCGTGACCGACCACGACCGCAGCGAATCGGGCTGCCCACCCGAGTGCTATGAAGTGCGCATCGACTCGCCGATTCCCGAAGAGGCGCGGGCAGCACTACTGGCCGCCTATGGCTGCGACCGGAACAGGAAAAATGAGTCTGATGGTACAACCAGTCCCGCACCAGCTACCCCGGCATCGTCACCCGGACGCTATCCGAACAAGCTGAAATACCTCTTTCTGTCCGAGCGGGCGCGGGCCGAAACGGTGGTTCAACAGCGCCAGCCGGGGCTGATCGAAAAACTGGTGGCCGCCGAGACCTGGAACACCAGCTACAACGCCGAAAGCGCGATCGGCCGCACGCTGTTCCAGTTGCTGGTGCCGCTCGGCTTCAAGAGCACGGCTCGCGAGACGAGCAACCTGATGTTGGTGCTCGATGCCTACACCGCCAATCTGCCTTGGGAAATGCTGATCGCCGAAAGCGAGCCGATGGTGCTCAGGACCCGGATGGTGCGCCAGCTGGCGACCCGAAATTTCCGCCAGGCGGTGAGCGGCACCCGCCAACACAGTGCCTACGTCGTATACAACCCATCGACCGAAGGCTACTATGCCGAGTTCGGCGGCAATCGCCCTCCAGTAAAAAAGGAGGACGATCATTTGGATCCCCTGAAAAACGCCGAGGAGGAAGGTGAGGCCGTCGCGGCTTTGCTCGAAGGAGCCGGCTACCATGTCGAACGCGCGCCGGCGGAGAGTCGCGCTGCCGACGTGATCGGCCGCCTGTTCAAGCAGCCCTACCGGGTGCTCGTGGTGGCGGCCCATGGCATGTTCCAGGTGACTGACCGGCAGGGTGTTGCCCGCAGCGGCGTGGTGCTGTCGGACGGCCTGATGCTGACCGCGGCCGAGGTTGAGCAAATGGAGGTGGTGCCGGAGTTGGTCTTCCTCAGTTGCTGCCATCTCGGTGAGGTTAACGTGGCAGAGGGCTGGGCGCCGAACAAGCTGGCCTACAGCCTGGCGCGCGAATTGATCGAAATGGGCGTGCGCTGCGTCGTGGCCGCCGGATGGAAGGTCGATGACGGTGCGGCCAAGACCTTCGCGACCACCTTCTTCGAATTTTTTGTCAAGCGCAACGAAACGTTTGGCGAAGCCATCTTCCAGGCACGCCTTGCCTGCTATGACCGCCATCGGGAGTGCAATACCTGGGGAGCTTACCAGGCCTATGGCGATCCGGCCTTCACGCTCGGCCCGCGAGCCGAAGGCAAACCGGCCGATCAGACGGAGATGTCGCCGGCTGAACTGGTTGACTGGCTGGAAACCCGTCGCTTGGAAGGCGGGCGCAAAAGCAGCGACAAGGGCGATTACAAAAAAGTGGCGGCGGAGGTGAAGCGGCGCCTGGCCGCGGCGCCCGCCCATTGGGCGGCACGCCCCGATGTGCTGACGGCTTTGGGCGCGTTGCATGGCGCCTTCGGCGAAGAAGGCTTCGCGGCGGCGTGCGAGGCCTACCTCTGCGCGATCTCGGCCGAGAGCGGCGCGGGCGGCAGCGCGCCGCTAGCCGCTATCGAACAACTGGCCAACCTCGAGGCCCGCAGCGCGGAAAAACTGGTCCGCCACCTGGTAGATGTCCAAACAAGGGAGACGAACCTCGCTGAAGCCAAGGAACGTGTCGAACAGGCGATAGCCCGAATGGAGAATCTGCTGGCGCTGGCCGGGAAGTCGGCCGTAACCAGGCCCAATACTGAGCGCTGGAGCATCCTCGGCAGCGCTCGCAAGACGATGGCCGTGGTCCTGCGCGAAGGCGGGAGAGGCTGGGACGAGATTGAACCCTGGCTGGCAAGCGCCCGCGAGGCCTATTACAAGGGCGAAGGCGACCCCTCGGCGCCCGGCTTCGACCCTTACGGCATGATCAACCGGCTGCAGCTCGATGCGCTGCTGGGCAAGCCGCCAGCCGGCTTTGCCGAGTCGGTCGCGCTATGCCAGGCTGCGGCCCGGCGGCGGTTCGCGGAGAAATTCGAATTCTGGGATGCGGTCAAGACCGTCGATGCGGAAGTAGCCGGCTGGCTGGCCACAGGCGATGTAACGGCGAGCGCTGCGGCCGATACGGCGGCGAAATTCGCGGCTGCGTACCGGAGCGAGGTGGAAAAACTCGGTCCTGAACCGCGCCAGTTCGAATCAGTCATTCGTCAGATCGAGCTTCTGGCCGACATGTTCGCCGAAAAGGCAAAATCGGGCGCATCCCCGGCATCTGATCAAGTGCGCAACGACGTCCTGCGGCAAGTGGCCGGCCTCCTCAAGGCGCCCGGCCCGGGCAATACGGAAAAGGGCCGGCCTGATGTCGCAGAAACCGCAGCCACAGCCCCCGCCAGCGCTCCGCCAGCGAAAGCTGTGAAAAGCGAGAAGAAGAGACCGACCAACAGGAAGGCCAAACACTGAGCCCGAAGAATCCAGCGGCTTCGAGAGCGAAGCGGGAGAGGCGCACGTCAGGTGTCTTCCAGGCCACTAAACTCGTTTGTCCGATAGCGGCCGTCCGGGTTTCGGTAAGATCCAGGGCGGCGAGGCCGGCGTCCGGATTCTTGCCATCGGTGATGAAACTGTCTGCAAGGCGCCCGCTCACAGAACGCAGGAAGTCACCGGCGTCAATGGTACGCGCAATCACGCAGGAAAATGCTGAGTGATGGCGGCGATGAATTCCTCGGCAGAAAAGATCTTGAAGTTCTTTTGTTGCCCCCATGGGTCATGGCCGAGCGGTAGAGGACTTTGCCGGTGTCCTCCAGGTAGGTAATCTTCTGTTCTGAGAAAGCGTTTCGCACGATATATTCCGCAAGTTGCCTGCTGTCACGGACATCCACTCCCCGCAAAATTCCTGCGCCCACGGTAGATAGGGACCAAACTGTCTCACGACCTTTTAAACCCAGCTCACGTACCGCTTTAATCGGCGAACAGCCGAACCCTTGGGACCTGCTCCAGCCCCAGGATGCGATGAGCCGACATCGAGGTGCCAAACCTCCCCGTCGATGTGAACTCTTGGGGGAGATCAGCCTGTTATCCCCGGCGTACCTTTTATCCGTTAAGCGACGGCCCCTTCCATGCGGAACCGCCGGATCACTAAGGGGGTCTAAAAAGTTCTTTCATCCCGTCACCCCGGCGAAGGCCGGGGTCCAGAAGGTCTTGAAATCCTGGATTCCGGCTTTCGCCGGAATCTTCCATGCAAGGGGCTTGCGCCCCGTTCAATGAAAGTAAAATTGGCATACAATTTGCTTAAAAAAATAGAATCTATAAATGATTGATTTGCCATGATAAATTTTTACTTTCGCCGGAATGACGTAGGGGAACTTTTTGGACACGCTCTAAGCGTCGGTTCTCAACGGAGGCTTAACCGGCCATTGAATCCCATCCAGCTTCAAGGGCTGCAAGCCCTTGGCCTCAAACCAGCCATCTTTGCCGAGCAACCCAGGGCCGGATGACCACCACCGCGAGGTGGGCCTGAAAAATACCCACTATCCCATCAATTTGGGTGCGGAAGGTAAGCTCCCACTCACCACCACCGAGTTCTCCGCCTGGGCGCCCGGCATGGTATGACGGTGTCCTATTCTGTTGACAAAACTCTCATCAGCTGTAATTTGGGCACACCGCAGGTAAAGACTATTTCTCCTTTCATCGCAAATCAGGCCCTGCGTTGAAGGATTTGATGAAATAATTTATCAAGATGCTGCCGACTTCTTTGCATCTGGACTGAGGGCTGCGAGCCTGGTCCGAGTCGGCCGCATGGCGGTAGTGGATGAAAGTATTCTCATCGGCTCAATCGGCGAAATCGCTTTATTTCAAACCTATGCGAAAGAGACCGGACCGGCCGGCAATACAAGTTGAGCGATTAACGCAGGTGATGCGGTTGCCACTGAAGATTGAAATCCATGCCAGCGGAGCGAAGAGCCGCAGACGCTCCGACCGGACCCGGGATCGCTGGAGCGCGCAGCAGGGGGGAAAGAGATGAAGAGAACGCAAAGGGAGGCTGGCGACCGCGCGGCTGATCTGGAAGAGTTGTGCGGAGATCCCATCGATGCGCATGGCGACGACGAGCAGCATCGACAACCGTCCGTTCCTGCGATGCCTCCACGGTTAAGGCTTGTGCCTCTGGCGCCTCTCGCGGCTTGAGGAAGCCAAGCGCCGTTTCGAACGGATGCTGTGGCTCAACCCCTCGGACAACCAGGGTGGCGCTTCCTGGTCGACGAGATGCGGGCGAAGACCGCCTGGGAAGACCACCAAAATAAGCGATGAGGCGATGATCGCAATGACGAAGAAGCCGAACCGGAAACTGCAGG
>CAWEHK010000029.1:0-235234 GCA_963808625.1 uncultured delta proteobacterium
ATTCCAAGCCGCGTGGGGCAGGCTTTCCAGCCCGCCATACCGAAATGGCGAAAGGGCAGGCTGGGTAGCCTTCCCCAAGGATTATGACCCCCTGAGAAAACATCGCTGGAGTGACGGAATCGTGACTAGTAGACCCGGACATTACTCGATATCTTCGAGACTCTTCCCCCCGGTCCGCATGCCCCAAATCAGCAGCGGGATGACCGGGAGCAGGTAGAAGATGCCGACCGCGCTGAACACCCCGACAAACCCTTAGGCCCCAAAGATCATCGGGATCAGCGGCTGGGGAGGCGGAGACGGAAAGCCGCGCCACGCCATTGTGGAAGCCGGTCGCGGTATCGTGCATTTTGGTGGGGTAGGATTCAGCCGTGTACGAAAAGAGGATGAAGTTGATGGCAAGGTTAAACACGCTCAGGGCAAACCCGGCGGCGGTGAGACCGGTCAAGCCGTCCATGAAAGCGAAAGTCAACCCACCAAGACCGCTGAACACGCCGAGCATCATGGGCGGGACTTCCTGCCTCCCAGGTCGGATACGAGGGAAGCAAGAAAACAGCCAACGGGCACTCCGATGCTGATGATGGTCGTGGCAGCAAGACTGTCGGCAACGGAAAATCCTTTCGTTTTAAGGAGCTGTGTGGTCCATGTCGTAAAAAGAAAGCCGGCCGGCGTGATCGTGATGAAGAGAAAAATGAGCAGCAGCGTTCTCACAATATAGCGCTTCGTGAACATGTACTTTTTCTAGCCGGTGAGCGCCCGGAAAATGGTGAAAACGACGAAGTTGTCGTAAAGCCGGTCACCACCGAGGCTATGGAAAAAACGAGGATGGCGCCAAGAAAGGTCTTGCGCCTGCCGATAAGTCGGAAATGACTCCCCCAGAAAGCCGCCGGTCGTCACGGCCACGAAATACCAAAAGACGAACGTGGCGATATCGGTCATTTGCAGATTCCATGACTGCGCCAACGCCGGAGCGATGAAGCCAAAATTCCAGTTGTCCAGCTGCTCGAAGAAGTAAGCTCCCATGATGATAAAAAAGAGGGCCTTGTGCACCCCGGTCACCGCCAGGCCGTCAAAATAGTTGTTGCTGATCTTTCCCACCGGTCGTATCGGTTCCAATGCGAGCCCGTCTACCACATTTCCTATGGCAATGGTTGCCTGGTCTGTCATTGATTTCCCCTTTCTATTTCAGGCTCGTCACGGACTATCGTGATACTGAGAGATACTCCCACGCGAAGACGCGAAGCCGCGAAGAGAACGTCGATTGCCTTTGCGGCTTCGCGCTTTCGCGTGAGGAAATGGTGAATCCCAAAACGGCAGATGTTCACGTTCTTGGTGCTGTTCCGGGCATCCGCTTTGATGTGCTTCAGTAATTCATCCAGGGCCAACTGGGCCAAAGAAACGATCCACCATTTCGACCAGGGTGAGTTGCTGGATGCCCTGAACTGTCGATGAAAACTCGTTATCTGTTTCGAAGTTTTGAATAGAGGCGCGCTCTCTTGCCTCGGTAAACCATGCATTCCTTAATGGTGATGGCCATTGAACCAGAGATTCAGGGCGGACACAGCTCGGAAAATTACCAGGTTTTGGAGTTATTTTTTCGAGGAGGGTGTCAGACTGCAAGAAATTTTGCCGGCCTCGAGGGGACGTTTCACCCGACGGTGATAAGGGGATTGGGTGGATGAACTCACGGTCAAGGTCCCATGTCTCGCCGTCCCTTCACGAAGAACAGACCACCGGCGATGAGCGATGAAAGACCGAGTATGGTATCGATGACTCTGGTCTGGGTGGATATTTCGGAGGACAAAATGGTCTGGTAGAGGAGGTATGCCGAAACGCCCATGATGAGCCCCTCCCTTACGGTGCTTCGCTCCAGCTTGCTCCCTTTGCTCTCAAGGTTGAGCTCACGAGATAGTTGCTGAGAATCCCGGTGAAAAAGAGGCCGTAAAACAATCCTTCGTTCATTTTGGGGCCTTCAGCTCAGAAGTCATCCCTGTAATCTCGTCTTTCTCTCATATGGTCATGGCGGCGAGGATCAAATCGACAGCCGTCCTTGACGGTTTTGGGCCAGACCCTCGCGTTCAATTCCATGGAGAGCCTCGTCAGTGGTAGGTGGGCGCTCTTCTTCCTCACGTTCCACGACCTTCAGATGCCCTTTCCTCTTCCGTTTTCCGGTCTTGACAGCATGCCCGCTTGAACCGCCTGAGAGCTTCCGGGAAGCAACAAAAACTCTCGAGAGCGGAATAACAACGAGTACGCCTCCAGCGATCATCATGCCGACACCCACATACAAGTCCGTTGCCAGAGACAGCACCCCGGCATAGAGGATAATGACTCCCAGGAAGACTATGGAGACTGACCCGATGTTCATTACTGAGCTACCTTTCTGTTAGGGTCTTTCGATTTGAGCACCCTTTCGTCCACATCATTTGGAAATGTACAACGATCCCAGGCGGTAAAAGGCGGCATCGAAGCTCATCAGGCATGCCAGGCGGGATCATGCCGGTTGCCGTCGCTCCGCCTGGGAGAACCTCGTTTACGGTGATGCCTGTGCCCTTTATGGCTTGTCTCCGGATATACCCTGAAGTAGTATGCTCCCGTATCTCATGATTGCCTATGGAATCTATCAAAATCAAAGGTGTCTTGCACTCCCGTTTTTGAGGAATGAACGATGACCGTCACCAAAGCCCACATCGTTAAGCATCTCTTTTCCAGGAATTTGTTTACCATTGTTTGAAGCCACTTTTCCTGACATGGGCTTCTGGGACATGGGATTAACCCTGAGAATTTGATCGATCAAGGAGGAGTCAATGGATAGCAAAGTGCAGAAGATCATTCGTGTTTCAACATTCACTGGTGGTCTCGTGGGCCCGAGCATTCCCATGCTTGGCCCCGTAGCGGATGGCGGCATAATCGTTGCCGAGACTGCTCCGGGCTGTTGGGGTCCAATGATCACTCCCTCTTTCCAGGGCGGGCACGAGGTGACCACGCCCGTGGCTGTGGAAGGGGCCCAGCCGGGCGATGCCATTGCCATCCACATCCAAACAATTCGAGTAACCTCGACGGCCACTGCGTCCGGTACGATGTCGTTCGTAGAAGGGCGCTACACCGGCGATCCCTTCGTGGCCCGTTATTGTCCCGAATGCGGTGCGGAAAGACCTGCTACGCGCGTGGCATGCACCGGTCCTGAGGCTATCTGTTGCGTTGCGTGTGGATCTGAGGCCAGCCCCTTCCGATTGTCCAACGGGTACACGATTGTTTTTGATGATGAGCGCAAAATGGCCGTAACGGTGGGGCGTACGGTAGCGGAGAAACTGGCCCGGGACGCAGCGAAAGTCATGGCGTTGCCGAAGGAGTCCGCTCAGAACCCGGCCGTAGCCCTTTGCCCGGCAGACCTTCCCGGTTTGATTACACGTTTGCGTCCCTTTATCGGCAATATCGGTACCACGCCGGGCATTGATATGCCTGATTCCCATAATGCCGGGGACTTCGGACAATTCCTAATCGGTGCACCTCATCAATACGGCATTACCAAAGAGCAACTCGATGAAGCACGCACTGACGGGCACCTGGACATCGACTCGGTAAGAGAAGGAGCGATCCTTATCTGCCCGGTGAAAGTGCCAGGGGGCGGCGTGTACCTGGGAGATGCCCATGCCATGCAGGGAGACGGTGAGATAGCCGGGCACACCACCGATGTTTCTGCTGAGGTGAAGTTGCAGGTCAGTGTGCTCAAGGGGTTGAAAATCGACGGTCCTATCCTTCTCCCCCGGCTCGAAGACTTGCCCCATCTGGCTCGCCCCTTTGCTTCTGCAGAAAAAGAGGCCGCAAGGCGTCTGGCTGATCAGTTCGGACAGGATGTGCTGGAAGATGCTGCCCCCATCCAAGTGGTGGGCTCTGGGGCAAATTTGAACGAGGCTGTTGACAATGGAGTGACGCGCCTCGCCGAACTGTTGGGTATGTCGGAGGAAGAAGTGATGAATCGGGTGACGATCACCGGGGCCGTGGAGATTGGGCGCCTGCCGGGGGTGGTCGCCCTAACCATGCTGGCACCGATGACTAAACTGGAGGAAGTAGGCCTGGCACAACTTATAAAAAAGCAGTACGATCTGTGATTACGATTACGATTGCGATTGGGGTGAAATCCAGCCAGGTGAAAGGACCCTTCTCAAAAACAAGAGGCCGTAAGGATGATCCTTACAGCCTCTTGTTATGAAAAGGGAGGGCTCTCAGATTGCTTCTACTCAGACATCCAAAAGAACTGCAACCATCAACTTGAATTTGAAGTTCCGCTACCCTGCATCAGATCTTCCGCTTGAATTTCCTCACGACAACCAAACCAGCAAATAACCAGCACATTCTCTGTCGCTTGAACCGCCACCTCAGGATTCACTTGAACTGGGACATCAACTCGAATCAGCAACCTCTACTTCAGACCAGCATGGACTTTGAAATGCGAACTTCTGAGAGTTCCCTGTTTTAAGATTGAACCTGTTATGCCTTCGAGTTCCGTTTTCAGTTTTCCTTGAAAATTCTCAACTGGCTTTAACTTCGATTTCGAGCGCGCGGAGGACAAAGCAGCTTCAAATTCAACGAGGTCGAAGGGTTTCATGAGAAACGATTGAGCTTCAACGTGAAGTAGATCTTTAGCTACAGCCTGATAATCATATTCCGAAAGGAGAATCGTCGCAACATCAGGGAGCATCCGTGTCAGCTTTTCGATCAGTGCCAAGCCATTCGCATCAGGGAGGTGATATTCCGCAATCACGATATCGGGGTCGAGTCTCTCCGCCAGCGCTAACGCATCACGAGCAGTCGAACAACATTCAAAGGCATAACCGGCTCGTTCTAAATATTTTACCAAAGAGCGTTTTAAGGAAGCTTCATCTTCAACTAGCAACACCTTATTCTCAGCACTCACTCGAAGCCTCCTGCCAATTTTAGAAGCAAGGTGCGTGCCATTATTGCGTAAAGTCCATCTTTGCATGTTATTTCAATAACTTATTGTATCAGTGACACTGGATTTGAAAACGGGGTAATTGACGAATAGTCTCCAATCAACCCTTCTGAAAGCCAAGAAATGGACCTTTTGAGATAATTTATTGTTTGATTCCATAGCATTGACCAACTATGGATAATATTATTCAATCCAATTGAAGATTGGAGAATAATGATCAATCGGGCAAGCGCAGGATGCGTCTATAAGCTTGAGGTCTCAGTTTGCTCTTAATGTCCGCGATGAGAAAGAACGCGATCGACACAACAAGCGGTAAAACCAGGAGCAGGATGCCTTCCGCCTTAACGTTTCGCGCGCCATAGCCGACCAACAGTTTGCAGCGGGTCCGTTTTCAGCGATTCGGCCATGGCCGGCAGCGCCGTGGAAATGACTGAGCCGTCAAAGATCTGCATGAAGAGCGCGCAGGCGACAATCAACGGAACGATGATCATGCGCGGTGTGGTCTTCGACATAGCGTCGAGGTGGCGTGCACTATTGCTTTGGGATTCCTCGGGAGCCCTTCGAAGTGTTTCGGGGGGACCCTTCAACAATTATTCGAGCGGCAACTTTCCGGTGCGTTCATAGGCTTTCCATGCTCTTCTTGTCACCTGCCGAACGTTCGTTTCATGGCACTGTGGACACCCCTGGCGTTGGTTCTCCTTCGATTGCCGCCACATGGTATACAGCATGCCGGGTAAAATCAGACAGCACCAGAGCGTGATTTCGATTTTTCGAGAACCCTTGGCAATTGCCTCGCTTTCTCCGATGTAATGACATGATGGGCAGATGATCTTCATGTTTGCTCCTTTTCTCGGCAAAAGAATGAGCGCTTCACATAAAGCTTTTCCCTCATATTGGCAACTCTTTTTCGATACTTTTTTCGCTGGCTCTACTGCTTTCACCTCTACTCAAGCGTTTCTCCCCTCTCTTTGCGCTGGCAAGATCTGGTAGACTTGTCGGGAAGGAACCGACTCCGGCGGAGGCGGCAATGATTCTTTCGCTCGAAAGGAGAAATCTCTCATGTCAATGGATTTGCTGGAAAGATTGTTCTCACTCCAAGGGAAAGTGGCTCTTATCACCGGCGGCTATCGAGGAATCGGCCGGCTGATGGCGGAAACCTACGCTGAAGTTGGGGCAAGCGTCGTTCTTGTTGCCAGAAGCGGGGAAAGTTGCAGGGCCGCAGCCGAAGATATTTCGAAGCGGTTTGGGGTAAGGGCGGTCGGAAAGGCCATGGATGTGCGCGATTCCGCAATGGTGACCGGCATCGTTCAGGAGACTGTCCGGGAGTTCGGTCAAATCGATATCCTCGTCAATGCTGCGGGGGTCCCCGGCAGTGAGAAACCCGTGCTGGAAATGACGGATGAAGATCTCGACCATGTCATGGGGATCGATTTCCGGGGAACCTTTCTGACGTCGCGGGAGGTTGCGCGGGAGATGGTAAAGCGCAAAAGCGGCAAGATCATCAACATCGCGTCCATTATGGCCAGGATCGGTGCCCGTAATCTGGCGGGGTACTGCGCGAGCAAGGCGGCGGTCGTTCAGCTCACACGGGTGATGGCTCTGGAGCTGATGCGCGACAACATCCAGGTGAACGCCCTGTGCCCCGGCTATTTCCTGACTGACTTCAACCGCGATTTCTTCCAAAGCGAGACGGGCCGGAAGTTCATCAAGAAAATGATACCCATGAACAGGGTTGGAGACGTAGACGAACTGAAATCCACGGCCCTGTACCTGGCCACCTGTCCGCCCTTTCTCACCGGTGCCGAGCTTTATATTGACGGCGGACATACCCTCGTATGACGGGCTCTCGGCTTATCTTCACCGCTGAAATCAGGACCGCGCTGATGTTTCAATTATCCGCCGTTGCAGAGGTATCCGGGGGGACCGGGGGAGGTTTGTTTTGATGGGAAAAGGGGGGGCACATTTCACTCGAAGCTGCTGCCGGTAGCCTCGATAAGCCGGTACAGTTCTTTTCTCAGAATAATCCGTTGGATCTCAAAGCCAGAGGACGGTAACCAACGACTCCTACTCGCTTGAATTCAGGATCACCGGTGACCACTGTTGCCGCTGTTTCTTGGGCCAGAGCGACAGTGAACGCATCGGCGTAGGAGACGGGGAAGCCGGCTTTGATACGGGCCGCCGACAAAACGCGGTCCATGGTGACTTCAGCTACCTGTACGGGCAGGGTCAAGATATCGTGCAGAGTTTCTTGCGAGGTGTCCCGACCCAGTTTGCGTTCAACCGTGTAGATGACCTCTCCCAGGTTTATGAGGCTGAGAAAGACCACGGCATCTCCATTCCGTGCCTGCGTGAGAATCTCTTTGACATTCAGAGCAGCCGGTTCTGCCTGGAAATATGCCAATAGGGCGTAGCTATCCAAGACGAAGCGAGGCTTCTTCACGTTTCAACTCCGCAGTTCTATCTTCAAGCAAAGCCGCTGTCAGGGAAACGGGACCTGCCAGCTTGCCGAACAGTTCCTCAACCGGGTCCCCTTTGCTGGAGACGATAACGAGCTTCTCGCCTTCTTCCCGAAACTCAACCACGGTACCAGGCTGCAAGTGATAGCGCCGGCGAAGGGCAGCAGGAATGACCACCCAGCCTTTTGCAGACACTTTGGCCTTCTTTAAATTTGAAGAACCCATGAGGCTTACCTCTTATCCGAAACCCTATATTGACGACGAAAATATTTCGTGTCGCGGGACAACCCCCCTCCACGCTCAACTGTATCCTTATCCCGACCCTCGACCGCCTATGCTTTTCTATCACGCCAATAGTCGGGTTTCCTGTTAAGCTGCATGACGGCTATGATGATTATCTCATCACCTTTCGGCTGATACACTACCCCATGTGGAAAACGTTTGAGAAGGCATCTTCGGGTATTGTGAGAGAGAGGAGTCCAAGCGAGCGGGAAATCACAGATGTTCTTTATTGCAGAATAGACTGCCTTCGCGAATTCCAGACCAAGACCTTCCTGACATTCGTCATAGTAATCAACCGCTTCATTGAGCTCGACTTCAGCTTCCGGGTGAAAACGGTATTTCATTTCTTCAGTCTATTGTGCAATTTCCGGAATACCTCTTCTCCGGGTACGGTGTTGACTTCTCCCTTCTCGATTTCACTTACTCTTGTCTCTGCCTCGATAGCCCATAGCTCATCTATGTCCTGGTGAAAAGGATTGAGGCTTTCAAGGAGTTTCTCAACCAACTGCAGTCGAATTTCGACAGGAAGGGAGATTGCTTCCGATATAAGCTTCTCGCTAGACATCATGGAAATGCCTCCTAAACTTTGGTATCCAAAAATCATTATATAACCAGCGTCAGCCCGAGTGAAAACTTTCTGATCGAGAAAGGCAGGATGAGGGGTAAGTTATTGTGTGACCTCTGCAGATCTTTAGGATGTGGGAATGCTCTCGGGTCTTTAAATCGTAGTCCTCAAGGTTGCCTACGCATAGCCAAAACATTAAGGAAGGTTGCCTCCAAACTCTCCGCTCTCCGGTCGGACTCTTTCCAGGAGCCAGATGAGGTATTCCACCTCGACGAACTCCAAGTTCCTGACCGTTTCTATTATTTCGAGCTGTAAATCCGGGTCAATATAACGCTTGCTGAGAGAATGGAATTTTGCCACGACTTTCTCCCAGGGGAGAGGGTTCGTGTGGAATCCCTCGTAGTCTGTCTTCTCGATTTTGAGCATTCTCCCGTCGCGGAGAATCACCCGGAGGCGGCAGGGCATTTCGTCGGGAAAGCGCTCGGTGAAGGAGGCCTCCGGTTTCACGAAGATTTTCTTGAGAAGGGCCTGCACATCCTGGCGCTGGATGCGCTCAGGCCGATATTGCTCGGGCATCACCTGTCCGTCGAGGATGGCAACCGCGACCATGTATTGCAGGCTGTGGTCGGCTTCCTCCTTGGTGCGAACGATGGTCTTGTCGCCCTCTTCGCCGCCGCCGATGATGTTATAGGCCACATCGAAGGTGTCGATATCGATACGGACCACATCCTCCCCGGAGAAGCCCTCTTCGATTTTGAGCTCAAGAATTCCTTCAAGGGTGGTTTGGGAGTGAATCTCGGCGTTGAATTTCTTGATGATGGTCCGGGTAACCCGTTCGAGGTCCTCTTCCGCCCAGTTTATGGTGAATGGCCCGGAGATGGCGTCTTGGAAGCCCTTGTTCCCCTCGAAGACTTCCGGCGGCCCCGTAATCCCCCGCATGGCCAGGAACGCGGCGTGGGTGCAGGCGAACGCGGTGTTCGGGTAGGCCAGGCCTTTCCAGTGGGAAAGCGCGCCGGTTCGGGTCACGCGCAGGGCGTTGAAGGCGGTGCCGCAAAGGGCGATGGCATTGACGGTACGGGATACATCAAGATCCAGGGCCTTGGAGACTCCCGCGGCCACCGCATAGGAGCCCTGGGTGGTATGGTCGAAGCCACGCGCGCGCACCGGTGCTTCGTCGCTCAGCCGGCATTGGACCTGGTAAGCCACGGCAAGAGCACACAGCAGGTCCTTGCCGCTGGCCTTGGCGTACTCACAGGCTGCCAGCACCGCTCCCAGATTATCACTGGGATGACAGGTTTCATGGGGGGCCAGGTAGCTGTCATTGAAATCAAGATACCGGATGAGGGCCGAGTTGTAGAGGGCGGCGCGGTCCGGAGCGGTGCGCCCACCGCCAATCAGGCCGCATTGCCCGGTGCCGCCGAAGTCTTCGAGTTGATCCCGCACCAGCTTGACCGGTTCTCCTTCAAGGGCACCGATGGCGCAGCCCAGGCTATCGAGGACTCTGATTTTGAGCGCCATCCTGGCAGCATCGGAAAGATCGTCATAGGATGCTTTTACGACGAAGCGGGCGAGTTCTTCGGCTATGGTCATGGTCATCTCCTTGCAGTGGCTGGTGGGTCAGTGACTAGTGATCAGTGACTAGTGGTTAGTGGTCAGTCGTCAGTCTTCAGTTTGACTGGGGGTTAGATGAACGAACTGATCAGAACGATGATGAACATGGTCAGGGGGTAGTAGCTGGCTCGGTTGAAGAGGGCTGATGCCTGCGCGACTGCTTGCGTTTTGGCAAGCCTGCCGGCAGGGATGATCAGCAGGAAGTAGCCGGTGAGGAAAGCCCCGGGCAGATAAAGGAAATTCAGGGCGGCCGGGGTTACCCAGAAGAGCAGGAGACTGAACGCAATGGCGCCGGCGAGGCTGTAAGACACGATGCGGGAAGCGCTTTCAGCCCCAAAGTGGACGGGAACCGTGCACGCCGAAAGATCGCGGTCTTGATCCAGGTCCGTAAGGTCGTTGGGCACGTTTTGTCCGCCCACTTCCCAGCAGAGCAGCCAGGCAAAAAGCACGAGCAGAAAACTGAGCGAGGGATTGGGTTCCACGGCAAAAACCGCGGCGATACCGCCGGCCGTCTTCACCACGCCGCTGAACAGGATGCGCAGATGGCTGACTCTGAACATCAGGCAGTACACCGTTTCAGCCAGGCAGCCCGCGAGAAAGACCAGGGCGCAAACGGGGTTCAAGAGCAGGGCGCCGACCAGGGCGATCCCCGCCCAGCCCGAGGTCCACAGAATCGCTTCCTTCAGGCTGAGCAGCCCCTGTGCCAGAGGATGCCGCACGTACACCGCATCCAGGTCGTAGGTCGAGCAGGGGAGTCCGCACTTCCGGATCTTTTCCCGGTCCACCCGGTAATCCACCAGGTCATTCAAGGCATAGACCGCAGTGTATCCGGCAAAGGCGGTCAAGAAACCCAGGATGACAATCCGCGGAGCGGGGACGTTCCCGAGCCAGAGCATGGCTGCAAGAGCTGGTGTTGCCAGATCCAACAGCGCATGGGGGGTCCTCGAAAGCGCAAAAAAAAGCTTGATGCGTGAGAAACCGGAATAGGCTCCAAGGGCTGTGCTGTCCAAGACCTTCTCCTGTAAGCTGGGTTCACTGAGATAAGAGCCAATTCAGAAAGGTCGCGGCAAAGTGCCGCTCCTACAGACAGCAGGTTCTAAACCTTAACGAGTATATATCTTCGAGAGGGCCTTTTCGACCTCTTCTTCCGAGAGCAGCTTCTTGCTGAGCACGATTTCGCGAATGGTTCTGCCCGTGCGGTAGGCCTCTTTCGCGATTTCCGATGCGCGGTCGTAGCCGATCAGGGGGACGAGATAAGTGGCCAGGGCCAGGCTCCGTTCGATGTTCGCAGCGCATCGGTCAGCATTGGCCGAAATTCCCTCGATACACTTGCCCGCAAAAAGCGTTGCCGCCGAAGTGAGCAGGCTGATCGACTGCAGCAGGTTATAGGCGATGAGCGGCAGCATGGTGTTGAGCTCGAAGTACCCGCCCTGGCAGCCAAGACTGATCGCCGCATCATTGCCGATCACCTGGGCGGCCACTTGGATGACGACTTCCGGAATGACCGGGTTGACCTTGCCGGGCATGATCGAAGACCCCGGCTGCAGGGAAGGCAGGTTGATTTCGCCGAGGCCGCATCGTGGTCCCGATGCCAGCCAGCGGATATCGTTGGCGATCTTGCTGAGACTGACGCGCCAGGCTCTTCAACGCGCCGCTGGCTTCCGCCGCCGCATCCTGCGCCGCCTGCGCCTCAAAATGATCTTTCGCTTCGACGAAAGAACAGCCGGTTTCTGCCGAAATCAGGGCAATCACCCTCGGTGCAAACTCCGGGTGGGCGTTCACGCCGTTGCCCACCGCCGTGCCCCCGAGAGCCAATTCGGCAAGCGATTCCTCCGTGGCCCCGATCCGTTTGATGCCCAGTTCCACCTGGCGAGCGTAGCCTCCAAACTCCTGGCCGAGCCTGATGGGGACGGCGTCCTGGAGGTGCGTCCTGCCGATTTTGACGATCTCGCGGAATTCCTGCGACTTCTGTTCCAGGCTCCGGTGAAGCACGGTGAGGGATGGAAGAAGCCGGTTCTTGATTTCGGTCAGGGCGGCGATGTGAATCACCGAAGGAATGACGTCGTTGCTCGACTGGCACAAATTGACGTGGTCGTTGGGGTGAACCGGAGATTTTCCGCCTCTTCTGCCGGTAAGTATTTCATTGGCGCGCCCGGCGATCACTTCGTTGGCATTCATGTTGGTAGAAGTGCCGGAACCGGTTTGAAAGACATCGAGCGGGAACTGCCGGTCGAGCTTCCCCTCAACGACTTCCTGGGCGGCGGTGAGGATGGCTTCAGCCAGATGGCTCTCCAGCAGCCCCAGTTCCCGGTTGACGACCGCCGCGCATTTCTTGACCAGGCCCAAAGCCCTAAGAAACGATGCCGGAAAGGTAAGCCCGCTCACCGGGAAATTGTCAATCGCCCGCTGCGTCTGAGCGCCGTAGTAAGCGTCCTCGGGGACGAAGACGGCCCCGAGAGCGTCTTCCTCTTTCCGGTATTGCATGGGCAACCTCCCGTGGCGGGTTGGAAAACCCGCCCTCCTTTAACTGCCGGGCACTGTACCACTAATCACTGACCACTAACCACTCAACCACTCACCCCTCATCACTCATCACTCATCACTCGTTACTCATCACTGACCACTGACCACTAGCCACTAATCACTAGCCACTAATCACTTCCACCGCCTGCCCCACGACTACGGTCTTTACATTGACAAATTCCAGCAGCCCGTAGCGGGAGAGTTCTCTTCCCACTCCGGATTTCTTCACGCCGCCGAAGGGCAGTCTCGGGTCTGATTTGACGATATTGTTGATGGCGATGAAACCGGCTTTGATATGTCGGGACAGCTCCTCCGCCCGGCCGCTGCGGCCGCTCCAGATCGAGGCCCCGAGGCCAAATTCGGTAGCGTTGGCCAGTTCGATGATTTCCTGCTCATCGCGCGCGACGATGATCGGCGCCAGCGGCCCGAACACTTCCTCCCGCAGCACCCGCATGTCCCGGGTCACTTCTGTGAGCACTGCCGGCTGGAAGAAGAAGCCCTTGCCCGCAGGCGGCTTCGGACCGTAAGCTACCTTTGCGCCTTTGTGCAAGGCGTCGGCAAGTTGGCCTTCGAGCTCTTCAACCAGGTCTTTCCTGGCCAGGGGTCCCAGATCGGTTTCTTCCTCGAGGGGGTTCCCGATCCTGGCGGCCCTGAGATTCGCCGTGAACCGTTCCTGAAATTCGGCCGCTGCGGCTTCCATGACGATGAGCCTCTTGGCGGCCAGGCAGCTTTGCCCCGTGTTGGCGGTCCTGGCCCGTACGGCCTTGGCGGCGGCCTCCTCAACGTCAGCATCATCCAGGACGATGAACGGGTCGGAACCGCCGAGTTCGAGCACCAGTTTCTTGATCCTCCTGCCGGCCAGCGAGCCGATCTTCGATCCTGCGGCCACGCTGCCGGTGAGCGAAACGCCGTCCACCTGGTCGCGATCGATGAGCTCTCCTGCCGTCCCGGCATCGGTCAAGAGCGTCTGAAAGATGCCGTCGGGAAAACCGATTTCGCGAAAAAGCCTGGCGATTTCCAGCGCGGCCATGGGGACGTTGGAGGCATGCTTGAGGAGGCAGGCGTTGCCCGCGATCATGGTCGGGATCGCAAACCTCAGAACCTGCCAGAAAGGGTAGTTCCAGGGCATGATCCCGAGGATGACGCCGAGGGGTTCAAACGTGACGTAGCTTTTCTCCGCTCCCGTCGCGATGATATCGTCTTGCAGGAAGTGGTGGGAATGCTGCATATAATAGTGGCAGAGCAGGATGCATTTGTCGATCTCCGAAACCGCTTGCCTTATGGGTTTTCCCATCTCCTGAGTGATGAGTCGAGCATAGAGTTGCTTCCCCTTTTCAAGCCCGGCAATAACCCTTTGCATGAACCCGGCGCGCTCAGCCACTGAGAGGCTTTGCCATTCAGGGAGGGCGGCCCTCGCCCGCCTGACCGCAGCCTCGCACCGGTCGAAGGCAAGCGTGTCAAATTCTCCGTTTATCTCTTCCGTATAGGGGTTGATGGAAACCAATTTCATGATCTATTCCTCATGCGCAGCGTGGAACGAGATGCAAAGCAGTTCGAAAGTGAGTCAGGGGTCTCCCCATCCCCGCGTCTCCGCATCAGTGTTGGCCTGGGTACAGCGCAACAGAATAAAGTGCCCTCAATCTCAGGACGTCATTCCCGCATGCTCTCAGCGGGAATCCAGAGAATTTGCAGAGCCTGGATTCCTGCCAGAAGCATGCGGGAATGACAATTCGAATTCGGACACTCATTCATGCATGCCCTACCAAGGGGGCGTCCAAAAAAATAAAAGGCCTTCTTTTGACCACGAAGAACACGAAGAGCACGAAGAAATCACTTCGTGTTCTTCATGGTTCGAAAAAGGGCTGAAATGAGTGCCAGTTGTTTTTGGACAGTTTTTAAGGCGATGCCCTCTCTTCCAGTGGTTCAAAGGCACAGCCGATCGGGCCGCAGTAATCGCCGACATATTCCGCCGCAGGTCGGTAGAGGGCGGGTTTTCCCTGGGCTTCGGCGAATTTTTCTTCGATGATGTGAGCACACCAGCCGGCGACGCGCGAGATGGCAAAGACCGGAGTCATGAGGTCGGTCGGAATGCCCATCATGGAGTAAACCGAGCCGCTGTAGAAGTCCACGTTCGACTTGATACCGGTCTTGCCCAGCGAGGAAAACTCCCGCTCGGCGACCTCGTCGATCGTGGTCAGAATACGATACCAGTTTTCGTGACCTGTCTTTCGCCCCAATTCCTGCGACATCCGCTTCAAGATTTTCGAACGGGGGTCGATGGTTTTGTAGACCGCATGTCCCATGCCCATGATCTTTTCGCCTCTGGCCAGGCGCTGTTTGACCCAAGCCGCTACATCGTCTTCAGATTTTGTCTGGGCTTCGACCTCGGAGAGCATTTCCATGACCTGAGCGTTGGCACCACCGTGCAAAGCTCCCGAGAGCGCGCCGACCCCGGCCGAAACCCCCGCGTACATGTGCGCCTGGGTTGAAACCACTTCGCGGCAGGCAAAAGTTGAGGCATTGAAGGTATGGTCCGCATGCAGGACCAGGCAGATATCCAGATTGCGAGCCATCTCCGCATCGGGTGTCTCGCCGCCGAGCTGCCACAGAAAATTGGCGGCGTGGGAGAGACTGTCATCGGAGGGCAGGGGTTCCTTACCGTTCCTGATCCGATGCCAGGCGGCAATGACCGCAGGCAGGCGGGCAATGAGCCTCACTGCTTTGCGATGGTTGGCCTCTTTGCTTTCAACCGCAAGGTCCGGATCGGCCAAGCCCAGAAGAGGCACCGTGGCCTGAAGAACGTCCATCGGGACGGCGGTTTTGGGGATGTTCTTCAGCGCGTCATAGACGAATTGCGGAACCTGTCGGGCAGCGACGAGGCGCTGGTTAAATCCCTCCAACTCAGCTTTCGTCGGGAGCGTGCCTTCCAAAAGCAGAAAGGCGGTTTCCGCGAATGACGACCGCTCCGCGAGCTCTTCGATGCGAAAGCCACGGTAAATGAGGATGCCATGTTCGCCGTCGATATAGCTGATCTTCGTATCAGCCACCTTCACGCCCCTTAAACCGGTGTTCTTCAAACGCACTTCAGCTTCCATATCGTCAAACCCTCCCCATGGTTGTGGCTCAAAACGGCGGTTGTGATTGGTTTGCTGCTATTGGTTCTCTTTCACATAATTCATGGCGCCCCCTGCCAGCAGATACCTGCGCTCGAGGTCGGACACCTGCAGCAAGGTTACGATACGCTTCCCTTCGACTTCCACCGGAATTTCGACGTCGCCTCGTGCAATGCGCTCTCTCACCTGAGGGAACACCAGTTGCGATCCTTTGCGCAGCAAATCGTAGTCCCGAACGTCCTTGAATGTCAAAGGAAGGATGCCAAAATTGCACAGATTAGCTCGGTGGATGCGCGCAAAACTCTTGGCGATCTTGGCGCGAACTCCGAGGTACCGGGGCGCCAGCGCGGCATGTTCACGACTGGAGCCCTGACCGTAATTGTCACCGCCAATGACGGCCACCATCCCCTTTTCCTTGCATTCTTGGGCAAAGCCGGGATCGAGTTGAGAGTAGACAAACTCGCTCAGGGCTTCGATATTGGATCGCAGGGGCAAAATCTTGCTGCCCGCCGGCATGATTGCGTCCGTAGAGATGTTGTCGCCAACCTTGATCACGACCTCGATCTCGAGGGTTTCGGGAAGGGCGTCCATAGCCGGGAGGGGCTTGATGTTGGGTCCTCGAACGACTTCCGTGTGTCGTAATTCATCCGAAGGAGAGATAATCGAATTCTCGTCGATGATGTATTTGGGCGGGTCCGTGATCCGCGGATAGGGCATTTCCGAAGAAAGCTCCCGGGGGTCCGTGATGACTCCCCTGAGCGCTGCTGCCGCAACCGTTTCCGGGGAACAGAGATAGACCTGATCGCCTTCGGTCCCCGACCTTCCGGGAAAGTTCCGGGGCATGGTGCGAAGGCTCACTTCGCCGGTGCCCGGGGCCTGCCCCATGCCGATGCACCCGAGACAGCCCGGTTCATGGATTCTGGCCCCGGCCCTGAGGAGCATCATGATGCCCCCGTGCGCGGCCACGTTTGCCAGCACCTGCCGGCTCCCGGGATTGACGTGGAACGATGTATCGGGATGGCAGTGGCGTCCTTCCACGATCCTGGCGACCACCATGAGGTCCCGAAAGGAAGAGTTCACGCTGCTGCCGACGATGACCTGGTCGACTTTGATTCCCGCCACCTCGCGCACACGCACGACATTTCCCGGAGAAGAAGGGCAGGCAATGAGGGGTTCCAAGGTGGAAAGATCGATCACATCATGCTCATCATATTCGGCGCCGTCGTCGGCATGAAGCTCGCTCCAGAGGTGACCGCGCTCCTGTGCTTCGAGATAGATGCGCGTATTCTCGTCTGATGGGAAGATGGTGCTGGTGGCTCCCAGCTCCGTTCCCATGTTGCCGATGGTTTCACGGTCGGTTGCGGACAGGCTTTTGACTCCGGGCCCATAATACTCGACCACTTTGCCGACGCACCCCTTGACCCCGTAACGGCGCAGCATTTCGAGGATCACATCCTTGGCGCTCACCCAGTCCGGAAGCTCGCCGGTAAGCTTCACTCCCAGCACGCGGGGACACGGGAAATGATACGGATAACCGGCCATGGCCAGGGCGACGTCAAGCCCGCCGGCGCCAATGCCCAGCATGGAAATCCCCGCGGCCCCGGGAGTGTGGCTGTCGGACCCGAGGAGGGTCTTTCCGGGAATTCCGAAACGTTCCATGTGGACCTGGTGAGAGATACCGTTTCCTGCCGGGCTGAAGTGGATTCCGTAGCGTGCCGAAGCGCTCTGAAGGTACTTGTGGTCATCGGCGTTCTTGTGATCGGTTTGGAGAATATTATGGTCCACATATTGGACAGCCGGTTCGGCTTTGACGCAGCCAACTCCCAGCGCTTCAAATTCCAGCATGGCCATGGTCCCGGTGGCATCCTGGAGAAGCGTCTGGTCGATTTTGATCGCAATTTCCTCTCCAACCGTCAGGCGTCCCGCCACCAGGTGATCTTCAAGGATTTTCCTGGTTAGATTTTTACGCAACTCAGACCTCCTTGCCGAAGGTTACCGCCAACCTGCTCGCAATGCTCCCGCCGGCCCAATTGTTGTTAAAACGTACACTTCTCGAACGAACCCAACAATTGAACCTATGATTTCCAAAGAATAAAGTCAATCGCCCAGTGGTGACAGATTGTCAGGCTTGAACGAATCCCGCTGAATCATTACAAAGTTATGCTGTTCCGAAGCGTTATCTTGTCGTTTGAAAAAAGCAGCGAGGCAAATCAGAAGCACGGTGTCGAGGGGGGCTGGTCATAACCCGGGAAAGTGCAGATTATGACCAGTCCGCGCTAAAACGTTCACCATGAAGTTTGGAGAGGGACCCAAACGGTCCGAAGAGGGATGCCCTATTTTACCTTTTCACTCAAGCTCTTTCCGGGCTTAAATTTAACCACCTTCGAGGCAGGGATGGTGATCTTCTCACCCGTTCTCGGGTTACGACCCTCGCGCGCAGACCTTGTTCCAACGCTAAACGTTCCAAAACCCACGAGAGTGATCTTTTCACCCTCGGCAAGTGCCGCGGACACCGCAGCGACAAAACCATCAACAGCCTTCTCAGCCTGAGCCTTGGTGATTTTGCTGTCTCCAGCAACTTTCGCAACCAAATCTGCTTTTGTCATTCTCTTTCCTCCTCCGTTTGCTCAATACTCTGAAAAAAACAACCCCACCCGGCATGTTCCTGTTGCCTTACCACCTTCCTTTCCGACAGCATAAAGCCCAAAATACTGCTCTGTGTATCATAAGAGGCTTCAAATGCGGACCCTGTTGTTCTTCCAGCACTTTAAGGAATACTTAAACAAACCTGGTAATATACTCGCACCATGGGTGCCATGCCCCATAATATCGTGCCGTGCGCTTCGCGGAGGGCCCCATCCGTTGCCGCTGGTCCACAACCTCAGATTTCCTCTGTCCCTCAGATTGCGAGCATTCTAAAGACATGTTTTTTGAAAAACAACAGTTTTTATAGGGCTGGCAATGCATCTGCACATTTTTTTGCTTACGCCGGGAGGTCTCCGCTCGGAGAGCATCGAGGGGATGGTTTTTCGTTGACGGACAACGAAGCACATGGTAGCCTAAAAGGGTCTGGTGGAGTCGCGAGATCCTGATCTTAACTGAAGAATGACGGAGGGAAACATGGCTATTCGAGTATTGATTGAGAGAGAAATTCAGCCGGGCAACGATCTGAAGCTTCATAACCTGCTTATGCAGTTGCGTACCAAAGCAATGCTCCAGAAGGGTTATATCACGGGAGAAACTCTCAGAGACGTTAGCAGCGCGAACAAGTTCCTCGTTATCGGCACGTGGAACAGCATCGAAGACTGGAACGCGTGGCTGGCCAATGCAGAACGCAAGAAGCTCCAGGAAGAACTTGAGAAACTTTTGAAAGGCCCAGAGAAAGCTACCATTTATACCTACTAACATCTGCACTCTGCACCAGCGAAACCGAGACCAATATTAGGTGAAATCTCGCTCCCAGTTGTCCGGCGGAGACTTGTGCGGTCTCTGCCGGACCTCGGTTACGCCCCCTCATTCCATATATCGTTGCACCTGATACACGCCTTTTTCCGCTCTGAGCGACGACAGCACCCGACTGAGGTGATTGGTGTCCTTCACTTCGATCGTCAGCTTGCAGACGGTAAGGTCACCGGCTCGCGGGTCGAGCTGGATGCCCACGACTTTTGCGTCGAATTGTCCGAGCACGCCGCTCAGCGTCGCCAGCATTCCTTTGTCTCCGGAAAATACTACTTTGATATCCACAGGATACGTCTGATTTTTCCCCGAATCCCATTGTACTTCAATTTTTCTTTCCAAGTCGCCTTTGTCAAGATTTCTGCAGGAGACTCGATGGACGGTAATTCCCCGGCCGCGAGTAATATACCCGACAATCTCCTCTCCCGGGACCGGATTGCAGCATTTGGCCATCCGGCTCATGACATCGTCCACTCCCCGGACCTTGATCCCCTCATCCGGCGGTGCTGATTTGCGTTTTTCAACGGCGATGGTCTCTTCTTTTTCGAGAGCCTCCTCCGCGGCGATGGAAGGCAATCGGTTGAGCACCTGGTTGGGGGTTATTTTGTGGTAGCCAACGCCGGCCAGGAGGTCATCGATTGTGCGCAGGGAGAAAGAACGAGCGATTTCCAGAAGTTCGGGGGAATTCACCAGATTGTTAAAATTCAGACCCTTCTTTCGAAATTCACGCTCGCACAGCTCTTTTCCCTGGGCAATCGAGCGCTCCCGTTCTTCCGCTTTCACCCAATGGCGGATGCGATTGATGGCCTTGGTGGTCTTGACAAATTTGAGCCAGTCCTTGCTGGGCCGATGATTCGCGGCGGTGAGAATGCCGATGGTGTCTCCGTTTTGCAGTTCATAACGAAGGGGGACCAGCTTGCCGTTGACTCTTGCTCCGACGCAGCGGTGCCCCACTTCGGTATGCACTTCGTAGGCAAAGTCCACCGGCGTAGCGCCTCGCGGGAAGACCTTGACCGCTCCCATGGGCGTGAACACATAGACCTCATCGGGATAGAAATCAGTCTTGGCAACATCGAAAAAGGTTTTTGGGTCACGCCACTCCTTGTTCCATTCCAGGAGCTCCCGCAGCCAGGAGAACCGCTGCGTCTCCTGTTTATCCACGGCCGACGGTCGTGCCCCCTCCTTATAGAGCCAGTGCGCAGCAATGCCTTCGTTGGCAATCCGGTTCATTTCCTCCGTGCGGATTTGGATTTCCACCTGTTCGTTATGGGGGCCCACCACCGTCGTGTGGAGGGACTGGTACATGTTGGATTTGGGCTTGGCAATGTAGTCCTTGTAGCGTCCGGTAACGGGCTCCCACGCGGCGTGGACCATGCCGAGAGTTTCGTAGCAAGACTTGACCGAGTCCACAATAATCCGAAAGGCGATGAGATCATAGATGCGGCGGAGATCCATATCTTGCCTCATCATCTTGAGATGGATGCTGTAGAGATGTTTCGGACGTCCGCTGACCTTTCCCTGAATGCCGTTTTCCTCCAGTTTGGAAGTCAGGACCTGTTTGACTTCGTCAATGTAGCGGCGGCGGTCTTCTTCCGTTTTGGCCAGGCCCTGGGTGATTCGCTCCCAGGCTTCGGGTTCGAGACAGCGAAAGGAAAGATCTTCCAGTTCCTGCTTTATCCATTCGATGCCAAGCCTGCCGGCAAGCGGGGCGTAGATGTCGCGGGTCTCGAGAGCAAAGAGCTTCTGCGATTCGGTCAATTTGCCTGGAAGTCCCCGGATGTCATGGAGGCGCTCGGCCAGTTTCACCAGGAGGACCCTGACGTCCGCCGACATGGCGAGGACCATTTTTCGCATGTACTCGGCCTGGCGCTCCTCGCGCTTGCTGAAATCAAGCTGCCCGAGCTTCGTCACGCCCTGAACGATACGGGCGACGTCAGCGCCGAAGTTTTCCTCGAGGTCTTGCAGCGTGGCGCCCTGTTTTTCGAGCACGTCATGGAGCAACCCGGAAGCGATCGTCTCCTCATCCAGCTTCATGAGTGCCAGGGCCCCCGCCACTGCCAGAGGCTTATTCAGATAGGTTTCATCCCGCGCCGGCACTTTGCCCTGATAGACCTTCGCCGTGAAGACATAGGCTTTATCCAGAAGGGCAATATTGGCGCCGGGGTAGTAGCTCAGCACCTGGTCAAGGATTTCAAAATAGCGCACGATCCCCTTCCTGTTTATTTCAGAAGCTTCTCTCCCGTCATCTTTTCCACTTCAAGCAACAGCCGATGCAGGAGCTCGGATTCCGGGACCTTTGCGATTCGCTCTCCCTTCTTGAAGAGGATGCCCTTCCCGCGGCCTCCGGCAACGCCGACATCAGCCTCCCTTGCTTCCCCCGGGCCGTTCACCACGCACCCCATGAGGGCCACCTTCAGAGGTGTCCGGATGGTCCTGAGCATCCGTGCCGCGTGCTCAACCATGGGGATCAAATCAATTTCGGTGCGCCCACAGGTTGGGCAACTGATCAGTTCAACCCCTCGCGCACGCCGCTTCAACGCCCTGAGGATGCTGTACGCAATGGGGATTTCCTCCTCAGGATCGCTCGTCACGGAAACCCGCAGCGTATCGCCAATCCCTTCGGCGAGGAGAATGCCGATTCCCAGAGCAGACTTGACGGCCGCGTCAACGAGGGTCCCTGCCTCCGTGACGCCAAGGTGCAGGGGGTAGTCCGTTTTCGAAGCCAATAACCGATAGCCGGCGATGGTGTCCAAAACGTCCGAGGACTTCAATGAAACCTTAATGAGACCGAAATCAAGGTCTTCCAGCAAACGAATGTGCCGCAGGGCACTCTCCACCATCGCTTCAGGAGCGGCCCGTCCATATTGATCCAAAAGATCCTTTTCGAGGGAACCGCTGTTTACCCCGATGCGTATGGGGACCTGACGCTCCCTGGCGACCGCCACGACCTTTCGGACCTTCTCCGGGCCGCCGATATTTCCCGGATTCAGGCGCAGGCCGTCGACTCCAGCCCGAAGGGCCTGCAACGCCAGCCTGTGGTCGAAGTGAATATCGGCGATCAGCGGGATTCCGATGGCCTTTTTGATGTGTGAAAGCTGTTCCGCGGCCTCGCGGTCCGGCACCGCCACGCGGATGATTTCGCAGCCGGCTTCTTCCAACCGCCTGATCTGGGTCACCGTTGCCTGCACGTCGCGGGTGTCGGTGTTGGTCATGGACTGCACCACGATCGGTGCGCTTCCCCCGATCGGCACGCCGCCCACATGAATCTGCTGCGTGCTGCGCCTTCCCTCGGTCTTCGTCAAAGCCAATCCTTTCGTTCAAAATGCTGCCGTCATTTAAAATCCCTGCGTCATTTTTCCCTACCGCGTTCGGGACGTGCAGAACCCAAGAAGGAACTGAACAAATCCCGCGCCGTGCGAGGTTCATTCCGGGCGTGCACATTCGGAAATTGCATGACGAACAAATAATCAAGTCCGCACATTTTAAGATATGCACCAACGCCTGCCAAGTTGCGCAAAAGAAAAAACTTCCACCGGAGCTGTTTCCATAGTAATTGTCAGGCTGCTATGGCGCTGCCGTAACCACCTTATAAATCCTTTTCGAAGTGCCGGGTGAGAGAGCATGATCATGGATAATCTGAGTATTCTTTTCTGTACTTCCGAAGTAGCTCCCTATGCCAAAACAGGCGGCTTGGCCGACGTTACCGAAGCCCTCCCTGCTGCTCTCAGCGCTCTTGGCTGTGACGTCCGAGTCTTCATGCCTTTGTATCGCTGTGTTCGCGATTGGATTAAAACCCCGAAGGTCCTCCCTGAAACCACTTCAATTCCGGTCGGGATTCATGACTATCGTGTCAACTATCTCGAAACCCGCACGGTCTCAGGCTTGCCGCTGTACCTGCTCGAAAAGGACGAATTCTACGACCGCGCTTGTCTGTATGGTACGCCCGCTTTCGGGGACTATGACGATAATGCCGAGCGCTTCATCACCTTCGGTCTTGCACTTCGTCCCCTCTGCAAGCAGCTGAACTGGTTTCCTTCGATCATTCACCTCCACGACTGGCAAACAGGACTGGTCGCTGCTTATCATACTCTCTACTGGCGTCGCGACCCGGACTTTGCCCGCTCGGGAACGGTCTTCACCATTCACAACCTGGCCTATCAAGGGGTCTTTCCCGGCAAGTATTTTAGCCTTACCAACCTTCCTCCGGAAGCCTTTTCACTCGGTGGCGTCGAATTTTGGGGTCAGTGCAATTTTCTGAAGGCCGGCCTCGTATATGGTGATTTCTTGACCACGGTAAGTCCACGCTACAGCCGGGAAATTCAAAATCCCGAGAGCGGTCACGGACTTCATGGTGTGTTGCGGGAGCGCCAGGACCACCTCTCGGGAATTCTCAACGGCATCGACCAGGTAATCTGGAATCCCGCAACGGATTCCTTCATTCCGAACAACTACGATTCGTCCCGCCTTTCCGGGAAACGTCAGTGCAAGAAAGCGTTGCTCGCGGAATTGGGCTTTGCAAAGGAGTATGAGGATCTGCCCCTGCTGGGAATGATCGGGCGCCTGGCGACGCAGAAAGGATTTGGACTGCTCGATGAGATTCTTGATGAGCTCATGAGTTGTCAGGTGCTGCTTGTCATTCTCGGCTCCGGGGATTCGGAGATTGGAGACATGGTCAAAGCCATGGCCGCCCGCTATCCCGATCGCATCAGGATTCGGCTCGAGTTCAATGAGCCCCTGGCCCACCGGATCGAAGCGGGTGCCGACATCTTCTTGATGCCGTCCTCATATGAGCCCTGCGGGCTGAATCAGATGTACAGCCTCCGCTACGGCACCATTCCGGTCGTGCACGCCACGGGGGGCCTTGATGATTCCGTCGTGGACATTCAGCGGGAACCCCTTCGGGGACCGGATTCAAGTTTTATGAGTACGAAGCTTCGGCGCTTGTCGAGACGATTAAATCAGCCCTGGAACTCTTCCAGAACAAACCGAAATGGATGGAACTGCAGCGCCGGGCAATGGCGCAGGATTTTTCATGGGAGCGTTCGGCCGAGCAGTATCTCGAGGTTTATCAACGCGTTCTTGCCAAAAGGGCAGTGATCAGTGGTCGGTGATCAGTGGTCAGCGATGGCGTCTTTGACCGATCTGGCGCAAGACTATTTCGGCTATCTCGCCGGACGTTTTCCGGTGATGTGCGCCAGCGACGAATTCCATTTTCTGCCTCGCGCCAAAGTCGCCGGCCGGTATTTCGACCGGCTCGATGACCTTGGGGCCGATGCCGTTGAGGAATGCATCCAGACCCTGAAGGATTTCCAGAGGCAGCTGAACACGCGGGCGGTATCGGAAGAAGACGATCTGGAGGGGTTTCTTGATGCGGAATTGCTCAAGTGCAATGTGGCGGGAGTCTTGATTGAGCTGGAAACGTCCCGCTCATATCGCCACAATCCATTATTGTACCTGAAGATTGCCTGCATCGGGTTGGACCACGCTCTGACCAAACCCGCCTCCAGCCCGCAGGAAATCACCGAGCGCACGGCAGCCCGTCTCGATGCCATCCCCAGGTTGCTGAATCAAGCGATGGAAAATCTTGAGGTCGTTCCCGAAACGCACCATCAGGCGGCGCTCCTGATGCTTGCGGACAGCAAGAGGTACCTGGTCGAGCTCTCCGAAAGCTTCTCAAGTCCACCCTCCCATCTGAAAACCCGGCACTCGGCACCGCGCACCCAGCACTCCTCACCTATCACTCATCACTCAGCACCCAGTCACCCATCACTCTTATCTTATCAACCGTTTGGAGAAGGTCGACTCCGCCCTCAGTGATTTCGGCAATTTCCTCAGGACCATCCGTGTCGTGCCGGACCAGGATTTTCAGGGTCCGGGAATGGGTGCCACGCTGAGAGAGCACTTCGCATCGGTGCGTACGGCGTCCGAGATTTTTGCAATCGCGGTCGAGGAATGGCACGAGAACTTGCTTGCCTTGCAGAAGCTACAGAGGCAAATTGACCCCGGCAGGAGCTGGTTGGAGCTCTATCATGCCTATTTCCCTGCTGGTATTGCCGGGCGCGACACCATCGCGCTCTATGAATCAGAGGTTGCGAGGCTGCAGAGTTTTTTCCGCCAGCATGGCTTTCGCGGAGATCGCCGGCGCACCCTTTCCGGAAGTGCGGGAAACCCCGACGTATCTTAAATCGGTTCGCAGTTCCGCCTCTTTTGCCGCGGGGTTTACGGCCGATCAGCGGGAGCGGGATTTTTTTTATATCACCACCTCGCTCCCGGAACAGCGCAGCGGAGAGGCTCGGGATCTGCTCAAAAAGCGGCTTCATCGCGAGTACCAGTTCTTGAGCGCTCATGAAACCTTCCCGGGGCACCATCTTCTGGATTTTACCCGGCGCAGCCTCAAGAATTCCATTCGGGCGCAAATTGAATCGCCCCTTTTCTATGAAGGCTGGGCCTACTATGTCGAGTCGCTCCTCACGGAATACGGCTATGTCGATCAGCCCCTGGACCGATTGGTAGACTGCCGGCGGAGACTCTGGCGGGCAGCCCGATGCCAGATCGATACCGGGCTTGCGAGCGGGTTGCTCATCCACGACCGGGCGATGGAGCTGTTAATCTTGACGGGGTTCAGCGAGGAGGAAGCCGGAAATCAGCTGGATCGTTTTCGCTTAAATCCCGGCTACCAATTGTGCTACAGTCTGGGTCGCTACGAGCTGACCCGGCTGAGGGAAGCCTATGAAGGCCAATTGGGTCGAGATGGTTTTCACCGGGAGATTCTGGAGGGAGGGGAACTGCCGTTTGATCTCATCGAAAAACGGCTCGCGCGTTTAAGCTCCGGGAGTTATACCCGTGAAGGTTGAAATGCTTCTCTTCCACCGCAGTCACTCATGTCCCTTCGGGACACCCGAAGACACATGAAAAGCTGTACGGTGGCGACCAGACCGACTCGGTTTCCAAAACTGAGTCGGTCTTTGAAGGTGGTCTGCCCACCATGACTTCTCGGAGCAGAGACGCAGAGGACGCAGAGAAGCTCAGAGCGGCGATCTTTTTCTGCGCTCTCCGGCGCCTACTGCGGTGAGTTTTTAAGTCCGTCAAAGCGAAAGATCTTATCCTGAACAAGTATAACCATCTCCAGAAGGGAAAAGCCTTGAAGGATTTTCTGGGATATCATTCGGAATGGAACCTCGGGAGTCCCGGGGGCTGGGACTATCAGCGGGTCACGCAGGTCATCGGCAAGGCCGTCTGGCTGAAGCTGAACCAGATTCATCCCATGGGCGTGGCGCTGGATTTTGATCATCCTCTCCTGTTCCCGATCAACGGTTTTATGGAGATGCTGGTTGCCGCCCATCGCGCCCGCGAAGGGAACAATCCGGGGTTGATTGCCGTGGTGGCGGAGGAGGAGACGCTCGAGGACGTCACGGAAAACATCAACCTGGCTGCCCATCTCGGCAAATTTCCGGGCATCCGCTCAGCGCTTATGGCTCCCCATGAATTGGAATTGGACAAGGGTCGCGTTTCCTGGAAAGGGCAACCGGTCTCCCAGATTTTCATGGATTTTAATACCGACGTGCTCTTGAAGCTGCACCGGGTTCACCACCTCAGCCCACTGCTCGAGGCCGTCAGGGAAGGGCGGGTGATCAACCCCAGGGGGACCGAACCCATCAATGTGAAGAGCATGTTCGAAGTCCTGACCGGGCCGCAGCGGGATCGATTCCACCCCGAGGTGGTGAGGCGCACCCCCTGGACCCGCCAGTTCTATCCCCGACGAACGGAGGGGCCGGCCGGTGAGGCGATCGACGACCTGATTTCCTGGACCCGAACCCACTGGGATAATTTGGTGCTCAAGCCGGAAAGAGGCTATTCCGGCAAGGGGGTTCGGGTGGGACAAGTGAACAGCAGTGCGGACGAAGCTGTGGAGGCGGCGCTCCGGGAGGGGAACTACATCGTCCAGGAAAAGATTCCTCTCGATCTCTGGGCGGAGGATGTCCCAACGGTGGACCCGGAGGCGGGCCGGGTCATTCTCCGCCGCTGCCAGACCGATTTCAGGTGCCTCATGGGGCCGGCGGGGCTGTTCGGGTTCCTGGGCCGTTATGGCGGGGTTCCCACAAACGTCGGCAGCGGCGGCGGGGTCCAACCTCTGGCCGTGCTTCAGTCAAACATGACGGTTGCCGAGGCGGTGAACCGGATCAACCAGGCGATTCTCGAGATGGATTATGCCGCCGTGCTGGAGGTCTCCGAGATGCAGAAGCGACTGGCGCTGGAAGAACGCTTCACTTACCTGCTCGGGCCGATCAAAATAGCGTTAAGGCCAAGAGTGATCACCGTTGACCAGGTGGAAGCCCTGAAGGCCTATGGTGCAGCCATGTGGTCCGACTGCCTTGTGCTGGAACAGATGTGGCAAAAGGGAGAACTGGACGAGGTGGTCAAGATCGAAGAGGAGGAGTTGGAAATCGCTCGCATGCAGCCTTGGGGCGGCTCTCCGGCCATTATCGCTTCAGACGGTCTGTTCGGTTTCGGGGCGATGCCGCAACCCCAAGAACAGCACCACTGAATATTTGACCATAACCCCAGGACGTCATGAATAGATTGCCGCATGCTGCCCGCCTAAAGCCTTTGGGGACAAGGTTTGGCGGGAATCCAGAAGAAAGGACTGGTATGCCTGTCTTCGCGAGCATGACGGGTGGATACCGGTTAGTTCTCGCGGCAACCATTCAAACCTTTCATGATTCAGCAATTCCACAGGTGCAATCATGACCATCCAGGTAGACCCCGAGTGGTGGAAAACCCTTTTTGATGAGATCTACCTCCTTACCGATGCCCGTTCGGTCTGTGATGACGAAATAACCCGGCGGGAAGTGGACCTTATCTGTGAGCTCCTGCCCATACGTCCCGACCACAAAATCCTGGATCTTTGCGGGGGGCATGGCCGTCACAGCCTGGAGCTTGCCGCACGCGGGATGGGTCAATGCACCCTGGTGGATTATTCGTGTCACTTGCTTGAACAAGCCAGAACAAGCGCCGCCAGGTTTGGGCACCGGATGGAATGCATCCAGCAGGATGCCAGATCCACGGGGCTTCCTGACGCCGGCTTTGACCACGTCATCATTATGGGCAATTCCCTCGGCTACCTCGCCGAGCCCCATGCCGACGAGCAAATCCTGGCGGGAAGCGAAGCGTGTTTTACGCTCGGGCGGCTGGCTGCTCGTGGATGTCGTTGATGGGAAGGCCGTCAGCCCGTCATTCAACCCTCACGCCTGGCATGAAATCGGCTCGGACACGGTCGTCTGCCGCCAGCGGGAAATCCAGGGCGAACGGATCTGTGCCCGCGAAATGGTCCTCAGCAAACGCACCGGCCTGATTCGAGACCGCACCTATGCGGTCAAGCTCTACTATGCTGAAACCATGGCGACCCTGATCGAGACGGCGGGTTTCGAGGTCGTCAGCGTGAACTCCGGATTTTCGTCGCACCTCCTGAAAGGCGATTATGGCTTCATGAATCGCCGCATCGTTGCCACTGGCCGGAAACCATAACTCGACCCGCAGTCACTGCCTGACGGTGAAGATCAGGCGCCGGGGTAATTAATATTTTCTCTCGTATTTTCTGCGTCTATGCACGGGAATGCATATTCGTTCTTGTTCCTGTTGCGGTTTGAATTGGATTTAGTATAAGCGCGATTATACTAATCACAATTATACTAAGTAGTGATGAGTGCGTGCATGAAGGTGAACTATGAATTTTGTCAACCGCAAGGAAGAGCTTGCTTTTCTCGAACGCTGCCATGCCGCGACCGGGTTCCAGTTTGTGCCGCTCTACGGGCGACGGAGGGTCGGCAAGACCCGGCTGGTCCAGGAATTCATGCGCGGCAAACGGGCGCTGTACTTCATGGCCGACAGCATCACCGAAGGAGAGCAGCTCCGGAACCTTGGGCGGGAGGTCGGGGAATTCTTCTCCGACACCTTCCTCGTTGAAAGCGGTTTCCGCGACTGGTACCAGTTTTTCCGTTACCTGCGCGACAAGGCCGGCGGCGAACGGCTTGTGGTTGTCATTGACGAATTCCCCTACCTGGTGAGCGCCAACAGCGCCATCTCTTCCATATTCCAGAAAGGGATCGACGAGTTTCTCCATGATTGTCCCATTTTCCTGATCCTTCTCGGGTCGAGCATCGGCATGATGGAGCGGGAAGTCCTCTTCTCCAAAGCCCCGCTTTACGGACGGAGGACTGCCTCCCTCGAAGTCAGAGAGATGAATTTTGCCGCCTTGCGAGAGTTCTTTCCTCACTTCAACGTCTCAGAACGGCTGGCCGTCTATGGCGTGATGGGGACGATCCCGGCCTACCTGGAGCGTGTGGAGCCGACCCGCGACATCATGACCGTCATCCGCGAGCAGATCCTTGAGCGCGGATCATTCCTCCACAACGAGGTTGAGTTCCTGCTGCGCGAAGAACTGCGCGAACCGCGCAACTATTTTGTCATCCTGCGGGCCATTGCCCAGGGAAAGCGGAAGCTGGCCGAGATCATCAACGACACCGGCTTCGATAAAACCCACCTCTCCCGCTATCTTGATAGTATAGGAATTTGCATTTTTCCTCAATGAAATCAATTGAGTCATGATAGAAAGGTAGGTGGACCGAGAGTAGGGGGAGAGGGTAGAAGCGATTGATCGGAACATCTTCCGTCAGATATTCGAGGAACATTGGATCGAGTTCAAAGAGCGCCATCCGCCGTATGCTGGAGGGTATTACGAAGAGGTGGTGCAAAAGATGTTGGGTTGTGGAAAGGAAGCGGGAGGATACAGCGAATACCTGTGCACCTGTTGCGGGAAGGATATGCGGCGGATTGCCTTTACCTGTAAGAGTTGCTTTTGTTTGTCGTGTTGCAAAGGATACACGGATGATTTTGTGGCGCAGGTCAGCCGTGTATTGCAGCCTGGAGTGAGATACCGTCATATGATCCTGACGGTTCCTGAGCAACAACGGATTATCTTCTATCGAGATCGGCATGAGGGGAAGCTCTTGTCGGCACTGATGCGTTGTGGGTATGAGTGCCTTGAAGATGTGGTGAGCTGCGCGGTGAGGCAGCAGGTGAAGATTGGAGCGATCGGTGTGGTGCAAACTCATGGTCGGTCTGGGCACTATAATCCGCATCTTCACATTATCATGAGCAGTGGAGGGGTCAACGAAGAGACGGGTAAGTGGGTGGAGTTGGGGTATTTTCCGTATGAAATCATCCACAAGAAGTGGCAATATCATCTCTTCAAGATGCTTAAGGAGATGGTTCCAACGACGGAGATGAGGTCCTTGATTGATGCTCTCTGGAAGAAGTACCCGAGAGGACTTGTTGCCCATGTGACGAAAGGAAAAGTTCCAGAGCAATGCCGAGGCTTGGCCAAATACCTGGCCAAATATGTTGCCTCTCCTCCGATAGCCGTAAGACGGATCATGGGCTACACCGGTCAGGAAGTGACGTACTGGTACAAGGATCACCAGACAAAGAAAAAAGAAGTGGTCACGGTCAACGTGATGACCTTCATTGGACGGATGGTTCAACATATTTTTCCGAAAGGATTTCAGCGGCTCCGCTACTATGGTCTGCAAGCAACGAAGACCTTCAAGAAATGGGTGGAGGTGATTAGGGAAGGATTACGTAGGGTAGGGCGAGTTATCAAGGGTACTTATGAGGTGGTTGCATCCAAGAAGTATCGTGAAAGGTTCCAGGAGATGAGCGGTCGAGATCCGCTGATTTGCAGATTCTGTGGTCGGGAGATGGATCTCTGGAAGATATGGCACCCCAAGTACGGGACGATCTACGATGAGTGGGAAAACCTCAAAGCGGGCAAATACGAAAGAATCGCTAAGAACAGAGATGGAACTTCAGGATGGGGAGGATATTCCCTTTGGCCCCCCTCCGGAGGAGTACAATTATCGCTGTTCCCTGTGCGGGTGTGAAGTGTGGGTCAACGAGGCGATCATCGATTTCGAGCTTGGCTTTGCCGAGTTTGAGGGAAGAGAAGTAGTTATGCCTGTTATTGGGTGTCCTGGCTGTAACCGGGAGACTATGCAATACACCGGGATCAAAAGTCCGCCCGAAGGGCGCTAAGTCCACATCCTGCGCTCACTCCGCTTCGTGGAAAAGGAGATCCCCGTCACCGAACGATACCCCGAAAAAAGCCGGCTCGGACTCTACCGGCTCCATGACCGTTTCTTTTCCTTCTGGTTCAGATATGTATTCCCCTACCGGAGCCGTCTGGAGATCGGCAATACCGGGTATCTGCTGGCGAAGATCAGCGAAACCTTCGATCAGCACCTCTCCTTGGTGTATGAGGATGTCTGTCGGGAGATCTGTCTCGAACTGCTGCAAGAAGGGGTCATGAACTTCTCTGCCATTGGTCGCTGGTGGGCAAAAACCGAGGAGATCGACCTGGTGGCCCTGGACGATGAGAGCAAAACCATCTGGTTTGGCGAGTGCAAATGGAGCACGAAGCAGGTCGGCGAGGACCTCTACCAGGACCTGCGGCGCAAGGCCCAACGCGTCGATTGGGGCGGCAGGGAACGGCACGAACGGTTCATCCTTTTCAGCAGGAATGGTTTTGCTCCGGCAATGCGACGGGTGGCGAAACAGGATGGTGTCGCGCTGGTGGCGGGGGAGGAGTTGGTAAGGTAATTACTCATCCGAAGTTTCGCCCGGCTCGGGCATAGTGAGTTGGCGCAGAGATGCTGAAACGCTGAGAGAGTAGCACAAACGGAAACCAGGTTGGGACGATCATCATTGCGACCACCATCAATATGGAGTCCCCTGCCGCTCCGGGCTTCTTGAACAATGGATTGAAACCACCCGAATAAAGCCTGGAGTTGTCTCAATCCGTGTTGGTTAGTCGCCGGTAGACTAGGAGGCTGTCCGAGAACTTCATGTTGCATATGTTTGATGAAAAGGAGAACCATCATCCGATCTTGACGCAGAGAGAATCATTTGGTCAGTTGTGACGAACAAATGCTTGAGGGATGGCCATTTTTCAAAAAAAGAAGGGGGATTCCCGCCAATTATCCTGCCATAAGCACGGTTTTCCCCGTTCGAAGGCATACCTTTCAAATGTGAAGGCGTTTCACAATCACTTTAGAGGTTGTGAAACGTGCAAACCAGATAGAATTCTCCGTTGGTCTTCTTCAATCCACGCAAAAGGAAGCCTCGAAGACCGCCGTTCTTTATCTGTCCAAAGACAGGCTCGAGGCTCTTTTTGCGTTTCCGGTAGATCTGCCGTGGAGATTGCGGTTCGATCTTCTCGTTCATCTCCTGGTGCAACGGTTCTTTATCATCTGTGTGAATACTGCGAGGTTCCTCTTTCTGAGACTTGCAACGGCGAACTCGGTAAGAGGATGCGTCACAATCTTCCCTCTTCGCCCGATAAATCCGCTTGCCGTCCTCTCCTGTCTGGTTCAACTCCAAGGCCTTACCACAAGCACAGGTGCAATAAGCGGGAAGGAGCGCGTCAATTTTTTAGGACTCAAGCACCCTTCGGGGTAAGTGCTAAGCTTAATCCGAAGGCCCCCAAACCCCCAAGGCCAGATAGTCCTTGTAACGTTGAGTTCTTTTATTGTATTTCTAAACTGTATGTTCAGGAATGCAAGGAGTATGGTGGTCATGATCCAACGTCCACAAGTCATGAAAGCGGTTGCGACCGCGCTTGAAGAAAGCGCAGTGTGCGCTCTCATTGGGCCTCGCCAATGCGGTAAGACCACCCTGGCACGCCAGATAGGAGAGAAGCAAGAGGCGCACTTCTTCGACCTTGAAACGGCTACCGGTCGTGCCCGGCTGGAACATTCACCGGAATTGACGCTGAGCGAGCTGCATGGACTGGTCGTCATCGATGAAATCCAGCGTCTGCCGGGGCTGTTCAGCACTTTACGTCCGCTGACCGACCGTCTCGATCACCCGGCGCGGTTTCTCATCCTGGGCAGTGCTTCACCGGAGCTGGTGAAGGGGGCTTCCGAGTCCCTTGCCGGCCGGTTGAGTTTCGTGGACCTGGGCGGATTCCGTCTGGATGAGGTGGGCGTGGACAATCTTCCCGCACTGTGGCTGCGCGGCGGTTTTCCGAGATCGTTTTTGGCGGCAAGCGACGGCGCCAGCGAGCGATGGCGGCGGAATTTTATCCGCACGTTTCTCGAACGGGACATTCCCCTGTTGGGCATCCGCATTTCCGCAGAGACCCTGCGGCGATTCTGGATGATGGTCGCCCACTATCACGGGCAAATCTGGAACGGGGCCGAATTGGCGCGTTCGTTCGGCGTGTCCGAAACTACGGTGAGGCACTATCTCGATCTGCTGACCGGCGCCTATGTGCTGCGGCAGCTACCGCCCTGGTTCGAAAACATCGGCAAGCGGCAATATAGAGCCCCCAAGGTCTATGTCCGCGATACCGGACTCCTGCATAGCCTGCTGGGTATCCGGCGGCGTGACGAACTCCTGGGGCACCCGAAGCTGGGAGCTTCATGGGAAGGGTTCGCTATTGAGCAGGTACTGGATGTTGCAGGGGCCACCGAGGCATTTTACTGGGGTACCCATGCAGGGGCGGAGCTGGACCTGGTTCTTTTTCGCGGTGGCAGGCGCTACGGGGTCGAGTTCAAACGTGCCGATGCCCCGCTGATGACCAAATCACTGCACATTGCACTGGAGGATTTGAAGCTGGACCGGGCATGGATTGTCTATCCTGGAAAGGAACGCTATCCTGTGCATGAAAAGGTGCAGGTGTGCCCGCTGCCGGAACTGTTGGAAGAAATCGCAGGCCAGGGGTTGTCCCTATGAAATACCTTCGGTCCCGACCGGAAGTCGCTCAGGCTTAACCCTTTCTTTGCTGGGCAATACCCGAAGTTGTCTCAGGAAACAGAACTGTCTCTTAATTGAATTTGAGACACCATCGCTCATTCGATTTTGTGAACTTTGGATGGCAGACGAACCATCTCGGCTGGTTTCCACTTTCCTTGTTATCTGTGGATGATTTGTCTCAAAAGTGTTTCAGGATAAAGCCGCACTGGCTGCCAATTCTTCTTCCTTTTCTTCAACATGTTGAAAATGTTATGGTTGCGGCGGCGACCATGGGGGGCTCTTGTTTGGCACGGCTCTTGGATTTCCGTTCTATCGGGAAATAGGAGGGGATCGGCTTTCGGCAGGAAGTTTTGGAGAAATGGTTGAGGTCGGAGGCTGGCATGGAAAAGGCCCGAACCAGGTGGACATGGAGCAGACAGGAGGTTAACGGTGGCGAAACCGGAAGAAATATATCAGTGCCAGACGGTGAACTGTGGTTATCTTTATGATCCCGACCGGGGTGATAGAAAAAGTAAGACGCCTAAGGGCACCGCGTTTGAGGACCTCCCCGACGATTGGAAATGCCCCGTGTGTGGCGCCGGCAAAAAGATGTTCCGACCGCTTCGCGGTCCCGGGTCGGTAGCCGAAGAAAAATAGTGATGGGCATGAATGGGATCATACGTTCCAGGGCGGAAGGGACATTGGGCGTCTGAGGTGCTCGGGAGGTGATGATGGCGAAGGAACATATTCCGGCAGGAAGCAAGGTCGCTCCGGGAAAATATCGTTGCAATGCCTGTGCGAACCAGTATGAATGCACCCTGGAAGGTGAAGAGCTTCCCCTGTGTCCGGTTTGCGACAGTGCCTCGTGGCGGACCCAGCAACTCTCAAGAGAGGCGAGTGGGAGGAAGAATGAGCGCCCATGATGTGACGATTTTTCGACCGTATGACTTTGCCGTTGGCGAAAAGATCACCATTGCAGGCGGACCGCGCCGGGGTGATTGGGAAGTCATCGGGTTAAGCGAGCGGAAAGTGCAACTGCGCTGTCCGGTTACGCAACGCGAGGTGGAGTGGGACCGCTTCTGTTACTACGTGGAAAATGTCGCGGAGGTGGAATGGCCTCATCTTGACTGACATCTAGGCCAAGAGCAGTTTTTACGCGCCAATTTGGCGCCTATTAGAATGACCATGACCAGGAGGATGCGATGGAACTTCCGGTATACGTAACTGTGGATGAAGTAAAGAGGGTGTGCCAGGCCCTCAAGATCAGTGACTGGACGGCCCTGACCGAGGCCAAGGTGCGGCCCGAAGAGGCGGCTGTTGTTCTTGCCGAGATAAACCAGGAAGGCATGCCGATCACCCTGGAGCGGTTCTGCCGGGGACTCGAGGTGGAGCTGGAGCACGGTATTCGTTTTAAGGACGCCAATGTGACCAACAATCACCCGATCCTTACGGGCAAGATCGTCCTGGCTCATTTCAAGGAAATGCTTGACTACTACGAACGCCTTGAGGTTGCCGAACTGGAAGGTGATTTGCTGAAAGCGATGGTTGCCGGTAACGCTCAAAAGGTTGCATCCTACTACCGGAGACTTGTTGCAGCGAAGCTTGAGCTGATTCAGGCTGAGTCGGAGCAATTGCCTTAGTGCAACTCCGCATCAATGAGTGTCCGAAGCGAGATCGTCATACCGGCGGAAGCAGGGGTCCAGGACCCCACGGAAAAACTGGGTTCCGGCTTTCGCCCATCTGCGTTAAGTTGATGAGTTTTCACGTGATACTGAATGCTTACAGAAATGACGATTGAGAGCGTCCTGACGATTTTGAGATAGTTTCTCTAGGGTCGAGGGCGAAATGGGGTGGCCTTTTGAAGGTTATGGAAGGGAGTATTTTCTTGAGGAGAGCAAGAATATCAGCTGTTGACTTGAAGTGTGGGATGCCTCTCCTGCTGTTTTTGCTCTTCTTCGTTACGGCGTGTGCAACGCCGGTCGGTGTGACCAGGATCGATCCCCGTAGTGTCCATCAGGAACTGACGAGCAATGTCCTCTCTACGGGGACGCCGAGCGGGTCCGACTGAAATTGTGCTCAATCGGCATGATCTTCATGAGCGGTTCGCGAAAGATCCGGAGGCTGCTCTTGGCGCCCTTCACCAGATCGTTGTTTCCGGGAGAGGTGGGGCGGACGAAATCGCTGCCCTGGCGGAGCTCTCTTTTCTTCACGCCGAAAAAACCAGGAAACGCTCCTACTACCTGGCGGCATCAGTCTATGCCTGGGCTTTTCTCTTCCCGGAAGGGGCAGGTGAGCCCCCTAGACCAGCTTTGACCCTCGTTTTCGCCTCGCTTGCGATATTTACAACCGGGGGCTGACGTCGGGGTTCCAATCGGAGGATGGCTCGGCGGTGGTGCTCCATTCCGGGACCTTCGAGCTGCCCTTCGGCAAACTGGAAGTGGATTTCGACCGTACCTCGATGGAATGGTATGGCCGGGAGCTGGTCGATTTTGCAACCAGTTGCCGAGCTTGATGTGTGGGGTTTGAGGAACCGTTATCGCCAGTCCGGTATCGGAGCCCCGCTGGCAGCCAGGACGGTACTTCCGGATGCGAGCAAGGGGTCTAAGGACCTGGTCGGAGCGAAAGTCCGGGTGCCGGTGACCCTGGTCCTGCGCCTCGGTGACGTCAAGAATGAGTTGGGTGAGGGCTTCATCCGTCGGCTCTATGAGGATTTACGCTACCGATGACGTGGCTTCGGTGCGCATCGGTGAGCGTACGGTTCCCCTTGAAGCGGAGCCTACCGCTTCCCTGGCCGTCGTGCTGGCGGACCCGAATCTCTGGGAGATGGAGCTCAAGGCCTTCTTCGGGGGAGAATACATACGAAAATTCCTGCACCAAACCTCGCGTCAAAGCCAGCTCGTTGCCCTGCATCCCTATCAGCCCGGCCTTATCCCCGTGGTGTTTGTGCATGGCACCGCTTCCAGCCCAGGCCGCTGGGCCGAAATAACCAATGAACTCCGTAATGACCCCTTGATAAGGGAGCATTTCCAGTTCTGGTATTTCTTCTACGACAGCGGGAACCCGATCGCCTATTCGGCCATGCTGCTCCGGGACGCATTGACCGAGACGTTGCAGAGGCTCGATCCGGAGGGGAAAGACCCGGCCCTTCACGAGATGGTCATCATCGGGCACAGCCAGGGTGGCCTCCTCGCCAAGATGACCGCAATCGACTCGGGAACAAAGTTTTGGGACGGTTTGAGCAACAAACCTTTCGATCAGGCCGAAATGAAGGAAGAGACGCGCGACCTCCTGCGCCGGGGGCTCTTTGTTAAACCGCTTCCCTTTGTGAAGCGGCTGATTTTTATTGCTACCCCCCAGCGGGGCAGTTTCATCGCCGGATGGGGCATCGTCAAACGGCTCACGGGCCTGCTGCTGAAACCTGCCACGACCGTCCTGTCGATCACCACCGATGTCCTTTTTCTGGGCAAACGGATGCCTTCGCCATGAACCTGCAAAAACGTGTGCCCAGCAGCGTGGATAACATGAACCCCCGCAACCCCTTCATCAAGACCCTGGCCTCAATCCCGGTGGCCCCGGGTGTGGCTTATAACTCCATCATTTCGGTCAAGCAGAGACCGACATCGAGAACGGGGATGATGGCGTTGTGAAATACCAGAGCGCCCATCTGAGCGATGCCGAGTCCGAACGGGTGGTGCATTCGGACCACTCGTGCCAGGGCAATCCCTACACCATCGAAGAGGTCCGACGGATCCTGCTTCTTCAAGTCTCAACCAAAAATTGACCATGACCGAGTCCCTCCGGCGGCGGCATCGCCGATACTGATGCTGCCGCCATTTGTTCGGCCTGCCCGTTTGTGATTTTCCTTTTTTCTTCCCTTTTTTGAAAAATATCTGTAGTTTTAGCCAGTTCGAAGGAAGAGTCGCCCTGCCCCATAGCGATCGAGGCGTTAGGATGAACAATTTGGACCTGGAAAGCCTGTTAGCCGACAAGAGAAACCTGGAGCAAATCCTTGACAACCTGATGGAAGGGATCATTGCTCACGACAAAGGCCGGCGCATCCTGTTTTTCAACCGGGCGGCCGAGGCTATCACGGGGTTTCGGAAAGAGGAAGTGATCGGCAGGGACTGTCATGTGGTTTTGGGGGGGCCCTTTTGTGGCAGCAGGTGCTCGTTTTGCGGGGAGGCGCCCAGTAGTCTCACCCATGCCAGTTATCCTTTAAACATCCTCACGAAGAGCGGGGAGACTCGCCACATCGAAATGTCCGTGACGGGGATGACGGATGAAAAGGGGTGTTTTGTCGGCGTCCTGGCGGCCTTTCGCGATATGACCGACCTGATCGGCCTGAGGACTCGCCTGGGTGAACTTACGAGTTTTGCCGGAATCATCGGCCGCGACCAGAAGATGCTCAAGATTTTTGAAGAAATTCGGGATTTGGCGACGAACGATTTTACCGTGCACGTTAGCGGCGAAACAGGCACGGGCAAGGAATTGGTAGCCGCCGCCATCCACCATGAAAGTCACCGTAGCGGCGGACCGTTTGTGCCCGTAAACTGCGGGGCGCTCCCGGAAGGATTGCTCGAAAGCGAGCTCTTCGGTCATGTGAGGGGGGCGTTCTCCGGGGCGATTCGCGACAAAAAGGGGCGTTTCGAGCTTGCCCACGGCGGCACGATTTTCCTCGACGAAGTGTCCGACCTGCCGAAACCGATGCAGGTGAAGTTGCTCCGGGTCCTCCAGGAGGGCGCTTTTGAACGCGTCGGAGGGGAAAAAACCATCACCGTCGATGTGCGGGTGATCAGCGCCGCCAATCGTGACCTGAAGCGGGAGATGGAAAAACAGAATTTTCGGGAAGACCTCTATTATCGGTTGAATGTCGTACCGATCCGTTTACCGGCACTGCGGGAGCGGAAAAACGACATTCCTCCGCTCGTTGCCCACTTTCTGGAAGAGGCGGCAAAGCGAGGCCAGGGTTCGAAAGGAATCTCCAAAGAGGCCCTCTCGCTCATGATGAAGTATTCCTGGCCGGGCAATGTCAGGGAGTTGCGGAATGCCGTTCATTTTGCTCTGGTCACTTCGAAAGGGAGCGTGATCACTCCGGAGAATTTGCCCATCGAACTCCGTAAAGACGCTTTGGGCGGTGCCAAACCGGGACCTTCCAAGAAGCTTGGAGAAGATGCGGTCATCGCAGCGTTGAAGGAATCAGGCGGCAACAAAGCCAAAGCAGCCAAACTCCTCGGCGTCGGCCGGGCAACCCTGTACCGTTTTCTTGCAGACCTGCATGGTGTTTCATAATACACTTATGTCTCATAATTATTTGTGAGACAGTTTCCGGGTCATCCCATGCGGCCCTCTCGCGGCTGCAAAGCGCATTGCCGGGACCCGAAAACGCCCATTGCCCTGCCGCACCCTTCGGGTGTTTCACGGATGTCTCAGTACCTGCCGAATAATCTTCCTGCAGGCTTCATGTCTTTTGATTAACAATCCGAAGTTACTAGTATTTATCACTTTGAAGCTGAGCCGCAGGGAAATGGTATGGACCCTGCATTAAACGAGCAGTGTGTTGCAATAACAAGCTACTATTCTGCCGGAGTGTGCCGCATGATAAGGCCTTGTAATGAAAAGATTCTCAGGACCCTGGAGGTGGCTGAGCGGATGATCGAAATCGCAGACGAGGGCGACATGGTGCGGGAAGACGGCGGATGTGGCGTGTTGTATGGCGTTCTCCGGGATTCTGCGTATAAGATCAAGAAGCTGGCGGAAGAGGAAAAGGATGCCCACGTGAGGAAGGGGTGGTGGGGTCCGGCTTAATGCCCACCCCCAGGGAGTTGCGTGGACGTGTTTGATTGAGTCAACAGCGAGATAACTTTATCCAAAATTAGGGAGGACAAGATGACGAGAACAGAACAAAATTTGTTGGATGCTTTCGCGGGGGAATCTCAGGCCAACCGCAAGTACCTGGCTTACGCCAAACAGGCGGACAAGGAGGGTTATCCTCAGGTCGCGAAACTTTTCAGGGCCGCCGCTGAAGCCGAAACAGTCCATGCTCATGCCCATCTGCGCACTCTTGGCAAGATCAAGAGCACCGCCGACAACCTGAAAGATGCGATTGCCGGGGAGACCCATGAGTTCAAGAGCATGTATCCGGCGATGATCGCAGCTTCCCGGGAAGAAGGCAATAAGGCGGCAGAACGCAGCTTCAGCTATGCCAACGAGGTCGAGGAATACCACGCCGGTCTCTACGAAAAAGCTCTCGAAAAGATGGCGGCCCTGGAGCAAGTCGATTACTATGTCTGCTCGGTTTGCGGCTACACCTGTGAAAAGGAGCCGCCGGGGACATGTCCGGTGTGCGGTTCGAACGCCAAGGTGTTTTTCAAGGTGGACTGAGAGGAGGTCAAATTGGCAAAAGCACTTGTTGTTTTCGCGACCAGAACCAATCAGACGAGAAGGATAGCCGAACTGATCGCCGAAGGCATGCGCTTCGAGAGCGTCGATGTAACCCTGGTGAATGCCAACGAAGTCGAAAAGAAGGGCATCAAGCTGGACGATTATGATGCTTACGTCCTCGGGTCGGCTACTTATCACGGAGAAATGCTTCAGGCGATGAAGACCTTTCTCTTTATGCTCGAAAAAGCAAACGTGGAAGGCAAGGTGGGAGGCGCTTTCGGGGCCTTCGGTTGGAGTGGAGAAGCTCCCGGTCGAATTTTTGAAACGATGCAAAACGTATTCAACATGAAGATGGTGAGAGATGCGTTGCGGCTGAAGTCTGCTACCCTGGGGGGCGGCATCAAAATGGCCCAGGATTATGGCAGGGAAATTGCCAAAAACTTGCTTGAGGCAGGAAACGTTTCTCTGTGGTTTCTTCGGCGATTGCTTGGATGTTTGGAAGCCCCGTGTTTTTGAAAAAGGAGATCTTTATGGCGGAACAACTGCAGGTCTATAAATGTGAACTGTGCGGAAACATTGTTGAGGTTCTTCATGGCGGTGGGGGTGAACTGGTCTGTTGTGGTCAGCCGATGAACCTGTTTGTCGAGAACACCGTGGATGCGTCCAGGGAAAAGCATGTACCGGTCATCGAAAAGACGGACGCCGGGGTAAAGGTAAAGATTGGCTCGGTAGCGCATCCCATGGAAGACAAACATTACATCGAGTGGATTGAAATCGTGGCGGGGGACAAGGCATACCGCCAATTCCTGAAACCGGGTCAGGCCCCGGAGGCTTTATTCTGCATCGATGCCTGGCCGGTGACGGGGCGGGAATACTGTAATCTGCACGGCCTTTGGAAGGCCTAGAAAATGGTTGTCAGTCCTCATAACCTGCATCCAGCACCGCGCAGGGAGATGGGGACTGGCGTCCTAAAAAATAAGAACGGGGGAGATTTGTATGGACGTGCTTTGGCTCTCGCGTTTGCAGTTTGCGGCTGCAACGTTTTTTCATTTCCTCTTCGTCCCCCTCACCTTGGGGCTTTCGGTCCTGATCGCGATCATGGAAACGAGGTATGTCAGGACGGGCGACGAAGAATACAAAAGGATGGCGAAGTTCTGGGGCAAGCTTTTCCTGATTAATTTCGCCATCGGCGTGGTGACCGGAATCACCCTGGAATTTCAGTTCGGCACCAACTGGTCACAGTATTCTCGATACGTGGGCGACATTTTCGGGTCGCTGCTGGCCATCGAGGCTTCGGTAGCTTTTTTTCTTGAATCAACTTTTATCGCCGTATGGGCGTTCGGGTGGAACAAGCTCTCTCCCAAGGCCCACGCGGTGAGCATCTGGCTCGTAGCTGGTGCGTCCAACCTGTCAGCGGTCTGGATTCTTATTGCCAACGCCTGGATGCAGCATCCCGTCGGCTACGTGATCCGTAACGGTCGTGCGGAACTGACCGACTTCCTGGCGGTGGTCACCCAGTCGGCGGCAGTCCACCAGATTATCCACACGGTCAGTGGCGCGTACATCCTGGCCGGATTTGTCGTCATGGGAATCAGCGCTTACCATCTGCTGCGCAAGCAGAACACGGTGTTTTTCAATAGATCATTTCGTCTGGCTCTTGCCTTTGCGCTGATCTTTTCCGTTGTCTCAGTCGTTCAGGGCCATGCCAACGGGGCCAAGGTCGCCGCCATTCAACCGGCCAAGCTGGCGGCCATGGAGTCGCTGTGGGAGACCAAGAAAAGTGCTCCTCAATACCTCTTTGTCATTCCTGATGAAAAGAACGAACGGAACCTCGTGGAAATTGGCGCGATTCCGGGGGCTTTGAGCATGCTGGCATACCACGACACCGAAGCGACCGTGAAAGGACTGAAGGATTTTCCGCTGGACGAGCGGCCCCCGGTGACGCTCCCTTTTATCTCTTTCCGGATTATGGTGGGGCTCGGCTTTCTGTTTCTGGCGCTGACTCTATACGGTTGGTTCAAGCGCAATGACCTCGAGAACAATCCGCGTTATCTGAAAGTCATGCTGTTCGCCATTCCCCTTCCCTATATTGCCAATGAAGCGGGATGGATGCTGGCGGAAGTCGGGCGGCAGCCGTGGGTGGTTTATGGCGTCATGAAGACCAGCGCGGCGGTCTCCCCGATCAGCGTCCCTCAGGTCATGACGTCGCTGGTGGCTTTTGTCCTGGTCTACTCCCTGCTCGGGGCCGCTGCTTTCTTCCTAATGGCCAGGCATGCACGGAAAGGGCCTGAACCTTACCAGTCAGCCACGGAAACGGGAGGTGCCGAAAATGCTTGAATCGATCTGGTTCATTCTGTGGGGTGTGTTGTGGGCGGTTTATTTCATGCTGGACGGATTCGACCTGGGCCTGGGCACGCTCATGCCGTTTCTCGCTAAAACGGAGACCGACAAACGGGTCATGCTCCGGGCCATGGGGCCATTCTGGGACGGCAACGAGGTCTGGCTCATCGCGGCCGGAGGGGTGACCTTCGCGGCCTTTCCGACCACCTATGCCGTGATGTTCAGCGGCCTCTATTCGGCGTTGATGCTGATCCTCTTTGCCCTGATCCTGCGCGGCGTGGCAATTGAGTTCCGGAACGATGTGGACCATCCCACCTGGAAAAAGGTCTGGGAGATCTGCCTGTTCGTGGGCAGCTTTCTCCCGGCGCTGCTGCTCGGGGTGGCTTTCGCCAATATCTTCCAGGGGATTCCCATTGACGCCGATGGGATTTTCCAGGGGACTCTGTTTTCCCTGCTGAATCCCTATGGTCTTTTTGGCGGCGTGCTGTTTGTGGCCTTGTTTTTGTTGCACGGATGCCTGTGGTTGGTGGTCAAAACCGAAGGTCCGGTGAAGGAAAGGGCGGCGGCGCTTGTCAACAAGCTGTGGGCGGTGCTGGCCGTCATCGCCGTAGGATTTTTGATCGCCACCTGGTATGCCACGCGTCTCTATGACAACTACATCCAGAATCCCTTAATGTATGTCGTGCCGATCATTTTGATCCCGCTGATCGTGGTCGGAGCGCTCATCATGGTGCGGGTCTATGCGAACAAAGGGCATTGGTGGTCCGCCTGGTTTGCCTCGAGCGCTCTCATCGTTGGGGTTACCCTTTTTGGCGTGGCCGGGCTCTTCCCGAACCTCCTGCCCTCGAGCCTCAATCCCGCTTTCAGTTTGACAATTTACAACTCAGCGTCGAGCCAGCTCACTTTGAAGATCATGCTGGGCGTCGCCTTGACTTTTGTCCCGGTGGTGATTGTCTACCAGGCGTGGGTCTACAACCTGTTCAAGGACCCCGTGACCGAGGCGGAAGCCGAGGAAGCCTATCATTAGGCGTTCCCCCCCCAGGCTAATTGGCGAAGCAAATGGTCCAAGAAGCCAAGCCACTTTCTGGATCATCCGGGTCCGCCTGGGGGGCGTAAAAAAACAAGAGATCTTCTTCTACCACGAAGAACACGAAGAACACGAAGGACACGAAGAACACCAAGTGGTGTCTCCGTGTTCTTCGTGGTTCATAAAAGGCTGAAATGAGTGCAAGTCATTTCTCGGGCAGTTCCTAATATTACAACGGGGTTTCCGCAGGCAGCCTTGATCTGTGGGGCAGGCTTTCCAGCCTCTCTTGTGGCCAGTTGGGCATGGCAGGCTGGAAGGCCTGCCCCACACAGTTTGAGCCTTCCTCAAAGTACCGTTGCAGTAATAAGCTAAGGTTTGCAAGAAGTGTGGCTGTTCCTGAGATTGCTTCCAGCCTGCCGAGAGATGCCCTGAAAGGGCTTGATAAAATAGCCCAGGGTCAGCACTTTGTGCGCCACCCTGGGCTGGGGTCCGAGCACCCTTTGCCTTACCCTGAAAGGGTTAGATAAATTGTTGTCGGCATGTTTTATGTAACCCCTTCAGGGTATATGCTGGTGTTGCCCTTGGTTCTCGGCTTTCCAGAGTGGCGCGATGCTGACCCCGGGCTGATTTATGGAGCCCTTTCAGGGCAGAGATGAACATTAACTGTTCCCGTCAATGGTTTCGAACAATCGCAGGATGCGCTGGTAGGGCTTAAGTTCGTCAAGCCATGTGCCCGGAATGGCGTCGAGGCCGAGATGAGCCCCCAGAACCATCCCCACCACCATACCGCGGGCAGCTGAGTCGCCTCCGGCCATGACATTCTCGATGAGAGCCTCCTCTAAATCGCTCTCATATTTGCCGATGAGATGCACCACAGCGGGAAAAGCCCCCCGCGTGTCGCAGCTTTGACCAAAGTTGGCGACAGCCTCGTGCGAGCCGACTTCGAGGCTCTGCAAACAGTTCGCAACCCAGTCTGCAAACGGGGTCCCGCCAAAGGATTCCTGCGCTGTCTCGGTCATTGCTGCGGTCGGGGTCTTGCCCTGCAATACCTTAAACGTTACCCTGGCAAAGAAGTCCGCACCGGCAATCACCATCGGGTTATTGTGGGTCATTGCCGTCTGCGCGCGCGCATGGATCACCAGTTCTTCCGGATGGTTGCGATACCGATAGACGAGGGGGGCGATTCGAGCCGCTCCCGCCAGGTCCGTCGAGGCTGAGCCCGATCCGGTTGGCGGCTTTCCGTCCGAGAAATTCCTGAGCGTCCCTTTTGTGGCCTTGTCAATATAGCCGTTGTAGTGTTCAAAAAGCGCTTTCCACCTCCGGGCAAAATCCTCGAGATCGAACCCGGAACATGAGGCGATGGACTCCAACAGGACCAGGGCCTGATCCCCATAGTGAGTGAATTCGCCGCGGTCTTTGGTGGGGTGATACGAAGCCGGTTCAGGCTTCAGCAGGTGTTCCACCCGCCCGAAGCGGCGCCCGATTTCCGTGGTGTCATACATCCAGTGCGCCCCCAGCGCGAGCGAATCCCCCACAAAGGAAGCAATTACCATGGCTCTTGCCTTGTCTTCCATTTCTTGGCCCTCCGGTTTCTTAAAAGCAGTGATCAGTGGTCAGTGGTCAGTGAAAAGTAGAAAGCAAACAGTGAAGAGTGAACAGTAAAAAGTGATTAGTGGATCGTGAAAAGTGAATGGTGAACGGTGAAAAGTGAACAGCAGAGAGAGCACGCTAGCCGGGTTTAGGAACTATCTCAAAATGGTCAAAATGCCGTTGATCGTCATTCCGGTAAAAGCCGGAATCCAGATTTTCCTAAGGATTCTGGACCCCGGCTTCCGCCGGGGTGACGGGGTAAGCCAGTTTTAAGATAGTCTCTTAATTGGCGGTGGAGCGACCACTCTGCACCCTCGTATAATCCACGTTATTTGCCGTGTAATGAACGGCGGCTAAAAACTGTGGTGAACCATTCCAAAACAAGATAAAAAATAATTGCGGTACGTAAATCCGGGAAATGCCCTTTTGCGGTTTCGCATCGGCCCCTGGATCGGGGAATCCGGCTCTTAAAATAGGGCCCGCACCCTGTGAGAAACGAGCGAGGGTTGCGGAGCCTTGCCCCGGAACATGGCAACTTGCACTCACTCACCATTATCTTCGATATCCGCGCAGGAGGCAAAATGAGAAAGTTGTCCGCATCCATTCTTTCAGCCAAATTCGGAAAACTTGCCGAAGAAGTCAGGGCTGTCGAAGCGGGAGGTGCCGACTGGATTCACGTCGATGTCATGGACGGCCATTTCGTCCCTAACATAACCATTGGTCCGGACGTGGTGCGGGCCATTAAAGAAGCCACAGCCCTTCCCCTTGATGTTCACCTGATGATCGAAAAGCCCGAGCGCTGCCTCGAAGCCTTTGTCAAGGCCGGAGCCGACTGGCTGGGAGTGCACGTGGAAGTCTGCCCGCATCTCCATCGTATCGTGCAGCATATCAAGGAACTTGGGGCGCGGGCGACCGTGGTGGTCTGAATCCGGCAACGCCGCTGGTGAGCCTCGATCCCATCCTGAGCGACGTCGACATGGTTCTCCTCATGACCGTGAATCCGGGTTTCGGGGGGCAGAAATTCATTCGCACCATGCTGCCCAAGGTGCGCCAATGCCGTCAGATGATCGATGCCCGCCAGGCGGAAGTGCTGCTCGAGGTGGATGGGGGCGTTAATCTCGAGACGATTGACGATTTGGTGGCGGCCGGCGTAGATATTTTTGTGGCAGGTTCCGCAGTCTTTCAAGGGCAAGATTATGCTGCCAATATCAGTGGTCTGAAAGCGCGAATGGGGTGAGGCGTCTCTCTTGCCAATTGTGGTTCCAATCATTCTGCAGGGCTGGTAGGATCTTTTCGCGTGCGTCTCAGAAGGAAATAACCGACTGCCAGCCCGACAATGATCGCGGCAATCCCGAGAAGAGTCTGGAAGCCCATTGTATCGATTTCCACGATAATGATCTTGCGGGCGACGGCAATCATGGCAATGAGCAGGATGATTTCCACTTCGGCGTGGATTGCGTGGTTGGTGAGGTAGCTCTGCATTGATTCGACCAGTTCGAGGCCGATGAGGACCAACAGAAAGAGCCCGAAGATGCCCTTCAGCTTGGTGGCGTCAAGGAGCATGGTGGGAGGGGTAAGGAGATCGGTGATCAGCACCCAGGCGAGGTCCAGGGTGGAAAAGATAACAGTCAGCGTCAGCAGGACGATAATGGTCTTGACGATGACCTCTTTCACCTTTTCGAACAGCAGCAGTAAATTCATTTTTGCGCCGTAAGTCCTGTCAGCCTGTCTTGACAAGCGTGGCAAGAATGCCGATAGCTTTGCATTCGAAGGCCTCAGTGATCGAGAGGTGGACGGTATTCAGGGTCCCTTTGAGGTCGCTGCTGGTGAAGCGGTTTTCTTCCGGATGAAGGAGGATATGGCGGGTAATGAAGTTTTGGTAAAGCCCAGGGTAGAGCTCTTCCATGTAATAGCTGCCACCGGTCTTCAGGACCCGCGCGAGTTCGGCCAGCCCGCGTTGCCAATCCGGCACATGATGCAAAACGCCAAAACCAAAAACGGCATCGAACACGCCGTCACCATAAGGGAGCTGCGCGACATCAGCGGTCTGCATGAAGATGCGCTCTTTCTGCGAAGAAGAGAGGTATTTCTCAGCCCGCTTGATCATTCTGAAGTCCAGGTCCATGGCAACAATCGCAGTCGGCTGGAATTCTTTCAGGATCAGGCCGGCGCCCGCCCCGCGACCGCATCCCACTTCCAGGATGAGAGCGCCGGGTTTCAAAGGCATGCGCCGCTGCAGCCAGCGGATCTCGGCCCGCTGCTCAAAGACCCGGCCGGGATTGTTCACGACCAACCGTTCCGCCCAGTTCAGCTTCATCGTCAAGCACTCATTACTTTATTCCCAGGTGGGCAACGGCAATTCCGTTCGTAAACCGTCTGTAAGTCACCTGGGAGAAACCGATGTTTTCAAGAAGAGCCCTGAGCTCGTCCGGTCCGGGGAAGAGGCGGATCGATTCGGGAAGATAGGTGTAGGCGCGCCGCGAGCCCACCAGGACCTTGCCGATTGCCGGCATCAGGTAAAACGAATAAAAATCATAAAGGGCACGGAACCAGGGCGTGACCGGTTGTGAAAACTCGAGGCACATCAGCTTTCCCCCCGGTTTCAGCACGCGGTGCATTTCTTGGAAGCCCTTTTCCATGTGGGTCAGGTTTCTGATGCCGAACCCTACCATGGCGGCATCATAGGTGCTCCTCGGCCAGGGGTAAATGCTCGGCGTCGCCCTGGACGTAGGTTATGCGGTGAGCATAGGGGGATGCCTCGACTTTTGGCCGTCCGATCGCCATCATTTTCCAGTTGATGTCGCACAGGGTGACGAGTCCCGATGGGCCGACGGCGCGGGCTGCAAACAAGGAAAGGTCGGCAGTGCCGCCGCAGATATCGAGGACGCGGTCCCCCTCGTGCAGCGCCATCATCGCCACGGCGATTTTCTTCCAAAGATAGTGAATGCCAAAGCTTAAGAGCGTATTCATGAAGTCGTACTTTTCCGCTACGGTGTTGAAATGGCGGCGGACCCAGTCAACTTTCTCGCTTTCCGGGACGCGAAGGTAGCCAAAAGGGGCCGTGGCGGGTGCCGAGGTGGGGTTCACCGGAAGGGTTTCCGACTTCATCAGGGGATCGGGCTGCATCGTTTTATGAAGGGCCTGTCTGGCGTTTGCCTAGGTCTTGAGCTATGGCGGAATGCAGAAATCGAAGTTAGAGGTCGGAAGAAAGAGCACCACACTCAAGGATTTTCTTTCCGACCTCCAACCGCTGCTCCCGCCAAGCGCGGCTGAGATCTGCAGCAAAGCGAACGACTAAGCCGGTTTAACGACCAAACCGGTGCGAATGCAACGGGTGCAGACGCGAAGCCGGCGCACTTGACCGTCTCTGCCAACATGACGAACAGGCTGCAGATTGGGATACCACAAGCGTTTCGTCTTGTTATTGGCGTGACTCACATTATTGCCAACGTGGGGTGTCTTCCCGCAGAATTCACATTTCCGACTCATGAAAAAGCTTCCTTTCCAATCGAATCTGTCGCGCCATATCAGCGCCATTTCACCGCAGAACAAGCAGAAAGCATAGCACCGACGTTGGTCGCAACCAGGTTATTGACAAAATCTCAAGAACTTGCACGATAGGAGAGCAGCGGAAAGCGCCCCGGCTTCTCTAATCGGTTTCGGATTTGAATCAGCGTCTCAGCCATCTTGGTCCGATCAAGCACACTCTGCACTGCTGACCTGCAGTTTCTTGAAAGTTTTTCGAGATGTTTGTGTAACTTATTGTTTTCTCGGTGCTCTCTGCGTCTCCGCGGTGAATGTTTGGTTGCATCCTTTGGCCGCGCTGCGTTCTCCGCGAGGTCCACGGTGAACAATCGCTTGACAATTAAGTTCCCAACCAAGGGAGCACTTCTATCATAGCGATTTCAGGAGGGCAAGTCCTTTTGACGCGTTAGAATTCTAAACCCGCTGCTTGTGAGACTGGAGCCAACACCGGAAGCAAATTTTCTGAGGAACCCGATGCAGGAAAACTGGATGGCGGGACCTGTGCAGGCGGGGGCATTTTCGGTTGTCATCATAAGGCGCCGCACCATCGTACCGGTAGTCCGGTCTTGGCAGCGGTCTGCGAAGGCAGCGACGGCACAGTAAGGGAGCGTTGTTGTGACATGGGTAGCTGTTGTCACAAAAGGCGCAAAGATAAAGGCTGCCGGTTAATATTTACTACCCCCTATGAGCCAGATGTCTTTATGCATAACATCTTGTATATGTAGCAATTTATACTTAATTAGGTAGCTCATCTACCCCTTATCTACTTCCATAATTCATCCTTTACATCGACACCTTCGCTGGATAGCCTTAAAACATTGGGGTTGCATGCCTGAGAGCCCATTAATCAAAGGTTCAAGGGAAAGAACGTATCCTGTATTCATCTTTATTGTTGACGACCTGTAACCGAGTTGGCGGAGCTTCATCTTTCATCAGACAGAGGACGAGGTTAAAGTTCCCAGACTGCCCTTCCAAGACAAGCAATCCAGGCCCTCAACTCGCAACGGATCACTCTTCTGGAGGGAGTTGAAATGAAAAGAGCTGGCCCCTTATGATAGTGTACCTTATGGACCTGACCTGGACATCTTGCACCGCGAAGGTTTTAGGCACAGAATTACTGATTTCGGCATGCTCAAAAACGCAAAGGCACAAATGCGGCGCCAGGAAGTATAGATGCCGATAAACTTCGCCTTTTGCTCGACTTGAAATTTGAAGAAATAATGCCTGGTGCACACGGTCTTATTAGATTGTACGAATGGTTCCGTGGAGGCCCCCTTGCTCTAAAATGCAGCAAGCTCCTGTCAGATTTCTTCCGCGTTATATTGGGGACAGGGGTAGTAAGAAGCCTATCCCTGTTGAATTCCCTAATTATAGCGAGGAGTCTTGGTCCCAGCGAGTTTGGCAAGTTCTCGATCTACTACATGTTCTTGCTCATCGCCTTACAAATACCGAACGCATTCGATGACACTTACGTTCGTCTGGCGAAAGAATTGTCGTCGCGTAAAGAAAAGCATGAGTATCTGAAGTCCTCCGTCATCTGCAAGTTAACATTTGTGCTGCTGGGATTGATACTTCTATATCACTTCTCCGGCCCGGCTGCCGAGATTTTAGTCGGTAACCGAGAGTTTGAGGATCTACTTGCACAGGGAGTTTTGGCCGGAATCTGTCAGTCCTTTGCAAATACCGTCGCCAGTGTCTTCCAGGAACAGGAGAGATTCACCAGGTTCACGACTGTCAATACTGTTTTTCCCTTGGCAATATTTGTCTGCCTGATCGCGATCCTGGTCGGCGAATACGACGTCACTTTGCCGAGAGTTACACGGCTCTACACGTGCATTTCCGTAGCCATTGGCCTCACCAGTGTCACGGTTATTGCTGTCAAAGCTGGAAATCTCCTAAAGATTCGCGCGGTGCCGCTCAAGAGGACAATCGGGATGGCAAAGTGGGTGTTGTTGACCGGTGTTGTTTTCTATCTATTTAGCAGGATCGACTTAGCTATTATGGCCCGGTATATCGACTATAAGGAACTTGGAATCTATTCCGCATCGTGCCAGTTAGTAATGATAGTCTCTCTGATGGCTACGTCCGTGAGTGTCATTTTCCTCCCAAAGTCCGTAAACGCCGCTAGCTCCATGGAATGTCTACAAGCCTACAAGAGGGTCTCCTACATCCCCTCACTAATTGTCTGTTTGCCCATATGTTTCCTGCTGTTGCTGGCTGATCAGGCCATTCATCTAATCTATGGTGCTGACTATGCCGGTGGGGCGGGAGTATTGAGAGTCCTTCTCGTAGGTTGGTCGGTTTACGTATTCTATATACCTCTATCTCTAGTTTTCTATGCTATAGACGAATCGAGGACCCGTTTCTTAGTGGAGAGCGGAAAGCTCATTACGGCGATCGGCCTACTCCTCCTGCTTATTCCCGCTTATGGAATGATTGGAGGAGCTATATCCATGTCGGTTGCTCTCCTTCTGAACGGGGTTGTCGGAACGCTCGTGCTCCATTACCGATTCAAGAAGAGACTTAACAATCTGGCGCAGGAAAGGATCGCTGTATGAACGACAAGGTCAGAAGTGAATGGATAAGCAAGCCCCGGTCGAGCTAAAGTGAAAGATGCCATCAAGTCGAATCAGAACATGGTTGCAAGTTGGGTCCTTTATTTCTGCGGAATTTACTGGCTGTATGCCAAACTGACCAAAAACAGACGAAACATACTTTGCCACGAGGTTTTTGGAAAAAGACGGTAGAGCGCAGAAGAGCTCTCCGTAGATGTCGATAACGTCGAGGCCCTCATTGCCTGGCTTAAGGACCGCTACAATATTGTTTCCGTGGATGCTCTCGCCGCCCATATCGAGGGGAAAACGAAACTGGTGTCATAGGAGGGTTTGTGGAAGACTACATTCCATAAGTCCCACTGCCAATGAGGAATCCTCATCTTGAGTTGAAGGATAATGGATCCGACGTTAGCAAAAGTTGTTTGTGTCTTTCTGACCATTGTCTTGGCTGCGGCGGCTTATAGGCCCCTGAATATGGTCATTATCTATCTGATATTCCGCCCTCTTGTGCAACCCTATGCGGCTTTGCAATATACATTGGTTGGTGGATTACCAATAACAGCCATTTTTTCACTGGTGCTGATTATTGTGGCAACCGTCACTGGCGTTTTGTTCAGGGCTAATAAAATAATTGAAAAACACATCCTAATTTTATTTGTATTTATTTATTGGACTGTTGTTAGTCTATTTGGAACTCTAAGTTACGCAATATCACTGGCGCATATAATAAAACTTGCAACAGGATTAGCTATCTACATGCTTGTTTATAACGGAATTAAGTCTCAATCGTCTATTAAATTAATATTGAATTCAATTGTTTTGTCATCCATACTGCCGATGCTGTATGGCTATTATCAGTTTATCACAAACACTGGTCATTCTTGGAAAGGTGAATATTACACTGGCAGTCGTATCGATAGTTTTCTATATGAATATAATGCATATGGTGAGTTTTTGTGTATTGTTATATGTTCAATAATTGTGTTGTTGCTATGGGAAAAGCATGAGAAACGCCATTTTATCCTCTACACTATTCTCGGATCACTTGGAATATCGCTTATCCTTTCACTGAATAGGGGATCATGGATTGCCTTAACTCTTGGAATTATTATATCAGCGCTAGCTCACGGTAAATATCTAAAACTAAGATACGTCATTGTTCCTTTGTGTTTAGTTGGGTTGGTCTTCGGATCGCTAATAGTCGGGCGTTTTCAGGAATTGCAGGATCAGGGTGAATGGGGCTCCAAGAATACGTTCGATGGCAGAGTAGATGGTTGGAAGAGATTTGCGGCAGTAATGAAGGATAGGCCTTTTGGGGGCTATGGTATAGGTACCTCTCCTCTCATATCAGGGTTATATTTTAAAACTGATGAGTTGCCACACAATGATTACCTGCGCATATCAGTAGAGGCAGGGCCATTTTCCGGATTGTTATATACCGCGTTTCTTTTCCAACAGTTATTTTCATTCTTCGCCCGTAGAAGAGATTACCACTCATACCATCTCAATTTTCCTCTTCTTATAATGGTTATTTATTACATTATTATTTCTTTAACGCAAAACGTAATGCAAAATATGGTTGTGTTCCCAATGTTTCTCTCGCTCCTTGCAGTTGGTCACAAATCTGCTGACTTAGGGCTTTTCAAGGGGGACACTCGAACACCATCCGGTGATTGTCTATGATTTGCCAACAAAATCAGTCTATCATATTTCTGCAAAATAGATGCGTTCAGTGCGGGACTTGCTTGGCTGCGTGCCACTCAGGGTCGCTGACTGCGGAAGTACAAGAGACCGGGCTCTGGAAGATCACGCACGATAACACATCGTGTGACGGATGCATGCGATGCATTATGGTATGCCCAGCTCGGTTGTTGCCCAACCTGAGTTTGTCCGAAGAGTTTCTGTCCCGGTTGCTGGACGTGAGACTGGCATACAGCAGAGACAATAAGGAGAGGTGGAAGTCGTCCTCGGGCGGAGCGGGTCGAACACTTATTAAAGGAGCGTTGGAGAAGGGGCTTGTTGACGCTGTCTATACTCTGAAAAAGACTGCAGATTATCCTTGGACTGAGGGAACCTATTATTACCGCCCCAGTGATACCCATTGCATACCGAATTCTATCTATCACCCGGTGTTAGTCAACAGGAACCTGACTACAGACGCGAAGGCAAAACGGATTCTTCTGGTTGGGACAGCATGCCAGATCCTTGCGGCGCAAAAACTGCTGAGGTATACAAGCGGCGATATAACGACTATTGCCATATTCTGTAAGCAGCAGAAGACACTTGAGGCGACAACGCACCTCGCCCGCCGGCTAAGGGTGGACTTCAGCACTGAAGCAAGTTGCGGGCCCGAATACAGAGGTCAAGGCTGGCCGGGCAGGTTTACCATCGGTGAGAGATCAATAGCTTGGGAAGTTGCAGCAGCCGTCGTGTTTGGCAAACGCCTGTGGCGAGTACCGGGTTGCCGATTCTGTCCCAATCCCATGGGAGTTGGAGTTGATATTACGCTGGCGGACCCCTGGGGATTGGATGCCTCCGGCCAAATAGGAAAAAGCATGGCGATGGTTTGGACGGATAGAGGAAAGGCTTTGATCAATGCCAATGGAGATATCCTGGCAACTGAAGGCCTGGATCGGCAACTGTTAGCCGGATCTATAGACATGGCGGGTATTATTCGTAAACAGAATTTGGCAGCTTACTACTTAGGCAAGAAAGTCTCACTCCGTACCTCTATAGCAGGCGCCGCGGAGCGCCTGCAAACTGCCGCCTTGGAGTCGATCTTGAAGCGATGGAACATCCCGGACTTCGCCCATAAGGTTCTTGGACGCATGCCGGATTTGCCGTCGCTTATCATCTGAAGGAAACTGCATGACGTGCAGAGCCCGCTGCTGTATGGCGTGGCGCTGTATGGCGCAAAGTTTCTCAGTGCCTCACCATCTTTGGCGAAGCTCCGTGCATGATCTCAGAGAAAGTGAACATGTACCCTGAACGTTTAATCAGAGGCAGCTGAGCGGATTTGCCGCTTGGTGCAAGGTAACACGGATGCTCACGACTTAGTGAGTGAGAGAATTCGAGAGAGTGAAATGAAGATACTTGTTCCTGAGGAGATTCCCAGTCACAATAAAGGTGAAATGGCCTTGATGCTTGGCTTGATCGAATCCTTTCGGCCTTTGGGCAATCACCAATTCCGGATGTTTTCTCCAAATCCTGAGCTCGATCAAATCAACTACGCCGGTCTTGTTGGGGTGGTGGATGCCAGGGGTGTTATTCCAAAGCACATGCTGGACGGACAGTGGTCTAGAGCCGCCAAGATCAGCAGCTACGCCAAATTCGTGCTAAAGCATCTCACCTTCGCACTTCTCTACATGGTGTTGGGTAGTTCTGCATGCAGGTTGATGCGAAGGGAATTATGGCAATCATATCTGTGGGCCGATATTTTACTCGTGGCGCATGACAGTTCTTTCAACACCACGTATCATTGTACACTTGCGCTCTTTGCCAAGGCAATCAGGAGGCCGTGCATCATTTACGCAGCTACAATCAAGCCGCCTCATCGCAACCAGCGCACCCTGAAGAATCGCTGCATTGATCGCTTTCTCTGCTTTTGTCTCAAGTGCGTCGATCTGATCTCTCTCCGCGAATCAATGTCGCTGGATTATCTGGAGGGGCTTGGAATGGATTCCAGGTGTGTGCCCACTGAAGTATTACCCGACCTCGCATTCCTCTCTCCCTCTTCCCCAGCTTCTGAGATCGACGAAATTGCCAAGCGTGAAAAAATACCGCGAAACGATGTTCTCATAGGCATGGCAATCAGCCGGCGCAAACTCGATTTTGCATTTCCCGGGCAACGTGACCTCACCCGCGAAGACCGGCATGAAAAGGCGCTTGGGCACATTATAAGACTGGTGGATTACCTTACAGAGAAGCTGGAAGCATGGGTTGTCTTTATTCCTCACTCCATCGGCCCCACGCCCGTGCTTGATGACCGCAGGATGGCCGCCACAATTCGTGACAGGGCGAAAGATAGTAGCAAGATCCTGATTATCGGCAACGAGTACGGCGCCGCGCAGTTGAAGGGGCTTGCCGGTTTGATGAATATGACCATAAGCACTCGGCTGCACTTCACGATTGATTCCGTATGCATGCGAGTGCCGTCGCTGCTTATCACCCATAATGGTGACATTCGTTGCCATGGAATCATCGGTGTCATGTTCGATCAACACGAATATGTATACAACATAGATAATATCGAAAGTGAGACTCTGATAGGGTCTGCGCGTTGTTTATGGGAAAACCGTCAAGTCTTGTCAAAAGACCTGAGCGAAAAGGTAAGCAAGATAAGGCAGCAGACTTATAAACATGGTGAACTGGCAAAGGGCGTCTACGATAAATATCATTGCAACAGTCGAAATTGATATACATACTAAGGTGCTATCAAAACTATATTCACCGATTTTGGTGAGCAGTTACATCATTGGCCAACTTTCAGGTCTATTTAGTTGGCAGCTATCCTAGCCTAAGAAGAGGATAGCATCTATGAGGTTCGAACAAAAATCGGTCGTAAAGGAATGGTTCAACCATATAGCCAATGGATATGCTTCGAAGCGTGATATTCCTGAGATCATACGTGAAAGAATAAGAATTCTGAGCCTTATTGCGGATTTCTCAAGATATGAAAAACGGATCCTGGACATAGGCTGTGGTGATGGAGCCTTCCTTGACGCTCTTCTGAATATCGGGGGTGAGATTCATGCCATAGATGTTTCCGAAAGGATGATCGAACTCGTACATGAACGATTTCAAGGTCATCCCGAAGGGTACCGGTTGCACCTCGACGTAGGTGATTTTTTGACGGTCGAGTACCCAGTCGACTTTTTCGACCTCGTTTTGGCCATTGGCGTGCTTCGGTACATGTCCTCTTGGGAGATGGCGCTTGCCAAAATTCGCCGAATTCTCAAGCCAGGTGGGATATTGGTGGCAACCTTTTACTATCGGTTTTCCCCTTGGTGGTTCTCGATGTGTCTGCTCTATCGACCCATTCTTCCCATCATTAGCCTTCTTAGGCGACGGTCGTTCAAGTCGTGTCTATTGCGCTATGATGCCGAGCCGCTACCCTTTTCTTATTCGAAGTTCATGAAGCTGGACAGTGGTAAGTTCTCCAGGAATCTTGAAATCTCATCTGCTAAGTGCTTGAAATTCCTCATTTGGGCAATTTGAGATGTCATTCATGGACCTAACAATTTCAATAACTTACGAGAACTTACCACTGTCCAGATGAAGTTCTCTCCAATGCTGGCTTCCAAAATGCACAGATCAAGCACTCCGGATTCACTTATTTCCCATTTAATCGCGTTTTCCCTCGTATATCGAGTTATATCGCCGTGAAGTTGGAGTCCTCATTCAATGATTCCTGCATTCTCGGGTGGCTGGGAAGTGTATGCATCGTGAAGGCGGTTAACCCATAACAAATCTGCTCTTGGAGTGGACGGTAGCACTTACTAAGAGCGATGCATGAATTAGTTCGCACGAGAATGGCATACTCGCATCACTATAGAGGTGTCCTGTGCTGGGCCTTTTGGGAAACACTCTGTAGCGATCTCATGTGGTCCGATTCATCAACGATACGTAGCCTAAATCGTTCCACAAGAAAGGAGACCGCCAGCAAGGCCAGGAGACTCTTGTAGCGTCTGCGCGACGTTAATGAGAAACCCCTGAAGCCGTGTCAAGAGACGCCACCGAAAAGGCGGTCCAGATATAGCAGCAGGACTACTGGCATGGTGAACTGGCATAAGACATCTGCTAGAAATTTGGCTGCTTCGCTCGAAATTAGGACCAATATTTGCTCCGACAAGCAAACCGCACGGAACAACCATGGGCGTCGGCCTGGCTGGTTCTTATGCAGATCGAAAGGAGATGGGTGAGAGGTCTGTGCAATGAAAATTCTGATTATTGAAGCGTATACTGCCGCCAACATCGGTTCGGGGGCACTGGTGGAAAACAGCATTAGCCTGCTAAATGAAAACTTCCCTAAGGCCAAAGTCGAGATCCTCGCCCAGAATCCGGATTCAATAGCCAGATTGACCGGACTGCCGACATACCCGGAGTTGTTTACGCTTCCTCTGAGGAGACCTAGATTACAGCAGGTATTCTGGCTACTGATCACGGGTTCGTGGATGGCCGCACAATCGGTGGCTTTTGCACTCAGGAAGCTTTGTCTCAATATCCCCGAGTCTTTTTACACGTTTGATGACGACAGGCTCCGGGCGCTTCGGAAGATCAAGGAAGCAGATATGATCGTAAGTGTCGGGGCCGAAAGGATAAATGACAATTTTTACAAGGCCATCTTATTTTCGCTTTTTATGCTCTGGGTTGCACAAAAATACGGTAAATTCCTCATCCTATTTCCCCAAACCATCGGACCTTTCCACTTCACCCTGACAAAAGCCTTGTCTGCATCGATACTGAACCATTGCGACATAATTTTTCTTCGCGATGAAAAATCGCGTGACATCCTGAATGAGATCGGCGTCCGAGGACCCAAAATAGTTGGAGCGTGTGATGTTGCCGTTATGCAGTCGCGCATTTCGGCAGACGATGGGCAGCGGTTGCTCGCGGGGGCAGTGGATACGGACGGGAACAGACCGCTTGTCGGTATTTCAGCGATGAAGTGGTCCTACATTAAGGCCCAGGGAAAAAGCGGCTACTCTGAGTACAAGGATGCCCTGGCGCGAGTGGCCGATGATTTGGTTGAACGAAAGAGCGCAAAAATCCTTTTCCTGGCAACAAACGTTCTCACTGAGGGTTGTCGTGAAGACGATGTGGCTGCTGCCACGGAAATAGTTCAGCTGATGAAGTACAAAGATGATGCCTGTGTTCTGGACACTCTGTATTCCCCCTCTCAGATGAAAGGGATTATGGGGCTTCTCGACCTTTGCCTGGTCACACGCATGCACGCCTGCATTTTCGCCACCGGGGCCTGCACACCTACGGTATCAATCAATTACCAGTTCAAACTCCACGAGTACATGAAGCTTGTGGGGCTTGAAGACTATACCATCGATATTGACAGGGTCACATACGAGACGCTCAGTGCGATAGTCGACCGGGCATGGAGCAATCTTCCCCGCATGCGCGAAATCTTAGAAGAAAAGGTGCACTCTTTGACCCAGCAGCTTAGCGCTGCCATGGGCCAACTGCCCCCCCACTATCACAGGAGAACACGGCTATGCACAACAAATCCCTGATCCTTGCATTGATTGTCTTAAGCGCTGCAACTTGCTTGCTCTGTGGTTTCCATGATGCTGTGGGCGCAAACCTGACATGGGAGTCAGTTCCCCTCAGGTATGAACAGCAGAAGGCCGCAGGTATGATGGGCGGCGAGGGCCTCCAGTATGTGTTTGGTCTCACCTATGCACCAAGTGACCCCAGCATTGCCTACTTCTGTGTCGATACCGCCGGGGTATGGAAATCTACCGACGGGGGGGCCACCTGGAGACCTCAATACAGAGGCTATTTGCCATACGGCGCTCGCTCCATCGGCGTGGATCCCATCAATGCAAATGTTGTCTTCGCAGCGGGGTTCCTCGGCCAGACATTCGAGGAGGCACAGAAATATCCGCAAAGACAGGAAGGTATATACCGGAGCGCAGATGGGGCCGAATCATGGCAGATTGTCAGGAAAATGGGCTTTTACAGGCAGACATCCGCCCTCGGTCGGCTTTTTGCGTTTGACACGCGCGACGTCAAGAACGGCAAGACTATGACAGTTTATGCGGGGGGCTTCGGCGAAGGCCTGTTGCGATCAAGCGACGGAGGCAATACTTGGAAAACGGTTGCGTTAGGGGGCAAGGAGATTACGGATATGCAGGAGGACCCAGTCAATCCTGGAACCATCCTGGTCGCAGCGACAGACGGATTCTACAGGTACAGCATGGGGACCATCAATAAGCTTGGGGCAGGCCTTCCCGAAACGGTTAAGACATTTGCCGTATCACCCCAAAAACCCGAGGTCGTCTATGCGGCTGTCGGCAACTACGGGATTTATAAGTCCCTGGATTTCGGCGCAACTTTTCGACAATCCAACTCTGGGCTTCCCCGGAAATACTATAGCAATGTTATGGTGAGCCCTGTTGACTCCGATGTTGTTTATGCCAGAGCCCATTTGGCATCGGATCCACCATATTACAGCGGTGATGGTGGGAAGTCCTGGCATGCCCCCAAAGAGACGGATATGACCCATGTTTTGGACAGCGAGGGTTTCTGGTTCTCCAGTCCTTTCGCTCCCCACCCGAAAGAACCCAAGACCGCCTTACACGTGTCCAACGGTATGGCGCGCATCCTCAAGACAACGGATGGCGGGGTAAACTGGTATTATAGCGGCAACGGATTCACCGGCGGCCGCATGGAAGCTATGGTTTTCCAACCAAATGGATATATGCTCTTCTGCCTCACTGATCACGGCCTTTGGGAAACTCGAAACGATGCTGATACATTTAATCAACTAAACATAGCGCGTGCCTTTGGCGAAAAATCCTCCAGTTCTGCCGATATACGCGGACAAACTCTTGTGGCATCTGTTGGTAGTTTCGATAAAAAGATCATTGCCGTCAGCAAAAATTTTGGCGTGACCTGGAAATACTTTAATCAATATGTGGATACTTTCAACTTTATACGATTTCATCCATATAAAGATAACGTTATCTACGCCGGCCCCTACAGGAGCGCCACAGGAGGCAGTTCCTGGAAGAAGCTTCAATATACGATCATGGCTATGAACGGAGGAGATGGAGATATAGTTTACAGTGCTGTGGGAAGATCTGATTATATGTCAAACGTCTTTAAGTCCACTGACGGAGGTACAAGTTGGTCGCTTCCATATCCGCCGGCGCCAATCAGCGGTACCTCGATCATTAATATTGCCGCCGACCCCCGTAATCCGGATAGGGTCTACCTCGCTACTGCTAACGGAGTATATATTTTCAACGGATCGCGCTGGCTGAAAAGAAACGCAGATCATGGCCTCGAACTGGACGCTTATGGGAGATGCTCTACGTGGGGCCTGGCAATTGATCCCAGAAATCCTGACACCTTATATGTGGGCAGAAGGGCTGTGGGATACGGGAATTCTAATGGCGTCTTTCGCTCAAGAGATCAAGGAATGACTTGGGAAAACATAAACTACAACCTCTCACCGGGTCTGACTGTCTTTTCTGTCCATGTGAGTCCATACGACAGTGCTGTCTACATCAGCAGCTCATTGGGCACGTACAGAATGAAGACCGAGCCGTAACCGTCCACCGAAGTGTTTTCCACACCCGCAATTTCCTATGGGACAACCGAAACATTGGAACGGTCACCATCACGCAGGAAGGGTAATCTTGAAGGCCCCAGAGTCGATTTGGACGCATTTGCGTTTTGACGACCTCTTAAAACAGAAGTGCAGCAACACCAGTATTTGATATGGGCGTAAATATCGCACCAGTTCTGCGTACAATCGCTCAATTTAGGTACGTACAAACTGATAAGTGGAGCACTTAGTTCTTGATGACCAGTAGAAAAGTTTTCAATCGGCTTTTAGCGGCAACATGTTCTGTTACGGGTTCAACATGGTTATATTCGAACATCATAAATAAGATAAGGACGATACCAATTATATTCTATCACGAGGTGGGAAAACACAACAGTGAATTTGAAGAATTCTCTGTCAACCGTGATAACTTTGAAAAGCATGTTGTGTGGATGATAGACAAATATAGCCTGCTTACCATAAGTGATTTATGCAGCCACATCGAAGGGAACAAAAATCTTGGTAATAATGTTGCAGCTATCACATTTGATGGTGGATATTTGGGAAATTACTTAGATGTGTGGCCAGTGTTAAAGCGTTACCAGTGCCCTGCTACCATTTATGTTATCACAGATCCTTTGGATGGCTATATGCCACCACACAAGCGAATCATGTATCTGATTTCAATGACTAAAAAACGCTCATGCACGTTTGTCAAAAAAGATGGGCGGTTAGTAAAGCTTAAACTGCACTCGTTATTGGAGAAAAAAGCATCCCGTAAATTCATTGAAAACCAATTGAGCGCACTCAATCTCGACGAACGTGAAACTCGCTTGAACGAACTTACCAATGAGCTGGAGGTAGATTTGTTGGATCTCCCCAAGAGGATTTTCTGTTCATGGGACCAGATACGTGAGATGAGCCAGAATAACCTTATTGAAATTGGCTCGCATAGTGTCTCACATCCTCGGCTTACCGATGTTTCGCCCGAAGAAGCAAGAACAGAACTGCGGAGATCGAAAGAACGAATTGAATATGAATTGGGAAAATCGATTAGTTCATTTTGCTATCCTGATGGGTTCTATTCTCCTGAGATCATTAGGCTTGCGCAAGAGGCGGGGTACTCGTCTGCGCTGGCAGTCTCAACACCCAGGGTATTGAATGACCTTAACTCAGTTGGTGATGGGATCTACGAACTAAGAAGGATCTGCATGCCGGATGATGGTAGTTCATTCGTACTTGCAGCTGAAATCTCGGGACTAATGCGCGTCATTAAGAAATTGACGAAGCAGATGGTCAACTCCTTCTGAAACAATATCGCCGCATTTATGGCATGCCGATTAGCCGCACGGCTCCCTATTCTTATGAGGTGAATACCGCATGAATACCAGCTTGAACGACATCTCAGATGTGGTTGAGAAATCATTATGCACTGGTTGTGGCACCTGTTTTGCCTTGTGCCCAACAAGCGCAATAGAAATGTATGTTGAGCAAAGGCAAGGAATTTACCTTCCCAGGATAGACAGCCAACGGTGTAACAGGTGTGGTCTGTGTTACAAGATTTGTCCAGGCCATACCATTGATTTGGAACATTTGAATATGGCAATCTTTGGGGTTAGCCCTCCTGATTTCCGGGTCGGCAACTTGCAGGATGCCTTTGTAGCACATGCTATGGATCAACAGATCAGATTCAATGGGTCATCGGGCGGCATGATCACCGCTCTCCTTGTTCATGCATTTGAAAAGAACCTCCTTGATGGTGCACTTGTAGTCGGAATGAGGCCTGACATGCCATGGGAACCGCAACCTTTCATTGCGCGGACAGCTGACGATGTGATATCCGCTGCTGGGTCCAAATACACTCCGGTTTCCGCAAATGTTGCACTGGTTGAGATCCTCAAAAGAGATGGGCGTTATGCGTTTGTTGGACTTCCCTGTCATATACATGGACTTCGGAAGGCCCAAATGACAAACATAGCTCTACGTAAACGCATCGTACTGGTTCTTGGCTTGTTCTGTGCTTCTGCCAGGACTTTTGTGGGACTGGATATTTTGTTGTCGAGGTTCGGTATGACTCGCAACGACATCGAGACCATCAGGTACCGCGGTTGCGGCTGGCCTGGTTCGCTCGAGATACGTTCAAAGAGAGGTGAGATTATTCGCGCAAGGCTTGAAGAGTACTATCATTTTATGAGTTGCAACGATCCATATCGATGTGGTCTTTGTCCGGACAAAACTTCGGAACTGTCTGACATCTCTTTTGGCGATGCATGGCTTCCGACGGTTAGCAGGGAGGGGGAACCCGGAAAATCTATCGTGATATCCAGAAATGAGTCCGCCGAGAAATGGCTAACACGAGCTGTAGACGACGGTGCTGTAACTTTGGCTCCATTGACTTATCAAATGCTTATACGAGGTGTTGGGTGGCTTGACAAAAAGAGAAAAATAGGTCCTCGACTTATCCTATGCAAAATGATTGGTAAAAGCGTTCCTAATATACATTGTAATTTAAGTAGATGGATGATTATCGACTTTTTTTCTGCCTTTAGATACTATGCAGTTAGATTTCTTACAAAATATGCACTAACTAGAAAAGCGTATTTTATCACTAGAAAGAAATACAGGACTATAGAGTTTGGAGTGAGTATTCAGGAAATTAAAGGAAAAATGTAGCCTATATATAATGTCCTAGTGCTATAAATGTGTAGAAAGTATTATACAAAGATATAATATAAATAGCAAAACAATTGATATAGATATAGTAGAATCAGTAAATAATAGCAAAATGAACCTGCAACAATCAGTGAGAAGCCAGCTTCAAGATAGCTTCATAAAACAGTCGACTTCTGTACTTAGACTCTGCATGGTATCCATAACCTAGGCCAAACTCAGAATACAGATCTGGATAGAAATGAAATTGTCGTGTTACTTACTCTTGGATTCTCCATTGTGGAGAATTTATGCTGAATGGAGCTCGGAAAAGGTGGACTGCTCAGCAAAGTTCGTCTGCCATGGGCTATAAGGTATTGTTGGTCAACACTTATCATTATCTTCGAGGCGGAGACAGCAGGCATGTTCTGGCACTTGCAAAGCTCTTGAGCCAGTATGGCAATGATGTCCACTTCTTCGCTATGAAGGGCGAAAATAACTTGCCCTGCGAAGATGAGGAATTCTTCGTGAGCGAGATGGACTACCAGAAAGCCTTGCAGATCAGGAGTCCGGTCCAACTGGCAAGGGTGCTCTGGAGGGCAAACTATTCCCTGGAGGCCAGGCGAAAGATTGCGAACCTCCTCGACAGGCTGAGACCGAATGTCGTGCATCTTCATTCCATACGACACCACCTCACCAAATCCATAATTCAGGAGTTTAAGAAAAGATCCATTCCAATGGTGTGGACCCTTCACGATTTCAAGGAGTTGTGCCCGAACACCTCCTTTTTCGACGGTGCCGGCATCTGCGAAAAATGCAAGGGAAGGAAGTATTTAAACGTTGTCATGAGGAGGTGTAAAATGGGGTCCTTCGGAGCTTCATTGTTGACCTACCTGGAGACTGTCGTTAGCAACTGGATCTCGAAGATGGACGATATCGACCTTTACATCGCCCCCAGCGTTTTTCTGCGTAACCAATTCATAGAGTGCGGCTACAGGGCGGACTCCCTTCTCCACTTGCCGAATTTCCTGGAAGTTGAGGAAATGATACCCCACTATGCTTTCAACGATTATTTCGTGTTCATTGGGCGACTGGAAACCGGAAAGGGCGTAGAAACGATGATAAGGGCCTACGCTCAGGCACAGGACCGGGTCACCCCGATGAAACTTAAGATCGTAGGGTCTGGCAGCAAGGTCGACGAATACAAGCAGATGGCCGCAGCAGCAAGGGCAAACGGTCTCGAATTCCTAGGCTTCAAAGGCGGCGAAGAACTTGAGGAAGTAACAAAGAAAGCGAGAGCGGTTATCATCCCTTCGGAGTTGTATGAGAACTATCCTTTTTCGGGCCTTGAAGCCATGGCGTATGGAAAACCGGTGATCGGCGCAAGGATAGGGGGCATACCCGAACAGGTGGACGATGGCGTGACGGGCTTTCTTTTCGAACCCTCCGACGACAAGGAGCTAGCAGAGAAAATGATTCTCTTAAGCCAATTGCCAGAAGCCAGAATCACGGAGATGGGACGTAGGGCCAGGGAAAAGGTCGAAAGCAACAACAATAGATACAGATACGTCGCGGAACTGCTTCAGGCCTATGAGAAGGTCATCGCACGTTTTAACTGAAGGCTTTACACATGAAAGGCAAAGCAGCACCATGGAATGCGCCGTAATCGCTACTTACAGATGCAATGCAAAATGTGGGATGTGTCACACCTGGAGGTACCCTAGCAAGGCATCCGAGGAATTCAACCCCGATATCCTCGAGATGCTCCCCGGAGGCATGCATCGGCTTAACATCACTGGCGGTGAGCCGATGATGCGTAAGGATATCCTGGATATCGTAAGCATTCTCGACAAGAAGACAAAACGGCTCGAAATTAGCACGAACGGGTTCTTCATCGACCGGATTTTGGCCATTGTGGAGAAGTTCCAGAATATCACCATTCGTATCAGCATCGAGGGCCTTCCCAATCTTAATGACAGGCTCAGGGGCATTGATAACGGGTTTGACAGGGGCCTGCGGCTCCTACTTCGCCTCAAGCAGATGGGCATGCGCGACATTGGCTTCGCCATGACCGTTTCCGGTGAGAACTGCCGCGACATCCTGGACGTCTACCACTTGGCGGCATTTATGGATGTGGAACTCGCAAATGCCGTCGTGCACAACTCGTTCTATTTCCACAAGACGGACAACGTGATCTCGAATGTGGAGGAGTTCGAGGAGGTCATGCGCAAGTTCATGGAGCGGCTGCTGACCTCTCCCAGGATCAACGCGAAAAGGAGGATCAAGGATTGGTTTCGAGCTTATATAAACGCAGGTTTGCTGATGCACGTCAAGGAGGGGCAGCGACCCATCGAGTGTGGGGCTGGCACCGACACCTTTTTCGTGGACCCGTGGGGAACGGTCCTGGCGTGTAACGGTTCGGAGCAGCCCTTGGTCATGGGGGACCTGAAAGAGCAATCGTTCGATGATATCTGGTGCAGTGAACAGGCAATAGTTGTTAGAAAACAGGTGGCAGAGTGCAAGCGCTCCTGCTGGATGACCGGGACCGCCGTTCCTGCCATGCGAAGAAATCCTCTTAAACCGCTTTCGTGGGTTTTAAGAAACAAGATCAGGTTAATTCAAAGGAAGCCCCTCTTTCTCTAAATTTCTGTTTGAACGACGGTATGAGAATAGCAATCCTTGGTTCGAAGGGTATACCGGGACACCATGGTGTGGAAGTGGTGGTGGATTCGCTTGTTCCAGAACTGGCACGCTGTGGTCATGAAATAACCGTATACGGTTACGCCACTTACACGAAACCAACCGACGATTACCACGGGGTGCGAATCAAGACCATTTCGGGTCTCTCGACGAAGAACCTTGAAATGATATCGCACATGTGGAGCGCCTCTGTGGATGTCAGACGGGAGCGTTATGATCTGGTTCATATTCACAGTACGGATCCCTGTCTTCTTGCCTGGCTGCCAGCGTCTCGGCATGCAGTGGTTGCCACTTCACATGGGCAAGCTTACCAGAGAAAAAAATGGGGATTCCTGCCGCGAATGATGTCCAAAGTTGCTGAATATTTTTACATGTTCATACCTGAAGTAGTCACATCTGTGTCCAAGCCCCTCGCTGATTACTACAAATCCAAGTATAGCAAGGATGTCCGCTACATTCCGAATGGGATAAAGGTGCGAGAAAAACCGCCTCAAATATTTCTTAAGAAATGGGAATTACAGCCTTACAGATACCTATTCTGCTCAGCAGGGCGAATTGAACGTACAAAGGGGCTCGATACGTTATTTGAGGCTTATTCCAAAACCAAAACTCTCTTGCCGCTGATTATTGCGGGTGGTGGGAGTGGAAGTGACTTGCCTTATTTCGACCAACTTAAGAGGAATAAGCCTGGAGGTGTTCACTTCGCAGGCTTTTTAAGCGGGGATGAACTTTTCTCGTTGTACGCATATGCTCGTGTCTTCGTGTTCCCATCCGAATATGAAGCCATGTCGATGGCATTGCTGGAGGGTTTGTCATTCGGGGTGCCAACCGTATACAGCGATATTCCTGAAAACAGGGCGGTGGCAGGGGAGTTTGCTTATCCCTTTGACGTGTCAGATGCTTTTTCGTTAAGAGAAACAATCCAACATGTACTAGCCAATGAGAGCGAAGCATTCGGCAAAGCAGAAAAAGCAAGGGATTACATCCTGGATAAGCACAATTGGAAAAGCATTGCAGGTCAATACAACCAGATTTATCTCGAATGTCTTGAAGCCCGGAAAGCGAGCCGAAAAGGTTATAGATGAAGTGTTCGCCTTCCAAGTGTTCCCTTTCCTGAAGGATTAGAAGCATGAACATCCCTTTTGTTGATTTGAAAAGTCAGTACGCGAGTGTAAAGGAAGAGATCGACAGTGTTGTCCTGGATGTGATGGCCCACTCCGCTTTTATAGGTGGGCCTCATGTCGAATCCCTAGAGCGGGCTTTCGCAAATTTCTGTGGCGTGAACCATTGCGTAGGCCTCGGAAATGGGACTGACGCGATCTTTATTGCTCTCAAGGCCTTTGGTGTTGGCGCGGGAGACGAGGTTATCACCGCCGCCAACAGTTTCATTGCCACATCCGAGGCCATTACCATGGCAGGGGCCAGGGTGGTATTTGTCGATGTTGATCCGTTGACTTACAACATGGACGTTGATCAGATCGAAGGAAAGATTACCCCGCATACGAAAGCCGTCGTGCCGGTGCATCTTTATGGCCAGCCGGCTGATATGGAACCGATCCTGGATCTTGCGCAAAGATACCGGCTCCTCGTTGTCGAGGATTCGGCCCAGGCTCATGGAGCTATGTACAAAGGGCGCCGCGTCGGATCGCTGGGGGCACGCCGCCTGCTTCAGCTTCTATCCGGGGAAAAACCTTGGAGCATACGGAGATGCGGGAGCAATTGTTACGGATGATGAGGAAGTGGCGGCGAAAGCACGAATCTTTGCCAACCACGGGAGAATTGACAAGTACGACCACGCAGTCGAAGGCGTGAACAGCCGTCTGGATGGGCTGCAGGCAGCGATTCTGAATGTCAAGCTGAAACATCTCCCGGAGTGGACGAAGCGAAGGCGGAGGAATGCTGCTCTTTATAATGCTTATCTAAAGGACTTGGACGTGATCACGCCTAAGGAAATGGAGGGCGTCGAGCACGTTTATCATTTGTATGTGGTGAGGGTCAAGCCGGAGATCAGAGCAAAACTTCAAGAGCATTTAGCGACGAGAGGGATTGCGACGGGGATTCATTATCCGATTACTTTGCCGAATTTGAAGGCATATGCGTACCTTGGGTACTCAGAGACGGATTTTCCGCAGGCGACGAGGGCTTCGAGGGAGGTGCTTTCGCTGCCGATGTATCCGGAATTGGAGGAGGAGCAGATTGAGTATGTGGCGTGGGCTATGAAGGACTTCGGATTATAAAAAGAGAAGGTCATAGGTAATCGGTAATGGCTCCCTAGCGAAGAGAAAAAGAGGTCTCTCATAGAACGCGCAGAGACGCAGAGACGTAGAGAAAAGAAGGCTCTGTGGGGTCTGCGAGAGACAATTTTGGCTTTGTGAGCTTTCTGTGAGTGACCGTGAGAGAGGCTGTTCTTTCGGAATTCGGTGAGCAGGAGATTTTGGGATTAGGCCATGACTGATCAGCACTTGAAGCGGATTGCTCCTGACGTAAAGCTCGGGCTTGATGTGAGGATTCAGGATTTCGTCAACCTCTATGGCTGCGAAATTGGGGACGAAACCCGGATTGGCCCTTTTGTGGAGGTGCAGCGAGGGGTGACGATCGGGAAGCGCTGCAAGATCCAGAGCCATTCCTTTATCTGTGAGGGGGTAACCATTGAGGATGAGGTCATGGTCGGGCACGGGGTCATGTTCATCAACGATCGCGACCCGGCGGCCGTGAATGCGGATGGCTTTCTTAAGAGTGACGCGAATTGGGTGTGTGTTCCGACTGTCGTGAAGAAGCGCGCATCCATAGGTTCAAACGCGACCATTCTCTGCGGTGTGACGATTGGTGCAGGGGCGTTGGTGGGGGCCGGGGCCGTGGTCACGAAGGATGTGCCGCCTAATACCGTGGTCGTGGGAAATCCAGCTTGGATGTTGAAGACAAGATGAAAGTAACTGAAAGAAACAATATCGTAGATTCGAAGATGAGAACCATAGTCCATGTGGCAGAATCAGCCTAAATTCAAATATGCTTTCCTCACGTTAGACGGCATTATCTTCACTATCGCCTTCGGTTTTGCCTTTCTTCATGGTATTTCCAGACTTCCGGGAACTTGGGAGCATAAACATCAACTTTTACTTCAGTCATTTTTATTTATATACTATTTTTCTAGTTATTTATTGGTTCTGTTTTATGAACGGAAATCTATATAAGCGAAATATTATTATCACCAGATATCGGCATGCTATCCTAATTATTAAAGCCCTCATGATCGGCAGTATTGTAGTAACGGTAATTATGGTGTTCTCAAATAGTGAATATTTAGTAAATTTCGGAACATTCATGATGGCCTATTTCCTCCTCTGTGGCTTCCCTTTACTGATTCTATTCAGAGTTGTTGTGGCAAGAAGAGCTTATCTTTATCTGATCGCGAAGAATGTATTCAGGTCCAGGGTCCTCATTGTGGGGGGGGATGAATTGGCCGAGCACGCTGCCAAAGGCCTGGAGCAGCGCGGCATCAAACGAGTTCATGGTGGTTGGCTTTGTCGATGATTCCAAAGACTCTCGGTCCAGCATTCGGGGCCACGTGGAGAACCTTGGAACACTCAATGATCTCAATGAAATTGTCTCCCAACGCCAAGTGGATGAAGTCCTGGTTGCCGTGGGTGATGTGCCCTATCTCGAATTGATCAGGACGGTTGAGGCGTGCCTCAGAACGGGTAAGGTCGTTCGCGTCTATTCCAACCTTTTGCAGATTATCGCTGAGAAGCTGAATGTCGAGTTCTACGGGGACATCCCGGTGGTCAAGCTGTCCCAGTATGCCCTCTGGGATAACGTGTGGATGATGAAAAGGGTCCTCGATGTCCTGGTGAGCGCCGTTTCCCTGGTCTTGCTTGCGCCGGTGTTTGCCGCCATTGCCCTGGGCATCAAACTCTCCTCGCGAGGACCCGTCGATTTTTAAGCAGGTAAGAATCGGCAAGGGTGGGCACCCGTTCACTTTTTACAAATTCCGTTCCATGCATGTCCACGCCGACGATTCAATACATAGGGAATATGTCAGGAATCTGATTCAGAACGAATGTTCATCCGAACAGAAGGAGATAAGGGTTTTCAAGATAACCGACGATCCCAGGATCTTCAGGTTTGGCAAGTTTATCAGAAAGACAAGCTTTGATGAATTTCCGCAGCTTTTCAATGTACTGAAAGGCGATATGAGTCTCATTGGTCCGAGGCCCTGTTTGCCTTACGAGTGGGAATGTTACAGCGAGTGGCACAAAGCAAGGTTGATGGCCCCCCCGGGGTGCACAGGTTTGTGGCAGGTGGTCGGAAGAAGCACCGTAACCTTCGAAGAGATGGTGATCCTTGATCTTTATTACATCAGCAACATGACAACATGGTTTGATCTCAAAATTATGATGAAGACCTTTCCGGTCATTTTTCTAGGCGCGGGCGCCCATTAGAAGACCCCACCATCGAGGGCACTGAGGAAATACTGAATTGTCTTCGGTGTGCTCGCTGATCAATTTCTTTGTTGAACACAGGAGGGCAGGTATGCTGAGAGCGGGTGTGATAGGGTGTGGTTACTGGGGGCCAAATCTGATCAGGAATTTCATCCAACTCCAGGAGAGCGACGTGGCCTGGGTGGCAGACCTCGATGAGTCGCGCCTCAAAAAGATGAAGGAGCTCTATCCATCAGTTGCGACAACGACGGATTACCGGGAGATCATCACCGATCCCGGAGTGAATTTCGTGGCTATCGCTACCCCTGTCCATACCCATTATCGGCTGGCGCGGGAAGCGCTGGATCAGAAGAAGCACGTACTGGTGGAAAAACCCATTGCAGCTTCCGTTCAAGAAGCCGAAGAACTGGTGCACCTGGCGGCAGCTCAAGGCTGCAAGCTCATGGTCGGGCACACCTTCCTCTACACCTCCGCCGTCAAAAAAATGAAAGAGATCATCGACTCGGGTGAGCTTGGCGAGATTTATTATATCAATTCACAACGTTTGAACCTGGGCCTCTTTCAGCAGGATATCAATGTGGTGTGGGACCTGGGACCGCACGACATTTCAATTATTTTGTACCTGTTGGGGCAGGAGCCGCATTGGGTGAGCGCCGTCGGAGCGTCACACATCAACCCGAAGGTCGAGGATATCGCAATTTTGACCATGGAATTTGCCGATAATCTGGTCGCTTTTGTTCAAAGCAGTTGGCTGGACCCGGACAAGATCAGGAAGATGACGGTCGTCGGCAGCAAGAAGATGATGGTGTACGACGACGTGCAGCCGACAGAAAAAATCAGGATTTACGATAAAGGCGTTGAGAAGCCCAAGCATTATGACACTTTTGCTGAGTTCCCTTACTCATACAAGTACGGAGACATCATTATCCCCAAGATTGACGGCACCGAACCGCTTCGCACCGAATTGAGCCATTTCCTGGATTGCATAAAGTCCGATGTCACGCCCATGAGTGATGGCAGACGCGGGCTCCAGGTGGTCAAGATCCTCGAGGCCGCCCAAAAATCTCTGGACCAGGGTAACAATCGATTTTCCGTCGGGTAGGCGTCCGCTGAACCTTTTCCTTGCGCTTATCGTCGCTCATCTCTGTGGTGATCTGCTTGCCTACACCACCTTTATGGCCAGGGCTAAACGCTTGGCCTCATGGCCGTCAAAAGCGGCAGCCACGGGCTTGCACTCTCTGATTCACGCCGGCCTGGCGTGGTTCTGGCTGTGGCCCTGGGATGGCAAGACCAGGCTCTATGCCGCTCTCTACACGTTCCTGGTCCATTACGCGATAGACTTTAGCCGGACCTTTCTCGAAACCGGCGTCTTCAGTTCTGCTGAGGTGAAGGTCTTCCGCAGGCAGGATGTGTTCCGCTGGGCAATTGGACGGGACCGGGGCGCCTCGGAAGTGCACGCCTTTATGGAAAAGAACACCTTCACATGGTCGCTGCTTAATATCGTTGATCAGGGCCTGCACGTGCTGTCAATGGCCCTGTTTGCCTGGTATGTTCAGCTCCCCTGAAACCATCTCCCTGTTTACTACCGTGTCTCATGACCCTATGCGAACAGACGATGAATAAAGCCTGGGCTTTGCGCTTCGAGCAATGGTGGTCGCCCGTTCTCTCGGCAGTGGTTCTGGGCGCCTTATGGGTGTGGTTGTATGGGACATCCTTCTCGCAGCTGCTGGGCCATTGGAACAGTGAGGACTATTCCTATTGTTATCTGGTGCCCCCCCTGGCCGCCTATCTCGCCTATCACCATCGCGAACTGCTGCAAAGGTCGGTGGGCGGGAAGGTGTGGCCGGGGCACCTCGGCTTGTTGGTGTCGGCCTGTCTGTTCCTCACGGGGAGGTTGGGTTCGCTCGAGACCCTGGTGTATCTGTCCATGTGGCTGTCCCTTTCCGCCATCCTCGTTGTGCTGCTGGGAACAGGTTCGCTGAGGGCTTTGAGGTTTCCGTTGGCCGTGCTCTTCTTTGCCATTCCCCTTCCCCCTTTCCTCACCCACCTCCTGACCTTCAAACTGCGCCTGCTCTCCTCCGCCCTCGCGGTCGATGCGCTGCAGTTGCTGGGGATTTCCGCATACCGGGAGGGCAATATCATCGACCTTGGTTTCACCCGGCTCCAGGTTGTGGATGCCTGCAGCGGCCTGCGCTACCTGCTCCCAACGGTGCTTGTCGCCCTGGTCATGGGCTATCTCTTAAACCGGGGGGTTTGGGAGCGCCTGGTGCTGGTGGTTGCCGCGGGTCCGATATCGCTGCTGATTAATGCCATGCGCATTGTGGCTGTCGTTCTTTTGGCGAAGCATGTGTCGGCCCAATTCGCAGAGGAAAGTTTTCTGCACGATTTTCAGGGCTGGATCACGTTTATGGTTTCGGTCGCGCTCCTCCTGCTCATCAGCGTCCTGCTCCGCCGGGTTGCGGGGCGAAACGACCATCCGGCGCCTCTCCAAGTCCAACCTGCGGGGGGGGCGACCAAGGTGCACGACAGCCGCCCGTGGGTCCACCCATTGCTTGCCGCTCTGCTTCTTTTGACACTCCACTTTACCGGGGTTCACCTGGAGACTGCCCAGATGAAACCGGCGCGAAGCGATTTCTCGAGTTTTCCCATGACCATTGACGGCTGGACGGGGACAAGGGTCTTCCTCGAGCAAAGAATCCTGGAAAGTCTTTGGGCGGACGACTACGTCACAGGGACTTTCCTTCATCGTTCGACAGGGAATTGCCTGCAATTGCTCATTTCCTACTATAACTCCCAGACCACGCAGCACACTGCCCATGCACCCACATCATGCCTCCTGGGCGGCGGCTGGGACCTTCTAAAGAAGCAGGAGCTTCCCCCCGACCCGGCAACCGGCCGCGCCTTTCCCGTGCAGCAGATGATCATGCAAAAGGATGGGCGGCTGCTCCTCTCGAACTTTTGGTTTCAACAAAGGGGCCGCGTGATAGCGAGCGAATACTGGAACAAACTCTATCTCTTCTGGGACGCCCTGACACTGCACCGCACCGACGGCGCCCTCGTGAGGGTCGAAATGCCGCTTTTGCCCGGACAGAGCGAAGAGCAGGCTCAGGGTGTACTCGACACCTATACCGTGGCACTGGGTGTTATGGTGAATGCCTATGTTCCTGACTGAAAGGAGTGAAGAGCAATGATAAAATGGTTTATTGATTTTCCCGGGGTATGGAGGGTGGCGCTCTGTATCGCCTCACTGTGGTTTTTTGGTTGTGCTTTGGCTCAAGATCATAATGCGGCGCAGATGGAACCGGGTCCGCCCGGGGATTACCGGATGGCACCTTCGGATGTCCTCGAGATCACCATCTATGGGGAAGAGGGGCTCACCAGAAACCAATTGGTGGTGCGCCCGGACGGGAAGGTCTCCTTTCCGTTGATTGGGGATGTGGAGGTGGGGGGATTGACCACCGTCCAGGTCAAAGAGGTGGTCGAAGAGAAGGTGCGTGCGTTTATCCCGGAAGCCGTGGCGGCAGTAAGCGTGATGCAGCTCGGGAGCCTGCAGTATTACGTGGTGGGAAAGGTCGCCAAACCCGGGATGTACAATGTTGCCAAGCCGCTCACCGTGCTCCAGGCCCTGGCCCTTGCCGGAGGTCCGGTCACATTTGCCAGGGAAGACAAAATCTCGATTTTGCGCAACCATGGCAAGGAAACCATAAGTCTCCCATTCAATTACGAAGAGATCAAAAAAGGCCGAAGCCTGGACCGGAATATTCTGCTGGAACGAGGAGATGTGGTGGTGGTGCCATAAAGGGCGGGTGGTGGGCAACAGCTTGAGGGGAGGGGGGCTTGTCTGGTCGATGAGGTCTTCGGCTTTCAGCCGCAATATGTCGTGCCTGGTCGCCTGTGCGGTGCTCCTGCTGATACTCCGGGCAAGCGATGCGGGCTCGACTGACTGGTCGTTTTCGCCCTCGATCAGCGCATCCGAAACCTACGACAGCAACATCAATTTCCAGTTTCACGATAAGCAGAGCGACTTTATCACCTCAATCAAGCCCAAGTTTCTGCTTACCGGCCAGAGCGACAAGGACCGGTTCAGCCTCGACGCGACCGTGAACGGCATGATTTACGCCAGGAATAGCCAGCTCGACCGGGTTGAAACCTTCAACAACGCCGCCTGGATCCGGCAGTGGTCGGAGAGGTTTTCCACCGATCTCGGGGCCAATTTCACCAAGACCACAGCCCAGGAGAGTCAGCTTCAAGAGGCCGGTCTCCGGGCAATACTCGCGAACCAGTACCTCTACAACCTGCGAGCGAAAGGGACCTACGCCCTCACTGAACTGGTCTCTCTTTCCCTGGGGGGAAACGCCGGTCAGACCTGGTATCCCGAGAAACAATTCCCCAACTCGAACAGCGCCATGGGGAACTTGACCCTGGCGTGGAAACGCAGCGATTTTGACACGATCGGGTCGGACTGGCTCTATTCCTATAAGCATTATCTGGACACGACCACCGACAACGTTCAGTTTTTCCGGCCCGGCCTTTACTGGCAGCACGTTTTCAGCGAGACCACGTCCCTCCTGGTCGGCGCCGGCTATCGTTTCACGGCCATCAGCTATTACCAGTATGTCTTTGAACTCGATCCCCAGGTGAGGATCGTCAAGAAATGGTTTACCAACACAAGCAGCACCTACGACTTTTGGGCAACCCTCAAAAAGAATTGGTCTGAGCGGCTCTCCGCCTCGCTTACCGCCGGCCGGGACCAATACAGCGACGTCAGTGCGCAGACTTTCGACCACATGTATGTCGGGACCCAAATACAGTACGGCTTATCGGAATTGACCACGGTCAACTGCGGGTTGAGATACGACTACAATGCGGAGATTCTGCAAGGAAATCAGAGATGGAATTACGTCAGCGTCAGCCCGTCCATCAACCGGAAACTGACCGAAGACCTCACGCTCAGATTGGCGGGGTCCTATCAATATCAGCTTCAAGACTATTCCATGACCAATTTCAGTCAAAGTGCCGATCGGTATGTTGCGTGGGTAGGGATTGTCTGGCAACTGCCAAGGCTGTGGGCTTCGAAGTGAGGAAGGAGAGGTGAAAATGGAACAGGGTCAAGAACTGGCGAAGCTCAAGAGTATTGTCAAAAGGCGTAAAAAGTGGCTCATTTTACCCTTTATCACGGTGGTGGTTGCGGTGACCGCAATCGCCCTGCTGCTTCCGGACATTTATAAATCCGCCGCCACCATTCTCATCCAGAACGCCACCATTCCCGACAAACTCGCGGCCCCCACCATTACCAGCTATGCCGATCAGAGGATCAAGGCCATCACTCAGGAAATCACCTCCCGTTCGAAGGTCCTCGCACTCGTCCAGAAATACGATCTTCTGCCGCAAAACAGAGATAAGCTGACCGCCGAAGAACTGGTTGATAAAGTCGCCAAGCGGATCAGCGTCGAAACCATCGACGCCGAAGTCAAGAAGGACAACCAGGCCAAACCGGTGCTCCTGACTGTGGCTTTCACCCTTTCCTTCGAAGATGAAAGCGAGAAAAAGGCACAGATGGTCGCCAACGAGATCTCGTCGTACTTTATGGAGAAGAACCTCGATGCGCGGGAAAGGTATGCGCGGAGCACGGCGAAATTTTTCGAAGAAAAGCTGAAGCAGGTCAAAGCCCAGATGGACGGTTTTGAGTCCAGGCTGGCCGTTTATCGCCAGGAGCACCTCGATGAGCTGCCTGAATTTACCACGGTAAACATGCAAAAGCTCGAGAAGCTGAATGGTGATATCAGCAGCATCAACATGCAGGTGCGCTCCTTCGAGGAGCAGCGGGCCGCCATCAGGAGCCAACTGGCGTCAATCGACCCGTACTCGGGCGTCAACCCCCGTGTGATGAGCCCCCGGGAGCGGCTGCAGCAGGCCCAGTTGGAGCGTGCAACGCTGGTCGGCAAATATTCCGAAAAACATCCCCTGGTGCAGGCCAAAAACCAGGAGATTGCCCTCCTGGAAGGAAAGTCCCAGGATACGGGGACCTTGGATCAACTGCGGGACCGCCTCCACCAGGCGGAACTCGAACTTGCCGATCTCAGCTCTCGCTATTCCGACGAACATCCGGCCAACAAACGCAAGGTGCATGAAATTGAACGGCTTAAGCGGGAGCTGGAAATCGCCCGGGCCAAAGGGAAGGAACCCAGGGCCGCACCCGCTGAACGGCCGACGAACCCGGCCTACGTGACCCTGAAGTCCGATCTCGACAAAATGGAAGTTTCCCTCTCGTCCCTGAAGTCTGAAAAGGTGCGCATCGAGGAACAGATCAAGGTGGTTTATGATAAACTCCATGCCATGCCGCAGGTTTCGAGGGAGTATAACGAGCTCACCACGGACTACCAGAATGCGAAGAACTACTACAACGACTTGCAGCAGAAGTTCCTTTCGGCCCAGCTGGCACAGGGTATGGAAGAAGGGCAACTGGGGGAAAGCTTCCAGGTCATCGAGCCGGCCTTTCTTCCGGAAAAGCCCGCCCGCCCCAATCGCCTGGCCATCATCCTCATCGGCGTCGTCTTCGGCATAGGCCTTTCCCTTGGCCTGGCAGCAGTCCGCGAATTCACGGACAATACTCTGCGTGACGCTGAAACGCTCGAACAGCTCACCGGCATGCCGATTTTTTCCGTGATCCCGCGCATCCTGACAGAAAGAGACCAGGTCCGCATGAAGCGAAAAAAGCTTGCATGGGCCACGGGGACGGTGGTGGGGGTGGCTGCAGCGGTGCTGCTCTTCCACTTCTTCGTAGTGGATCTTTACGTCTTCTATGCCAAACTGGAACGCTTCCTTTACCGAAAGCTTCCCGTCTGATTTTCACCGCCGAGAGCCCAGGCCATCCTTCGGCCGCGGGCAAGGCATATTCACCACAGCAGAGACCGCAGAGAAAGCACAGATAACGTTTAGGGTTAACCGACCCCTCTCCCTGTGGAAGAGGGGTCGAGGGAGAGTGGAGCAAAGAATGAGTCAATTCAAGAAGGCGCTCGATAAAGCCAGGGCGGAAGAACTGATCCATGATCGGGTTGAGGAACCAGGGGAAATGCCGGGGGCAGAGATTGGGAAGAAAGAGATGCCAATCTCCTGCACCCGGACCAGGGTGGTCGATGTCTCCGCAGCAGATCTCCTGAAGAGGAGGATTGTTGCGGTGGAAGACAAGAGCTATCTCTCCGATCAGTTCAAACGCTTGAGCACAAGGCTGCTGAGGCAGACGCGCCGGAACGGGTGGAATACGATCCAGGTCACCGGGTTTGGCGCGGAGGAAGGGAAGAGCCTGGTGGCAGTGAATCTGGCGATCAGCATCGCTCATGATACGCGCCAGACGGCCGTCCTGGTCGAGCTCGATTTTCGCCGGCCGACAATGGCGCAACTCCTGGGCTTGAGCCCAAAGACCCCTGGGCTCACCTCCTATTTCTATGAGGGAGCAGCCCTCGAAGACCTCTTCGTCAGTCCCGGTATTCCCAAGTTGGCGGTCCTGACTGCCGGCGGGCATGTGAGCAGGTCGACCGAACTCGTCGGTTCTGCCAAAATGGAGGCCCTCATTAAGGAATTGAAGCATCGCCACGACGATCGTTATGTGATCCTCGATACGCCGGGGATCGGCGTCTGTTCGGATGCCCTCGTGATCGGCGAATACGTCGACGCCATCCTGCTCGTAGCCCGTGTGGATGCCACCTCCCAGGAGAGCATCAGGGCCGCCATGGCCCATATCAACAGGGGAAAAGTGCTCGGCGTGGTGCTGAACGACGTCTCACCCAAAGACACGAATGGTTATTACTAACTGACGAGAACAGCGCTCGGCAAGTCAAGTGGCTGAGCTCCAGACAGGGGGGAAGTCCACTCGCCCGTGACCGAACTGAAGAAGCAATTGGCTGAGGTGAAGGATAAGAAAAGATCCGGCAGACAATGGAGGATATGTGGAAGTGACAAACAAGAGCAGGTGGTTGCTTGGGGTAGCTGTCGTTATTCTGGGGATGGCCCTCACGCTGTGGGGGTGCAGTACGAAAGAGGAAAAGGCCGCGGCCTTCATCTCCAAGGGGGACCGCCTGCTCGCCGAGGGAGACCCGGTGCGGGCCATCCTCGAGTACAAAAACGCCCTGCAAATGGACCCCAGGAACGCCACGGCGACCCTCGGGCTGGGCAAGGCGCTCCTGCAGCAGGAGGAGTACCAGAGGGCCATGTCTGCCTTCAGGTCGGCGCTGGAGTTGAATCCGGAATTCGATGAGGCGCGAGTGCAAGTGGCCTGGCTCCTTGCCATGAGCAAAAACGGCCAGCCCGCTCTCCTGGAAGTGGCGCAAATCAAGCATCCTGAAGCATATCAGCCGAAAGTGGACCTCATCAAGGCGCGGGCATTGATGAGCTCCGAGCGCTATCAGGAGGCCATCGACATTCTCTCGCAGGTCAAAGACGGGCCGCAGAACCAGGAGGTCCAGACCCTGCTGGCGATCTCCTTCCAGGCGGTTGGTGCAGCGGACAAGATGAAGCAGGCCGTTGCCGCCTGGCGCGAGCTTACTCCGGCTGACCCGGCCTCCTACCTCTTCATGGCCCAATATGCCCTGGATCACGGCGAGAAGGGGAAGGTCATCGAAGAACTGCAAAAAATGCTGGACGCCGGCCAGGGAGACAACAGGGTCGCCCTGCTCCGGGCGCAATTCCTTGATCGCTGGGGATTTGCCGAAGAGGCCCAGGCTGCTTATGAGGGCCTGCCTCCCTCTCCGGAGATCCAGGCCGCGCAGGCCGACTTCTGGATCAGGATGGGGAATCGCCAAAAGGCGCGTTCAATCCTCGAGGACCTGATCGCTTCGACCCCGCACGACGTCCCGGCGGTAATCAAGCTGGCCCGGCTTCTGACCGAAGATAACGAGCAGAAAGGGGCTTTGGAGCTGATCGAGAATACCTTGAAACGCGACCTGAAAAGGCCGGACCGGGAAGCGGTACTCCTCGCCAAAGCCACATTGATGGCGCAGCAGGCCGATTGGGAGGGGGCTAGAAAACTCTGCGACGCGTTACTGGCCCAAAATCAGGGGAACCTGGACGCTCATTTCCTGCTCGGGAAGGTCCTGCTTGGTGTCCGCAATCCCGGCGGACGCCGAGATTCAATTGAGCCAGGTCGCCGTCGCCCGCCCCAATGATGAAGAAGCGCAACTGCTGCTCGTTCGGAGCCAGGGTCTTAACAAGAAGGAAGCCCTCGCCGTGGACACCCTGAGGCGGGCGGTGGAGACCAATCCGGAAAGCGCCCGGTTGCGGCTCGAGCTTTTCTATTACCTGGCGGGCAAGGGGGAAGCCGATCAGGCTTTCAGGGTTTTGGAAAAAGGGCTGGAGCTTCAGCCGACCAATCTCATGCTCCTGAGAGCCGCAGGGCGAGTTTGAAGCCAATCAGAAGAACTTCGCCCGAGCGGAACAGAAGTTTCGAAGGATTATCGAAATCCAACCGCACTTGCCCCTTGGTTATATGGAAATGGGGCAGCTCATGCTCGTCCAGTCAAAATTGAACGAGGCGAGCACCTGGTTTCTGAAGGCCCTCGATGCGGAAAATGGCTGGCGGACTGCCGTTCCCGCCCTGGCCAGAGTTTACCTGCTGCAGAATAACCCGGATCGGGCCCGCTCCTTTCTCCAGCGTGAAGTTGGAAATGCGCCCCGATGCGCCTCAGATTCACTATTTCCAGGGGCGGTTGCTCCAGGCGACGGGCGACCTCCCCGACGCCGAAAAGGCTTTCCTGAAAGCCGTCGAGCTTGCCCCGCAGTGGCCGGATGCTCACGCCGGCCTTGCTGGAGCCTACGTGCAACAGGGAAAGCTCAACGAGGCGATTGCGAAATTCGAGGAAAGCTATCGCCGGCAGCCTTCGCTTCCCATCCGCATGCAGCTGGCGATGCTCTATGATCTCGGAGGCCGCTACGACGATGCCATCCGCGTCTACCAGGAACTGCTGAAGGAAGCCAATCAGTCTCCGGCCATTTTGAACAACCTGGCTTATCTCTATGCTGAGCATGCATCCGACAGGAACATGCTGGCCGAAGGGAGCAAATTGATGGTCCAGGCCCTGGCTCAAGAACCCGAGAACCCGAATCTACTCGACACCTCGGCGTGGCTGGCCTACCGGCAGGGAGACCTCGACGGCGCCTGGCGGTACGTCCAGGATGCCCAGGCGCGGTCACCGCAGTCGGCCGTGCACCATCTGCACGCTGCCGAAATCCTCCATGCGCGGGGCGAAAAGGAGTATGGCATTGGAATACGTGAACAAGGCCCTGGCGCTTCAGATGGACCCGACATCCAGAGAAAAGGCCGAGGCGCTCAAGCAGGAGTGGGTCGCCAGCAGATGATCCGCCAGGGACGACAAAAAAAAAAGAGGCAGGGCCATTCGCGAACCCTGCCTTTTTTGTTCGGAGGGGTGTCAGCAGTCTGGCAGTCTAACCGCGGAAGGTTCTCCTGAACCCGATGAGCCCCAGCAAACCTGAGCCCAAGAGCCAAGCCGTTGGAGGAATCGGGACGGCAGTATTGCCCACAAGCGTGACGGTAACGGCCTTGTCGCCGGAATCCTGTTTATGATTGTTGTTCGTATCCCATACAATATTCAAAATTCCCTGTGAACTGCCAAGCGTGGACCAGGAGTTGTAGCCTTCCCTCAACTCCAGCATCCTGGCTCCACCGTAACTGTCTTTCGGGAGCGCTAACTTGAAATCTAACGTGAAACTGGATGGCAGGGACTGAAAGTCGATCCCGCCGGAGCCTTTGCCCATCGAGTTCCATTGCCCATAGTTGTAGGAAGTACCATCAAGGTCTTGGTAGGTTCCCGAGTTGCCACCCAATTTGAAGTTGAGAGTACCTCTTCCGTTCAAGTCCATTTGAGCGATGGAGAGATTGATCTTCCCTCCCAATGAATCGGATACATCGAAGTACTCATCACTGGGATAAGCCCCTTGAGGAGAAATAATTGGAGATGCTGAGCACACTTGTGCTCCAAACAATAGGAACACCGTCATCGACATCAACATAAGGAATAAACTTAACCTAATTTTACCTTTCATCGCACTTTTCTCTCCTTCCTAATGACATAAATGTTGCCCGTAATCCTTTGGAGTAATGATGAACGAGATACAACCAACGCCTTTGGACAATTTATCACCCCCTTTTGTCGAGTTCGTGTCCTGCAGAACTCCTCAGATCAGGCATAACAGCCACAGAGCCACCTCTCACTTTTTCCCTTCGGGCAACCCGGCTGTCTTATCTTGTCGAAGGATCCGTGGCTTTCCGTCCCCATCTCACGATGGGTTTGGCCTTTTCACAGAACCGTGGTGACTTCTAGGTTGATTTAGTGAATACAAACCCCCGTTGTCACTGTAAAGGGCCATTCTGGGGGTGAAAAAGGGGTCACCAGGCTTACCCATGATGCGAATAAAGCCTCTACAATCGATCAGTTATAGACAGTACAGAGTAGTGGAAGGGATGGTTTATTATCGTTGACATCCCACAACACCCCCTGGATTTCATGCGATTTTCCAGACCCATCAAGTCCTCTTTGGCAATAGCCTGTAAACGATCAATTAGGGCTTGCCGGCGCATCGAACGGAGGGTTATAGAATCTCCAGGGTTTCAACTCTCCATTCCTTGCAGGGTCGGTTTTATCCTCGCCCTCGGTGGCGACAGACTTTGTTATGATTTGTGTAGAAGGATTTCATGATGCTCCAGCAAAATGAAGTAAGCGGCTTAGAAAAGTACAGAGATGCTCCCATCCTCATCGTCGATGATGACCAAAGCAGTTGCATGTTCATTGAGCACGCTATTTCCTCACTGGGGATGAAACCGGAGAGCGTTAACCGAATGTCCTCGGCAAGGAACCGTATCGAGCAAAACCGTTATGATGTTATTATACTTGATGTTTACCTGGCAGAATGTATGGGGCTCGACCTCATCCCGGAAATAAAGAAATTTTGTCCGGAAACAAAGATCATTGTCGTGACCGGGTTTGCAGATAAGGACATAGCCATTAGAGCGTTGAGATTAGGGGCCTTTGACCTTCTGGAGAAACCCTTCGAAGCTGAGCTCATCGATCATGCCCTGTACAGCGCTTTCGAGGTCCTCCAGGCAGAGCGACAAATCAAGAGGCTCATCAAAGACCTTGAAGCCGCCAGGACAAGCGAGCTTCTTACCAACAAGGAGCACCTGGAATCGCTTACCGGCAGGCTCATTGAAACCAATAAGGCTTTGTCTTTGTTTGCGCAGAATATCGAACTGGAACGAGAGCAGATGGAAAAACAGGTCGCCCTCAGAATCAGATCTCTTGTGCTCCCGTTGCTTGAGAAGCTTCAAAAAGACGATAACCTCCGCATATACAGGTTCGACTTGGATCTACTGAGAAAACAGATAGGAGACTTGACTACGACTTTCACGGCGGACGCACGACTTGCTGCGGCGCTTTCTCATGCTGAGCTGCGCATCGCCTCTCTCATTAAAAATGGTTTGAGCACTGAACAGATAGCCGAGCATCTTCATGTTTCATCCGCCACCGTCAGAACTCACAGGAAAAACATCCGAAAGAAATTAAAGATCAACAATTCTCAATACAACCTTCGCAACTTCTTATCTTCAAAAAACGGCTTATCAGACTCCTGACCTGGAAGCTCTTTGCATTGCGATCTTTGCGTTGAGTTTTCCATCCCGGCGGGAGGAAGGATCTTCGGTGTGTTTCCGGCAAGGGTGCGTGAAACGACTGCCAGTTTGGGGGAATAATCGGCTGGCTATTCCAGGAGCGAGGAGCACATCCGATGAAGGCTGAGTATCCATTAGGAAGGCAACCCCGCTTGCAGTAAGTCTCAGCGATTTTCACCAAATGGCGTAGGGCCCGTAAGCCGTGCAGCCGCATTTCGGACCATGTGTGGTAAGCTACCGTTGACCTCACTCCATTCTATCCCAATCCCCCACCCTGCAGGAGCTTTGAAGCTCAACCACACCGAACTGAAGCACCGGACTACAAAGGGTCCACCCGCCCAGCCTGCCGCGGAGTCTTCTTTTTTCGCGGATGCCCGATCCTCTCATCCGTCAGGTGCGCAGACCACCCAAGAAAGACTCTTCAATGCCCTTGCCGAACACTACCATTTCCTCGGTTAACGCCAGCCACGGCTTTGGCGTGTGAGAACATCTCAAGCACCTGGTGCTCATCGACCAACGTTCCGTGGCGTGTTTTTGCATCGTTTACTTCTTCATCGGTTCCAACCACGGCGGGGAACACCTTGAGGATCTCCTTACTCAAAGGATCGCTCAGTTGCCTTCCCCAATCCAGATGTGTGACGCTTTGAGCAGGAATCTGCCTGGCGCCTTCATAACCATTCTCGCAAACGGTCTCACTCATGCCCGGCGTAACTTCGTCGACACCCTTCCCGCGTTTCCTGAACAGGCCGAGTATCTCATCGACACCCTCGCTCGGGTCTATCATTTCGATCATCTGGCCAAGTAGCAGAACCTCTCAGCCCAGCAACGGCTAACCTTCCATCAGGAAAACAGCGCTCCCCTTATGCAAGGCCTCAAGTAATGGCCGGCGCATGGTTAGGGGACCTCTTCATGAGTCCTATTGCCACCAGCAGGCTCATCGGCACCAACCCTCCCCCCTACCGTACTACTCTCTTGCGCCACCTCCAGAAGATCCTGGAACCTCCGAGTCAGTGGAATCCGTGGAACTACCAATACCCCTCGCCGGCTTGCCTTCATAAGCTCATCGCCGTTCTTCAGAGCCGCGACGATTTTGGGAGTTGCACATTACCTGGTGGGCGTCTGCCATTGGCGCACCTCGTCAGCCCTGAGCCGTCACCGGCCAGCCATCCCCTGCCCGGATGCATGAAAACCGCCTGCCACTGGAAAAAACTCGCCCCGCGCCCCGCGCAGCCTTGCCGAAAAGGCATCGCGCAACCCCAGTTTTCGGAGGCATGGTGGCTCAAGCAATCCATCAAGCGTCAATATGGAACAGCCTGCCCAAACTCAGGAGGCTCAAGATCGGCGATGCCCGGCCCCTTGTGGCAACATTCAACCTTGCCAGCACCACAAGCCAAGGGGTTTATAACCTTTGCGAACGGGGGCGTCACCTGATGGCCGAAAGCAGGACAGACTCTGTGACTTCCGCAAGAACGCAGGGAGTAACACTCGCCGTGCCGACTTCGTCCCGGTTCGCCCATGCTGCAATTATGCTTGACGTAACGGATAATCTTCCATAGGATGAATTGCCAGATCGTGAACTTCAGAGACAAACGAACGCGAGAGTTCGCCGAGGGAAACCGGGTCAGGGCTTTCGCCGGCTTTGAGCGCAAGGCGGAGATGAAGCTCGACCAGCTTGAGGCAGCAACATCGCTGCTCGATCTGGACTTACCCGGCAACCGTCTCGAAGCACTCAAGGGCGACCGCAAGGGCCAATACAGCATCCGCATCAATGATCAATGGCGAATTTGTTTCGAGTGGCCCAAGGGAACCCCGGGGCCGGTAAATGTTGAAATCATCGATTACCATTGAGGTGCATCATGGGACGCACTGCCATACATCCCGGCGAACATCTCGCCGAACAACTTGAAGAGCTGGGCATGAGTGCGGCGGAATTGGCCCGCCAGACTTAACGTGCCAACAAACCGCATAACCTCAATCTTGAATGGGCAACGCGCCGTAACCGGTGACACAGCCTTGCGCCTGGGACACTTCTTCGGAACCAGTGCGGAATTCTGGATGAACCTGCAAAAGCTCTATGAGCTCCGTTTAGCCGAGGAGAAATCCGGGAAAGGATCAAAGATTTGCCGACACTTGCCGGACCGATGAAGAAAGAGGGCCGTAGTTCACAGCCTCAAACCATGTAAAGAGATGATCTGGGTGCCTTTATTAAGTGATGGGAAGAGACAGCCGCTAACCCAAGTTTGCTAGTTGTGAAAAAGGTGCTCTGATTTGCATTGTCCTCAGGCTGTTACATGGTGGGGATTCAATTATGTTCCTGGAAACCATAAAGATTGATGGATACAAAAACTTCGGTGAACCTTTTGATGTGCAGTTCGCCAAGGGGCTGAACGTTCTTGTTGGAGAGAACGGGGCGGGCAAGAGCGCCATCATTGACGCTCTTCGGCTCATTCTGATGGAGGATGAGTATGGGAGGACAGGTATCAGGGATACGGATTTCCACCGTCCGTTCACCGCGGCTGCGCTGCCTGCCGAGAGCTTTCGGATTATTGCGGAGTTCACTGGTCTCTCGCCCATGGAACAGGTGGCCTTCCTACCGTGGACCAATGTCGAGGGCAATGCGAAGCTCACGCTGCTTGTAATTGGCGAAGAGACGAGGTATGGCAGATACAGGAGGGCCTTATGGGGAGGTGAATCGCGGGCGTCCATGTTTGAGTCTGAACTGTTCGACAAGGTCAACTGCATTTATTTGCCCCCGTTGCGTGACGCTGAAAACAGACTTCGCGAAGGTAGAGGCTCCCATTTGGCGAGACTCCTAAGGAACCTGAACAAGAAACAGTTAGGTGAAGCTCGTCAAAACAGGACCAAACATCCTCTGGAGGTCGTTGTTCAAGGATTTAACGAGAATTTGGCCACTGACGAGACACAAACGATCTCGGCTGCAAACAAACTGATCGGTGGGCAATTGAAGGAGGTCTTGGGAGATGTATTCGGGCAGGACACATGGATGCAATTCTCAGAGGTCAACTTCAATCGTATCGTCGAAGGGCTAAGATTGCTGTTCTTCCCGCAAGTCGATGCAGGTGGGAAACGGGATCTCTTCAGAAGCCTACAGGAGAACAGCCTTGGCTACAACAACCTGCTATATGTCGCCACGATTTTGGCAGAACTGACCATTTCGGGCGAGGACTTCCTGAGAGTTCTTTTGATAGAGGAACCGGAAGCGCACCTCCATCCCCAATTGCAGATCCGGCTCTTGAAGTATCTTGAGGTGCAGGCACGCAAGGCTGGCATGCAGGTGATTGTAACAACGCATTCCCCAGTTCTGGCTTCCTCTGCCACACTCGACACGATTATCCATCTTTCAAATAACCGTGCTGGGAAGACGTTGGCGGTACCTTTGAGGCATTGCGGTCTCTCCGCCGATAGCAAGGCATTCGTCTCACGGTGGTTGGATATAACCAAATCAACGCTGCTCTTCGCGAAAGGGGTGATTCTGGTTGAGGGCATCGCTGAATCACTCTTGCTCCCTGAGCTCGCCAAGATAGTACTCAATGAAAATAGAACAAAGAGGACGAATCAGGACAAGAAGCCTCAACTTAACAATGACACAGGTAAAGCAATAGAAGGGGCCAATAAGGATGAACAATTCGACACAGGGTCCCCTGATTCACTTGAAAATCGTGGAGTCTCGGTCATCAATATGAACGGGATTTATTTCAAACATTTTCAGCAATTGTTCTGTAATTTGGACGGAGGTGGCTACCTCTCGATTCCGGTCCGGTGTGCGGGAATCACTGATCAAGATCCACCGAAGGAGGTCAACGGGGTTCCATTCAAGCCGACACCATCGCAAAAGGAACCGGGACTGAATCACGCGCTGAAATTGATCAACGTCGTGAATGGATCTGAGCACGCGAGATTATATTCGAATGATTTGAAGACGTTTGAATACGACCTGGCGATGGAAGGGGGAAACCTGAACGTAATGCTTGCGGCAGTAAAAGAGTTGATCCAGACGGATGGTGCCATCAAACGTCAGCTCGAAAAATACATCGAGACGGGTTGGGCTGCCGAAAAGGACGAAGCCAAGCGAGCCGAGGCGGCCTCCTATCTTTTAGAAAAGATCGAGAAGGACAAGGGGGAGTTCGCCCAGGCCTTGGCGACTATGCTGGCGGGCGACAAAACCTCAAGCTTTGCAGTACCCGAATACATTCAAAAGGCTGTTGTCTGGGCGTGCGGAGAGGCGGATGCCTGATCACTCGGAGGTATTCGAAAAAGTGGCTTCGATCGTATGCGGCAAACCTGCAGGCATCTCGCATACCGAATGCTTGAAGTCGGTTGGTTCCCACAATCCTCTCTGCAGAGATTACGGTAAATGCCGCCTTTACGAGAAGACCTGCGAACAGTTTGAATATGTCCTGCATCCGAGAACTGAAAATTCATTCTTGCGGGCTTGCCCGGGCGGCGGCAAGACCGAGGTTATCGGCATGAAGGCGGCTTATGAGATCCGCCGGTGGGATGTGCTGCACGCGGGTATTGCTGTGCTCACCTTCACCAATAATGCCGCAGACGTAATACTGGAGCGGGTCACCCAGTTCGCTGGCAACGTGGGGCATCCACACTTCATCGGGACGTTTGATAGTTGGCTGCATGGGTACCTCGCTAATCCTTTTGCCTATATCCTCACCGGCTATCTGGGCAAAAAAGGAGACCGAAGCATTAGGATTGTGGCTGCCTCGGATCGTGACGAGTGGCTCAATGCCTACAAATGTAAGACGCCCTTTGTCAAAAGGAGGAAGCCGAAGAGAGGCAAGAATAGCAAAGTGAACAGCAATGGGGAGTCGCCGCTCAGCATACCCATTTTCGCCAATCACTTCTGGTATGACCACGAAACTGACAGGTTCCTCATTAGGAAGCCCTTTGTCGATTCGAGTGACTCCATCGATCACGAGACTTATTTCGCGACAAAAGAGTTCCAGGAGTATCTGGCCGACAACGACAAGAAATGGTTGACCATAGACGTGTTAAAGAAGGACTTGGGTGATCGTAAGAAGCTGTTCTGGAAGGATGGTTTTGTGAACTACCAGGACGTAGAATGCCTGTCCGTGCTGTTGTTGAAGAAGGAGACGCTTCGGTCGCGGCTTTCCCGAAGGTTTCCGCTGGTAATTGTCGACGAATGCCAAGACCTCTCTTGGGGGCAGCTGAGAATACTAGAGTTGCTGAAGGAGCAGGGGAGCCGAGTGCATTTGGTGGGAGACCTCAATCAGGCAATTTACGCTTTCAAAAAGGTTGATCCTTTAAACGTCGAGCGCTTTGTGGCCGAGCCTGGAGTGCACAAGTTGGCTCTACAGCGGAACTTCCGCAGTGTACAACCGATCGTGAACCTCTGCGGCAAGCTTCTCTACCAAGGTGACGTCACAGGTGAGCCGTGGGTCGGTGATGCACCCGCCTGTGTCTACTTCATCTATGACCCAAGCGACATGTCGGAGTTGCCGCGCCGATTCGAGACCTATCTGCGGACAAGGTCAATTGATGTGACCAAATCAGCGATTCTGGCGCGAGGGCATGCTACCGTAAACAAGCTCCGGCCAGCTGCGTCACGCGTAGCACCCAATGATTCCATCACCCTTGCGACAGCAGTGGACCTGTGGAGTTCTGCTGAAATCCAAGCCATAGATGAGTCGATGAAATGTATTGGGAAGTTCATTGCCACGAAGTTCTTCCCCAAACAGTCCATTGATTCACGGCATCACTACCGACCCGAGATGGTAGGATCTGCCTTGCAGTGGCGTCTTTCTCTTGTGCGAGTTTTGGACGAATGTCTCCACAATGGAATTTTTCAGACCTCAGTCAGACTTGGAGCAATTGGGCGAAAATCGTTAGGTCGAGCTTGAAGCAGATCGTTGCAAGCGTTTTTCAGGGCGATTTGCCCGATGATCACGGACCATTCACGTTTTCCTCATTGCGGGGCAGCTCCGGAACTACTGTTATGGAATCTCTCAACACTCCCAGGAAGATCACAAAGCCAGGTATCCGTGTTGCAACAATACATCAAGCAAAAGGCCAAACGTTTGAAGCCGTTATCATTGCTGACGCACGACTTTAAAAATCGAGGTCCGGGCATCGATTTTCGAGCAGTTCGGACGCCGTCCCACTGGTTGGCAGATGCAAATTATATAGAGTGTCAGGCCCCAGGTCATTCCATGGCTCCCGATGCTGAGGTTTTCTGCCGCTCCGAGCATAATTCCCCTTTTCCCCCTGGTTGGGGGCCATTTAGATTATGCTGACTGCCTGTGTGCTATATCAGCCGGAGCTGATATGGGGCAGCAAGGCGTTCCTCGATCCATGCGCGATCCAGCCATGGGCTGGCCATGGTTTGGCGAACAAAGGAGATTAGACCTCTAATCCCCGTCTCTTTAACGATTTTGGCAAGCCTCTCCGAGTACCGGGCCATGATGTTGAAAATGTGGCCCAGTTGCATCAGGTAATGGTATCCTCTCATGGCATTCCAGTTATATGCAAAGCAGTGTTCGTACTGATAACCATGATGTTTCTCTACCAGAAAACCTGTCTCTATGGTCCACCGAGAGCGGGCGCCCAAATTGCATCGCTCTTGGAGGTTGCTCCTGTTGAGAGGTTCGCTGGATATCCACAGATGCCGACCCTTCTTTTCAACAACCCGTGTGCCCCCTTTCTCGATCTCCTGCCAGGTCTCTACGCATTCGACCACATGAATGGTCTCGATCTTTTTCCCATTCGGTCCAAAGTCGTACTCGATATCATTCGCCCATCGAAAATGCTGGTTTCTGTTGCCCCAGGTACGGGTATATCGATGTTTGGGCTCAAGCTCGCTCAGGGCTTCAAATTCACCATGCACGCTCGGTAAACTCTTGTCCTGCAAAACGATCATGTATTGCCATTTGTGTTCTCGGCAAAACTCCATCACGGGCCCATTGGCGTAAAGACCATCCAAAAAAACCATGATCCGCAGAGCAGGAAATGCCTCCTTGAGCCGTCGACCCAGCCGGTAGAATCCCTTTAGCTCACAGTCCTGTTTACTGTCACCGGTATCGCCTGCTGTGAAGCTCAGAAACTCGCTCATCAAAGGAATGCTCATTCCGTCTCTGAAGGCCAGACTGGCCTGCAAAACGTAAACATAATATTGAACATGTTGAGACTCGTCCTTCCCAACCGTACGCTGCATACACTCTTCATCCCACAGCCAATCGCGAGACAGCTTCTGCGTACCATCTATCGCTATCGGGTAACAATTCTCGATCAAATACCGGCGAAACTTCTTCTGCCTGATCCATTCCCGGATCAGCTCGATCTGCGCGCCCTCGATCTCCCCTACATCAAGCTCCCACAAGAGACGTTTCAGCGTATCATGATGGGGGACCTCCTCAAGTTCCGGAAAGATCAGTTTCAGGTTCTCCCAAAACATCGGGCGGGTCATTTCTCTGTTGGCCTCGCGAGACGAGCTCATCTGCAATACAAACACCAATATCCCGTAGATCAACAGGACGGTAAGCTTATGCTTCGTCTTTTTGGGGTTTCTGGGCTCCGGAATCTTCGACAGTCGCCCCAGAAGTACTGGCAACTTGGCGCGAAATACCTTCAATTGCTCCCATACCGCCTCGTTACGCGCGCTATGTTCCTCCCCCACGTCCTGGTATGCACACTTGTGATTAGCGATCGTTGAGTGCGAGGAACCCTGCAATCCCTTCCCCTTCTGCTCCTCACGCAAGGCCTTCTGGGCTCGCTTCCTCTCTTTCCGGCGCGCTTTGATCTCTTCCCGATTCGGACGACGGCTGGGTTTGCTCATGGTTTGCCCTCCCAACCGTTAGCTATGAACATAGAACCGTGCGGAAATCGTCAACAAGTGGCTTAACAAAGATCTTCTTGGGACTCGTTGTGTAGCTCTTGCCCTTGCGGATAAGCCCTTCCCCGGTTGTCATCCCAACATATTGCCAGTTTGCCGCCCGGTAACATGTCCCAGCATAGTACTGAGGATCTACAAACGTCTCCACCAATACCGGGCGATAACTCCACCTCTCCTCCCAATCCGCCCTTATCCGCCTTATGGCCTGACCCAATACGTGACTTGCCAAATATTTAACCTTCACCCATGGAAAAATCACAAATCGCGTATTGTTCACTACCCAGCCAAGATTCCTTAGTCGCGTGCTTGCGCTCCAACCGATCCAACGATCCCGCTCTCCTAATGACTTCGCGGCTCCAGCAAACAACAGACAGCCCAACCTACCACGCTCGCTCTCTACAAAATACCGGGCAAAACAACCAAATGGCCGCTTGTAACCAAGGTAGTGGTACCGGTTCACATATTCATTCCAAAGCTCCGTCTCCTGCCTTTCTCTTACCACCTCCAGGCGAACACGTCCCACCTCTCTGATACCACCTTCTATCGCTGGCTGGAGCCCTGTCCTCTCCGTCAAACACGGCTTCCTCGATCCCTTCCGTGAACTTACCTGCTTTGAAGGCACCTTCAAAAAACCCTGCGATTCCAGTCTTTCCAAAAGCTTCAAGCAGGCATTGGCCTTGGGACTCCCGGAGGCACTATGCCATCCTAAATGCTCACATATCGTCACTAACAGTTCTTCACGACTCAACCTCCAAAACGTCGCAACCGTCTCACTGATTTCCTCTATCTCTCTAATGCTGATTTCCCGTCCGCACTGGATCAATTGACTCCCTTGCCGCTGATGCATAGCGCTATTCCTCCTGTTCAACCCGGAATCGTTCCACGCTATACTATCAAAGGGCGCTTCTCGTGTCTACTCCTTTGTTGCGACAAATTATTTCTCTTCATCCCTCCAAAACCATATCTCACCGCAATGCGCTGACTTGTGCGTCAGCACTGAGCCGTTATGCTCGTGTCCTCACCTACTAAACAGGGAGACGGAGCTCACTGGCGTCACTGGATTGATAAAACGAGCGGTGACGGGGAGCATACCCGATTCGCATATGTAGCGAGTTCCCGGCCGCGAGGACTACTGGCTTGGGCAATACCGAAAGGCGATGAAGGGGCCATCGCAGTCATAGAACATCTAGGCTTTGTTCCCGGTCCCAAGGTGAACCATGTAGACGTTTTTCAGCAGGCGACATAAGGATGCCATCCGAGATAAGAAGTTCCCTTTGACATTTTTCAAGGACTGCTGAATTTCGGATGAACCTTCAAAACATATATGATCCCAGGATTGCTGAAATAGTCAGCCGAGAAAGGGACTCCCTCGATGTTCAGGTGAATGACCCTTGATGGGCCGAAGCATTACGATCTGGACACATGAGCCAGCAACTCGGATTTTGATTGATGTTATTGGGTTTTGCCTCTGTCGGGATAGAGAAGCCATGAGCAAATTCTCGGAGGATTTCGCATCCGAAAAACTGTTAACCATTCTTAGCGCCTCTCCTCTCCCTCTTTCCACTAGAGATCTGGGCCTGCGGCTGAGGCTGCATCACCTGCGGATGGCCGATTATGAGGTCGGTTGTCTTCTCCGCAACCTGCTTAATGAAAGCAAAGTCAACTTCAGAATGGGACGCTGGACTGCGTCCCATTCTTCCGTAACAGCCCCACCTCCCTCATCTACGGATCTTCCGCCCTTAAGTGGAGAGACACTCTCAATCCTCGGTTTCAAGCCACATGGAGTCACAGCTGAGCTCCCTCCTGCCGATACAGTGGGGATTGAAACTGAGATCAATGAAGCTGACACTGATATTTATTCCGGCCGATGGGGAACATTCCGTAGACTGGTTGCATACTATCGTCAATGTATTCGTCAGGAGGAAGGCGCGGATGCTTCGGCTTTTCAGAATGAGTTGGGCAGGAGTTTCCTCTATCTTCGTCGGATCGGATGGTGGCATCCCAGGCCAGGCGTTCGCTGGCAGGCCAATATCCCTCTCGGGCCACATCTGTCGCCGCTGCTCAACGCCCTGCCTGGTAAGGGCGAGGATCAAGCCTTGGTAATCGGCTATCCGGTGCAGGCCTACTTCAAGGAAAAGGTTGGGGAGCCAAACGTCGCCGTCATTCGGCCAATTTTCTTTTTTACCGTAGAGACCGCAATCGCCCTAAACGGATTGGTCGTCAGTTGCGAGGACGCTCGACCTGAAATTAATTTAGGATGGCTTGAGTTTGCCTTTTCCCGCAACGTTGATCGCCAGCGGAGCTTCCTTTCCGCCTGCGGTTTTCTCAATCGCGAGAGACCAATTGATGAACCCCCTGGTCTGGAGCGGAGTGAACGGATTCCCGGCTTGGATAGCCTTGTTGCCGCCCTTTCTGCGTTCATGCCGGACAAGGTCCGGGAGCCCCTGCATATGGAGAGTGTGCCGGATGATCCGCTTCGGGAGCCTTTTACGACCGGTATCTATAACCGCGCCGTCATTATGTTGGCGAAACGAACTAAGTACACGGCCACCCTGCTCAAGGAACTTGCGGCCATTGAGCGCGAACCAGATGAGAAGTTGGATCGCACGGCACTTCGCTACATTTTTGCCACCGACCGGGAACAACCGACTCCGGGAGAACTCCTGCACGAGGCAATCGTAGTCGACACCGCCCCACTTAATGCAGAGCAGCGGTTGGCGACAGCTTCTCTCCTCATCAGGGACATAACAGTGGTCACAGGCCCTCCGGGTACCGGCAAGAGCCAAGTGGTCAGTAGCACCATAGCCAACGCTCGACTGCGCGACCAGACGGTGCTTTTCGCAAGTCGCAACCATAAGGCAATCGACGCCGTGTTTGATCGGCTTTCCGATTCCGAGGGACGGCCGCTCATAGTGCGCACCAACTCTAAAGACGATCCTAGCCTCAATTACACCTTTTCTCACGCCATCCGGGACATGCTTGCCGCACCACCCCACCCGGAGTCGAGTGTTCGTCTGAAACGTGCAAATGAAGAACTAACTGCGCTACTCGACGAACGGGGTAGCAAGGCAGGCTTTGCCCGCCGCGTGGCTGAAGCCGGAACGGCCCTGGGAGAACTCGAGGAGCGCCGAAGCTATTTGGCGCGAGATTTCCCTGAGGAGATGTCGCGCTTTCTTGATGCAAAACCTGAGCGCTTCCCTGGGAAGGCTCTTAACAGGGTGGCGCAGACCATCCACACACTGCATCTCCAGAGCCCCGATAACGCCCTCATGCGAAGGTTTCGAACTGTGTTTTGGGCCTGGACGATCTTCCCTTGGTACAGGCTGGCCCAGCGTGGTTTGCGCCACATCCCGAGGTGTCCGGAACTACCTGCTCTCCCGGGGGCTCGGCGTTAAAGGTTTTGCTTCCAGTGTTGTCCCTATTGGAACGGGCAATGGAATATGCCCGGCTAAGTAGCGAGTGCCGACCTTATGAGGCTAGACTTGCTGAGCTCCCGCAGTTGGAAGATACAACCATAGCTGTCTCTGACCTCACCAATCGCATTCGCGAGGTAGCGCTCCGCGCGGTGCCTCTCGACCTGGACAGCCGCTGCAATCTTGAAGAGGAGATTAACCGTGAAGAACTGGACGGTCTGCGCGCTGCACTCAATGCGATGCGTACCGGACTTGATGAAGGAATCATTCGACACGAGACTGTTCGGGTTCTTGAAGAACGGGCACCCCATATCCTCAAGGCATTTCCCTGCTGGGCTGTAACCAATCTTTCAGCCGGTTCTCGTATCCCCTTGGTAGCGGGATTATATGACCTCGCCATTGTTGACGAAGCAAGCCAATCCGATATTCCTTCCGCCATCCCTATCCTATATCGCGCCCGCAGGGCAGCGGTTGTCGGTGATCCCTTTCAACTCACCCACACCTCCCGTCTTTCCACAGCTAGAGACACGATGCTGCGAAGGGAAGCGGGACTCAAGCGGGTGGAGGATGTTCGCTTCGCCTACACTGAAAGCTCCCTTTACAATCTGTTCGCGGGCACAAATGGCGTGGAACCAGTATTTCTAAGCGAAACCTACCGCAGCACCGAGGAAATCGCCAATTACTCCAGTCGCGCCTTTTACAGCGGGAGGCTCAGGGTAGCCACAGACGAACGTAAACTCACAACTCCGCGCGGCATGTCCACTGGAATCCACTGGACGGTAGTGACCGGAGCGATCCAGAGCGGAGGCGGCAGCGGCTGCACCTGTCGGGAGGAGGTGGACGCGGTCGTAGATATCATGCGCACCTTACTCCTGGAAAATAACTTCCTGGGAACAGCGGGCGTAGTCACTCCCTTCCGCCAGCAGGCGAACCGTCATAAGGGATGCTCTCTTTGAGAGCGACGCCCGTCTTTATGAAGCTCTCCTCCGATCCAGAGTCCATGTGGACACTGCCCACGGGTTTCAGGGCGATGAGCGGGATATCATCATTTTCAGCCTCTGTGCTGGCCCGGAGATGCCGGTAGGTTCCCGATCTTTTCTGCGTGAGACCGGTAATCTTTTTAATGTGGCCGTGAGTCGCGCCAGGGCTGTTCTTCATGTAGTGGGCAACCGAGAATGGGCCAAAACATGCGGCATTCGACACATTCAAGATTTGGCAGTGCCTGGAGAGCGGCCATCGGGGACAGCGCAACGGGGACCGTGGCACCCCCATGAATCCCCCTGGGAGGAGAAACTCTACCGCGCGCTGGTGGAGGCCGGCCTCGACCCGCGACCACAATTTCCGGTTAGCGGTAGGCGATTGGATCTTGCTCTTGTCGGGCATGGGGATAGACAGTTGAAGATCGATATCGAGGTGGACGGAGACTGCCACCGTAACCCCGACGGCACACGAAAGATGGACGATCTTTGGCGCGATATCCAACTTCAGGGCATGGGCTGGAAAGTCATGCGGTTCTGGACTTACATGCTCCGTGAAGACATGGGGGCTTGTGTGGAGAAAATCCTTAAGGCATGGAGCGAACAATGAGTGATCCGACGCTTGGAGCAGACAACTCCGGCACAGCCTGAAGCAGGAGGGAGATCAGACCGGAAAAAGGGAGGTGCATTGACCTTTCCGTCAATTGCCTTTATGGGCGCTGCGATTTTCCTGGTAGTCCTGATGATTGTTCTCTCAGGCTGGAAGATCGTGAATCTGGAACATGAACGCGCGCACCTCAACACTGAGCGACGCCTTTTGGAGCGGGATAGGCTGGCCTACGCCAAGATCTGTGAGGAACTCCCTAACCTTGAAGATCGACGACAGAATCTAATTCGCGAAGTTAGCGAATTAGACGGCAGGGTACAAAGCTCTAGGAACACCTATGAGAGCCTAACCAGCCAAAAGGATGCCGCGCGCTCCGACTTGGACAAGGCCAAGGTTTCAAGCAGCGAGGCTCAAGAGGCAGCTAAGGCAGCTCGCGATAGCTTGGCCTCCATCCAAGGGGAAATCCAGATAAAGCGGCCCGAGTTGCAGAACCTCGATCAGAAGGTCGGAGCACTAAAGGACGAGGAAAAATTGCGCAGAACGAGAAGGGACCAACTTGAACAAGAAATATCGAAGTTGCAGGCCGATGTGGACGGGCTGGAGCAGCAGAAGCAGAACAAGAAGAAGGTCCTTGAACAGATGGCTCAGGACGCTGGTGTGCTTCAGTCGCTTTCTGCCCGATTCGGAACCATTGCTGACGGTTTAGAGGCTTCGCGCAAGAACACAGACAAAACGGTGGAAAGTTGGAAAGCCCAGGCACAGTCCATTGGTGACACCTTGGGAGGTATCCGCGAGAAGGCTCAAGATTTCTCCAAACAAGTCCAGGGGATTTCTGGTGAGTCAGGAAATCTGGCGAACGCTATCAAAGGCTTTCAGTCTTCCACAAAGATCACCCAGCAGGCGGCAGCAGACCTCCAGACAGCCAACAACAATCTCAATGGAGCCATCGGTCAAACTCAGAAGGCTGCGGCTGGCGTCGACAAAGAGACTCAACGTCTGTCTCAGGCCGTGGACAGCTCAACAAGCAGCCTTCAGAGTAGCGTTTCCATACTCAACAAAAGCATCGGTGATTTCGGCAAAGCAATTAGCGCGCTCGACGGCCATCTTAGTTCCCTTCAGGCCAAGGCGACAAGCATAGAAGGATCCGCTGCAAGGTTTACCGAGACAGCAACCGAAGTCAGCAGGACAGCCGATGACCTAGCCAAGATCCGTGCTGATCTCGCCAATGAACTTATTGCGGTCAAGGATCTTGCCTCCCGGCTTCAGGCTGTGGACCAAGCCCTGAAGATGATCGAGCAGCGAGTCCCGCAGGAACCCGGCGCAGAAAAGGGGCAATAGCATACGGACTGCCAGGCATAGAGAGAATGCAAACCAGAAAGAAAGGAACTTAATATGGACGGCGTGACTTTGCCTTACCTTCCCGTCAGTCTGTGGATCCTGACAGGAGCGATGACGATTTTGATCTTATTTGTGGCGTTCGGGTTTTACATCCACTGGCGCAACTGGGCGAAAGAAGTTTCGGAAACAGGTTCCGATGTGGCATCGCTCAAGGCACGGAAGCTAATCCTTGAGAAGGAGAAGGATTCCCTGGAAGACTGGCTTAAAGTCCATAAAGACGAGCTGGACCGTGTCAAAGCCGAACGCGAAGAACAGGAGCGCATAAGGGCGGTTCTTGCAGATCTCGAGCAGCAGTGTGCCGTTAAGAATCAGGAGAACCAGGCTCTCCGTAATGAGGTGGGCGAACTGGAAAACCAGCGGCACCATCTCGCTCAAACATTGGATAGAATGCAGCATGAAATCGGCGATTTGGATGCGAAGCGGACGGAGGCCGAAGCCATAGATTTGCGGCTGGCCGAGATGAGATCCCGGCTCCAAGAAAGCCAGCAAACGATACGCAACCTGGCAGAACTTGAAGTCAAGCTGAACAGCCTATCCAATGAAAAGGCCTCGCTGGAGCGGGGCGTCGAAGGCCTCCGTGCGGCTGCCGACTTAGCGCGGACTGAATCTAGTCGCCTACAGGGAGAAGTCGGGCAGTCTCGTGTCGAAGCCGAGCAAATCGCGCGCGAATTGCTCGGTGCCCGCAAGGAAAAAGCTGAACTGGGAGTGATTATTGATACCTGGCGTCAGGAGCAGCACGCGCTCGAACGCTCCACAGAACGCTTGGAGCAGAGAGTCGATGACCTCAAAATATCCTCACGGAACGCACAAGAGGAGGCCACGAGGCATACTCTGCAAGCTCGACAGGCAATGACTGAAGCAGAACGCGAAGGCCGTAACCTAGCGACTTTCCAGAAGGACCGGCAGCGTGTGGAGATGGAGTTGGGCGAACTGAATGCCCGAAAAGCGGCCCTGGAACAGGAGATCTTTCGAATAGAGGGAAAACTTGGTCACGGACCTGGAGAGGATGGAGATCCTCTGGTTGCCTATGCAGACCTGCTCGAAAAAAAGCCGCTTTGTCTTACCCAAGGCGCGTTCGCTGGGATGGAGACGATCGAGACGAGTCTACGCTCCTGCAGCAGGTCAAGACAACACTTCGCAATGAGGGCCTTGTATTCCCTTCCCGGATTATTGATGCTTTTCATACCTCTCTGAAGTGCCATGCCATTAATCCCATTACCGTACTGGCCGGAGTATCGGGAACGGGCAAAACCCTACTACCAGTTCGCTATGCAGAGATTATGGGTATGCACCGATTGGTGATGGCCGTCCAGCCTCGGTGGGATTCGCCTCAGGATATGTTCGGTTTCTACAACTACCTGGAAAAGGAATACAAGGCAACGGAACTCTCCCGTGCCCTCGTGCGAATGGATCCTTACAACTACCCGGAGACTGAATTCCCTGGGCTCAAAAGTCAATGGGCCAGGGACCGGCTGCTGCTCGTGCTCATCGATGAGATGAATCTTGCCCGAACGGAGTACTACTTCAGCGAATTCCTCTCAAGGCTAGAACTGCGGCGCACGGTGAAGGACCCATCGATACAGACGAAGCGCAGTGAAGCCGAAATCGAACTCGATGCAGGGCCTGGCAAACACCGGTTTCGGCTTTGGGTTGAGCCAAACGTCTTTTTCGTGGGGACAATGAATGAAGATGAGACGACTCAGACTTTGTCGGATAAAGTTCTCGATCGCGCTAATATCCTTCGTTTTGGCAAACCTGACGAGAATGCCAGAGCAGTCAGGAATGGCCGAGGTGCTGCGGCAGCAGCGACTGAAAAATTTCTTTCTTTTAAGCAATGGAAGAATTGGCAGCGAGAGTTCAAGGAGGGAGCTGAATGGTACGATCCCGTATCCCAGTGGACGGTTCGGCTCAATTCTGCGCTCAACCGCGTGGGCCGACCCTTCGGCTTTCGGGTCCTTGATGCCATAGGACACTATGTCGCCAATTATCCGCGAGTTGAGGACGGAGACCGTTACAAGCTCGCTTTTGCCGATCAGATTGAACAGAAAATCATTCCCAAGATCCGGGGCATAGACCTGAGCACTGATAATGCAAATGAATGCTTGAGCGAAGTTGAAACAGTCATCGCGGAACTTGGCGATCGTGACCTCAGTGAAGCTTTTTCATTAGCGCGTACTGAAAGCAAAATGGTTGGCATGTTTCAGTGGCGGGGCGTTACGCGCAGAATTGTGGAGGATGCTCCAACGCATGCCCATTGATGTCCAACTCCATCGCTGGCCGTGGTCCAAAGGGATTCGAGAGGAAACGGACAATCTGACCTCAGGCGAAGTCTCCTTTCCCTTCTGGGGGAGTCCAGTGGTCTCCGTCTCTATGCGGGCGACACTCTTTCTTCCACGGCGCCACGAGCGATTCATCCATTTTGGTGCGGCGTTTGACACGCTCGCTGGAGAATACCGTCTGTATGAGACACCCCATGGAGTCCTCGCGGCAGCAGATACCGATCCAGGAGGCGAAATCCGCGTGAGCGTCGGGAGCTTGCGGGAGACCATACGCCTCACGCCGCATGGGGCAAAGTCACGTTTTTTCAAGCACAACGTGAAGCTAGGAGAGGAAGAGACGCCGCTTGCACGTACCGTGATCGCTTGGTCACAGTTCTTTGATGACTTATTGGACAATGCCAGAAGGACCGGACGGGAGAATCGGCTGCCGTGGGCTGATGCAATCGATAGCATCCTCGATGTTGCCGAGGACGCTAAACAGCCTCGGAAGGCTCTGATCGTAGACATTGCTGAACGTATGAGAGGCCGACTACCTCACATTGTGGCGGCGCTCCGCAGAATTCTTTACCGGGAGCGGCTTTTGCTCCCCGCTGGTCGCGTGGCTGAAACAGACACAGCCTGTCTGCGATGGTTGGTGCGCCAACCTGGTAAGACGATGGCACAAAAAGCTGCAGTCAATCGGCAGCAACTGCTCGGAATGGCGAGGCGCGAATCCTTCGACACTCTTGAGAATAAAGTGCTTAAAGACTTCCTCAGTCGCTGTACTTTGGAAGGCCGCCGTTACCTCAAGAGTGAGGTGGGAGAAAACCCAGGACTGCGACAGTCGGAAAGAGCGGGCACGGTTCGCCAATACCATTATCTTTGCGCGGACCTGGGGCGAGTGCCCATCTTTGAAAATGTGGGATCACCGCCACCCGTGCCCAGGCCTAATTACGTGCTACAGAACGATGCCCGTTACATGGAAGTCTGGAGGCATTATGTTCGTCTCCTGAAGCGCGACGATGATGAGGACTGCCTGTGGGATTGGCAAACGCGTACATGGGCCGATGTCTGTCGCTTCCTGGTATGTGCTGCCCTATTCGATCTCTCACGGGAGGCATCAGGTAAAGTGTTCGTTGAGGAGCTCGTATCTTCTGCGGTCCGGTTGGTCGGCGAACAGCGACTGGGGAGCCGCGTTCTGGCAGGCTCCGAACCCGGCCCCTTTTTGGTCGGCCAGCGGAGTGCCACGCGGAGGCAGGCTTCTGTCCTGGAGATTGTCCATCCGGATCATGTCGGAGAACATCCCGCCACCCGTCTGCTGGGGCGTATGGGTGGCCATCTCTATCTTGTTTTGACTCCTCTAGCCGGTGGCCGTCGGTTGGTTCTAGTAGTCTGGGCAGTGCACACGGCGGCGGCAGAGAACCATCCCTCTTGGACAGAAATTGGCCACTCTGCAGGGCGTGCTCTGCACACCCATTCTCGCATCCTTGATGAATTGGGAGATCCCGACTTTCCTCTCCTACGCGGCTTTGTCGTTGCAAGTGACATGGAATCGGCGGCGGCGGATTTGCATCCGGGTGTGGGCGAAGATCTTCACCTCGTGCAAGTTGCAACTGATCAGCGTTGCTGGGAACAAGCTCTGATGGGCATCAAGCTTGTCATAGAGGATATTCTGGAGAGTGCGTTGTGAAAACCGTGCTCGGGGTCTCAGCTTTCGGCCTCAAGGATTGCGTGGTCCGGTCAGGGGTTGGCTGCAGCCAAATGGGTTTTTATCCTACGAGCGCTGTGCTTCCGACGAGTCCATCTGGCCGCATCCTCACTGGTGACGAGGCTTATCGGGAGAGGACGCACTTGGGGCTCGCCTGGCCGCCCGAGGCGAGGATTCAACCTGATCAACCGGTGCGCAGGTCGCCCATAGCCACTGTGTGGCGAGCATTGGTTGAGGCCGGAGACCGCATGGTCCGCTGGAACGCCGGGCAAGGTGTCTCCTTCTCTCTGGCACGTATCCTCGCAAACCACGTTAAGACATTGATGACGGGGAATCTTCCCCGAGATGGTTCCTTGCCATTCGGAATCACAACGAGGAAATCCTCGGCTCTGGTAGTGGCTATACCGGACCATTTGGACGAATTCGGACAAGAACATCTGCTTCGCGAACTTGCCGCTCTGGAATGTCCGGAGGCGATGCTCGTGTGGCGCCCCGTAGCCGCTGCCTTATCTTGGCTCGATAAGGTGGAAGGCGACTTTCCGACACATATGGGAGTAAACGATCACATCCACGTGATCTGCCTGAGTCCCGATGCCATTGAGTTCACCACCTTCCGTCTGCGGGTGAAAGAGCACAATAACCAATATTATGTTCTCCCTCTTCGAGACAGACCCAAAGACCTGCCTACTCTAACCGGCATGGACTGGGCAGGAAGGCTCCTCGAAGCATTTTCGAAAAACATCGATGCGGAGGCGTTTTGGCAGGCCTTCATCCAGTTCCCTGAGATTTGGCAGGCTTTGGCGGGTCGAAGCTGGAATCCAGAGGATCTCCCCCGTCCCTGGAGCAAGGACGGCAAGTGGACGCTCTGGAATCCTACGCCAGATCTGCACCGGTGCGTCTATGACGTCAGAGCCGGCTTGTGCACGCCCCTCCGACAAATTGTAAAAAAATCTATAGAACTCAGCTCCGGCAAAGAAACACTGTCCGGTTCGTATGGAGATGTGTTTCGGAGAGAAGTGCGCCGCATGGCCCAACTCTTTCCGGGTGGCCGATTGCGGGGAATGATTGTCTGTGGTCCACTCGCCCCACGCACCATTCCCCCTTGGCTATCCTCCGAATTGGGACTGCTCGTGTCACGCGGGCTGAAAGCAGAAGAGAATATTGCTGAGCCAGAGACTGACCGTCTGTGGCTTTGCGCGGATTGCGACGACCCCATCTCAGAAGGGGCGGCGATCTATGGTCAGAGGAGATTGGCCAAAATTCCTTCCTACCTTGACACAATGCCCCAGATTTCCATTCTTGCACAGGAAAGGGGCCGATTTAACTGGGTCCCACTTCTTAAGGCCCAGGAGGTATTGGGAGGAGAAGAGCACAAGGACAAGATAGAGCGGCGATTCCAACTCGACGGTGGCAAGCGGAATCTCCACGTCTATCTGTACAAAGGGCCAGTGGAAGATGCGCCCAACGAGACTCAGGATTCCTTTGATCCGCAAGCACTGCCTTTGGAGGGGCTGCCCCCTTGCCAGGCCCGTTTGGTGAGAGAGGTTGTTCGCAGGCTTGGAGATTTGCGATCCGTTCAAAGTCGAAATTATTTTCGTTTATCCACCAAGGAAGCTCGATATGGTCGTGCTTTTGCTGAGGCGCTTTTTACGACCAAGGGTGCAGAGGACGCTGGGATTTCTGAGCCGCTTACTGCAGGGACCGCTTGGACTCCTCTCCGCCGCGCTGTATTCGATTTCCCGTCTGCCCCGAAAAGCGATGCGGTGCTGGATATCGAGGTTCGTATCCGTCCCGCAAGCGGTCTGGCCAGGATAGAGATCCTGCCTGAGGACAGTTCATTTCTTCAGGGCGATAGAGTCCTTTTGAACTATTCCACCATGCGTTTCGCTTCAAACCTTCCTAAACGGTTGCGCGGCTGGCCTCGAGTTGAGGAGATCGTCGTTGATCCCGAAGATTATGTCCTTCTTTCGAGAGAGGATTGGATCAACAGTTTCCTGCATACCCTGCCCACTGCACGGGACTACATCCCAGTCCTGGATGGTTTGCGCAACAATGTGCTCAGGGGGTCTACTCGAAAGCTGATTGCCGGTCTTCAACTCTATCTCGGCGCCATCGATGAGAACGGTCGAGCATGCACGGACGCCGGCAATAAGATTCTTCTTCAGATTGCGGGGAAGTTTGACGGCGATCTTCGAATACTTCAAGCGGCGCGAGAGCCGAAGCCTGTAGATCTCATAGGCAAGGTTCTTTCGCGTGCGGGATGGCTCTATTGCGCCACGTCACCAAGCATCGTTGCATACATCAGGAGCATATTACGCGATGGGTACAACTCCCGAGGATGGAAAACAGCGGTTGAGGCAGCAAGCCGAGCCTTTATTGACATAGACGACTTCAGGTTGCTTTTTACATCCATTGCTCGCTTGGCCCGAAGTGGCCCCTTTGACGATAAGACTTTTCCTATCCACGCCGCACGGTCCATTTGCCGCGTTTTGATGTTGAGAAGAGACGGGGAAAGGGGACTTGAGTGTGACTTGGCGCAGCTTTTCGCAGATCGCGCTTTACAGCGTCTACTGAGGGAACATAGGAAAGGCAACTTCAAAATGTTGTATTTTCAAATGATTCGGCTCCTCCTGTACCTGCTTCGGTACCGCAGAACCGATCCCTCATGCTTTGATCCCAACTCATCTCAGAGCATTTCTGCATTCGAAAAGGCCAAGGAGAGCATGGTGGCTGCAAAAAATTCGTTCCCGAGGCATTCCAGAAAGGTCGGGCAAATAGAGAGAATTATTGATGGATTTGACAAGTATTTGCATTACGAGGGAACCGAAGACGTGATCTCTGTACTGAGAGATTTGGCGGAAAGTGACGCCTAGACAAGCGTTTCTTTCGATAGACACGATGACGTCCAGGTTGGATTTCTTTGATACGAACCAACTTGTGGTTAAGAAGGACCAGACGGGGAGATTGAAAGCACGATGCGAAATTATGTGTATTTCCGTAAGGGTGCGTGAATCGAGTGCCAGCTTGGGGGGATGATCAGCTCCACAGCTTTTACCGTCTCCAGTCCCAACGGGCTATATCCGAGTGACGTGATTCTTCAGGCGCCGGATCGCCTCTCGCGAAAATTCCCTGTCCCGGTAATAAATTTGTTCAAAATCTTCCACGAAAATTCGTGCCCGGTTTCTTATATCTTCCTTGTCCACTCGGTTGATGAATTCTTCCAGGCCTTCATTCTCCTCTTTCTCATATCCATAAGCGGACATCCTCTGCAGGAACTTCGAGATGACCCTTTCCTCACGATTCTTGTGGTATTTGATCAAGGCGTAGAGGATCACGGAGAGGGCGACTAATATGCCAAACGCTGCCAAGTGATTCCTGGTGGCGGACAGGTCCATGCTCAGCTTCAGGTCAGGCCGGCTGATGCGTTCCCGGGCGGCGTTCACTATTTCAAGCTGTTTCGTGAAATCGTAGTCGATGATGACCTTGAACCAATAGTAGTTAAAAGTATCCAAAATAAGTCGCAATTGGAGGAAGAACTTGCTGCCCATTCCACTCGCGGGCAGTTCAAGGAGCGGTGGGGTGGGATCGAACCTCATCCATCCATGCTTTCCCAGGAAAGCTTCGACCCAGACATGAGCATTCCGTTGCGTTACCAGGTAATACCTTCCGGTGTTGTTGTAGGAGCCTCCCCGGTATCCTCCGATGAGTCGGGCAGGAATCCCGGTCATGCGCAGCATGACCGCAAGGGATGAGGCGAAATACTCGCAATTCCCGCGTTTGTGGAGGAACACGAAAGCTTCCAGGGGAGTCTCGGAAACGGGAAGGTCGTCGAGCGAGTACTCGTAATTCCCACCCTGGAGAAAGCGCATAAGGGTCTTCACCCGCTCTTCTTCCGTTTGCTTCGCGACCAGATTGTGGACCAGCTCACGAAGCCTGGGGGCGAAGTCGTCAGGAAGCTGGAGATAGCGGTTGCGGTCGATCACGACCTGGGGAAGATTGGACATGATTCTTGATGTTGCCAGGTATCGTATTCTCTCGAAAATATAACTCTTGAAGGGATATATCCTGGCTCGGGAATACTTGTTCCGATAGATCGAAAACGAAATGGGTCTATCCAAAGCAAAAAGATATTTGTTTCCATAAGGTTCGAGGTAGATGGTCTGCAAAATGGTCCGGCCTTCCGCAACATCCACGGATGCCTCTTCCTCCCTTTCCATGGCGCTGGTCCACTTCGTGCCGTCAAAATGGTCCAGGACCACGCCCCTCCAGTAAAGCTTGGGGTCTTCGATCCGCTCCATCTCGGCGCGAAAGATGACGGCGTTGTCTTCCTGGATCCCGGCGACCTGCCCGAGAGAGATCGTATCGCTAAAACCCGACCTGGCAAAACCGAACTTGTTCATAAAGCTGAGAAAGGGGAATGCCGTGCGGGGAAGGATGACAAAAAGCGTGAGCGTGATCGGAATGGCGACAAGGAAAATCAAGAAAGACTGGACCAGGACTTTGCGCAGGTTTTCCCTGGTGATGGTCATCTCGGGATGGTGGGAAAAATAGGCCAGGAGAATAAGGGAAATCGTTGCCAGGGTCAGAAACAGTGACAGGTATAAGAGAAAGACGATGCTCATCGAGATCAGCGTGGAGCCGATCAGCAGAAACATGCAGATGGTGTAGATCTGCATATAGTCGCGAATTTTCTTGTCCTCAAGAAGCTTTATGGCCACGAGGATAATCAGGGCTTCAAGAATCGGCTCAATGAGATATTCGGGGGTTACGCGATAGACGGCCAGGAAGAGAATCATCAGCGAGATGAGGTTGAGCAGCCATCGTGGTATGGCAACGACCCTTCGGTAATCCAGCCGGACCGCGCCAGGCAGCAGGCAGAGAAAGCCGACCAGATGATACGTGTCAAGATATTCCATTACCGATGAGAAGCTCATGACGACGCACAGATAAGTAATAATCTGGATGATGTCTTTAACTCTGACCATAAAGCGCCAACCTGGTCAAAAGCAGTACTTTGTGATTTGCGGACTGGTCCGGCTTATAGGTTTCACCTTCTATGATGAGTCCCACTGCGGTGCCGGATTGAATCAACTTGATGATCATATAGGCAAGGCAGGAGAGGGTATGCTCCAGATCGTGTTCTTTAAGCGTGTTAAAATCGATGATGATGTTTCGCGATTCGATGGCCGATAGCTCCTTGGTCTTGAGCAGACCGGTCTTGGCCGTCGCTTTCCAGCTGATGTACTTGACGGGATCTCCGGAAACGTAGTTGCGGATGGAGATGAGGTCGGAGTCGTAGCCGGGGGTGTCTGACGAGACGTCCCCTTTCCATCTGGTCTGGCCGCCAAGGAGATGGTCGAGGCTGCACCGCTGCAACCTGGGGAAGATGATCAGCTCAAGGTTCTTGGGGATCCTCCGGTAGCGGGTGAAAAAGTTGAAGGGAAACACCGAGGCAACCACAACTTCGGTTATGGTGTGGACGCCTCTACTTTCAAAAACCACATTCAGGTAGAGCAGTGCGGTGGACCTTGGTCCGACGAAAGGGAACAGCACTTCCTCACCGTTGATGAGAATCTGGATTAGAAACGCCGGCATGAATCGTCGTCCGTTCGTGAGTTTGATGCCCACCGGGATCGCGGAATGAGCGAATCGCTCCTCGGGAAAGTCCAGCGCGACCTCGATGCCACGGAGGTTTTTCCGGCCGAAGATCCCGGAAACAAGCATGTAACTCAACAGGGCCGAGGTGATGATGTAGAGGAGATTATTTGCGGTGTTGACAGCGGAGAAGCCGATGAGGATGGTCAGGACGATGTAGATGTATCCGGGTTTGTTGATCCTGATTACACCGGGGTGGGAATGTCGGCGAGCAGCGATTTCACGATCTCCCTTTTGTTGATGCTGTCGTATTCCTCACGGGCGATGACGCGATGGGGAATGATAAATTCCGCAATCGCCTTGATATCTTCCGGTACGACGAAGTCCTTGCCCGCGAAATAAGCATGAGCCTTGGCGGCATCGATAAGGGCCAGCGCGCCCCGCGTTGAGAGGCCGACCGAAAAGTAGTCGCTTGCTCTGGTGGTTTCAATGAGATTCAGCATATAGTCGAGGATCTTGTCCGAAACGTAGATTTCCCGCTTGATCACCTCCTGGGTCTTGAGGATTTCTTCACCGTTCATGAGCGGTTCGATTTGGTACAGTTCCTTCCGCTTGCTTCCGCCCTTCAGGATCTCCTTCTCGGCGGGACGCAGGGGATAGCCGATTCGGATTTTCATCATGAAGCGGTCGAGCTGCGATTCGGGAAGCGGGAAGGTCCCGAACGGTTCCGCAGGGTTCTGCGTGGCGATGACAAAAAAGGGTTTGGGCAGATCGTAGGTTTTTCCCTCGATGGTGACCTGCTTTTCGCCCATGGCTTCGAGCAGGGCGCTCTGCGTTTTCGGGGGAGCGCGGTTGATCTCGTCAACCAGCACGATGTGATTGAAGATGGGGCCCGGCCTGAATTCAAAGGCATTGGCATTCTTGTTAAAGATGAAAAGCCCGGTGATGTCTGTGGGCAAAAGGTCGCTGGTGCATTGGACGCGCCCGAAGGTGAGGCCGAGGATTTTGGCGATGGCGATAGCGAGGGTGGTCTTGCCAAGGCCGGGAAGGTCCTCGATGAGCAGATGACCGCGCGAGAAAAAGCAGGTGAGGGCGAGCCTCAGCGCTTTCTCTTTGCCGTGGAGATACTGTGAAAGGAAAGCTACGGCGGCTTCTATTCTGTGATTGTTGGTGTCCATCCCCGATGCCGTGATATGAGTGAGAAGCATTGCGAAAGCCGTAAAAAGCAGTCGCTTCCTGTCATCCGTTCATAATGCGAACCGGGACGTCGTTTCTGCCTCGCGGGAAAATTTCCCCGATACGGACCGCACGCTGCCCCATGGCATTCATTAAGTCTATGATCTCTCGGGATTCCTCCGGATCAACCACGAGGATGAAACCGATCCCGCAGTTGAAGACATGGAGCATTTCCTCTTCGGAGATCGCGCCTTTTTCCTGGAGAAACCGGAAAATAGGGGGCATTTCCCAGGCGTTTCGGGAAATTACCGCCTGACACGCACGCGGGAGAATCCTCGGGATGTTGTCGAAAAACCCGCCGCCGGTGATGTGTGCCATGCCGGCGATGCCAAACTTCTTCAGGATTTTCAGGACGGGCTCGACATAAATCCGGGTTGGCTCGAGGAGTTCCTCCGCTGCGGTTCGGTTGCATTCTCTGATTAAGCTGTCAGGCTGGAGCTTGAGCTCGTCAAACAGGATGCGCCGCACCAGGCTGTAGCCGTTGGAATGGAGCCCGCTCGAAGCGAGGCCGATGATCTCATCACCCACGTGGATGGTCGAGCCGTCGATGATCTCGGCGTTGTCCACAAGACCCACCGCAAAGCCCGCCATGTCGTATTCGTTCGCCTGGTAGAAGTCCGGCATTTCCGCGGTTTCTCCGCCGATCAGCGAGCAGCTGGCTTCCTTGCACCCGGCAACAATGCCGCTGATCAGCTGTTCGACGAGGTCCAGATCGACTTTGCCAAGAGCCAGATAGTCGAGAAAGAAGAGCGGGCGTGCGCCCTGAACAATGATGTCATTGACGCACATGGCGACGAGATCGATGCCCACCGTATCATGCCGGTTCGCCCAAAACGCCACTTTCAGCTTGGTGCCGACACCATCCGTGGTGGATACCAGGACCGGGTTCTTCAATTCCGTGCAATTGAACGAGTAAAGACCCCCAAAACCGCCAATGTCGGTGATTACACCCCCGCGAAAAGTGCTGCGAACAAGCGGCTTGATCCTTGTCACCAGTTCATTGGCTTTGTTCAGATCCACCCCGGCTTCTCGATATCGGTTCGCTTCCATGGATGCCTGATCCCCTCTCGCTGTAAGAAACCCTCTTTTGACTTGTGGCGCCGTTTCACCACCGGATGGGAATGGTCAGTCGTGAGGCGCACGAGGTAAAATTGAAAGACTGTTTTATAACACGTATCGGCCACGGAATGGAACAGGCAAAAAGCAGTCATTGGCGGCGCCGGTCGCCGCTGGTTCCCAAGCTGGAGCTTGGGAACCAGCAACTCTTTAACCAGCCGGAGGAACGCCGGCAGGGGCAGGTCGCCAAGGGACTGTCCAAAAACAACTTGCACTCATTTCAGCCGTTTTTCGAACCACGAAGAACACGAAGAACACGAAGAAATCACTTCGTGTCCTTCGTGTTCTTCGTGGTGAAAGAAGGCCTTTTATTTTTGGACGCCCCCTAAGCGGGGCTGCGGCCTTCGTCGTGGTTGCTGCTCGTTGCCGTTCGTGTTAAACGGGGATTGCGTGGGGAGAGGAGAGCATGTCGCAAGCCACCAAGACCCTGAAAAAAACCTTGATCGTACTGTGCTCGATCCTTGTCCTGGCGGGAATGGCCCTGGGGGTGGGGGTGTTCGAGTTTTGGCTGTTTCTCAGGTCGCCCGCAAGTCCGCGCCTGGAAATCCGCCAGGTGACGATCAGGCCGGGCATGAATGCAGCGGGTGTCGCACAGCTTCTTGCTGCCGAAGGAATCATCACGGACGCCAGGAAATTCTATTTCCTCTGCCGGCTTCGCCAGGCCGGCCACAAACTGAAGGCCGGAGAATATGGTTTTTTGCCTCTCTCGACGCCGGGCCAGGTCCTTGAGCAAATGCTCTCCGGTCGGGCCATCCTCCAGCGTGTGACCTTTCCGGAAGGTTCAACCGTTTATGACGTCGCCAGAATGATGCAGGAAAAGGGCCTGGCCTCCGCATCGGAGGTCCTGCGGCTGGCTGGGGACGGCGACTTTATCAGGTCCAATGGGCTGAGCGTCGCGAACCTCGAGGGCTACCTCTTCCCGGAGACGTATTTTTTTCACAGGAGCCAGGGCGAAGGCGCCATGTTGAGAATGATGGTCCGGGAATTCCGGCGACGTCTTCCCGAGGGGTGGGAGCAGCAGGCGGCAGAACGGGGCCTTGGTCTCCACGAGATTGTGACCATGGCTTCCATGGTGGAAAAAGAAGCGGTGATTGATGCCGAACGTCCTGTCATTGCGGGAGTCTTCTACAATCGCCTGCGCCGGAAGATGCCGCTGCAAAGTGATCCCACCGCCGTTTATGATTTGACCGATTTCTCCGGGCCCATCTCGGGGCGTCACCTGAGGCGGCCAAGCCCTTACAATACCTATCAGAACCAGGGCCTGCCCATTGGCCCGATATGCAACCCGGGGAGAAAATCGCTGGAAGCGGCGCTCACGCCTGAAAAAGTCTCCTATCTCTACTTCGTCAGCAACCATGACGGCACCCACCAGTTTTCGCAAACGCTCGCCGAACACAATAAAGCGGTGGCCCGTTTGCATCGGAAGCAGAAAGATCTCTATTTTGGAGGAAATTCTACACGCCATGACTGATTCACCGGCGCCACCGGCTGCCAGCATCGTTTTTGCCGCCGGCAGGGGGACTCGCATGCTTGGTTATGCGGGCAACAAAACCCTCTTGCCCCTCATCCCGAAAACCTCTGCCTACGATGGCGATCACCCGCTGCTCCTGGAAGTTCTGGGGAATTTGCCTCCCGGTCCCGTCGGGATTGTCGTTAACCATTGTGCGGAAGAGGTTGAGCGGGCGACGAAGGATTTTGGCGTTGCCACCATTCCGCAGCCGATAACCAATGGAACGGGGGGAGCGCTGCTCGCCGCCCGCAGCTTCCTGGAAACCGTGCCCCAGGATGCCGTGATCATTACCATGGGGGATGTTCCCCTGATTCGTCGGAGGACTTATAGCAGGCTCATTCGCATGCTTGAGGAAAGAGAGTTCGTGATTCTCGCCTTCGAGCCCCGTGACCGGGCGCAATACGGGATGCTGGAGATGGCAGGAGAGCGCGTCCTGCGGATTGTGGAATGGAAGTACTGGCGCACCTATTCTCCCGCCGAACTGGCCAGGCTGAGGTTTTGTAACGCCGGCGTTTATGCCGCACGGCGTTCCATCCTGCTCCAGTACCTGGACCGTCTCGCCGATCAGCCTCATCTCGTGGAAAAGCAGCGGGGTGACCAATGGGTGACGATCAAAGAATACTTCTTGACGGATTTAATAGAATTCATGAGCAGCGATGGCTTGCCGGTCGGATGGGTCCTGGCGCCGGAGGAGGAAGTGACCGGAGTGGATACCCCTGAAGCGTTGCAGGCGGTCCAGAAGCATTACCGGGAGAGCAGTGGTCAGTGATCAGTGGTCATCACTCATCACTCATCACTCAGCACCCAGCACTCAGCACCCATCACTCATCACTCCCACCCCAACACAATCTTACCGAAGTGACGATTCTCCTTCATGTACTGGTGGGCATCCTCGACCGCCTGCACGGGGAAGACGCGGTCAAGAATCGGTCGTACCTCTCCTGATTCCAGGAGCGGTCGCACCTGCCTGGTGAAAGCCCTGGTCAAAGCCGCTTTCTCTTCACGGGACTGGCTGCGCAGCACCGAGCCGATGATCCGCAGGCGCTTGGTGAGGACCGGGGCCAGCGGGAGTTCTCCTTTGTTGCCGCCCATCAGCCCGATGATGACCAGGCGGCCCCTCGGTTTGAGGATTTCGATGTGCTTCGCGAGGTAGGAAGCCCCAATCCAGTCCAGGATCACATCCACGCCCCGGCCTCCGGTAAGTTCGAGGACCCGGGCGGCGAAATCCTCCGTCTGGTAGTTGATCGCGAAAGCGGCGCCCAATTCCAGGCAGCGTGCGATCTTTTCCTGGGAGCCGACCGTGGTGATAGGCGTCACGCCATGAGCGCGGGCCAGTTGGATTGCTGCGGTCCCCACGCCGCTGCCCCCGCCGTGGACCAGCAGCGTTTCTCCGCTCTTCGTCTGTGCTTCGATGAAGAGGTTGAAAAAGGCGGTGAAAAAAACCTCGGCAGCCGCGGCGGCCGCGACAAAGTCCAGGTTATCGGGGATCGAGACGAGATGATCGGCGCTTACCGTCGCGTAGCGGCCGTAGCCGCCGCCGGCGATGATCCCGAAAACCCGCTCTCCAGGGTCCCACCCATCCACATTGGGGCCCTTTTCGACGACCACCCCGGCGAAGTCGAGACCGATGATGGGTGATGCTCCCGGTGGGGGCGGATACAGCCCACGCCGCTGCAACAGGTCAGCCCGGTTCACCGAACAGGCTTCAACGCGCACCAGAACTTCGCCGGCCTTGGGGGAAGGGCGGGGGGCCCGGCCCATGACGAGGGTATTCCAATCCCCTTTTTGGGCTGGTTCCTGAATCACGATGGCATCCATCAAGGGTTCATTCATTCGAGTTCTCCATGTTCGGCGAAGGAAAAGTAGTGGGGGCCGGCAATGATGATATGGTCATGGACATGAATGTCGAGATCGTTCAGGAGTTTCTTCAACCTGCGCGTGAGCTGGCGGTCCGCAGCGGATGGGTTCGGGTCCCCTCCGGGATGATTATGGGCCAGAATGACGGCCGTGGCATGATGCTTTACAATGGCTTCCACGACCAGCCTGGGAAAGACCGCCGTGCGGTTGACGCTGCCTTTCTGGACGGTCTCGGTTGCGAGCAACTCGTTCTTGCTGTTGAGAGCGAGAATACAGAACACTTCGCTGCGCTCCGTTTCGAGCTCAGAGCGCAAAAGCGCGACCGCGTTGTCCGTGGTGATGACTTTTTTTCTTCGATGATCCCGATTCCATCGGTCCGTTTGGTAGCGGTCGAAAAGGCGGGGAATGGCGGCGATGAGGGTCGCTGCCTGCGGCCCGATGCCGTCCACTCGTTGAAGGCTGGCCGGCGGCGTATCAAGGACCTCGGCGAGACTCCCAAATGTAGCCAGCAGCTCCTTGGCGAGGGGTTTGACATCCCGGCGGGGAATCACAAAAGTGAGCAGCAATTCCAGGACCTCATGGTCATGAAATCCGTCCAAAGCACTTTGCTCGAACCTCTCTCGAAGCCGCTTCCGATGGCCTTCAGGACCGATTGTCATGGGGTGCTCCGGCGGCGCTCGAATGCTGAGGATGGCTCAAAGTGCAGGGGCTCAAAGCGTACCCTTTTGCTCAGCGACCTTTTCACGCAACTGCGTAAGAAAGGCATCAAAGGGCTTGCTGGATAAAATAGAACTGAATTGCCCCCGGTAGTTTTCCACCAGGCTGACCCCTTCAATCACGACGTCGTACACCTTCCACTGTCCACTTATCTGTTTGAGGCGGTAGTCGAGCTGAATGTTGGTGTTTTTGTAGTTCAGCACCCGGGTCTTCACCAGGGCATAGTCGCCTTCGATCTTTTGCTCGTCGTAAACAAGCTTCTCGTCGGTGTACGTATAGGTTTCCACCCGGCCGACGTAGTAGTTGAAAAGGAGCTGCTTGAAGAGGTCGACAAACTCCTGCTGTTTTTGGGGCGGCTGTTCTTTCCAGGGGCGTCCGAGGGCGCGCTTGGCCATCTCTCCAAAGTCGAAATACTCATCAACAATATGCAGGATCTCCGTCCGGCGTTCGCGGAGACTGGGGGCCGCCCCCGAGTGGGCGCTCCTGATGATCTCGCGGGCGCGATCCGTCCCCGACTTGATCAGTTCCAAAGGAGAATCGGCGGGAGGGCCGGATGCCGCGGCAACAAGAACGGCCGATAACATCAGAAAGCTCATGCCGACAATCATGAAACGAAACCATTTCTGCATTGCAACCCCTCCCATAGCGAAAAACGCTAAGCAAAATCCTTCATTCGATTTGGAAAGCCTGTTTTCGAACCATGTAGTTTAACAGCACTTGCACCAAAGCGCGAACAATTTTTCGTGGGCCGTCTGATCATGCTGCCCCTGCCCGCGTACGCCAACTCTGAGCCTGCCGGAAAATTCCCCCTAAAGCAGGTTCCCAAGCTCCGGTTTGGGAACCTGCTTGCTTGGAAGCTCCGGCTTCGTCGGACCTGAGGGTGCCACCTGATACCCAGGAGGCACGGGAAGCGGGAGCTTCCGTGCGTGCGTTCCCAAGCTGGAGCTTGGGAACGAGCGTACCTTGGAGCTTGGGAACGAGCGTACCTTGGAGCTTGGGAACGAGCGATTTCTCCCACGCTTATGGAAGTGGGCCGATGGGCTTTTTCCATCGATTTCTGGGCAAAATTTGAACTTTCAGAAAGCCTTTCAATCAGGTTGGTTTCCATCCGGGAATAACCCCGATCCGAGCTTGGACCGTGTACTTAAACCGTAGGGGAGGGGTTTATCCCCTCCCGAATGCACTGATGTTATAGCCCGTTTCGGGCGGATATAAGATCCAGCCCTTGTATTGTCCAATTCAAGCCTACGGCCTCCGGGTCGTGGCAAGTTAAGAAGGCTCCGGCATCATCGCGGCCATATATTCGCCTTGACATCCTTCGCTGAGGCGAATAAAAGCATGCGCAATCAATAAATCCGGGCGTCTGCTCCGGTATTTCAATCTCCTGAAGGAGCAAAGGGTATGCATGATTGGGTTTTCCTTTTTCCCGGCCAGGGATCGCAATATGTGGGGATGGGACAGGAATTTTACGAGAATTACAGCGAGGTCCAGGAGCTCTTCGCGCAGGCAGGCGATATCCTGCAAATGGACGTAGCAAAGTTGTGCTTTGAAGGTCCCGAAGAGGTGCTGGTGCTCACCGAAAACGTTCAGCCCGCCATCACCGTGGTGAACCTGGCCTGCCTCGCGGTGATGCAACTTCATGAAATCTATCCGGCGGCAACGGCCGGCCATAGCCTGGGAGAATACAGCGCCCTTTATACCGCAGGGGTCCTGGAGCTGAAAGATGTTCTGGAGCTCGTGCGGCTGCGTGGCCTGTACATGCACGAAGCCTCTCTGGCAGAACCGGGGGCCATGGCTGCCGTGATGGAACTGGACCAGGACAAGCTCCTTGATATCTGCGAGATGTGCGGGGTGGAGGTCGCCAATATTAACTGTCCCGAGCAGATCATCATCACTGGTCCGGTTGAACCCATCGAACCGTGCGGTGACGATGAGTGAGAGCGCCGGGGCCAAGAAGTGCATGAGGCTCAACGTGAGCGGCCCCTGGCACAGCCGCTGTATGCAAATCGCCCGTGAGCGGTTCGATCCCTTCGTCCGCGCCTGCACTTTCCGCGAACCGAAGGTCCCGGTGATCAATAATGTCGATGCGTTGCCCCTCGAAAATGCGGCCCGGACAGCGGACAAGCTCATCAGCCAGATCTGCAACCCGGTGCTGTGGCAGCAATCCATGGAGCGGCTCATTGCCGATGGGCACAACCACTTTGTCGAAGTAGGACCGAAAAAAGTCCTTCGCGGCCTGATGCGCCGCATCAACCGCAACGCCAAAGTGCTCAATGTGGAAGACGCCGCCAGCCTCGCCAGTTTCCTGCAAGCGAACCAGTGAACGGAATTTCGGATTTCGGATATCGGATATGAGATTTCGGATGCCGGGTATGTGATCTCGGACGTGGAATTTCAGGTTTCAAAACAAAACAGCATGAGTGCCTGCACAGTTATCAATATTTCATCACCCTCGATCCTGAGCGCTATGCGAGTTAAGTCATCCCCAAAATGGACACTTTCTCCCCTAGGAACAACTACTTACAGAATTAGTGCGGTAAAGTCGGGCTAGCGAACCTCAGCGCCGGCATTTGCGCCTCGAACGGGTCGTCCCCAAAATCTTCTCACGTGGCCCGGGGGCGAGCCGCGTCAATCGGCCTCATGCCGTGTGTCCACGCCGGCTTTTTTGAGCCGAGGCCCTTCCCTCCGAGCGCCAAAGGATTTATCCTCCAGGGCGTCAAATTCTGAATTGGGGTGGATATCATGATGCAATTTCTTAAAGTGAAGACCGTGGACCAGGTTCTGGAGATCATAAGCGGCCTGGAGCCACTGCCGAACGAGATCGTTGAGCTTGATTCCGCGTGCGGGCGAGTGCTTGCTGCCGGGATCACTGCTCCCGAGCCGGTCCCTCATTTTGACCGCTCCGTTATGGACGGTTATGCCGTGCGGGCGCAAGATACCTTCGGGGCGTCCGAAATGCTGCCGGCACTGCTCGAGATTGACGGCGAGGTGTCCATGGGCGAGGCGGTGACGCGGCAAATCGAGCCGGGGAAAGCGGTGGCCATTCCTACCGGCGGCATGCTCCCGGCTGGCGCGGATGCCGTGGTTATGGTCGAGTACACCCATCCTCTGGACGCGCGAACCATTGAAGTGAGCAAGGCCGTGGCCCCCGGCGAGAATGTTCTGGGAAGGGGCGAAGATATCCCGGTCGGTGAGATTCTGCTGCCACGGGGATGGCGCCTGCGCCCCCAGGATTTGGGAATGCTTGCCGCTCTGGGCATCTGCACTGCAGCGGTCACCTGCCGTCCGCGTGTGGCCATTCTTTCCACTGGGGATGAAATCGTACCAATTTCGACCCCAACCCTCTTGCCTGGAAAGGTCCGTGATATCAACAGCTTCACCCTCGCTGCCCAGATGGAGGAAGGCGGGGCCACGGTGAGCTATCGCGCAGCCGTTGCGGACCGCCTCGAGGTGTTGGTCAACACCTGCCGGGAAGCCTTTCGCGAGCACGATGTGGTCGTTCTTTCCGGGGGGAGTTCCGTCGGGATGCGAGACTTTACCGTGCGGATCCTGGAAGCATTCGCAGAGGCGGAGTTGCTCGTGCACGGGGTCGCGATTCGCCCGGGAAAACCTACGATCCTGGCGCGCATCGGGAAGAAAATCTTCTGGGGTCTCCCCGGTCATCCGGTATCCGCCCTGACCGTCTGCAGGGCACTCGTTTTGCCCTCTCTGGCAGTACTCCAGGGGATCGCGGGGAGTGATCAGGATCAGGATCTCGGGAGCACCCTCTTTGGCGTTCTCGCCAACCAGCTCCCCTCGGTCCATGGCCGGACCGACTATGTGCCGGTGAGCCTCATCAGGGATGGGGATGCCTTTCTGGTCAAGCCGATTTTCGGGAAGTCCGCCATGATCAGTGTCCTGGGCCGCGCGGATGGCTGTGTCGTCGTGCCTGCTCATGTGGAAGGTCTGGATCAGGGAAGCCGCGTGAAGGTATACCTCTTTTCCAGGTGATCCGCGTCTCCGGCAGGAATCCGTAAACCGTGAAACGACCGCTCAGGTCCAGCCTGTTGAATCTCGAATATCGAACAGGGAACCGCAGAATATCGAAGGAAAATGAGGACTTCGATCCTCACCTTTTCCCCATAAGCGGACTGAGCGGGATAGTTTGATGCCTATGGGGGCAGCGAAGGCGGGCAATCAGTAAGCTAGTTCTCATCCGGAAAGTGGCGCCTTGTTCTGTAGGAGGGGCTTCCAGCCCCGATCGCGGCTGGAAGCCCCTCCTACAAAATGGGGTTTCCGGATGGACACAAGCTAGTCTCCCGTTGGCGGCACGATGGCTTCGACGTCTTCCACGTCAAGCTCGACGCTGACGGACCGGCAAATCATATCGACACTGACAATCAGTCTCCCCTTGTTCGGATTCTGCCTTAACAAGATCCCCACACAACCGGATAATGGCCCGCGAATGACCCGCACCCAATTGCCCTCTTTCAGATAGGGGTTTAAGGTCAAGGGATTGCGGGATCCGAGCAAAGTCTGCAGGTTCTCGATCTGAAAAGAGGGAATCGGCAGAGGTCCTTCAGAATTGCCGAGAAGGGTCAACGCACCCGGCGTTCTGAGGATGTGGACGTGAGTGTAATTGTCAAGAATTGTTCGCACGAAAATGTATCCTGGAAACATGGGTACCGAGACCTTCTTCCGCCGGTCCTTCCGCTTGCTCCAGCATTCCATCAACGGCACGAAGGAATTGATGTCCTTTTGCTCCAGCCGCGTAGCGACTTCCCTTTCGTGATTAACCTGGACATAGACGGCAAACCATGACTCAACTTCTCCCGCCAGAAGCGGAAAGAGGAAGGGACCGCGTGGCGCGAGACCGTCGACGGGAATGATCAAAGGTTCATGGCTAAAGCTTCTCGTTGTATGCACTGAACTCATTGTCGGCTAAATCCTTCTATCCGTGAGCGCGAAAGAGAAAGCCCATGCTTGAAAATCTGCCGCCACTTTGGATTATGCGCTCATTTAGGGCAACCAACGATGACGCAACGGCGAACTCCATTCGCCAGCAATAAATGCGCCAGCAGACCCGCCCCCACTGAAATCATTATAGACAGCTGAGGATTAATTTCAAGAAGGAGATGTCGGCGGCCAAGTCTTGCTCCTAGGAGGCTGTCTGAAAATTGGTCGAAGGTTATGGGGCGGCGGCGATCAAACCTTGTAGGAGTCGGCTTCCAGCCGCGACCGGACTAAATCGCGGCAGGATGGCGCTCCTACAGATGGACTGACCAGTTGCATGTCATTTTCAGACAGGCTCCTGGAGAGGCGCAACAGCAAAAGGCGGGCTGTCAACTACCTGCGTGAGCCATGAGGCAGCATATCCTGCAGGTTCCAGGGGGTGGGGACTCTCAAGACCCGACCATGGCGATCGGCATAGAGGAGATAGCCTGTTTCGAGCGCTCGGTAAAACAGGTCTCTGGTGAGGATAACATCCAGCTTGCAGTGCTCGATCAGGGGGTCCCAGTTGCCTTCCCGAAACCATGTGACCGCCTGCACCCCGTCAGAGGTCTTACTCCTGCCGAGATTCTTTTCGGCAAGATGGGCGAGGCTCAGCCGAAACCCCAGCACCTGGTGGATTTCTCGCAGCAGGTCAAACGTCGGCAGCTTGCGGAGATCATATGGCGCGTAGGCGCGGAGAACTTCATAATCAAACGATGCGATGTTGAAGCCCACGACCAGGTCCAGGGCCCGCAGATCCTTGAGAAATGGCCCGATATTCTCTTCCCGGAAGACTTTGAAGGTGTCGCTGTGGGTTTCATAGAGAACGGCCACCGAAACCCTCATCAGGTGCTTGTTTTGCCATCCCCCGACGTCATCGGCCAGACGCTGCGTTTCCAGGTCGAAAAAGCCGATGCGCGGCGGTGGCGGCGAATGGGGTGCAGTGACTACTGTGCAGACCGCACTGGATTCGTCACAGTGCGAGGGAGGGACGTTTTCTGAGAAATTCAACTCGCCGAGCAGGTATTTCAGGATCACCAGGGCTGCTTCTTTATCCAGGGGTTTGTTGCCCGATCCGCACTTGGGTGAATGAATACAGGCCGGACATCCATCCGGGCACGAACAGGAAGCGACCAGGTCTTTGGTTCTTTCCAGTAGCGGCAGGAGCATTTCATAGCCCCTTGCGGCAAGGCCGATCCCCCCGGGATAGCCGTCGTAGATAAAGATGGCGGCCTTCTCCACCTGCGGGTGCAGAGGTATGGAAATCCCCCCGATGTCGTTTCGGTCACAGAGCGCGAAGAGCGGAAACATGCTGATTACCGCATGTTCAACCGCATGAATGCCGCCCATGAAGTGAAGTTTGGCGGCTTGAATGCTCCGCGCCAGGTCGGGTTCGATTTCGATCCAGAAACCGACGGTTTCGAAGGTCTGTTGCGGCAGGTCAAGGGGGTCCGTACCGAGGAGCTCCTGCGAAAAAAGGCGGCGTTTCTCGTACCCGGTAATCGTCTCGGTGACCCGCAGGCGACCGAGTCGCACGAGGAAGTTTCCCACGGGTTTTGAGGCCAGTATTTCCAGGATTTCGGTCTCTTTTTCGCTCTTGACCCGGGTGAAGTAGGAAGCCTGCGAGGGTTTCACGAGAATCACGCGATTTGCCAGATCCAGGCTCTGCACCTGGTAGGTCTCCCCACGATGCAAATAGATGGCTCCAGGATGGCATTCCTTGAGCGCTCGAATGCCTTCGCTCTTGCCCAGGGGAACATGCCGATCGTCCTTGGAACTCTTTAGTATCACGTAGGCCGGGCCAACCGAGCGAATATCGACCTGCCGGTGGGGATGGGAGGAAGCGGACAACCACTGGGTGCCGTCCCCGGTCTGGACCAGCTTTCCGGTCCTGGTGAGGGTCTCAACCAGATGGCCAAAAGGCTGTTCCTGGAGGGCTACTTCCGCCATCTTCCAGGGGCAGTTCGGCGGCAGCGCAGGGGATGTGGGCCTTGAGAATTTCTTCGTTGAGGGGATCGGTGACGGCGATCTCGTATCCGCTGTCAAGGAATATCTGGGGATGGTGAACGATGTACTGATCCAGGGCATCGTATTGCGGCAGCAGGATGATCGCCGATTCCCGCCCGCTTCTCCCGGCCCGGCCTCCGCGCTGCCAGGTGTTCATCACCGTTCCCGGATAGCCCACCAGGATGCACAGGTCCAAACCACCAATGTCGATACCCATCTCGAGGGCGCTGGTGGAAATGACCGCCGCAAGCTGCCCCCCCGACAGCTTTTGCTCGATGGTCCGCCGCTCTTCGGGGAGGAAACCGGCGCGATAGGAGCTGACCCGATTCGCCAGTTGAGGCGCCTCACGGAGGACACTCATGTGAATCAGTTCGGTAACCTTGCGTGACTGGGTGAAGGCGATCGTCTTGAGCCCGCCTTCCGCTGCTTTCACAATGAGGCGTGCGGCCATGCTCGAGACATGACCTCCCAGGCCTTCTTCCGGTTCCATGAAGACGAAATGGCGCTTCGCCTGAGGGGCGCCGTTTTCGGGAATGACTTCGATGCCGTTGGACTGCTTGCCGATGAGCTGCTGCGCAAGTTCCTGCGGGTTGGCGATGGTTGCGGAAAGGAGGATGAACTGCGGGGTGCTGCCATAGAAGCGGCAAATCCTGTCGAGGCGCCGAAGTACCTGGGCGACGTGGCTCCCAAAGATGCCGCGATAGGTGTGCATTTCATCGATAATGACGAAACGCAGCTTCTTCCAGAACAGTTCCCACTTGGCGTGGTAAGGCAGCAGGGCATAATGGAGCATGTCGGGATTAGTGAGCAGGATGTGCGGGTGATTGTTGCGTATCTTGGTTCGCTGATAGGGGGTGGTGTCGCCGTCGTAGACTGCGGCGCGGAAGAGAACGCGATCCTGTTCCGCACGAAGGGCCTCGAAAAAAGTGTTCAAGGCTTCCAGCTGATCGCGACTCAGGGCCTTGATCGGGAAAAGATACAGCGCCCGCTGTTCATGGTCTTTGATGAGCGCTTCGGCGACCGCCAGATTGTAAATGAGAGACTTCCCGCTTGCGGTAGGGGAAGCGACGGCGAGGTGACGGCCTGAACGGATGATTTCGAGGGCCCGTGTTTGATGACGGTAAAGCCTGGTAATGCCAAGTCTCGGCAGGGATTGCTGGAGGCTCTCCGGGAGCGGGTCCTGAAGCGCGCCGTAAATCGCCTCACGGGCAGGGAGAACCTCATGGTGAATGACTTTGAAACCCTGCCATCGACGCTTGAGCAGCGTATCCAGGAAGCGTTGAATCACGTCGAATGGCCCCTCACTGCCTTCAGTGCTGACGCACAAGTCAGCGCATTGCGGTGAGATATGGTTTTGGAGGGATGAAGAGAAATAATTTGTCGCAACAAAGGAGTAGACACGAGAAGCGCCCTTTGATAGTATAGCGTGGAACGATTCCGGGTTGAACAGGAGGAATAGCGCTATGCATCAGCGGCAAGGGAATGAATTGATCCAGTGCGGACGGGAAATCAGCATTAGAGAGATAGAGGAAATCAGTGAGACGGTTGCGACGTTTTGGAGGTTGAGTCGTGAAGAACTGTTAGTGACGATATGTGAGCATTTAGGATGGCATAGTGCCTCCGGGAGTCCCAAGGCCAATGCCTGCTTGAAGCTTTTGGAAAGACTGGAATCGCAGGGTTTTTTGAAGGTGCCTTCAAAGCAGGTAAGTTCACGGAAGGGATCGAGGAAGCCGTGTTTGACGGAGAGGACAGGGCTCCAGCCAGCGATAGAAGGTGGTATCAGAGAGGTGGGACGTGTTCGCCTGGAGGTGGTAAGAGAAAGGCAGGAGACGGAGCTTTGGAATGAATATGTGAACCGGTACCACTACCTTGGTTACAAGCGGCCATTTGGTTGTTTTGCACGGTATTTTGTAGAGAGCGAGCGTGGTAGGTTGGGCTGTCTGTTGTTTGCTGGAGCCGCGAAGTCATTAGGAGAGCGGGATCGTTGGATCGGTTGGAGCGCAAGCACGCGACTGAGGAATCTTGGCTGGGTAGTGAACAATACGCGATTTGTGATTTTTCCATGGGTGAAGGTTAAATATTTGGCAAGTCACGTATTGGGTCAGGCCATAAGGCGGATAAGGGCGGATTGGGAGGAGAGGTGGAGTTATCGCCCGGTATTGGTGGAGACGTTTGTAGATCCTCAGTACTATGCTGGGACATGTTACCGGGCGGCAAACTGGCAATATGTTGGGATGACAACCGGGGAAGGGCTTATCCGCAAGGGCAAGAGCTACACAACGAGTCCCAAGAAGATCTTTGTTAAGCCACTTGTTGACGATTTCCGCACGGTTCTATGTTCATAGATAACGGTTGGGAGGGCAAACCATGAGCAAACCCAGCCGTCGTCCGAATCGGGAAGAGATCAAAGCGCAAAGGAAGGAGAGGAAGCGAGCCCAGAAGGCCTTGCGTGAGGAGCAGAAAGGGAAGGGATTGCAGGGTTCCTCGCACTCAACGATCGCGAATCACAAGTGCGCATACCAGGACGTGGGGGAGGAACATAGCGCGCGTAACGAGGCGGTATGGGAGCAATTGAAGGTATTTCGCGCCAAGTTGCCAGTACTTCTGGGGCGACTGTCGAAGATTCCGGAGCCCAGAAACCCCAAAAAGACGAAGCATAAGCTTACGGTCCTGTTGATCTACGGGATATTGGTGTTTGTATTGCAGATGAGCTCGTCTCGCGAGGCCAACAGAGAAATGACCCGCCCGATGTTTTGGGAGAACCTGAAACTGATCTTTCCGGAACTTGAGGAGGTGCCCCATCATGATACGCTGAAACGTCTCTTGTGGGAGCTTGATGTAGGGGAGATCGAGAGCGCGCAGATCGAGCTGATCCGGGAATGGATCAGGCAGAAGAAGTTTCGCCGGTATTTGATCGAGAATTGTTACCCGATAGCGATAGATGGTACGCAGAAGCTGGCTCGCGATTGGCTGTGGGATGAAGAGTGTATGCAGCGTACGGTTGGGAAGGACGAGTCTCAACATGTTCAGTATTATGTTTACGTTTTGCAGGCCAGTCTGGCTTTCAGAGACGGAATGAGCATTCCTTTGATGAGCGAGTTTCTGAGCTTCACAGCAGGCGATACCGGTGACAGTAAACAGGACTGTGAGCTAAAGGGATTCTACCGGCTGGGTCGACGGCTCAAGGAGGCATTTCCTGCTCTGCGGATCATTGTTTTTCTGGATGGTCTTTACGCCAATGGGCCCGTGATGGAGTTTTGCCGAGAACACAAATGGCAATACATGATCGTTTTGCAGGACAAGAGTTTACCGAGCGTGCATGGTGAATTTGAAGCCATAAGCGAACTGGAGCCCAAGAATCGGTATACCCGTACATGGGGCAACAGAAGGCAGCATTTTCGATGGGCGAATGATATCGAGTACGGCTTTGGACCGAATGGGAAAAAGATAGAGACCATTCATGTGGTCGAATGCGTAGAGACCTGGCAGGAGATCGAGAAAGGGGGCACACGGGTTGTTGAAAAGAAGGGTCGGCATCTGTGGATATCCAGCGAACCTCTCAACAGGAGCAACCTCCACGAGCGATGCAATTTGGGCGCCCGCTCTCGGTGGACCATAGAGACAGGTTTTCTGGTAGAGAAACATCATGGTTATCAGTACGAACACTGCTTTGCATATAACTGGAATGCCATGAGGGGATACCATTACCTGATGCAACTGGGCCACATTTTCAACATCATGGCCCGGTACTCGGAGAGGCTTGCCAAAATCGTTAAAGAGACGGGGATTAGAGGTCTAATCTCCTTTGTTCGCCAAACCATGGCCAGCCCATGGCTGGATCGCGCATGGATCGAGGAACGCCTTGCTGCCCCATATCAGCTCCGGCTGATATAGCACACAGGCAGTCAGCATAATCTAAATGGCCCCCAACCAGGGGGAAAAGGGGAATTATGCTCGGAGCGGCAGAAAACCTCAGCATCGGGAGCCATGGAATGACCTGGGGCCTGACACTCTATATAATTTGCATCTGCCAACCAGTGGGACGGCGTCCGAACTGCTCGAAAATCGATGCCCGGACCTCGATTTTTAAAGTCGTGCGTCAGCAATGCACTGCCTTGCGCGCGGTTGACATCACGGCCCAATACTCGTTAAGGATGAAAAGTTTCTTTTTCTACCGCGGAGAGCGCAGAGTACGCAGAGAGATTTTGTCTTGAAATATTTTGGTTTCTCTGCGATCTCAGCGTGCTCTGCGGTTAATGATTCAGCCTACCAAAATGAAGATTCTCAGTCTAACAAGTTTAATCCATTTCTTCAGGGAGATTATCGTAGCCCGGCCCGGCCACTCCCCATCCCCGGCAGAAAAGTCACGGCGGACCTTGACAATCCTCTGTCCTCCCTGTAATCGGAAATCAGATTAACTCAAAAGGGTTAGCGTGGGCAAGGCAAGAGGTTCATGATAGGATGACGCCTTCTCAGGGCAGGAAAGTCCGGCAGAAATGAGAGGATGACCATGAAGACCGAAGAGATCATCAAAAAGATCCACTGGTTGGGGCACGATACCATTTGGCTTGAGGGAAGCATCGAGGTCTGTATCGATCCCTTCCAGATCAGCACGAAACGACCGGCCGATCTCATTTTGATCACCCACGAACATTTCGACCACTGCTCCCCGGAGGATGTGGCGAAGATTCAACGGAAAGAGACCACCATTGTGACGGATGCGGTATCGGCGAAAAAACTCCGGGGAGATGTTCGGGTTGTGGCTCCCGGCGACACTCTCAAGGTGAAGGGCGTGGATCTGGAGGTGGGGCCTGCGTACAATACGAACAAGGATTTTCATCCGAAAAAGGCCGCCATGCTCTCTTTCGTGGTAACTCTGGATGGTGTTCGGTACTATCACGCCGGCGATACGGACTTCATCCCGGAGATGAAGGACCTCCACGTCGATGTCGCCTTCCTCCCGGTTTCCGGCACCTACGTGATGACCGCCGAGGAAGCGATCCAGGCGGCTCGTGCCATCAAGCCCGGTCTGGCCATCCCCATGCACTACGGGGCCATTGTCGGCTCGGAAGCTGATGCGGTGAAATTCAAGAACGCACTTCAGGGCGAAATAGAGGTCACCATCCTCTCGAAAGAAGCCTTGTCAGATTTAAGGAGTCGCTCGTGTCGGCGGCTTATCTTGAGGCATACCGTTCCGGCCGGCTGGAAGAAAAGATCCGCCGGAGCCTGCGCTGGTTGAAGCGATGTACCCTCTGCCCGAGGTTCTGCAAAGTGGACCGCCTCGAGGGAGAAATGGGATATTGTCGCACCGGGCGCCAGGCAGTGGTGGCGAGCTATGGGCCGCACTTTGGAGAAGAGAAACCACTGGTGGGGAGGAGGGGATCGGGAACGATTTTCTTCTCCCACTGCAATCTCTACTGCATTTTCTGTCAGAACTACGATATCAGCCATGGCGGTCAGGGCGTCCCCGTATCGGCGAAGGAATTGGCCCGCATCATGGTTCATCTCCAGCAGCAGGGGTGCCATAATATCAATTTTGTTACACCTTCTCATGTGCTGGCCCAGATCCTGGAGGCCCTTCCCCCGGCTGTTGAAATGGGGCTCTCCATTCCCTTGGTATATAATTGCGGTGGCTATGAGCGGGCTTCCGCTCTGAAGCTGTTGGACGGTATTGTGGATATCTACATGCCCGATTTCAAATTCTGGGACACGGCCGTAGCCACCGAGATTGTGCGATGCTCCGGACTACCCCGAACGAGCACGCAACGCCCTCCGCGAAATGCACCGCCAGGTGGGCGATTTGGAGCTCGATGCCGCCGGTGTTGCGGAACGGGGCCTCCTGGTGCGGCATTTGGTCATGCCCAACCGTCTCGCCGGGACGGCTGCCATCGTGAACTTTATCGCCAATGACATCTCGCGGGGCACTTACCTGAATATCATGGATCAGTACCATGCTTGTGGTGAGGCTCGCGGCAAACCGCTTCTGGCACGACGCATCACCCACCAGGAGTTTGAAGAAGCTCTTGAGGCTGCCCAACAGGCTGGACTCCGGCGCCTGGATGAAAGGCACAAGCACTGGGTAAACCTGGAATTTTGAACCGTATGATCGATCTTGAGAGAGCTTGATGGCACGGATAGACGCTTTTTTTAGACTATTGCACGAGCAAAAGGGATCGGATCTTCATCTCGTTTCCGGTCAGCAACCGGTGGTGCGAATCAGGGGCGATCTTGAACGGGTGAAGTTCAAGGTGCTCGACGACAACGATTTGCGCGCCATGCTCTATGAGATCACCCCGGAGGAGAAGATCAAGATCTTCGAAGAGACGGGAGATCTGGACTTTTCTTATGACATCCCGGGATTAGCGCGATATCGCGCGAATTACTTCCTGCAAAAGAATGGTATCGGTGCGGTATTCCGTGAGATCCCGAGTGACATTCTCACGATAGAGCAACTGAACCTGCCCTCGGTCATCAGCAGGTTGGCAATGCTCCCGAGAGGCCTTGTTCTGGTCACCGGCCCAACGGGGAGCGGGAAATCAACAACCCTCGCTGCGATCATCGATGAAATCAACCGGAGGCGCAAGGATCATATTATTACCATCGAGGACCCGATTGAATTTGTTCACGCGAGCAAAAACTGCGTGATCAATCACCGCGAGGTCGGCACTCACACCCGTTCCTTCGCCGCCGCCCTGCGCGCTGTTCTGCGTGAAGACCCTGATATCATTCTGGTAGGAGAAATGCGGGACCTCGAGACCATCCGTCTGGCCATCGAAGCAGCCAATACGGGCCATCTGGTCTTTTCGACCCTGCACACCTCCGGTGCGGTAAAGACCGTGGATCGCGTCATCGAGGTCTTCCCGGAGGGAGAACAGGCCCAGATTCGTTCCACCCTGGCGGATAGTCTTCGATCAATCATTTCTCAGGCGCTGTTCAAGCGCATCGATGTGAAGGGGCGAGTTGCCGTATTGGAGATCCTGGTTGCCACCCATGCCGTCCGGGCGATGATTCGCGACAGTAAATCCCATCAAATCCTCTCGGCCATGCAAACCGGGAAAAAATACGGCATGCAGACCCTGGATGACGGCATTGCTGCCTATTTGCAGGCAGGAAAAATCAGTGCCGAAGAGGCCTATATGAAATGCGTCGACAAGGAAAGATTCAAAACCTATTTGAAAGAACCCCCGGCGGATTTCACCGAGGTTTAGGTTGTCACCGAGAGGGTTCTTACAGGTTTACCGTTCCCCGAGGTCAATGAGAGAAAAGCCATGCGACAGAAAGAACTGGAAAACCTCCTCACGCGCATCCTTAATGAATACCCTCAGCTCTCGGACATCAATTTTACCGTCGGGAAGCCTCCTCAGGCTGAGGTGGACGGCGTACTCCGACCTGTCGGTGAAGACCTGGGCCTGCCGGAGTTGATGCCGTTTCAGACGGAGACGATCGCGCTGAATCTCCTTGGCAGGGATCGGCGCAATATTCAACACCTTCTCACCCATGGTTCGTGCGATCTATCCTACCATCTGCCCGGCCGGGCGCGCTTCCGGGTCAATATTTTTTCCCAGCGCGGCACGTTGTCCATTGCAATGAGGCAGCTTCCAACGGTGATACCCACCATCGAAGCGCTCGATTTACCGCGAGTCCTCAAGCAGATTGCGGAGGAGAAGAATGGTATCGTCCTGGTAACGGGCGCCACCGGGAGCGGCAAGACGACAACGATTGCCGCCATCCTCGACGAGATCAATCGCCAGCGGCCGGTGCATGTAATTACCCTCGAGGACCCCGTGGAATACGTCCATCCTCACTGGAGGGCGACCTTCAACCAGAGGGAGCTGGGCCTGGATTTCGATACCTTTGCCAATGGTCTGAGAGCAGCGCTTCGGCAGGCGCCGAAGGTCATCCTGGTGGGGGAAATGCGTGACCGGGAGACCGTAGAGATTGGGTTGAGCGCTGCGGAAACCGGCCATCTCGTGCTTACCACTCTGCATACGGTCGATGCCGGCCAGTCCGTCAACCGGGTTGTCGGTATGTTCGAGTTGGAGGAAGAACGCCTGGTCCGCATCAGGCTGGCGGACTCCTTGCGCTGGGTGGTCTGTCAGCGCCTTCTACCGAAAGTTGGCGGTGGTCGCGTAGCGGCTTTTGAGATTATGGGAACCAGCCTCCGCGTCAAGGAAGTCATTCTCAACGGTGAATCTGAAGGCAAGACTTTTTACGATATTCAGGAAAAGGCCAAGCCTTTCGGGTGGACCACGTTTGATAGTTATGTCCTTGAGCTTTACCAAACCGGACTTATTTCTGAAGACACGGCGCTTGCCTACGCTTCCAGGAGGCCGGTGGTAGGACGTGGGATCGACCAAATCAGGGCTATCAAAGGGGATGTGACCACCGATATTGAAGAACTGGGAGTCGACCCGAAATATAGCGCGCCAGTTGGATGACGGTCAGCCGAAAGAATTTGTCCACTGGCTGACTCTGGAGATTGACGACGATTATTCTCCCGACCAAGAAATAATACCATCGCACCGAGGTGACATCAGTGATGAAATGGGGTGCAGTCGATTGGACCCTTTACCTGGTTACCGATTCGCGGTTGGTCGGTCACCGTCCACTGTCCGAGGTCGTAGCCGCGGCCATTCGCGGCGGGGCCGGCGTGGTTCAATACCGGGAAAAGAGCCTCAACACCCGCCTGATGGTGGAATCAGCAGCCATCCTGCAACGGGTTTGCCGACAGTTGGGGGCGGTCTTTTTCGTCAACGACCGACTCGATGTCGCCCTCGCCGTGGATGCTGACGGCGTCCATCTGGGCCAGAATGACATGCCCGTGCGGTTGGCAAGAAGATTGCTCGGCAGGGAAAAACTCCTGGGGGTCTCCATCCAGGATACCAGGACCATGGATGATGCAGTAAACGAGGGTGCTGATTACCTCTCCCTGTCTCCCGTTTTTGCCACTCCCACGAAGCCCGACCACGAAGAACCCCTCGGCCTGGAACGGGTGAGGGCGCTCGCGGGACGGTCGCCGCTGCCGGTAGTGGCCATTGGTGGTATCAATCGCACCAATGTTGCCGCGGTCATGCGCGCGGGGGTGCATGGGGTCTGCGTCATTTCGGCGGTCCTGGGGGCGCCCGACCCCGAACAGGCGGCACGGGAGCTGAAGCGGTTGGCGCGGGCGGCGCGGGCAGAAGGGGAGCATGCCGGATGCAGATAAGTCAGCTCGGAGAATTCGGCCTTATCCAGCGCATCAAGAACGCCTTGCCTCATCCGCCTGCGGAAGTGATTGTGGGGATCGGGGATGATGTGGCGGTGCTGAAGACTTCCGCTGCGGAATACCTTTTGGCCACCTGCGATGCGCAGGTCGAAAATGTGCATTTTTCTCGCATCGTCATTTCTCCTTATCAACTGGGTCGAAGGATTGCCGCGATCAACGTGAGTGACATCGCAGCCATGGCGGGGACCCCTCTGTGGGCTTTGGTGTCGCTGGCGCTGCCTGAGGACCTTGATCCGGGCTTTGTCGACGCGCTTTACGCAGGGATGCATGAACAGCTCAGCCTTGCCGGCGCCGTCATTGTCGGAGGAAACCTCAGCCGGATTGAGCGGAACATTGTGGTCGACCTTTGCCTGCTGGGGAAGGTTGCGCCCGACCACCTGTTGCTGCGCAGCGGAGCTTGCAAAGGAGACCTGATTCTGGTAACCGGCTGGCTGGGTGATTCCAGGGCCGGTCTGGAGCTGATCCGACGGCCGGAATTGAACGTCGCGGAAGATACCCGAAAACAACTTGAACAAAGGCATCTGACCCCTCAGCCGCGCCTTCGGGAGGGGCAGGAGTTGGGCAAATCCGCCCTGGCGCACGCGCTGGTGGATGTCAGCGACGGGCTGCTCAGCGATATCGGGCACATCTGCCGGGCAAGCCGGGTCGGGGCCGAGATCCGACTGGGGAAGCTGCCGATCAGTGCCGCCGCCAGGGAAGCGGCGCAGGCTGCCGGGCAGGATGTTTCCAGGTGGGCCCTGTCCGGTGGCGAGGACTACGAACTCCTTTTTACGGCATCACCCGAGTCTGCCGATAAAATCCGGAACATCCTGAAAGAGCGGACAGGGACCGAGTGTCATGTTGTTGGCAGGGTTGTGGACGAAGCCGAAGGCATCCAACTCTGCCTTGAAGATGGAAGGAAAACGGCGTTGCCTCAAGGACCCGCGGGGTGGGACCATTTCGCCGCTGCGAGCCGCTGAAGGCGATTGCCAATGCCCAATAACTATGCTCTTGAAGGTTTAAATATTTCATTTTTGCGCAGCGCCGCAGAGAACGCAGAGACTCCTGCCAGATGCCTTTCTCCGCAATCTCCGCGCCTCTTTGCGGATTTTAGAAGTTAAAGTTCTCATGCTGGTTTCCATCCGGAAATTTACCTGTTGCGTAGGGGCGGGCTTTACGCCCGCCCGAAATGATCAATAAATCCGGTGCATTTCGGGAGGGGATAAACCCCTCCCCTACAGTCCGAACTCAAACATGTGCAGTTTCCGGATGAACACAAGCTAAGCAAGGATAAACCAAGAGCCAAGAGCCAATAGCTAAGAGCTAACAGCCAATACCATGAGGAGTGACGGAGGCAAAATGCTGAAAATTCCACGGGCGTTGACCATTGCCGGATCGGATTCGGGTGGGGGAGCGGGCATCCAGGCGGACCTCAAGACCTTTGCTGCCCTCGGTGTTTATGGAATGAGCGCCGTTGCGGCTTTGACCGCACAGAACACGGTTGGCGTCCGGGGGATTGTGGAAGTTGCTCCGGAGTTTGTTTCCTTGCAGGTCCGAGCGGTTGTCGAAGATATTGGTGTTGATGCGGTCAAGACGGGCATGCTCGCCAATGCCGCCATTATCTCGCAGGTTGCAAAGGACTTGAAAGAGCTGGGTCTCGAAAGGATTGTCGTCGACCCCGTAATGGTCGCCAAAGGAGGAGACAGGTTACTGCGCGCGGATGCCGTCGAAGCCATGGCAAAAGAATTGTTGCCGCTGGCCCTGGTGGTTACGCCCAATCTCCATGAGGCTGCGGCGTTGATCGGTCGGGAGGTGAACGACCTGGAAGCGATGAAAGAGGCGGCCCGCGCGATCAAAGCTTTCGGCCCTCGATATGTCGTGATCAAAGGAGGGCACCTTCCGGGAACGCCACTCGACCTTCTTTTTGATGGCATCAGGTTCCGCGAATATACCAATCTGCGCTACGACACACCCCATACCCACGGGACGGGATGTACCTTTGCCTCAGCCATTGCCGCAGGGCTGGCGCGCGGCCTCGGCGTTGAAGATGCGGTGGCGCACGCCAAGATGTATATAACCGCTGCCATCCGGCACGGAATTGCGATAGGAAAAGGGCACGGTCCGGTACACCATTTCCATGGCCTGTATCGGCTGGCCGGGTGGGAACTGAAAAGCACCTGAAAAAAGACGCACCAACAGCCCAGCGCCATGCGGGAAGCGCTACTTGGTGATCAGCCCCTTTTCCATGGCGAAAGCCGTCAAGGCGGAAACGCTGTGCAGATCCAGTTTCTTCATGAGGTTGGCCCGGTGCTTTTCGACCGTTTTCACGCTGATGCACAAATAGTCGGCAATGTCTTTGTTCTTGTGCCCCTCTGCAACCATCTTAAGAACTTCCTGTTCGCGCTGCGTGAGGGTATCCCAGGGAGAGTGTGTCTTTAATGTCTTCCTTCCCTCCAGGTATCCTTCGATGACCTTCTCCGAAATTCCCGGACTGAGATAACACTTCCCGGACAGTACACAGTCGATGGCAAGCATGAGTTCGCTGTGGGTGGCATCTTTCAACACATATCCATCCGCACCGGCTTTGAGAGCGGCGAGGATGTATTCTTCGGTGCGGTGCACGGTGAGCACCAGGATCTTGGCTTCGGGGCAATGTCTCTTTATTTCCTTGATCGCGTCCATGCCGCTCATCTTGGGCATGGAAAGATCCATCAAAATCAGATGCGGCTTCAGGGATTCAGCGTGGTGTATGGCCTCCAGGCCGTCCTGAGCTTCTCCGGCAACTTCCAGAGAGGGATTGGAAGCAAGCAGCATCCTTAATCCCTCCCTCAAGATCGTGTGATCCTCGGCGATCAGAACCCGTTTCTTCTCTCTCATAGACTTCCTCAGACCCCTGCGATGAAATCCTGTGATCCATTCGGACTGTCATGAAATGACATCCGGCGACTCCCCTTTTAAGATCGCGCGGCAAATGTAGCATATTAGGAATCATTTTAGAAACCCAAGACCGCGGTCGTCAACAGCCCGGCATTTGATCACAATTTATCTTATAATAATTGATATATCATATGGTTATACATTACTATACGAACTGCCATGTTTCGCTGCGCGATATTTTTTGATAATCTTTCCTTGACCGTCGATAAGACGCGCGCGAGTCTTTGTTAAAATTGGAAACCGTTACCGCAATGGGAAGCCTGTGAAGGGATGAGGAAGGGATCTTGTCAGACACGGTTTAGGATCTGCAGTAGTTTGGGGCTGAATTCATCCGCACCGGGCAATCTGCCGAGGGTGTTTGGGGCAGGCGGGCCCATGGGATGGGACGCAATTTCGGCAGCGGGTTGCAGACCATCCTGCGAACAGACTGCAATGCTGAGAGGACCACATGGATCGCGCTGAACTGATCACTCGATTAGAGGCTGAACGGGAAAACTGGGACATCATTATTATCGGCGGCGGCGCCACTGGCATGGGTGCTGCGGTCGATGCGGCGTCGCGGGGCTATAAGACCCTGCTGCTCGAGCAGCATGATTTTGCCAAAGGCACTTCGAGCCGCAGCACCAAGCTGGTTCACGGCGGGGTGCGGTACCTCCGGCAGGGCAATATCTCCCTGGTCCTCGAAGCGCTTCACGAACGAGGCCTGCTGATGCAAAACGCACCGCATCTGGTGATGAACCAGACTTTCCTGGTGCCGAATTATGAGTGGTGGGACGGGCCGTTCTATGGGGCGGGGTTGAAGGTATATGATCTGCTCGCGGGGAAGTTCGGGCTTGGTCCCTCGGCAAGACTTTCCAGAGAAGAAACCTTGAAGCGTATCCCTACGCTTAAGGAGGAAGGACTGCGCGGCGGCGTGGTCTATCATGACGGTCAATTTGACGACTCCCGACTCGCCATCAGTCTGGCTCAGACGGCTGTCGACTTCGGTGCCCTCGTGATCAACTACATGAGGGTTACGGGCCTGATGAAAACGGGGCCCATGATCAACGGCGTATGCGCAATGGATATGGAAACCGGGAAAGCGTACGAAATCCATGGCAGAGCAGTGATCAATGCGACCGGTGTATTCACCGACAGCGTGCTCCGGATGGACGATCCCGACGCCGAGAGAATCATCGCTCCAAGCCAGGGAATACACCTCGTCCTGGACAAGGAATTTCTCCCGGGAGTCACCGCGGTCATGGTCCCCCAGACGGTGGACGGCCGGGTCTTATTCGCGGTCCCCTGGCATGGCAAAGTCATCGTTGGCACCACGGACACTCTCGTTCCCGAACCTTCCCTGGAACCGCTTGCCAAGGAAGAGGAAATCGCGTTTATCTTGAGTCACGCCGCCAAATATTTGACCAAGGTGCCGCAGCGGGAGGATGTGCGAAGTGTCTTTGCCGGCTTGCGGCCGTTGGTAAATCCCGGCTACAACCAGCCGACGGCATTGATTGCCAGAGATCATGTTCTCCTGGTGTCAAAATCGGGTCTGGTAACCATCACCGGCGGCAAATGGACCACGTACCGCAAGATGGGTGAAGAAGCGGTCGACCACGCCTTGTTGGTGGGAGGACTCGAAGATCGCCCCTGCCTGACGAAAAATCTGCGCATTCACGGTGCCCTCGAGAATATCGACCAAACCGACCCCCTCCATGTCTACGGCTCCGATGCACGCCTCATTCACGGGTTCATCGAAAAGGACCCCGGTCTCGGGCAAAAACTGCACGAAGCGCTGCCCTACCTGCGAGCTGAGGTCGTTTGGGCCGTTCGGGAGGAGATGGCTCGAACGGTGGAGGATGTGCTGGCTCGCAGGACCCGCGCCCTGCTGCTGGACGCCAGGGCGAGCATCGAAGCCGCCCCGGCGGTGGCCGGGATCATGGCTGCCGAGCTCGGCTATCCGGAACCATGGCAAAAGGAGCAAGTGGCCGCATACACCAGCCTTGCCATCGCCTACACGCTGGCCTAGCAGGGCGGGCGGCAGCATAGGCATCAAGCCAAGGCGGTTTTCCGGTCCTTACCCCTTTCTCAGAAGACTGAAGGCATAAGGACTAACCTGAAGAATATCGAATATCGAACAAGGAACCGCAGAATATCGAAGGGAAATAGGGACTTGATCTTGACAAGGGGTTGATTGGTTTTGTCGTTCAAGTTGTTCGAATGGCAGAAGCTTGGCTCGTTCCCAGGCTCCAGCTTGGGAACGCAAGCAGCCCAACGAAGCCTGAGCTCGAAGGCCGACGGGTTCCCAAGCCGGAGCTTGGGAACCAGCTCTTACTTCATCATTCGAAATTCCTTGTTCGATATTCGATGTTCGTTTTCTCCATGCAATTTACAGCACCTTGAGTGAAGGCTTTGAAGTCGGAAAAAGAGATTTGAAAGAGCTCGAAGAGATCTTCCGCTCCAAGGTCCTGGCCATGCTTAAAGGCTGAGGGTAGAATAACCGACGGGTTTATCGAAAAACTCATGGCCTGGCGCCACAGCGGTTTCAGCGTCCATGCCGGAAATCAGATAGCCAGAGACGACCGGGACGGTCAGAAAGCCCTGGCGGAATACATCCGGCGAAACGCCTTTTCCGAACAGAAGGCTTGTCCCGGACTCCGATCCGGGATTACCTATATCGAGGATACCGGCAAGGTCGTTTACCGGTCAGCGATAACCCATGGGAGCAACAAGAAAAACTTCCAAATCTTTCACACCGAGGAATTCATCGCCGCAATCACTCAGCATATTCCCGACAAACATTCCCGAATCGGGGTCCGGGACAAGCTTCAGATGGTAAGGTACTACCGCCGTTGGCACTCAAGTAGAAGCAGGGGAGAAAGAATCAAGGCCGGGCTCTTCAGGCCCGGTGATGAGCCGGCGTCTTCGGTGGTGAGTCCCGAGGTGACGGTGTTGGATGTTTCCGAGCACCGGTCGCGGCGAGTGCCGTCTAAAACCTGGCGAGAGCTCATCAAAAAGATCTGGGAAGTTGACCCTCTCAGTTGTCCTCGATGCGGCCATGAGATGAAAGTCGTCAACTTTATTCATGAACCCGACGTCATAGAACGCATCCTCCGCCACCTGGGGCCTATGGAAGCAGCACCCGGGTCCTCACTGGGGTACAAATCGAAAGCGCCAGGAGATGGGCCGGTTGTCCTCGATGATTTTGACGACGGCTGGCCCGGATATGAGGAGCCCGGCTTCGTCTACCACTAAACTCCGTCGCTGGAGGGATCCCCCACCGGCTAGCACAGGACAGTTTGCCCTCAAACCGGGGCAAATACCCTCTTGCAAGCCCTCCACAAACAAAGAAATACGTGCCCCGAGGTTCAATGTGCGTCGCCCTGCTTATCATTCCGACCACCACGGTGTCACACCGTGGTGGTTCTTGTCATCACACTCACGAAGAAATCGGTACAAAAATGGCCTTGACATTATCGACAACACCTGCTACCGAGCAAACCTCGAAAAAGCAATTTCCTATCAGCTCGAGCTTGCCGGCGATGCTGCCGAAGGAAGCATCATGCCTTGTACGAAACTTATGGTGGTGGATCAACTCCTGGGCAGCGACCCGCAGAACACGGTCATTAAAGACTTTTTGACTCTTTACAAAGACGTGTATCATTATGATCAACGATATCCGATCAACACCCACTCGGGGTATGCCCGGGATGCGATCTACCTTCTGGCAAATGCCATGCGCCAGGTCGGTATGGAACCGGAAGCCCTCCGGAATGCTATCGAGCAAACCAAGGGCTATGTAGGCGTCAGCGGCATCCATAATCTAACCTCCAAGGATCACAATGGACTGGGGACGGATTCCCTCGTCATGGTCAAAGTTGAAAATGGCAAGTGGGTGCTGCTGAAACCTTAAGATGAAAGCTTTGGATTCGCAGAACATCAGGAAAATATTCGTTCGCTCGACGAATTGGATTGGCGATGCGGTCATGACCACTCCTGCCATGGGCAGAGTGACGACGGCATTTCCTCATGCCGAAATTGTTGTCGTCGCTAACCCGACGGTGGCCGAGCTGTTGCGCTATCATCCCGATTGCAATCGCTTTCTGGTGTACGACAAAAAGGGAGCGCACCATGGACTCTGAGGTCTCCTCCGCTTCTGTGGAGAAATCCGAAAAGAACGGTTCGACTTGGCCATCCTTTTTCAGAACGCCATCGCGGCAGCGATCATGACCACCCTTGCAGGGATTTCGCGGCGCGCCGGCTACACCACCGATTGCAGGGGTTTTCTTCTGACACACAAGGTGCGAGGCTGGCGAGAGGCGCGCCGGTTCCATCATACGGATTACTATCTCAACATGCTGGACGGTCTGGGGCTGCAAGGCGGAAACGGATGCCTCCGGTTGCGCTGCACCGAAGAAGAACTGGCCTGGGCCAGGGAGCGGCTTGCCGACTGGAAGTGGGTGACGATTAATCCTGGAGCACCCGATGGGTCTGCCAAGCGTTGGTTCCCCGAGCGCTTTGCCGTGGTAGCGGATAGCATTGCGGACGAGTTTTCCTTGCGTATCCTCATCATCGGGGGACCGGACGAAGGCTTGATTGCCGAGGAGGTTGCAGCGAACATGCGGCAGCGGCCTCTTAACCTTGCGGGAAGAACATCCGCCCGGCAGCTCATGGCCCTGCTCTCGCAATGCCGCCTTCGGGTGACCAACGATTCAGGGCCGATGCACGTGGCGGCGGCCTTTGGGGTGCCGATCGTCGCCATCTTCGGGTCCACGGATCACACCACGACCTCGCCGCTGGCGCCATCATGCCGTATTGTCCGGAAACCAACCGACTGTGCACCATGCCTGAAAACCGAATGCCCCACAGACCATCGCTGCATGACCGCCGTTACGGTGGCCGATGTCCTGAGGGCCGCATGGTGTTTGCTTAAGGAAGAAAAACGAGATGACGAGTTGAAATGAGTGGTGATCACTCAAGAAAGCTACCTCAGTACAGTCCCGTTTAGGAGTTGAGGAAAAGTGAACTGGTTTTCCATAGAACAGCTAAAGCGTAATCCATATCCTAAGCAGATTATTATAGATATTCATTCTTATTGTAATGCCAAATGTATAATTTGTCCTTATAATTATCTAAAAACTAAGAATCCCATGGGGATCATGGATGAAAATCTGTTTATAAAGATTATTGATGATTTTAGTAAAATATCAAGAGCCAATCATTTTAGAGGACATGTCCTTTTCTGTAATATGGGAGAATTATTTGTTCATCCTAATATAGCTTTAGATAGGATGAAATATGTTATAAACTCAGGCCTTGATTTTGATATTCAAACTAATGCGGCTCTGCTATTTCCAAATGTAATTGAACAGTTGAAGGATTCGGGATTTAATAGGTCTATTCTAATTAGTTTTCATGGGATTTCACCAAATGTGTATAGCCAAATAATGGGATTAGAAGTATCTAAGACTCTTAACAATATAGACTATCTATCTCATCATTATCCAAAAGACAAGATTCTAATTCAAAGCATACCATTTCATTGGCCAAAAGGAGAAGCGAAACACATACGGTCTTATTTTCATAACAAAGGAATAAAGGTTAGGATGCCATTTACCTAACAATAGAGCTGGCCTATTGAATAATATTGTTTCTAATAAGTCACACACATTAATTGGTTGTATTCCAAACCGACCATTGGGCGAAAATGGTTATATGTTTTAATGGAGATGTTATTCTTTGCTGTAATGATATGGCACAGCAAGAAATACTCGGCAATTTAAAACATAATACAATAGAAGATATTTGGAATGGAAATATTTTACTCAAGAAGATAAACCAGATATATTGTGGAGAACCTTCTCCCGAGAACTTTATCTGTAAACAATGCGAGTTTGCAAGAACTTCCACTTCTTTATTGAATCGATTAGTTAGAAATGTGAAGTATGAAGTCAAGAAGTATTTTTTGACATTCATGTAGCAGCAGTATTGCGGGAAGGAAAGGCGGATACCGGTGAAATACGCTTCTCCATTGTGTGTTGAATTGGGCGTGCCACGCACGCTCTTTCCTGATTCTGGGATTCCTCATCTACTATCCGCTTGCCGTGGTCGATGAGGAGCAGAGGCTTGCTGCCAAATACGGACAGGAATTCACCGAATATGTTCGTCGCACGCTACGATTCATTCCGAACTTCTCCCTCTTCTACGAGAGTGAAACGTACATGGTGGACACCAGGACCTATCATTATGCCTTCTTTGACGCGGTGTGGTTTGTGTGGGTCTATGCTTTAATCCGAAGTTTTATCAATATGAATGCGTAATATAGCGATATGGCTTCCAAATCGAATGTATCGCCAGGGGTGTTCCTGTCTACGCTACGAGTTTGACCCCGAGCAAATGAAAAGCGCGCTGCTGCACGGCGGTGGGGCGTGCGAGCTTTTTAAAGGTCACGGGGTCCTTGCCGATCCGTTCGACCTCCACGGTATTCCTGGTGATGGTAGCCAAATCGGCGAGCAAGGTGCGGAAGCTGCGCTAAAAACATGCCGGGTATGACGAAAGGAAATCCGGACACTCATTTCTGCGACGCTGTACTTAGATCTTGAAAAGAGGTTGATTGGTCCTGGCGACCGATTTGCTCGAAAGACAGAATCCTTCATCGCCCGGCAAGACAACAGAAAACTTCATCATTCGAAATTCCTTGTTCGATATTCGATATTCATCTTTTCCATGCAATCTAAAGCATCTTGAGCTCTGGCGGTGGGAGTGGCGGCCTTGATCACGGATATTCGTCTTTCCAATGCAATTTACAGCACCTTGAGCGTGGTCAACCAGCCGGGGTCATTGACACTGGACTCATCAAGGGCACTCTGCGGGCCAAGCACCTTTACAATGCCCTGACTCCTGACTCGGTCCAGCACTTCAGCAAAGGCTTTGAAGTCGGCAGCGGTGGTGGCAAGGACCTCTTCGCGCATTCTCTGGCGATCCTCTTCAGGGTCACCCATGAGATAGCGCAGCAGGGAAACAAAGCCTTTAGCGTCAGGAAGGAGATAGGCATCGAGATGGCCGATGGCGCCGATGATCGCCTTGGTGAGCTCATTATCGCTGAGATCGCCGTTGCGGAGAAAATCAACGGACCGGTCAAAATTATCCAGCGTGCTGAGCAGATTAGGGTCCCGGTAGGAGACGAAGGTCAGGGTCCCCGAAAAACGGTCAAACATGGAAAAGGCACCATAGGCTCCTCCCTGAACACGAATTCGTTCCCACAGCCAGGAGGTGCGAAGGTAGCCGGAAATGACCTGGGCGGAGCCGTGGAAGTTGATAACCCAGGTCATAAAGGTTAGCGCCCTTCCCGACGTAATTGACCTGGGCCGGGATGACCATGCCTTCAAAACGGGACGGATATGTGGCGACCACCATTGCCTCTCGGCCGGCGCCGAGGGCAGTCCGCCCAGGAAGGCGGCCACCTTTGATTCGGCTTGACGCCCAGCCGGCTTCATCCACGGTAACATTGAGGAGCATGTTTTCTCGTCTGACCAGAAGCCGGCGGACCTCTTCGAGGATGGCAAGCACCCCCGGCCAATCTTCCTCGACCCTGCGGGCGAGCTCGCGCAGGAACAAGAGAAAGCTCACTCCGCCCATTTGCTCGGCAGCCCAGTCGGCCTCGCTGAAATGCGACCTCAGCCGCAGGTTGACGATCTGATGTCCGCCTGGGACCAGCTTCTCTTCCTGCCTCGCCTTTTCTTCGAGCACCATCTGGCGGAAGCGTTCGCGATTGTCCAGGCGCACCGTGAGCAGGACATCATGCAGGATCCCAAGGAGGTCCTCCACTTGCGGCAGCATGCTCTTGCCCCGCAAAAACAACCACAACGTCTGCTTCTCATCGGTCTTCGATGCCGAGGTAAAAACTTCCGGACGGATACCTCCGGTTTTTCGGCTGATTCGCTGCGTGAGGGCGACAAAATCCTCCTTCTCCGTGCCAATTTCAACGAGAGCCCGGCCAAAAAGCGGCACAAAAGGTAAGTGCTCCTGCTTGAGGCACTGGAGGTTGAACCCCACATCCAGGTAGACGATCCCGTTGGTGAAGAGGTCATGATAGAGAGTCCGGACGCCCTCTTTTTCCAGAAGCTCGAGCGGGATGGATTTATTGGTTCGATCCAGGTCGGCGATGTTTAGTGTCGGGATCGCGGCGAGGGCTTCGGGTGGGTCCGGCAGTTCCTGCAACCGTTTGAGCTCCCGGGTATTGGCGATGACTTCCTGCAGCTGAGCCGGTTGCAGGGACTCTCTGACAGCCTTCAGGCGCTCCCGTTCCGCTCCTTCTTCCTTGCTCGCGAGCTCGGGATCAGGCTCCAGAATAAGGGTGGTGCGATGACGGTTTTCGAGGAAGAAGCGAGCGATCATGTTTTCAAAGCATCGGGAGTTCGAAGCCAGGCGTGATTTCAGCGCTTCGAAGGGTGCTTCAAAAGCCAGCAGGGCCAGCGGGTCGGAGTCATACAGCCAGGTGGTCAAGGCCCGCAGCATGAGGTTGAGCCCGCGAGGGAAGCTCCCGGTATTGTTTTCACGGAGGCGAAATTCGATGGTGTTCATCGCGGCTTCCGTGGTTTGCGGATCGATGCCCTGGGTGGCGAGGTTTTCCAGGGTTTTCAGGATGAGCTCCTCGATGCGGTCGGCATCCTCTGGCTGGATGCCTTTCAAACCGGTGGAGAAGTAGATCTGGCGCAATTCGCTCTCCAACCCGACCCCGGCGAGGTCATCGCCAAGGCCGGAGTCGATAAGTGCCTTGCGCAAGGGGGAGCCCGGCATGCCGAGCAGGATGTACTGCAGCACCTGAAGGGCAAAGTTCAGCTCGGGGTCAGTGGTTTCGGGGAGGAGCCAGTTCACGGTGAGCATGCCGCGGCGAACCGCCCGGCCCTCGCCGCTCGTCCGTATCCGCTGAGGCGTACGGGCGGATGATGCGCCGTGGGGCGGTAAGGGGCGGCTGCAAGACAACCGCTGAGTCAACGGGCAGGCGCTCGAAATCCTTGAGGTACTCATTCGCCAGCCGCAAGCGCCGCTCGGGATCGTCATTGCCGCAGAAATAGAGGCGCGCATTGGACGGATGGTAATATTTTTGGTGAAAGGCTTGGAATTGCTCGAAGGTCAGCTCGATGATGTGCTTCGGGTTGCCTCCCGAATCCAGACCATAGGTGGTATCGGGAAACAGCGACTGCTGGGAGTATTCGGTGAGCACATTGTCGGGAGAAGAGTAGGCGCCTTTCATTTCGTTAAAAACCACGCCCTTGTAGATAAGGGTCCCTGCCGGGTCGTCCAGTTCCAGGTGCCAGCCTTCCTGCTGAAAGATGAATGGGGAAATCCGGGGGTAGAAGACCGCATCGAGATAAACATCAATGAGATTGTAGAAGTCCTGGGCGTTCTGACTGGCTACCGGATAGCAGGTCTTGTCGGGATAGGTGAAAGCATTGAGAAAGGTCTTGAGGGAGCCCTTCAGGAGTTCGACGAAAGGTTCTTTAACCGGGTATTTACGGGAACCGCAGAGGACCGAGTGCTCCAGAATGTGCGCCACTCCGGTGGAATCCTTGGGCGGTGTTCGGAAGGTAATCCCGAAAACCTTGTTGTCGTCGTCGTTGATGAGGGACAGCAGTTCCGCGCCGGTCTTCACATGCCGAAAGAGCTGCGCCTGCGTTCTTAACTCACGAATATCCTGAGTCCGAAGCCGTTCAAAGCCCTCGATGATCGTCATCTGTTCCTCCAATGGTTTTCCGGTGTCATCATGCCATGGCCGCCTTGAAAGCCGGCCGGCGGCAATGAGGAGTTTGTGCATCGGAGAGTCGTTTACCACCTCCGGCGATTTTTCTCAATCCCTCAAGAAGTCCCGGCGGATTAATCGGCGTTATCCGTTATTGCTCTCCGGAACGGATCATCGTATCATTGAAGGGTCTTTGCGCGGTGGGGTGGCCTGGTACAGCCGGGTGGAAGTTTCTGGTCAGTTCGGCCACCATTCAACCGGATCGTGTAGGGGCGACAGGCCTGTCGCCCCTACCAGCCGAAACCAATTCGTGACTTCCTGGTGCTTGCGAGGGCTGTCGGGGGAAACAGGGGAGAGAGCCAATGAAAGTAGTCTTCCTGGGTGTGGGCGAAGCCTGTGACGAAAGGCTGCCGAATACCTCCGTGTGGGTCCAAACGGAGGTGGCCGGCGAGCGAAAATCGGTGATGCTGGACTGTGGTTTTACCGTGCCCTCGCTTTACTGGCAGCAGACAAGCAACCAGGAAGACCTGGACGCGCTCTGGATTTCCCATTATCATGGCGACCATTTTTTCGGGGTACCGGCCCTGCTCCTGAGGCTGTGGGAGATGAAACGCATCAAACCCCTGGCGATCGTGAGCCAAACCGGTATCGACAGGATCGTAACCCAGGCCATGGAATTGGCCTACCCCGGTTTTTTCCAAAAGCTCACCTACCCGGTCGTATTTCACGAAATCGAGCCGGGGCGGAGGGGGCGTGTCGTCGGGCTTGAGTGGAGCGTTGAACAGAGCATTCATGGGCAGCGAAACCTGGCCGTCCGCATTGAAGATGGCAAGCATGCCATTTTTTACAGTGGCGATGGACTCTTTAACCCGGAAACGCTCTCCCTGGCCCGCGCCTGCACCCTGGTGGTCCATGAGGCCTTTCGGCTGGACCCTCTTACGCCGGGTCATGGTACGGTGCGTCAATGCCTCGATTTTGCACGGGAAGCAGGCGCCGGTATGCTGGCCCTCGTGCATGTGCAGCGGGATGAGCGAAGAGAGCGCTGTCAGGAGATTCTGAAGCTGCTCGAACGATGCGATGATCTTAACGTGATCCTTCCGGAACCCGGGGATCACGTGGAGATCTGATGTTGTTGTCAGGTAAACAAATCGATCAAGGAGGAAGGCATGCAGAAGCTGTTGTTTATTTTGTCGAAGGGTTTTGAGAAGGCGGGTGGTGCTACGAGGGCCATGCAGTTTGCGGCGATCGCTGCGGAACAGGGACACCATACGGAAATTTTTCTGATCGATGACGCCATTCATTGGGCCCAGATGGGCATGGCCGAGGGAATCCGGTCCACCACCGGGGAGCACATGAAGGACATGTTGGATAAGCTGGTTGCGCAAAAATGCCTCATTCACGTGTGCAAAGCCTGCGCTGATAAGCGTCTCGTTTCACCTGAAGAATTGATTCAAGGGGCCAGGATTTCTACGGCTACCGAGCTGGTGACCATGATGGCAAGTCCCGACTACAAAGTGTTTACATTCTAGTCCGATCAACGTTTATGCTATGTGCCTCCCGGCGTTGCGAGAGCTCGTCTTTTATCTTTGAAACCAATTGCTCGGGGAGCGCAGCGTCGGTTTCCAGCGTAATATGGGCGGTTTCCTGATAAAGGCCTGCGCGTTCGGTGAGGATTTTTCGGATTTCCTCCCGTATCGGCAGCGAGGTAAAGGCGGGACGGTTTGTTTCCGTATTGGGGTCCCCGCGCATGCGCGCATGGGTTGTTTCGGGTGAGGCTTTGAGCCAGATGACGAGGAAATGGTCTTTGAGGATCTTGCGATTATCGGCGCTCAATACCACTCCGCCACCGGTTGCGACAATAAGACCCTGCTCCCGGACAAGCTCTTTCAGGAGTTCGGATTCCGCCTTGCGAAAGGATTCCCAGCCCTGATCCTGAACCCATTGGTCAATACTTCTGCCGGATGCGGCGACCAATCGTTCGTCCATGTCGACGTAGGAAAGGTTCAACTCCTGGGCGAGGAGCTTCCCCACCAGGCTCTTGCCTGAGGCGCGAAAACCGATGAGCGCGATACGGGTTTTTTCTTTCACAACAAGTCCCTTCCGGGATATTGTCAACTGCCTGTAATAGTTGGATTGCGAGAAAAAGCAGATGAATAACAACCCAGATCCTCAGCATGCGTTGCACCCGGACCGGCTTCCCTTCGTCCCCCCGCTCGCTGCCGCCCTGTTCCGGCTGCATTTTCGTACCTGCAAGTTTACCATCGTTGGCAGGGAACATGAAGAGTTTGCTCTGCGCCATGGCGATCCGGTGTTGATAACTTGCTGGCATTTTGCTTTTCCGACGGTGGTCTATCGTTTCCGAGGCCACAGCGCTCTGGTCATGGTGAGCCGCAGCCGCGACGGGGAATGGGCGGCGCGTGTCGTTCAGAAGCTCGGATATCGGTGTTTCCGGGGTTCTCCCGGCAAGGGCGGGAGCACCGCCCTGAAGCAGTTGATTTCTCACATCAAAGGTACTCCCGGAGGCGGCTTCATTGCCGACGGCTCCCAGGGGCCGCCGCGCATCGCCCAGACGAGGCATCCTCCTGCTCGCGCGCTATTCGGGGGCGCCTTTGATGCCGGTCAGCATGGCCGCCGATCCGTGTTGGCGCTTCCATAGTTGGGATCGCACCGTACTCGCGAAACCCTTTTCGCAAATCGTCATGGCTTTCGGGTCCCCCATGAGGATCGCGAGAGACATCTCCGCGGCTCAGCTCGAAGCCGCGCGTCTCGATCTCGAAACGCGCCTCAATCAGCTGACCGACGCGGCCGAGGAAACTATCAAAGGCCTGGCCAAGAATAGAATATCGTCTCTCACCACGGAACACACGGAACACACGGAATACACGGAGTACACGGAATACCGGAGCTGATTCTTTCCTGCCTTACCATGGAATATCCGGATTACCAGGGGGTTTCCGTATTTTTTCGGGTGTTTCGTGGTTTGAAAAAGGCGCATGCGGTCGCAGAAATCATACAAGTACCATTCAAACCTTGCAAACTCACCCCAGCTTTGTTATGTGCTCCATTGACTGAAGGCCGGGAATAGTTTCTGTTTACTCCAGGCTGCACCATGTATCTGATGATGATATGCGGAATTTCAGTGAGGGATTTGGAGCAGGGCAGATGATCGCCGGTCCCCTATGGGGACGGGAGGAAAGTCCGGGCTCCGCAGGGCAGGGTGCTGGGTAACACCCAGTCTCGGTGACGAGCAGGAAAGTGCCACAGAAAGCAAACCGCCCTGCACACGCAGGGTAAGGGTGAAACGGTGAGGTAAGAGCTCACCAGTTCCGGTGGTGACATCGGAAGCTCGGCAAACCCCACCCGGAGCAAGACCAAATAGGAGAGCGTTTGAGGGCGGCCCGTCCGAGCTCTCGGGTAGGTTGCTTGAGCCCGCTGGTAACAGCGGGACTAGAGGAATGATCATCACCCTTCTTCAGCCATTTTGGCGGTCGAAGGGAACAGAACCCGGCTTATGGCCTGCTCCAAATTCCTTCTTTCTTCTCTTTTTTACTCGGGGTCGTTTCATCATGCCCAAAACCTGCGCCATCATTCCCGCTGCCGGGCGCGGCCTGCGGATGGGGGTGGCCAAGCCAAAGCAATTTCTGGAAATTGCCGGAAAGCCCATCCTCTTGCACACCCTTGAAACGCTGGCGAGGGCACGCTTCCTTTCGGGAGTGCTGGTGGCGGTCCCAGAGGATTTTTTGACCGCCACGGAAAATCTTCTCCGCGACTACTGCAGCAGCGATCCCGACCGATTTGTTTACTTGTCGAGAGAGCACCTGCCGGATGGCGGAGAAATCCTTCCGGACGGGGTTCTTGCCCATGAGTCAGCCGTGCAGCCGGGCGGAAGTCTCCGCATGTTCGTTACCGCGATTATTGGCGGGAGGGAACGTCAGGACAGCGTCTTCAATGCCCTGCAGGAGTTGCCGCCGGATTGCAGGTGGGTCCTTATTCATGACGGGGTGAGGCCCTTCGTCTCCCTCGCGCTCATCGAAAATACCTGGAAGGCTGCACAGAAGGCGGCGGCAGCCATTGCCGCTTTGCCGGCCACGGATACCCTGAAGCGCGTGCGCGATGAGGTGGTGCTGGAGACGCTGCTGCGGGAGGAAATCTGGTGCGTTCAGACGCCGCAGGTGTTTCGCCGGGATATTATCCTGACCGCCTACCAGGAAGCGCGAAGGGTGGGCTGCTCGGGCACCGATGATGCGTTTTTTGTGGAACGCCTCGGCTTGCCGGTCGCGGTGGTGCCCGGGGAGCGGTCGAATATCAAAGTCACCACCCCGGAGGACCTCGCCTGGGGGGGGTGGTTTTTGAGCCGGGCCAGTCGGCAGGGTGCCTCCGTGCAGGCTTCTCAAGCCGATCACCTTTCCGACAGTCGAGCAGCCGATTTTGGAAGTGAACGATGCGAATAGGATTCGGGTACGACGTTCATGCCTTTGATGAAAATCGCCCCTTGATTTTGGGCGGTGTGGAGATTCCCCATACCCATGGGCTGCTTGGACATTCGGACGCGGATGTGCTCCTGCATGCGATCTCTGACGCGCTTCTGGGAGCGGCGGCACTGGGGGACATCGGGCGCCATTTCCCGGATTCCAACGCCGCGTACAAAGGCATCTCGAGCCTCATCCTGCTCCAGCGAACCGTCTTTCTGGTCAGGGAACGTGGCTTTGAAATCGAAAATATCGACTCGACGCTGGTGCTGCAAAAGCCCCGCCTCGCCCCGCATATTCCGCGAATGGTGGAAAACATCGCCAACACCAGCAATATTTCCCCGTCATGCGTTAACGTTAAAGCGACAACCACGGAGCGACTGGGATTCACCGGGAGGGAAGAGGGGATTGCGGCTTATGCGGTGGTGCTCCTGAGGGACATGAGTGCTCACCGCAGAGACGCAGAGGTCGCAGAGAAAACAAGAAGTGGTGGTTGAACTGGGCACTTGATGCTTAACGCCTGATGGTGGATACTGTAGCGGCAATCGAATGGCTGGGATCCGTCGGCGGGACTGACATCTGCAATAATCATCGAACACATGAGGAGACCCTAACTCATGGGATTGCGTGTTTATAATACTCTGACCAGAGGGAAAGAGGATTTCATCCCCCTCGATCCGGGAAAGGTCAGGTTCTATGTGTGCGGCATCACGGTGTATGATTACTGTCATATCGGTCATGCGCGATCCGCCATCGTTTTTGACGTCATCTACCGATACCTCCTCCATCTTGGCTATGAGGTGACTTACGTCAGAAATTTCACCGACATCGACGACAAAATCATTCGTCGTGCCAACGAAGTGGGCGCCGATTATCGCACCATTGCCGATCGTTTCATTGCCGCCTTCTATGAGGATATGGATGCGCTGGATATCTTGCGCCCGACGATGGAGCCGCTGGCAACCGACCATATCCCGACCATGATCGCGATCATCGAAAAGCTGATGGAAAAAGGGATTGCCTACCAGTCCGGCGCCGACGTCTATTTTGAAGTGGAGCGTTTCAACGGATATGGGAAATTGTCCGGGCGTTCGCTCGAAGAGATGATGGCGGGAGCGCGGGTTGAGGTCGATGTCAACAAGCGCAATCCGCTGGACTTTGTGCTCTGGAAAGGCAGCAAGCCGGGGGAACCGGTCTGGGACAGTCCCTGGGGCCCCGGACGGCCCGGGTGGCACATTGAATGTTCTGCTATGGGCCGGCGTTACCTGGGAGAGACTTTCGACATCCACGGCGGCGGCAAGGACCTCATCTTCCCGCATCATGAGAATGAGATCGCTCAGAGCGAGGCGGCTTTCGAGGTCCCCTTTGTCCGCTACTGGCTGCATAATGGCTTCGTCAACATCAACAATCAAAAAATGTCGAAATCTCTTGGGAATTTTTTGGTTATCCGGGACTTTCTCAAAGAGGTCCATCCCGAGGTGCTGCGCCTGTTCGTGCTCAGCAAGCATTATCGCAGTCCGGTGGATTTCAACGACGAAAATGTTGCCGAGGCCGAGCGGGGGGTGGAGAAGCTTTATGGGACGCTGGCCGCAGTCAAGGAACGTGCTCCCGCGACGGCAGAGACGCCGATGGCTGACGCCGCACTGCAGAAGCAGGACCCAGAGCTTTACGACCTCGTTCTGGGGCTCCCCGGAGCATTTGAAGATGCGATGAACAATGATTTCAATACGGCGCTGGCACTCGGCCATTGCTTCACGTTGCAGCGGCGTCTGCAACGGTTCCTCGACCAGTTCGGGCAGAAGAAGCTCAAGGGTGCCAATGCCATGTTGGCGCAAAGAGCAGCCGCAACGCTGCCGGAATATGCGAAGGTCCTGGGCCTCCTCACCAGGGATCCCGAGGCCTTTTTCGAGGAACAACGGAGACTCAAAATCACCTCGACCGGTATGACCGAAGAGGAAGTGGGCCGTCTTATCGAGCTTCGCCATCAGGCAAGACTGGAAAGGAATTTTGCCGAGAGTGATCGGATCAGAGACGAGTTGGAAAAGAAGCGGGTCCTGCTTGAGGATACCCCCCACGGAACCCGCTGGCGCGTTGGCACTGCAAGTGAGTCGTGACGCTTGTGGCAACCGGATGCTCGCGCGAGGAACAAGGGCTCGCTTTCCGGTCTCTTCCCCTTTTCCCAGGCCTGGCCCCAAAGCCTGCTTTTCTGCCGCCCGGGGAGGCATTTCTTTCCTTCAGCAGCCGGGCCACAGGATTCACGATAGGGTTGAAAGTGCTGACTTCTTGAAAAAGTGCCTTAAATTACATTGCGTGGGTGTAGGATAGATCCGGTAAATCTACAGGAGGCGAAGATGAACGCAAAGGATTTTGTGGAAATCAAGGAGGTCTTTATCAAGACCGACCGTATTCAAGGCAATATGGTGATCTTGAAGGAGTCCGAAGACGATTCTCAGTACTTCCTGATGTTAGTCGGGGATGCGGAGATCACGGCAATCGCCAAGGAAAAAGGGCTTGTGGAGCCGAAGCGACCCCTGACTCATGATCTCTATCTTTCCATACTCAATCATGCAGGGGTGGTTTTTGACCGCATCGAAATTCATGAAATGCAGGAAAATACTTATTACGCAAAAGTCTACGCCGGCATTCAGGGAAAGGAGATCATTTTCGATAGTCGCCCCAGTGATGCGGTAGCCTTGGCGCTCCACCAGAAATGCCCCATTCTGGTCAACCGCAAACTGCTCCGCCGCGAGATGACGCCGGAAGAGATTCAGGAATATGAAATGATTGTCAGAACGGTGAAGTTTTGAGCGACGGTGGGGAGCTGAGAAGAGGTTTTATCGTTGAAAAGTATTCTTATTTCGTCATGAACGGATGATCAAAGGATTATCAAAGGAGTGTATCTTATGGCTAAACACAAAAAGACCGAGAGAAGTAAGGAATTGGATCGCCGCCGCCGCCGGAAAGGAAAAGAGGAAGAAGCTGCTGCGCAAGGAGGAGCAGTCGCGCATGCATCCCGCCAAACGGGCGAAAGCAACTGCGCATTAGATACATTTAACTAACACCTACATCTGAGCGATCTTGCTACCAACTTAGCGTCATTCCGGCGAAAGCCGGAATCCAGTAAGAAGGGCACAGACTGGATACCGGCTTGCGCCGGTATGACGGGAGTAGGCCTTCTGAAAGGAATCGCTCAATTTAGATAACAGAAGGGTGAGTTTTCATGGGGATTCAGTCTGCTTCGGCAACCTTTGTTCGATTTCATGTGCCCGATGTGGGCGGTGGGGATTTTTGGGGCTACATCGATGAAAACCTGCGCGCGGGAAGTTTCAAAGACCTCGAAGACGGCCAGGAGCAAGCGCTGGGATTTGTGTCCTGGGACGATCTCTTTGATGCGTCCTTTGCCGATGGTTCCTACCACAGGGGTGAGTACCTCGCCTTCCAATTTCGTGTTGACCAGCGAAGCGTCCCGGCGATCATAAGAAAGCAGTACATCAGGCGAAGGATCGATGACTATCGCAGCAAGAACAACGGCCGGTGGCCCTCCCGGCAGGAGCGGCAGGAAATCCAGGAAAATGTGCAAAACTGGCTGATGAACCAGATGATGCCCAAACCCTCCGGCTGTGAAGTGGTTTGGAACCCGGTCGCCAAATGGATGTTCGTGGGCGCCACCGGGACCAAGATGCTCGAGGCTTTCCTGACTCATTTTGAGAAGCATTTCCGCACCTATCCCATCCCCCTCTATCATGTTCACTGGGCGCTCCACCTCGTGCCGCTGGACGGGCGCCGGAAGGATGCGCTGGCTTCCATGGTTTCCGTCCGCTCTCCCCAGGCGATGTATGAGGGCCGCCCCCTGGGATATGAATTCTTGACGTGGCTCTGGTTCCTCACCGAAAATGCCAATGGTGCCATCGATCTTGGCGAAGGTCGCCAGGCTGAAGTCAGCCTCGGCGAACGCCTCGTCCTTACCCTCCCGGCAGACGGCAAAGAGCGGGTGATTTGCACCACCCAGGCCAACGCGCTCCACGAAGCACGGACCGCCCTGCAGCAGGGAAAGCTCGTTGACGAACTGCAATTGTTTTTGAGAATCGGGGACAACGAATACTTTCTGACCCTGGACAGTTTTCTCTGGGCGGTGAAGGGCCTCAAGACCCCCAAGCAGCTTCCTGATTTCGCTGAAGAAGACGCTGAAGGAAAATTCCTGGAAAAAATGTACTTCCTCGAAGAAGTGTCCTCGGCCCTGAACACACTCTACGGACTATTCCTCGATAACCGTTTGAGTCCTGCCTGGGACACGGACACCCTGCCGCGCCTTCGGGGATGGATGGAAGGAAGCCTGCCGGAGCAAGCCGGTCACGTCGCCGGCGAAAGAGGAGGGCCGACTGTCCCATTTTGACCGGTTTCACCCTGGGCACAGGCAACCTCTCAATGACCACAGGCAAAACCAAACCGTCATATTTTCAGCTCGTCATTCCCGCATGCTTCTGGCGGGAATCCAGGGGTTGCCGAAGCACTCGAGTCTCTACAATCCTTGAGAAAGCACGAGGGCAGTGACGGACACCCATCTGGAATGGCGAACTTTTGCCAGTTTCCTTCAGGAACACTGGCTCAGTGCTTTCTTCCTCCTTGCCACGCTGGTCACGCTGGTGGTTCTTTTCACCGTGCGCTGGTGGCTCAGGCGAAGATGGACGCAGCTTCTGGAAACGGAATACGATGTTGAAGCCGATCTGGATGTCCTCCCACCATATGATGAAAAGGACCAGCAGGTCCTGGAGCTCATCCGGAGCTTCCGGAGCGAGGTCTGGCAGCTTCCCGATGCGGAGCTGCTGCTGAGCATTGAAGCGCTCAGCCAGCGTGCCGTTCGCATCGTCACCTCCGTCGCTGCGGTTTACCATCCTGACGCCGAGGTCCCCCAGTATCAGGCTTCCCTGACGGAGCTGCTCCACTTGGTTCGCCGTGTGACCGCCCGTTTGAGCCGGCTGGGGACGGTGGTCCCTTTCAGATACCTGGGCAATCGCAAGCTCAGCGACTATCAGCGATACTACCAGCTCTATCGGAAGATCAACGACCATCCCGTACTGCAGCTCTTGAAGAGAAATCCGCATCTGTACCGGCTTGCCCGATGGGCGCTCAATCTCAAGAATCTCGCCAATCCTTTGTACTGGGCGGGAAAGGAGATCAGCCGAGAAAGCTATTTCTATCTTCTTCGCTGGTTCTATCTTGCCTTCACCAGCCAGGTGGGAAGAGAGGCCATGAGGATCTACAGTGGCCGTCAATTCCAGACGGAAGAGGAGCGCGAAGCGGCTCTCGCGTGTTACCGTCTTTTTGCCCTGGCCCAGCAGTGGGGCGGTCCTTCCGCCCCGGAATGGTCAGCCCTGGTCGACTTCGTAACCAGCCATCCCGGTATGGAACTGGAGGTCAAACTGCAGGTGCTCTCAAGATGTTCCAGGAGCCGTCTCCCGAAAGATCTTGAAGAACAAAAACTCAAAACCAAGAACGGTCTCAAGGTCTATCGCCAGGGTTTGAAACGGCTGCAGGAAGCTGACCCCGAACGGTCTCCGATCAGGACGGAGCTGATCCAGAGCGAACTGGCGGCGGAGGAATGATTGCTTTTTCGCCGCCGGCATTACACTGCAGCGTTGGACCGCAATGTGCAGAGGAAATTTGGATTACAGATCAAAAGCGAATAGATCGAACTGTTAGTCTGTTATATCAATGCCTTATAAGAAAAATGGCAAAAGCATTTGATTTTCAATTGCTTTTTTAGATTCAGCGGCTATACTTGCATAATGCTAGTTGAGTACGATATTTTGGGTTCTGCAGGAAATCGGTCTTTCGCCAAGGCAAAGGGTGCGGTTCCGGAGCAGCTCCGAATAGCGCACCAAAAGAGCAGTGGAAAAAATACAATATCGATTGAATTTGAAAAAAAGGATGTAAGAAATGGCGGAAGGCAAAGTAAAATGGTTTAATGACAGCAAGGGCTTTGGCTTTATCGAAACTGACACGGGGCATGATGTGTTCGTTCATCACACAGCCATCCAGGGTGAAGGTTTCAAATCCCTGAGCGAAGGTGAGCGGGTGAGTTTTGTGGAGGAGAAAGGCGCTAAAGGGCCTCAAGCGACGATGGTGAGAAAGCTTTAGCCGAAGCATAGCCCTAGGGTTTCAACAATGGGCATCAGCCGGAGTGATAAAACGCTCCGGCTTTTTTATTCCAATGATCTCTCCTTGCCAGTCTATGCAAACACAAAGGATGTGAAAATTCTTCGGTTTGCACACCCTGCGTCATCTCTTTGGAAAACTCGAAGGGGTTGGGCATGCAACTCCCACCCTAATTCTTGCCTTTCAAAAAATCCCGCACTGCATCAGCCGATGTGCCGACCGCTCGGACTGCATGTTTTAGCTGCATGTCGGTGCACGTCAACTTTTGACACCAGTATTTGACTTCATTCGGTTCATGAGGATTGACTCGGTGATTGCCGTAAGGGCCTCGCTTGATTTTATCATAAGGCATGGTTTCTCTCCTTTATTGGGCTTGACTCTCTAAAGATCTTACCAATGCAGCATATCACTTCGCAGGACTAAAGGATATGGGCAGGGCCGATTTCAAACAAAGATGCTTTAATTTCTTCCCAACCTATCGAAAGCATTGATGAATATCAGCACGTTGAACTTCAGGTGACCGCCCCTTGAATTTCATGATGAAACATCGGTTTGCGGGATTGTTGCACCTGTTATACGATCAGTGAAAAGGAATCAGAGATTATGGTTGAGAAGTTCAAGCTGGAAGATGAATACATCGAGTTGATTAAACTCCTGAAGGTTACAGGTCTGTGTAGCAGTGGAGGAATGGCTAAAGTCATCACGAGCGAAGGACGTGTGAAGGTGGACGGGGTTGTGGAGCTTCGCAAAAGATGTAAAATCCGGAAGGGGCAAACGGTGGAGTTGCAAGGCAACCATATTGAGCTTGAATAGTCCGCTTGGAACTCAATACCCGATGATTTTGTGCCTTTTAGCGGAGGCATGCGGCGATAACATCATTCGTTTTAGCCGATTCAGGAGATATTATGGATAGTTCGGCGGAGCCAAAGAGCAAATCACAGGTCAAGAGAGAAATGCACGCCTTGCAGTCACTTGGCGAGCATCTTGTGGATTTGTCGCCGGATCAGATCAGCAAAATAGAAATGCCGCAGGATCTGCGGGAAGCCGTGCTCTTTGCCAGGACCCTCAAGAAAAGTGAGGCCTGGCGCAGGCAGATGCAATACATCGGGACCCTGATGCGCGATGCCGATCCGGAACCCATCCGCGAGGCGGTGGCTGAAATCAGCCGGGGCCGAGGTGTTGATGCTCAATCATTACGAGAACTTGAGCAGTGGCGGAGGGGGCTTGTTGATGGCGATGACGAGTTCTTGGAGGATGCGGTGAATCGTTTTCCGGGTGCCGACCGCAAGCGTCTGCGCCGCCTGGCGCTCGATGCTCGAAAGGAAAGAGAAGGGAATAAGCCTCCCAAAGCTTCACGAGCTCTATTTCGGTATCTGAGAGAGCTTTCCAAGACTTGATCCTGTGGCACCAGGCAAGGTTTCTTTGTCCCTGCAGAGAGAATTTTGGCAGCACCCCGGGATGATCCTTCGATTAACCTCGACGCTTACTCCTTGCTTTCAGGGACCCTCTTGGATTAGGCTTAAGGTGCACGGCTGGGGGCGTCTAAAAATAAAAGGCCTTCTTCTACCACGAAGGACACGAAGTGATTTCTTCGCGCTCTGAGCTTGTGGTCAAGAAAGGGTTGAAATGGGTGCAAGTTATTTCTGGACGGTTTCTTGGCCACAATCGGCCGGCGTGGGTTTTACCCGCGCCCAATCCGCGACCGCTTTGATGACAGGTGTAACTCTGGGGATTTGGTTTTTACCCATAACCAGGTAATGCCTCAAAATGGCTATTTCCGGTGAAATCTCCCTCCGGGGTTCCGGCTGAGCATGCCTGTCGGGCTCGCTTACCGGCGTTTATTTTCCAAGGAAGATAAGGATTGGTATGAACATCTTTGTGGGGAATCTATCATTCAAGACCACCGAGCAGGAATTGCAGAGGGAATTTGAGGCATTTGGCGAAGTGGGTTCGGTCAAAATCATCATCGATCACAACACCCTCAAATCTCGGGGGTTTGCATTTGTCGAAATGGAAGACCGGGATCAAGCCTTGGCAGCAATTGCCGGGATCAACGGCAAAGAGCTTGCCGGTCAAATTCTCAAGGTAAATGAAGCAAAGCCGCGAGAAGCTCGTGGGCCTCAAAGCCGTGAGCGAAGTGGAGGTGGCTTCAGCTCAGGTGTTCGATCGAGCGGGAGTGGCTTCGGCAACAGAGATCGAAGTAGCGGGGGCTACGACAGCAAAGATGCAGACGGTAGTATCTACGACAGCAAAGGTCGAAGCGGGGGCGGCTTCGGCAACAGAGGTCGAGGTGGGCGTACCTCCGGCTCAGGGGGGCGATCAGGCAGGGGCAAGCGTCCTCCCCGCTGACTTCCATGACCCGGCGGGTTGCAACGAAAGATGAAAACGGATCACCAGCCACGTTCTGAGGACAACAGCCTCAAGCCATTGAAGATCACCAGCAGGGATGCGCCCATATCGGCGGCGATGGCGCCCCAGAGGGTGGCGATGCCGGCGAAGGCCAGGGCGATAAATGATCCCTTCACGACCAGCGAAAAAATGATGTTCTGTTTGATGATGCGAAGCGTTCTGCGAGCATGACGGATCAGCCAGGGAAGTTTGGAAAGATCGTCGGACATGAGGGCGATGTCAGCGGTTTCGATTGCTGCGTCGGAACCCATCGCCCCCATGGCGATGCTGACGCTGGCCGACGCCATCGCGGGCGCGTCGTTTACGCCGTCGCCAACCATGGCCATGCCTCCAAGGGCTTCTTTCATTTCCGCTACCACTTTCACTTTGTCTTCCGGCAGCAATTCGGCGTAGTATTCGTCAATCCCCACCAGCCCGGCGACCTGTTCCGCGGTGCGCTGATTATCACCGGTAAGCATTACGATTCTTTCGATTCCCAGGCCTTTCAGAGACGCGATCGCCGCGCGGGCTTCCGAGCGGACGCTGTCCGCGATGCTCATCAAGCCACACACATGATCCTGACACCACATGATCACCAGCGAGTGCCCCGCGTCTTCGAGCGAAGTCGCGGTAGCGTGGACTTCCGCGCTTTCGTGGTTCCATTGCTCCAACAAACGATGACTGCCAACCCAGTAAGTTTTGTTCTCGATGACGCCAAGCGCACCTTGCCCGGGCAGGAGGGTGAAATTGTCCGCGGGGACAACTTCAAGCCCTCGTGACTCGGCCGCTGACAAAATAGCCCGGGCAAAGGGGTGGGTGCTGTGAGACTCGAGAGACGCCGCCCGGGCCAGCAGTTTCTCCTCGGTATGATTATCCATGGGGATAATGTTCTGGACCGATGGGTGGCCGTGGGTGAGGGTCCCCGTCTTGTCGAAGGCGATGCCTCGGAGGCGAGCAGGAGCTTCGAGATAGGCCCCGCCCTTAACGAGGATGCCGTGGCGGGCCGCCAGAGGTGAGTCCGGCAACAATGCTGACCGGTGTTGAAATCACCAGCGAACAGGGGCAGGCGATGACCAGCATGACGAGCCCCCGATAGAGCCAGGATGCCCACGCCTCCCCCCAAATGACGGGCGGGACTACGGCCACCAGCAAGGAGAGCATCATCATGGCCGGGGTGTAATATCGGGCAAAAAGATCCACCCACTGTTCCACGGGAGCGCGCCGGGACTGGGCTTCTTCGACCATCTGGATGATGCGGGCCAGGGTGGTGTCGGTGGCCGGCTTTGTGGTGCGAAATTCAAACGCTCCTTCACCATTGATCGTGCCCGCGTACACCTCATCCCCAACCTGCTTGGAGACGGGCAAAGATTCCCCGGTGATCGGCGCTTGATCAATGGAAGTAGCGCCCCTGGTCACGATACCGTCCAAAGGCACCTTTTCTCCCGGGCGAACCAGGACCGTGACGCCAACGGGCACCTCCGCAATGGGCTTTTCTTCCAGGTCGCCATCGGTGGGACAAATAAACCTGGCGGTGGTGGGAGAGATATCAACCAAGGCTTTGATCGCCGAACGGGCGCGCCCGACGCTCCAGGATTCAAGCAGCAGGGCAAGGGCAAAAAGGCAGGTTACCGATGCGGCTTCGAGCCACTGGCCGAGCCCCATGGCTCCGAGGGCGGCAATCACCATGAGCAGGTTCATGTCCGGTCTGAGCGTTCGCAGCGCAAATAAAGCCCGGGGAAAAATGAACCAGCCCCCGGCAATGATCGCACTCAGATAGATCAGAACGACTTCCGGGGAGGGGCCGGGTCCTTCTTCAAAACCTGGAACAAGGGCTTCGATGAAACTGCCCCGATGGTAAGCGTCAACCAGAAACCCGAGCAGAATCAGGAAGGCGCTCGCGACACAGGCAATCAGCCTGCCGTAACTCTGCCACCAGCGCTCTTGCACCGGGCAAGTTCCGGCGCACCAGGCATCATCCCGGGACACGGCTTCCATACCGGTGCCGGCAACTGCCGCTTTGATCGCCTCCTCGTCAGCCCCATCGAGTGACACCAAAACCGTCATCTTGCCGCTCAAGAGGTCAAACGCGAGGTTCGATTCACCGCCGACAAGCGGACCGACCACGCTCTTCAGCAGTGCCATCTCCTCGCTGCAGCACATTCCCTTTATGCGAAAACTCGTCCTGTCCATTTGTGTCCACTCTTCAGATTACCCATCTAAGATAATGCATGAGGCCCGCTTTGTGGGCGAAATTTCCTCCGATTTGCGATGAGATCCTTGCTTTCACGGGATTAAGAACTCACCGCAGAGACGCAGATGGTCGCAGAGAAAACAATGACTTAGTACAGCTCAGCAGATAAAGTGTCCATTACCCTGGATCTGCAAAATTGTGACAGAGTTTAAAGAAATCGCAGGTTAGCAGTGCGGAGCATTCCTATTCATGGTGCTTCTCTGCGTCCTCTGCGTCTCTGCGGTGAAAAAAGGACTTCACTCTTTCAAGGGTACAATGATCTTCCTTTGCTCTGCTATTGGAGGGGCTGCATCAGCGTGAAGGGAAGCTGAAAAACTCGTTTCATGGTGCCGAGCAATCCAGAGCCGACTGCTGAAGGGGAGAGCGGGATGACGGTGGGATTGCTGAGGTCGCCGGTAACCCTAACCGGGATCGAGACCAAAGTCCCGCCCAGGATGTTGCCTATCAGTGGAATGTTGCGGACCACCGTATCCACGGTCTTGAGCGGCGACACCAGGATGGTGAAATTCAACTTTTGGCTTGTCAGGTCGATTTCTCCCGTCCAGACCATCTTGGCACACCGGCCATCGAAGATGGCATCTTCAACCATGATCTTACTGTTTTTTAAGGCTGCTCTGACTCTGATCGAGTCGTAGGCGCATCCTTCATTGGCCAGGTCGGGGAGCCGCCCTCGGTAAATCTCGGTGAAATTGAGCAGGTCGAAAATCTTGGCCAAAATGGTTGAACGATAAACCCTGCCATCGCGGGCGAAGAGGTTCAGACTGCCCTGAAAGGTTTCACTCATGGTCTGGGGCTGCATCCTTTGCGGTTATCTCCCCTCGCAGATCGAAAGCGCCGGTGATGATGCCCTTCTTTTCCCAGAGGCACGCAAGGGTGGAATCCAAATCCAGGTTTCGGGCATCCAGGTTGATCAAAAGAATGGGGCCCTGATCTGACGGTATAATCGACGCCGGAGTTGGAATGGTGCAAAGCCCGGCTTCTGTCACCTCAAGACGGATCCCATCCCGGGCAAATACGAGATTCGCCCGCAGCGGCTTCCACGTGTAGTGATCAAGAGTGAAGTGGCCGGCATGCACTCTCACCGTACCCCGGACCGGCAGTTCCTGGAGACTCACACCGCGCTTGGTGGCATTGCCCGCGTCCTCCCCTCCCAGCGTTTTGAGGGGAGAGAATTCCTGCAGGTGGTCCCAGTCGATTCCGTCGGCAAAAAGGTCCAGATCGAGTTGCACCTGGTCTGCGATAATGCCGGCTTTTCCCCTCAGCTCTATTACTGAATTCAACACCCGGAACGAGGCTGTTTTAACCTCCAGCGAGTTTCCCTTTGCTTCGATGGCGGCATCCTGGAGAGTTAGCAATTCTCCTTGTGCCGGGGCGTACCAGAGGTCCTTGACGGTCAGGGTCCCGTCAGCCGTTGAGTCTTGCATTCGGGCTGGAATCAGGCGAGTGGTCAGATCTCCAGTCATCGATCCGCCGAACAACTGGTTTCCTGCAAAAAGCCGGTCAAGGGTGCCACCGGCCAAATTCCCTTTGAACCCGAAGGCAAACTCGCCTTCCTTAAGACTGACGGCGAGTGAGGCGTTCGATTCCTGGTCCGTAATGACCAGAGGGTTTATGGAGAGTTCCTGTGCTCCAAGACTCAAGTCCATCGCAACTTCCGGTCCTCCGCTGACGCCGAAAACACTGGAGAGGCTGGTAGGAGCCCCTTTTGCCCAGATCAGACGGGTCCGCGAAGTAGACACAGGTGCGCGCAGGCGGAGGTCGCGGGGCAGGTGGATGAGATCTGAAATCCATTCCCCGGCTTGCGGGCCGATCTTGCCCTGAAAGGTGAAATCAGCGGCTTGCAGGTCTCCCATATACCCGGTAAATTTGCCGGACGCCGTTAACGATGCATCGAGGCCGGTTGCGGTGCAGTTGGCAGCCTGCAGGCTTTGCGGGGTGGCAACGATGGTTCCGCTCTTCACGCGTAAAGTGTCCGGGAGCAGGTCGGAACGGGAGATGAGCTCTTCCACCCGACCTTGCGCCAGAAAATTCCAGTCATCAGGACGGGACAGGAGTCCCTTGAAAGTCAATGAGTCGATCCAGAGGGTCCCTCCCAGGGAGCGGAGGTTCCACCGGTTGTTGCTCACGCTAGGAAACGTCATCAACCAGGGAAAAATTTCGTCCAGCGAGACTCGCGCTCTGGCGGCAGCGGCGAGTTCCAGTCTGGGGCCCCGGCTCCAATCAAAAGATCCTGAAACATCAAGCAACTCCGATTTGCCTGCGCGGCCCTGGAGCGACTTGACGGCGACCGTGGACCCTTCATAGGAAAACGAGCCGGCCTTGAGCTCCAGAGGAGAGGGAAAGCGTTGGTAGAGCCCCCTTAGATTCCAGTCGTTGACCTCGACTCGGGTTGCGATCCTCTTCAGACTGTCACCCAGAACCAGTCTTCCCGTGGCCCTGCCGGAGAGCACTCGCACGAGCGCCAGCTCGCTCAAGAAGGCCTCATCGGTCACTACCCGCGCCAGGATGGGAGGAAGTTGTGCCAGGTCCCCATCAATCTCGAGATCCAGATGAAAAGGACCATCCTTTTCGGTCAGGGCCACGGTCAGTGATCCGTTGCGGCCCGTAGAAGCATCCGCCCTGCCTCGAAGGTTCTTACCCTCCAGGATGCCGTGAGCGATGAGAACGTCCCCATAAACGTTGCTTACCCTCAGGTCGATCTCGGGAATGTAGACCACACCGTTTTGAAGGCTGCCGGTTACCCGGAGCCTGTCGGCCTTCTGCAAATCTGCGAGGGAAGGGCCTTGCGCCTCAAAAATTACGCGGGGGACCATGCCACCTCTTATGATTTCAAAGACATCCTGCACGTCCTCGTTTTCCCCCACGAGCGCCAGCGCTACGTCGCGGACCGACGCGGCATCGGTGTTCAGGCATTCAAAGTAATAGCGGGCCTCGGGGGTTTTCGGGTCGTTTAGAAACTGTCCCGAGAGGCTGAGTTGCGGATTTTCAACCGTGAGCCTGGAGATGCCGACTTCGAATCGGCCTTCCGCCATGTGCAGCGAGCCTTCCAAAAACAGATTGTTTATGGGGGATTTTTCGCGCCCCATTTGGAGCGTCAGGGCCGGGCTGGAGCCTTGAAAAGCAGCGCTGAAGACCTCGGGACCTTCACTTGCGAACGAGAGATCAAGGTGAATCGGTGAGTCCTCCACTGGTTTGAGCATGGAGGCCGGGAGATAGGCGCCAAGCTCCTGCGATTGGAAATGGTCTACGATGAGGTGGGCCTTGCTGCGCGAATCTCCGGGATCGAACCAGCCGTCCACGGCAAGCTTTTCCCAGAGGTTGGACTTACACTCGAGATTCACGGTGAGGTTGCGCGGCGGCAGTGAAATGGCGGCGGAAAGCTCCCGCAGTGAGATCAGCGGGGCCGTTTTATGAATGATATCGATGTGTCCGTGTTCAATTCGGAGGTGCAGTCCAGGCACCTTTTCGGACAGTGCTTCCAAAACCGCAAGCGCGCTTGCCCCAATGCGCGACAGGAAGGATGGTCGGTCCTGCCATGCGCTGGTCGCGGGAGGCTTCTGAGTGCCGAGTTCCCGGCCCTGCGCAGAGGTATTGTTTCCCCCGAACCAGTCTCCACTCATTGCCGGGGGCGCCCCGGGAGGTTGATCGGTGTCATCAGCATCGGGTATGGTGACTTCCATTTGGGGCGAGGTGAGCTGCAGTTGCGTCAATTCAACGCGACCGGCAAGGAGCGGCAGGATTCTGGGAAACAAGGCTCAAGGACTTTACGGTCGCGGAAAGCATTCCGGGAACAGCGATCCGCAGGTTGGAGGCAACCGCATGCGGCGTCGGAAAGAGGACGATGTCAAGTTTGTCAAAATCGGCCTCGCATGCAGTGTTCTGGCAGAGTTTCGCGAGCAGCTTTTCCTTCAGAGGTTCGAGAGGGTTGGTTCGGATAAGGAAAGCGCCAACAGACAACAGCAGGATCAGCAAAACTGCGATAAGTGCGGCGAGTCCCAAGACTATTTTTCTTCCCCTGGTCATCACTCCTGGACCTTTCCTCCTCGCGGACCCCGACTCATAGCCCTAACAGACTTTTGAAAAGTGTCGCAAAGGCCCTGCCCGTCATTCCGGTGAAAACCGGAATCCAGGCTCTGCAAGGCTCTCTGGACCCCGGCTTCCGCCGGGGTGACGTTGGTAGAGGGTTTTTCAACACCCGGCCAAGGCATTTTTGCTGATTTTCGCACCCCTCTTAACCCCTGAGCTTTCCATTTTTCACATCCCCTTTAATCGCTGCGCATTCCGTCAGGGGATTGACTTCGGAAAATAGCAGGACAACTCGCGATGCGCAAGGCGGCTGCGGATGTGCAGTGGGACTTTCCTATTTTTTCGCTTCTGAAAGGCGACTCGAACTACTGAAAGTGCACCCAGACTACCCGCCACCTCCTTTGGACTGACCAGCCACCGGCCTTTTGAGACTGACACGAGCCAAGCGAAGTCTGTAAAAGAAGGCCTTATTGGTACCCTTAGGAGCGACCATGCAGCAAGGCAACATCTCGCCTCCGGACCCCAATCGGCCGGTGATGGTGGTTGGGGTGGTTGACTATGGGAGGCAATGGGCTATAATTGATTCCGTACAGACTGACACAACAGAAAAGGGGGCGAAACGGGTTCGACGGGGGTAAAGAAGCTTAGGTTGCATGCCGAGGTCCTGCCTGCTCGTTAAACGGACAGGGTCTAAAGACAAACGCAGACGATTACGCGTACGCCGCAGCCGCATAGGCGGCTGCCGTCCTTTTAGTCACTTCTCACGGGGCTAACGGGGCGTCGACTTAGTGAGATGGTTCCCGGTCAGGCGCCTGTGCGACCGGGGATGAAATTAAGCAGGCTAATCCTGGCGGGATCCTGCCCGTGGGAGCCTTTCAGGGTGAAAATCAAAATACGGGATAAGCATGTAGGAACCTAAGTGGAATGCTTTCGGACGCGGGTTCAACTCCCGCCGCCTCCACCAACTGTTTGAGAGGGGTAGTATCTTGCCTGAGGTGGGGAATTCACTTTAAAGAAAGATCTGGGGCAGGAAATAGTTGTCTTGCATGGAGGTATCCCCCCTGTAACCGAGTTCATAAGCAAGCAGAAGCTCCTCGGTTTTGTTGATTTGGTAAATGATCCGTATTTGCCTGTCCTCATCCTCAAAGAAACCCTTCCACTCGCCCTCTAATCAATTGTTTGACCGGAAGCTTACCCTTTGCTCTCTCCTTTGAATCATGGCTCAGCGAAGGGGCCGCTCGAATAAGGGTCTGAGGACCAGGGACGACGTTATATCGTCGCTCAAATCCCCCTTTGACAAACTTTCACCGAACTTTCGCCAGGGCTGACAACATGGCGAAGAGGGAGCTGCCGGCTTTTTTGGCTCCAAGGCTTTCACCTTGACCTGATCCCACCCTTTTCTTACCATGACCATGAAACCGCGTCACCGGTTCTGAGTGAGACGAAAGATATTCGGCGAAGGAGTCATATGAAAAACTCGGATTTATTGCAATCCCCTGGTCCACTCGTTGCCAACTCGGCAAGAAGAATATTCACTTTGGACTCGTGGAAGCGCCTGTCCTTCAATTTGCTCCTGCTCACCACCGGGGCCTGCGTGTTTGCCGTTGGCTTGAATGGGATCCTGATTCCAAAGCAATTCCTCAGCGGCGGGGTTATCGGTGTTGCGCTTATTGCCCACTATCTCATGCCGACGCTGAACACCGGTTTCATCTATTTCCTTCTCAATATCCCGTTGATTGTTGTTGGCTGGTTCTGCGTCAGCAGGAAATTCATTCTCTACACGGCGTACGGGATGATCGCTTACTCTTTGGCTGCAGCCTTCCTTGTTCCCCACCTCCCGCCGATAGAGAACCCCATTCTTGCAGCGGTATTGGGGGGTATCGTCTGCGGTCTTGGAGTGGGAATCACGCTCCGGTCCCAGGGCTCCGGGGGAGGCCTCGATATCCCGGCGGTCTATCTCCACAAGAAACTGCAACTCAGAATGGGATGGACTTCATCCCTTGGCAATACGCTGGTCCTTGCGGTGGGCGCCTACTTCTTTGGGCTGGAACCGGCCCTTTATTCGTTTCTCTATGTCTACACCAGCGGCAAAGTTGTGGACTCGGTAATCACCGGCTTTAATCAGCGCAAGTCCATCATGATTATCTCGGACTTTTCGCAAGCCATTGCCGAGCACATTATGGCCGAACTGAACCGGGGTGTGACGTTTCTGAATGGCACGGGGGCCTACACGGGACAGCACAAAGAAGTGATTTTCAGCATCATCACGTTGACCGAGCTGGCCAAGATGAAGGAGATGGTGTTTGACATCGATCCAAACGCGTTCATGGTCGTAAACGATACCCTGGAAGTCCTTGGAAAGAGGCACGGAACGCGAAGAGTCTACTGATCATAGTGTTGACCGCAACCGGTCGTTATTTCAGTCTTGAATGGCGCGTGGCGGCGCGTGCTCCATTGCCGAAAAAGGAAAGTTTTGTTATTCTCACAAACCGCGGCTTCCACCTGACATCAGGCATAAGGCGTGGAGCATGGCATAGACGGTGCGGTTCATGCTCGTGGATGGCAACGAACTTTCATGTGCCTTCGGTGCAACCGACATCATGAAAAGATCCAGAGGAAGAGAAAGGAAAAATAATGCCGAAAGTCGGATTGAACCATTGGGATATTCTAAAGGAAGGAGGATTTACCGCCCTGTGCGTTGATTGGAATGCGGATGGCAGCGAGGAGATCTGCGATTTGATGATTGACCCGGGTTTTGGTGCGCCCGAATGCCTTGCCTGCCGGCAAGCCTACCGCAAGGATGAAGAAGGAAACATCGAATATTTCCGGTAGGGAGTGCCATGCTCGGTCATACACGGCAGGATTTGCGCAATTTAGCCATTATTGCCCATGTTGATCATGGCAAGACCACACTTGTGGACGCCATGCTCTGGCAGAGCGGGGTTTTTCGGGACAACGCCCAGGTTGCCGAACGGGTCATGGACAGCCTTGATCTTGAACGGGAAAAAGGCATCACCATCATGGCGAAGAACACCGCCATCGTCTACAAAGGGGTAAAAATCAACATTGTGGATACCCCGGGCCATGCCGATTTCGGCGGTGAGGTCGAGCGCACGCTTAACATGGTTGACGGCGTCATGCTCCTGGTTGATGCCACCGAAGGCCCGCTTCCGCAGACCCGGTTCGTGCTCGGCAAAGCGCTGGCGCGAGGGCTGCCACCCATCGTGGTGATCAACAAGATCGACCGGCCGGACCGTCGCATCCAGGAGGTCCTGGACGAAGTCTACGATCTCTTTATCGATCTCGATGCCACGGAAGATCAGCTCGACTTTCCGGTGCTCTACACCAATGCCAAGGCCGGCATCGCTCTGGACGATCCGGATGGCCGGGGACGAGACCTGGTCCCGCTGTTCGAGGCCATCCTCGCCGCCATCCCCGCACCCTCGTACGATCCTGAAGCGCCGCTTCAGTTCTTGGTCACCAACTTGCAGCACAGTGACTACGTTGGCAGAATCGCCGTCGGCAAGGTCGTCAATGGGGCGTTGCGCTATAACCAGGCGGTGGCGTTGCTCAAGGCGGAGAGCCCGCCGCGCCGCGCCTCTCTCAGTGTGGTGTACACCTATGAAGGGCTCGAGCGGGTGGAACGGGACGAGGTGCGTGCCGGCGATATTGCCGCAGTGGCCGGCGTGGAGGACATTTTTATCGGCGATACCCTGGGCGACCTGGCTGATCCGCGGGCTTTGCCCGTCATCACCGTGGAAGAGCCGACCATGTCGATGGTCTTCTCCGTCAACACCTCTTCCCTCGCGGGCAAGGACGGCGGGCGGTTTTTGACCTCGCGACACATCAAGGAGCGCCTGGACAAGGAGCTCCTCTACAACGTGAGCCTCCGGGTCGAGCAGGCGGAAAATCGCGATTCCTACCGGGTGAGCGCCAGAGGGGAGCTGCAACTGGCGGTGCTGGTGGAGACGATGCGGCGGGAGGGCTTTGAAGTGTCCCTTTCGAATCCGAGGATCATCACCCGGGAGGTAGACGGTAAAACGTGCGAACCCATGGAACTCGCCGTGATTGATGTACCTGAGAAGTTTGTCGGGATTGTCACGGAAATGCTGAGCTCCCGCCGGGGCCAGATGACGAAGATGATCAACAACGGCTTCGGACGGGTACGCCTGGAATTCGAAATCACGTCCCGGGGTCTGATTGGTTTTCGCAGCCAGTTTCTGACCGACACGCGCGGCACCGGGATCTTGAACACCATCCTCATTGGCCACATGCCGCATGCCGGGGAGATCGCCGGCCGGCCAAACGGCGTCATGGTCTCCGACCGCGACGGGCGGGCCGTGGCCTACGCCATATTTCATCTCCAGCCGCGCGGCACGATCTTCGTCAACCCCGGTGATCCGGTCTATACCGGGATGATCGTCGGCGAGAACTCCCGGTCGGAAGACCTCTGGGTGAACATTACCAAGGAAAAGAAGCTCACCAACATCCGCGCCTCCGGCACCGACGAAGCCCTGCGCCTCATCCCGCCCCGCCAATTCACCCTCGAACAGGCCATGGAATACATCAGCGACGATGAACTGGTGGAAGTGACGCCGAAATCCATCCGGCTTCGCAAAGAAGGGGCGATAGTTCGTGAGATGCGATGCCCTCCTTGCCCAGGATGCGGTTGAGCTTGCCTCTGTCAAGCCGGACCCGTCCGACGTCGCCAGCCAACCATAACGATTGGCTGGAGTCAAGACCAGTTGCCAAGCCAGACTACGTTGGGGAAGGCCGCTCGAATCGAGTTCACCAGTCTTTCGTCTGCGGTTACAAATCGGCATCGCTCTCTGGTACTTAACGCCAGATAGAGGGCGTCGTACACGGTCCGCTGGTGGCTACGGCCAGGCGATAGGCTTCATTCAGCAGCAGGGCGGTTGACGTAAGTTCGAATGTCAGCATCCGAAAAGCATCGATAATGAGTTGCGCATCAGTGGCTGTCAAACCCTGGAACATCTGCTTTTTCCATATGATATTGCCCACCTCCGCATTGATCAAATCAGGAGCAAGAAAGTTGAGCACACCTGTCCGGTAGCCATTCAGGAGGAGATGTGCTGGGGGCTGTACGGTTCCACCACAAACCACTTCACCGCCACGCTGCTGTCAACAACGAGCTTCTCCATTTCTTAGCGCGCCCGATCTTCACGTACTAGCGCGGTGCTGTCCGCCATCTCACCATAGACTGTAAAAAGGTGTTCACGTAAGGCATCGATCTGGTGGACAGCCTCTTCACGGCGGCGCAACTCGGCTTCTTCGGACTGCCAAACATCGAGCAGTTGCTCGATGCTGTCAAAGCCACGCGCTCTCGCGACAACTTGCAAGCGAGCGTACAGTGCATTAGAAATCCTGAGAGTTCGTGCCATCGGGGGACTCCTTTCTGCTCGTGAGTATGCACAACATCGAGGATGCCGATTGAGCTTGTTTTTGTCAAGCCGAACCGCTCGTCAGTTTTTGTCGAATCAGAGTTGTCACCTGATTCGAAGGAAAAACTTCTACAAAAAGGAGCTTGCCATTTGGGATTGTGGCGCTATAATGCAGCACTAATTGTTTGAGACCTTGGTAGGAATGGTTTTACGGATCGCTTTCGTTTTTCCCTGCCATCAGGCATCATCGATCACTGACCCCATAAGCCAGCTTTTCTTTTGCGGCAGCACATCAGGTTGGCGACGATGTTTCAGGCCAGTCGTCTCATATGTGCTGCAGTCGCAAGCGCCCTCGCGGTGCGCTGTTTCCTCCTGCAGTCCGATAGTTTCAACCTTTAACGGCGTTTCTGGTCCGGGCCGCCCGTTGCTGCGCCTTTTGGGGCGGGGTTCGGGCGTGCGCGCGGTTTTATGCCGGCATCGAGAATGGTCTCGTGATCCGCTGAAGTCGCCCGGTTCGGATTCGGAAACGATAAGGATTTCACTTTATATGTCTTTTGAAGAACTGCAATTGCTTCCACCCATTCTCAAGGCCCTTGCGCAATGCGGCCACCACAAGCCAACACAGGTCCAGGCCGAGGCCATTCCCAAGGTCCTTGCCGGACGCGACGTCATCGCCTCCGCGCAGACCGGGACCGGAAAGACCGCCGCGTTCGTGCTGCCCGCGCTTCAGCGTTTATCGGCAGATCCCTCCGGGCGCAGACGCGGTCCGCGCGTGCTGGTGCTCACTCCCACCCGCGAACTGGCCGACCAGATCACCCAGGCCACCCGCATCTACGGCAAATATCTGCGTGTCAAGAGTGTCGCCATTTTCGGCGGCATGCCCTTTGGTGAACAGATCAGGGCACTTTCCCAGTCGCCGGAAATGATCATCGCGACGCCCGGAAGGTTGCTCGACCACATGGGGCGCAGACTGATCGATCTGTCCCACGTGGAGATGTTCGTCCTGGATGAAGCCGACCGCATGCTCGATATGGGCTTCATCGACGATGTTGAGCGGATTTCCGACGCGGTTCCGGAGGGTTGCCAGACGCTCTTGTTTGCGGCGACCATGGGGGATGCCACGACCAAACTGGCGCAGCGGCTGATGAAGGACCCGGAGCGGATCCGGGTGGCGCCCGGCACGATCACTCATGATACCATCGAACAGCGCTTGCACGTGGCCGACAACATTCAGCACAAAAACCGGCTGCTTCAGCACCTCTGTGCAGAGAATGCGGTGACCAAAGCGATCATCTTTTCCGCTACCAGACGCGACGCGGACAGCCTCGCCCGCGATCTCAACAGGCAGGGACACGCTGCGGCAGCCCTCCATGGGGACATGACGCAAAACGCTCGCAACCGTACGATGGTGAACATGCACCGCGGCAAAATCAGGCTCCTGGTGGCTACGGACGTTGCTGCGCGCGGCCTTGACATCATGGGAATCAGCCACGTCATCAATTTTGACCTGCCGCGCTCCGCCGAAGATTACGTCAACCGCATCGGGCGGACCGGCCGGAACGGTGAGTCAGGGGTGGCGATCTCCTTTGCCTCCCAGGGCGAGCTCGCTTATCTCGACCGTATTGAACGCTACATCGGGAAGGCCCTGACCATGCACGTCATTCCCGGCCTGGAACCGAACTATCCGTTACACCGGCTGAGCAGCGGGCATAGCGGCAAGAGCAGCAGCCTGGCGGCGTTCGCGGCGGCAAACACCGGCCCCCGCAACAATGGCAGGTCTACCCGCCGCTCCTTCGGCTACAAAGAAACCGGAGGCGCCAGCAGCTATTCCGGAAACGGCAGACGGAGGGCACCCAAAAGGGATACGGACGTGACCGTCGAATATCGCAACGGAAGATCGGGCGAAGCAGGTCACGCGGAGGGTCGAAGACCGGGGAAGAAAGGTTTCTTCTAGAGAAACACCGTGGAGAGCGCAGAGAAAGATTCCTGGGAAGGAACTCTGCGCCCTCTGCCAAAACAAGCCGTAGCAAACAGCCTGCCCATAAACAAGGAAATCAGGCTGACCTGTCAGTCGCTCACGCCAATGGTGAAATTATCGTCGCTCGCATCGCTCACGTCTTTGCCGGTAGTTATAGAAATTCTGTAATTTTCTGCCGGTACTCTGGATAACGGAACTTTCCAGCTATAGGAGCCGGTCCCACCAGTACCGATGGGGCTGGAGGCGCTGAGGGTGCTCACCGCCGCCCCGCCCATAAGCAACTCGATTCGCACGACGGACCCCGGGCTTCCCTGATACGACCACTTGATCGTCTGGGTGGTCCCCTGAGGCCAGATCTCACCGCCGTTTGGTGCAACCACACTGATGGCGGGCAGAGTCTCTACGGTAATGTAGTCTGTCCTGACTTTGGTACTACTTCCGCCAGGACCGCTAACGGTCAGGGAAACGGCGTATTTGCCAGGGTTGGCATAGGCGTGGGTGAGGCTTTTTTTGGAGGAGGTCTGGCCGTCCCCAAAATCCCACTGCCAGGTGGAGATGTCTCCCTTCGAGGCGTTGGCGAACTTGACAGCCAGTGGCGCTACACCCCGCAACGGTTTTGCGGAAAAATCGGCAACCGCTGGAACAAAGTTGGTGTTATTGAGCTTGGTCACAAACGCATCCCATTCCCCGGCTTTTGTCGGTTGGAGTGCCGCTGGCGTGACCAGAAAGTCATCGGAATGTGTCCATCCGGTGACGTAAGCATAGCCGCTTGCGTCCACGGCAATGGCTCGAGCGTAATCGTCTTTGGAACCACCCAGATAACTGGAATAGACCAAGGTGTTCCCAGCAGCCTCAAGCTTGGCCACAAAAGCGTCCCATACTCCCACTTGTTGGCTCTGAAATGCTTTTACCAGGGGGAAATCAACCGAGGTGGTGTACCCTGACACGTAAACGTTGAACGCTGCGTCGACCGCAATACCGGAACCATAGTCGGTGGCCTTTCCCCCAAGATAGGTGGAGTAGGCGAGAGCGCTGCCGGCCGGGGTCAACTTCGTTACAAAAGCGTCGTAATAGCCGGCATTCTGGCCGTGATTCGGAATCGGATTCATAACGGGAAAGTCCTGCGAGCGGGTGGCCCCCGTGACATAGGCGCTACCGGTAACATCGACCGCAATCCCTTTGCCCTCATCCAGGTCGGTTCCGCCGAGATAGGTTGAATATACCAGCGCGTCCCCCAGCGGGTTCATTTTCAGGACAAAAGCGTCCTCGATGCCCTGCCGGTCATTCTGGAAAGGATTTTCGAGAAGGAAGTTCGCCGACCGGGTCACCCCTGTTATGTAAGCATTTCCGGAAGAATCCACAGCGATAGCGGTGCCTCCATCGAGGTCGCTTCCCCCGAGGTAGGACGAATAAATGAGCGGCTTTCCACTGACATCGAGCTTGGCAACAAAGGCATCGGATTCGCCACCGGCGAAAACGGCCTGAAAAGGTTTCATCAGGGGAAAGTTCTTCGAGCTCGTTCTCCCGGTTATGAAAGCGTTGCCGGCAGAGTCAACAGCGATGGAGGTAGCGCCATCTCTCGCACTGCCTCCGAGGTAGGTTGAATAGACCAGAGCATTTCCGGCGGGACCAAGTTTCGTCACAAACGCATCATAGTCGCCGCCCCTGGCTTTCTGGATGGCATTCTTCCTGGGGAAGTTGGTGGAAGTGGTATAACCCGCTACGTAGGCGCTGCCCGTTGCATCCAGGGCTATTCCATACCCGTAGTTACGGCCGTTCCCGCCAAGGTAGGTTGAATAAACCAGGGCCGTTCCTGCGGCATCCAGTTTAGTGATGAAAACCTTGGCATAGGCGCTGGTATAAGGCCCATGGAACGGCTCCTTGGTCGGGAAATCAACGGAGAGGGTACAACCCGTCAGATAGACATTGCTGGCAGCATCCACAGCCAAAGCATAGCCGTAATCGCTGCCGGTCCCTCCGAGGTAGCTGGAATAAATCAGAATAGGGTCGATAATTAGGGGATATTTCTTGTCGTAAGAAGCCACTTCAAAGCCGACGACATAAGGTTGATCGTCTCCTTTTGAAGGGCTTGATCGGACAGCTTCCGGGCGCCCTTCACACCCCGATAGGGAGATGGAGCTTGAAGGAGCATCGTTGGTGCGACTCTTGAGACAGAAATTGCCCGCCAGATCGACACGCTTTCCGTCGATCACCTGGTAGACCACGGGCGCCCTTTGGGCCATCACCAGCCCTTCACGCACCTGGATCGTCAGGTCTCCCTTGTCGGTGATTTGAAGGTGATCAATCCCGGTGTACTGCAGCTTGACCTGCGAAAGGTCACCACCGGGCTTGACGATGATATCGTACTCGAGATGCCTATTATTTCCGTAGAATTTAAAATCAACACCGGGATAGGCTTCCCCGTAAAGCACGGAACGATATGTCGGAATATCCCTACGCCACTTTTCAGGCACGTCCCCGATGAAATAATTGACTCTGCCGGTTTGCGGCTCGTCGGCTGAGATCAATACATCGCGCCTCATGCCAAGGGGAGTGAGTTTGACGAGGTGCGAATTGGCCGCCTGTGGCTGTGGTTCTTCCTCTCGGAAGCTGGAAGGTCCTTGAAGCAATTCCTGGTCAGGGGCGGTAATGGCGAAAACGATCCCATCATTGGTAAAAAATGTTTCATGCCCTCCCGAACTCTCATAGAACTTTACTCTGGGGTCCGTCTGTCCCTCATTGGGGACAAAAGAAAGCGGGATTTTTCCGTACTCTTCCAAAAGATGTGATGCTTTTCCCCCGTTAACATTCGCTGTTGCAGGCTTGGAGAAGACCAGCATGGAGATGAGAACCGCAGCGAAGACAAAATCTCTCGACAGAAGATAACGCGCTTTCATAATTCCTTCCTTTTGTTTCTTCGATACACACCACTCGACTCATCGAACCGGTTCCGGATCTTATACTTGATCGCTCGGGCACAGGGAAGAGTTTTCTTGCCGTGGCTCGTGACGACCACCTTTTGGTTCATGGTTTTCGGGCCTTGAGCGCTACTCTGCAAGTCTTGCGATGATCCAGCGATGTTCGGGGTAACTCTCGCTCAAGGATTCTCGGTCGGCCAATTCGAAGTCGTCGTAGTCGAAGCCGGGAGACACGGTGCACCCAACCAGGGAATACGATTGCGGATCATCGACCAGGGCCCCAAACCAGCATCCCGCTTCTATGGCAATTTGAAAGGTCTCGCCTCGTTCGGGGTTCCCTCCCAGCTTCCTCTGCGTGAGCGATCCCGATTGGTCGATAACATAGAGGGTTAGGGCGCTGCCGGCATAAAAATGCCATACCTCATCAGCTTTCAGTCGATGAAATTTCGAGACTTCATCTCCCGGCAAGAGATAGAAAATGGCTGTCGAAAACGCCCGTGCGCCTTGGAATCTCTCGGGGAGGTGCTCCTCCTCGAGGCCTTCCTTTGACCGGAAAGTCCGCCTGAAATAGCCCCCCTCGGGATGCCTCGAGAGCCCTAATTGCTCGATCCAGTATAGAGCGTCTTTGGTCATGGGCTTAATTGTTTGAAGGCCCGCTCTGCCCTGGTTCGCCCGTCTGACCCCCTTTCGCCGGCTTCTGTGGCTTGACGTGAGGACCTTGATCCCCCGCTTGCCCAGGCGGTCTGACCTGGGGCGGCCGCAAGTCCGGTTGAGGGGCGGTCGGTCGCACCCGTGGGGTGTCATTAAGCGATGGCCTCGCCTGTCCTGCGGCGCCGGGTTGCATGCCCCCCTCGGGTCGCGAAGGCTTCACGCGCTGCCCTTGATCGCCCGGTTGTGCCGGCAGTCCGACCTGGGGCGGCCGCACGTCCGGTTGGGGGGCGGTCGGTCGCACCCTCGGCGTGTCATTGAGCGATGGTCTTGCCTGTCCCGCGGCGCCGGGTTGTATGCCCCCCTCGGGTCGCGAAGGCTTCACGCGCTGCCCTTGATCGCCCGGTTGTGCCGGCAGTCCGACCTGGGGCGGCCGCCCGTCCGGTTGGGGGGCGGTCGGTCGCACCCGTGGCGTGTCATTGAGCGAAGGTCTTGCCTGTCCCGCGGCGCCGGGTTGCATGCCCCCCTCGGGTCGCGAAGGCTTCACGCGCTGCCCTTGATCCCCCGGTTGTGCCGGCAGTCCGACCTGGGGCGGCCGCACGTCCTGATATGGTGCGGGTGGCCTGACCCTCCGTGGATCACGGTCACCGGGTCTTACCTGACCAGGTTCAGCCGGCTGCACCTCACCACCGACCGCCGGCGGCCTCTCTCCCTGGCCATCCTGGCCCAATAGTGGAGAAGGTCCGGTTCCCGGCGCTCGGCATTTCCCGGCCAGGTTTCACGGGCCTTGGCTTCGTTCCTTCACCGGTTAGCGTTCGGTCTCGATCCGGTTCGCCAGGCCGAGCTTCCGGGCGGACCCTGTCGGGTTGGCCCTCAAATTCTTGACTTGGCCCGGTTGCAATCGCTGATGGAGGTTTGGACCTCCCCTTCAATTCCCGTTGCTGGAGCTGCAGTTCGGTCTGCGGCCTGCTTGCTTCGCTTCCTCTGACGAGTTTGTCGGTTACTTTTGGCGCTTCTATCTTTACATCCTGCACCGGTTTCGCATACCTAATGGCGGCCACATCCCGCTGGATGAGGTTGGCGTTGAGGCCTCCTGCTTCTCTTGCAAGCCGCTCATTGTGGGCAATTCTGCTCAGGACGACATCATGGGGCTTATGTTCCGCTCTCATGTCGGTGAAATCGTATCTCTCGCGGATATGGTCGTAATTGTGAATAACTTTGTCGTTGATGACCGGAGCAGCACGGTAGTTCTTGATGATGGTATTCCTGTTGATATTGGCAATCCTCAGGTTCTGGTAGTTGTTCACATTGTAGAAGTTGTTTTGGTTAATCACTACCGCATGGTTAACATATTGATATTGATTGATATTGATGTTAATGACGTTAATGTTGTTGACAACCATGGTCCTTGGTCCCCACCAATGGCGGCAGTAATAGGGTTCGGTGGGGCCCAGAGGAATCCAGCCAATATGGGGACCCGAGTAAATCCAACCCACTCTTCCCGGATACCACCCGAACGGAATGGCAAGAAACGGACCGAAACTCACGCCGACATTCACCACCGGCGGGGCCCAGTACCAGCAATTGGCGCTGCTCACGAACACCCAGTTGCCATAATGGTGGGTTACATAACCGAAAGGTTCATAGGGAATCCAGCAGTTGTCCCCGTAATAAACCGTCCATCTCCCCACCGTGAAGGGCGCCCAGCCGACCGAGACATTGATCGGGCGCCAAAAGTAACGGTAATTCCCTTCGTAATAAACGCGTTCCCATCGGCCATGTTCATCGAGCGCATAGGACTCATCGTGCAGGGCGGGAGGGAGGTAGCGCACCGAGTCTCCCTGGACTTGCGTCCGCTGTGACCAGATCCGGTCCCGTTCCACATTCCAGTCATCCCAGTCCGCGTCGACATTTCCTTGCCCGGAGGTCACCTGGCGGCCGTCAGAAACAACCGAAGAGGAGCCCGCGATCACGTCATACCGGTTTTGGTCAAGATTGGGGATGAAATCGACCTTTCCTTTGAGGGAAATCACCTCCAGAGACTGATCACCCACATATAAATCGAATATGGTTCCTGCCGGCGCCACGACATACCCGAAAGGGCTGGTCGCCTTGATCACACCGCTGGTGCTCCGGTTGTACAGCCTTGCCATGCCGGAGGCGACGTCGACCTCGGTTACCTCCAACTGAAGCGTGATAAGCTGGATCTGGGTGTTGCCCCCGATCCTGGCCCGGGTGCCATTGGGCATGACCAATTCCGCTTTGGCCTTTGCCTCTGAATAAAGGGAGTCATCCAGGCCAAAGGGGGCATCCCTGACCGTGGCCACCCAGTCCTTCGCTTCCGGCACATACCGCAGCAATTGGCCTTCGATATGCGCAATACGCCCGACCAGGACCCCTTCTCCGGATGCTCCGGGGTCGCGGGCCTGAGCCCAGCCGAACGAGGTCATCAAAAGCATTACAATGAACCCTGGAAGGAGGCACTTCCTGATCTTTCCCATCTTGGTTCTCCCGTTTCGGAAAAATATTTCAGACCTTGATCACACGACCGTAGAAATTGGTCTGAAGCCATTGCGCCGGACTGCTCCGGGTGTGAACCGCAATTTGTATTATGGCTCCGCAGAGCACCTAAAGCAATATGCGTTCCAGCCTGCTATGTTGTTGAAATACAGTTCTTTTCAAGAGACGGCAAGGGACGATGGGAAATTTGTCGGGCGTCCCGGTTACGAATTGTGCACGTCCTGTTACCTAATTTTGCCCAAAAGAAAACCCGACTCTTGCCGGCATGCTGACCGGCAAGGGTCGGGTTCGATGCGGGAGGCTTGCTGCCGTCGTTTGATGCTGACGGCTAGAAAGCGGCGGCGATGCGCACCCCACCAAAGACGTGGTTGGCCTGCGTATCCCAGGAGACGAGCGTGATCACTTCGTTAGCCTTGTGACTTAGCGGAAAAGCGAAACCAATCCTGGGGGAGACGGTGATAAATTTCCAAACCGGGATGTTCAGAGCAGCAAAGATCTGCCCGGAGAGAAACCCGGAAAAAGCTTGATCGGGATTGCTCGGGTCAGGGTAAGCGGTGTTATCATCTGAGTTCTGGTAGACAAAGGTCATCCCCAAATCGGTGCTCATGTCGTACCAGGGCAGCTTGAAGTTCCGTGAAGCGTCAAATTGAACCCACCAGCCGGGATAATGGGACACTTCGCGGTAGCCTGTGACCGCGAAGGTTAGCCAGGGAAACGCATAGGAAAGCCCGCCGAAGATTTCAAAGGAATCATCGGTGCTGTCCAGGGCGTAGTAGATCCCGCCAACCGTCCCGCTCAATTCTCCGTAGATCTGGTGAGAATAGGAAAAGGTCAAGTCCGTCTCATTCCATGTGGCGCCACTGTATGGAGGCGGGTTCCCGGGAGGGTGGGCATTCGTGTCAAAATTCCCCCAGAGATTGAGGGAAAAACCCTTATAGCCGGCGGTCATCGATGGCTGGATGACCACGCTGTCTTTGCTGAGGGCATAACCTCGCCAAACGTACTTGCTGAGCACGTCGGTGTAAAGACTGGCGGTCGGCTTGTCCTCTTCTCCTTCGGCCAGGGCGGAGGCGCTGGAAATCATTACCAGCGATAGTGCAGCCAAAACACCAATGAATAGTTTCGTTCTCCTGAAAAGCAACGCTCTCATGTCGATAGCCCCTTTTTATTGTGTCAGTCGGTCCCGTCATGCGGGATCAGTAGGCGGAGATCAGAAAACAATGTCGATCATCGCTTTCCGCTGTGTTCTGCCCGATATTCCTGTTGCTGCACCGGTTCCATCACCTCCTCGTCAGCTAAACTCTTTCCGCCCATGAATGATGGCAGGAAGCGTGCCAAGCGGCGGCTCGCCCGTAAACGAATGCGGGGAAGGAGGCTATCTTCTCGACATCGTGATAATTTTCAATCTATAATGAGCTTGCGTGCGGACTTGAAAAGAGTTGAGATATGTAACAAATTTGTTTATTATTTGCTGAAATGCCGACTTGTTCCAACAAATGTGAAACGCGGAAACCATTTTTTTCAGGGAGAGTATGGTGGACGAAAACGTCTTGGAAGAAAAACTGGCAGAGGCATTGCTTGCGGAATGGCAGGTCATCCCCACGGGCAGCGGTTTTTTGGTGACAACAGGCTGGCGCTGGCCTAATGACGAAAAAATTGAAATATATGTCAGGAGCGTTGCTGAGCGGGATGACCTCTATCTGGTAACCGATGGGGGCGAGCTGTTCAATTTCCTCTTCGCCCGAGGCGTCGATCTGCGCCAGGATGATCGCAACATGGAAATGTTAGAAAACATTGCCGCACGGTCCGGCGCCAAAATCGTCGACTACCAGATCGTCCAGGGGGCAAACAACGAGGACCTTCCCCGGAGCATCCTGCTGCTTCTGGAGGCTGTAAAAGAGGGTGCCTTCCTATTCTGGCAACGGCTCGTCTAAGAGGTCTGTCTGAAAATCATTTTACCAAAAACCGAAGGATGTCTCACCAAAAAAGCATGAGGAAGGGGAAGTGATCGCTCGTTGCCAAGTCAGCTTGGGAATGCAGGCAAAAGCTTCACGCCTTTCCATGTGTTGCGTTTCGAAAGCTCAACGCAACCTACGCTAGATCGTGGTGGGCGGATGCTTAGCCGGAGCCCTGGTGACACAGCTAGGGCGTAATTTTCGGGCATGTTTCCGAGTGTGTCAAAAAGACCTGCCCACTCCTACCGAACCTGGGGACACTGTGGGGTGGGCACAGCAGGACACCTGGATGCCCGCTCAGAGCATGCGGATACTCAATTGCAAGCGCCATGTGGCAACCACCTCATCGGCGTTTTTAGCCTCGGGAATGCACATCCGAGAACTGTCCCCAAAGCAGCATGAGGAACTAAGTGACCAGTCGCCAGCCACTGACCACTGCCACTAGCCACTCATATACGCTACAGCCTTCCGCAGTCGCCCCAGCACGGCTTCCTTCCCGAGGACGTCAATGATTTCAAAAAGGCCAGGACTGACGGTCGTTCCGGTCAGGGCGACCCTGACGGGTTGGGCAACCTTGCCGAGTTTCAGGTCCGCTTCCGCACACACCCCCTGAAAGGCGCTCTCAAGATTTACTTCATTGAAGACTTCCAGACCCTCCAGGGAAGCAATCAATTTCGTGAAGGGTCCAACCAGGTTCGGGGTCAGAAACTTCTTTGCGGCAGCCGGGTCGTAGGCGATTTCCGGCACCATGTAGAACGCCATGGCGTCGGCCATCTCCACGAGATCATGGGTGCGCGGCTGCAGCGTTCGGATGGCTTTCGCAAGGTAATCGGCAGGTTTTTGGAGGTATCCGCGCGCCGCCAGAAAGGGTTCGAGCAAGGGCACGAGGGATTCGGCGCTCCGCGCTCTGAGGTAATGAGCATTGAGCCAGAGAAATTTTTCCGGATCGAAGACACTCGGAGATTTCCCGACATTTTCCAGGCTGAATTGTTGAATGAGCTCTTCGCGGCTGAAGATTTCCTGGTCGCCGTGGGACCATCCGAGGCGAACGAGGTAATTGATCAGGGCTTCGGGCAGGTATCCCATGTCCTTGTAGGCCATCACGGAGGTGGCGCCGTGGCGCTTGGAGAGCTTTGCCCGGTCCTGGCCGAGGATCATGGGGACGTGGGCGAAGCTCGGCAGAGGCACCTCGAGTGCCTGGTAGATGAGCATCTGGCGCGGCGTGTTGGGGACGTGGTCGTCACCCCGGATCACGTGGGTGATGTTCATGGTGATGTCGTCGATGACCACGGCAAAATTATAGGTGGGGATGCCGTCACTGCGTTCGAGCACGAGGTCATCCAGTTCGGCATTGTCGAACTGGATCGGCCCCTTGATGAGATCGTTCAGCACGGTGGTGCCCACCTGGGGACAGCGAAAACGGATTACCCGGTTGGGGCCAGGCCCCAGTCCGCGGTCCCGGCAGCGACCGTCATACTTGGGTTTGCGGCCTTCGGCAAGGGCTGCCCGGCGCCGCTCTTCCAGAGCTTCCGGCGTGCACTCGCAGTAGTAGGCATGGCCTCTTTGCAGGAGCTTGCCCAGGTATTCGCGGTAGACTTCGAGACGCTGCGTTTGAAAATAGGGGCCCTCGTCCCATTCCAGGCCCAGCCATTCCATGGCATCGAGGATGGCCTTGATGGCGTCTTCCGTGGATCGGACGACATCCGTGTCTTCAATCCGCAGGATGAATTTGCCACCGTGGTGCCGCGTGAACAGCCAGTTGAAGAGAGCCGTGCGGGCGCCGCCGATATGGAGGAAGCCGGTGGGGCTTGGAGGAAAGCGCGTGATAATCGGTTGCATGAATTCTTGAGCTCCTTTTTTGATCATTTCGAAATGATGAGCAACGGGTTTTACGCATAACACAGTCGCCAGGCGAACTCAAGAAAGAGGGCATCCCTGTCTCTTCAATGCCTGGTGGTGACTGTCCGGACCTGGAAGGATCCCCCGGGAGAAAATATCTCCGCATAAAACTCCTAACTTGCCCAATTTCCCATCATCTGGCAGTATGAAGAAAAAGTGCTGAGTGCTGAGTGCTGAGTGCGGGTGGGGGCGTTGTCGGGATGGGTTCCCCTTGCATGATCTGATGGTGCGACACAGGGCATGACGTCTGACACGATGCGGGTGGTACGGGACGGTTGAAACGCGGCTGCTATTTTTGGAAGAGGCAAAATCGAGATGATGAAGAACAAGATTTTTTCCTGCTTTGCGTTGATCGTAATGGTAGCTGCCCTGGGGGGATGCGGTAGAAATCGTCCGGAACTGCCGCCGCCAACGGTTGACCCGGTTGTTTCGAATATCAAGATCCGAGTCGTGGATGTCTCGAACGATACCCGGGAATTGTATGATGTGGATATGATCGGGATGATGTGGACGGGCCTGGAGGACTCCCTGAAGAAGCGAGGCATGCTGTGGAAGCCGGAGGATCCCGGTCTGCCGCTGATTCTCGAGGCTCATGTGGTGAAGTACCAGGAGGGGAACGTCTTCCTTCGTCCGATTTTACCCATGTGGGGAAAGACGGTGCTCACGGCGAAGGGTGACCTGAAAAGAGAGGGCCAGGTCGTCGCCTCGGCGGAAGCCAACCGGTCGATTACCCTTGGGAATGAAACCTTTACTCTCCATGCGTGGCGGAAAATTTTTGCAGGCGTTGCCGAAGATATGGTCAACCAGCTCACGCGGGGATTGTAATCCGCACGAGATAAGGCCTCTTTTTTCCAGTCCAACTATCACCCATCAACCATCAACCATCAACTCATCAACCATCAACCATCAACCATCAACCATCAAATCACCAGTGAGACAAGGCGTCTCTTTTCCAGGACGGGTTGAGCGGGAAATGCCCGTTCCAGAAAAGGCTTGACTTTTCTCGGCTCATTTATTAGATAAAGGCTCCCGCTTGGAAATAAAGGGTTGCCTGCCCCGGGGTTGGGGTGAGAAGGGCGGATAGCTCAGCCGGGAGAGCATCGGCCTTACAAGCCGGGGGTCACAGGTTCGAACCCTGTTCCGCCCACCAAGGAATACAGTTCGGGGTCGTAGTTAAGTTGGTTATAACGCCGGCCTGTCACGCCGGAGGCCGAGGGTTCAAGTCCCTTCGACCCCGCCAGTTAAAGAAAAGGAGCTGACCTCAGTGGTTGGCTCCTTTTTCGTTTATGGGAGACAAGTGTTTGGGTTTCATCATTCCTCCGTCTCGGGAATCACTCGGACCTCCTTCGATGGCTGGGTGAGATCGAATGTCCACCAATAAGTCCCATCGATTTGATCCGCAGTGACTCTCCCCGACGCCAGGCAGTCGGCAAGCGATATCTGCCGTTCATCGTAGAGATCGCGAGGGTCCATTTCGATCCAGTATCCGGGGTAAACTTCGACTTCGAGTCTCATTTCTTATGTGCTCTCCTGATGCCTGGTCCCGCCTGCAAGGGACCTCGGATAGCCGATTTTTCGATTTCCGCCGCCCGGAAGGCGGCAGTTGGCCTTTCGACACCGCCCACTTTACAGGAAACCAGCGGCCTTGTGAATCCTTGTTGCAGGACAAATTCGTTTTATGGTATCGAAAGGCCCTTGGATCAACCCAGGTTCTTTGCTCTTACGAAAACAAAGGAGATGAGCTTTGAAAGTGTCTTGGAAACCATTTCTTGCGGTCCTGCTTCTGGGAGTAATGCTGTTCCCCGCATTCACTCTTGCCGGTTCCTACTACAGCAGTGGGTCCATTGACACGGACCTGCAGTTCGAAGACTTCAGGATAGGCAATGACGGGTATTTAACCGGGTTCATCGTCAATTCCTCCAAGCGCACTCGCCCGGCCGTCAAGCTTGACATATGGACCACCAATACCCAGGAGACCCAGATCTATTGGAGAAAAACCCTGAATCTTGGCGATCTGGCGCCGGGGGCAAGGGTTCCGGTAAAAGAACCCTATAAAGTCGATCGGGAAGATCCTGAGAAGACCAAATTCATGTTTCGAGTGCCCGCTCCCGCCAACTTCAGAAACAAATAGGAGTGGTGCATTTCTGATCGTCAGGCTAGGGTCAAACCCGCCCCATGACAGAGATAAGGGTTATATTCGTCCAGCTGAATTTCAGAAACACAGCAGGAGAGGTGCACCGCTGATCATCAGAACCAACTCTCTGCGTTCTCGCGGGTTGCCGTTAGGGATGAAGCTCTTCAGGAGTGGAGATTCTTAACCCTAACCCTAACAAGTCTAATATCGCACGCCAGATGCTCAGCCCAAGAGCTGAATGTATTTTCGGATCGTCGGCAGGTTTCGGATGAATCGGTGAGCAGCCAGTTCGCTGCGGAGGCGGTCGACAGGATAGCTGATCCGAAACAGGGTGACCGTTCCGGCATCGCGATCATAGAGGACGGTGTTGGCGACGGGGACCCCATCGCGGTAAGGTCCGCCGATGCTCCCCGCCTTTATCCAATAGCGCGCCGTGGGATCGATTGTTACGCTCAGCATTTGATCGGCCGCCGGCCGATGGATGCGCACGTCCTCGATCTGCGGTGACTCGATTTCCCCGGGAAGTTCATATACTGCGGGCACATGATCGTGGCCGCTGAAAATGAGGAGTTTGGGATAATCTTGCCAGGCTTTCAGACTCGCCGCGAGCGCCGCTTCATCGAGGTAATCGAAGCCGTCGATGGTCGTCGGGGCGCCCGGTTGGGGAAGATGGAAGGGGCTGTGGTGCACCGCCACAAAATCGTCCTGCTCGAGCATGAGCGGCAGGTTCGACAGGTATTCAAGGGCCCCCGGCAGGGTGCTGAGCCGGCCGGCATTATAAGCGGTGGCCTGCAGGCGATCCAACTGTTCCGGGTGGTCGGTCAGAAGTCCCGCAACGAGGAGGTCGTGGTTTCCGGCCACCGTTGGAAAGCCAAGGGTGCGCATCCGCCTCAGGGTGCGGTCACCAAAGGGCAGCCATCCCACGAGGTCTCCCAGGCAGTAAACGGCGTCCGCATCGACTTTGGTCAAATGCCGGAGGCAGGCTTCCAGCGCGTAGGCATTGCCGTGGATGTCGCCAAAGAAGGAGATGCGCATGGTTTGTCCTATTCTTCCACCGTTTCAAAGGTACCATCGTCTTTCTGGATGATTTTCATGTTCCGCCCGCTGGGGTCGGTGAATCGTATCGCCCCGCCGTAAGTTCTCGGCCCAACCGGTTCGCGCGTGCTGCGCCGCTTGACCACAAAAATGAGCAGAGCCAAAATCGCAATTGCCAATATCGTTGACACCACAAATCCCATGGTTATCCTCCAAAGTCATAAAAACAACCGGGTGAAATCCTGCATTCTCAAACGCGGGCAGGAATGCCCGCGCTCCCAAAATGCAAACCCCCGGGGGCAAAATCTCTCATTTAACCAAGAGCCAGGAGCCAAAAGCCAAGAGCCAAGAGCCAAGAGCCAGGAGCCAGGAGCTAAAAGCCAAAAACGTCTCACGATTTCGCCAGAGTCAGATGCTGGTATCCTGGAATGGAATCCAGGAATGTTCTGAGCGGTGTCAAGCCGGGGGTGTCGTACCAGTCCTCGATCAACCGGAAGGCGATGGAAAAATTCGAAGGGAGGCGGAGCTCACCCGCCTCGAGACGGTCCTGGAAATCCTTTCGCGAGAACCAGCGGGCATCCTCCAGTTCCTGGTCCATGAGCTGAATGGTTTCGCCACGCGCCACGGCGCTGAAGCCAAGCATGATCGAGCCTGGAAACGGCCAGGGTTGAGATGAGTGATATTGCACTTCGGCCACCCGGATGCCGGTCTCTTCATGAATTTCGCGAACGACAGCGTCTTCGAGGCTCTCTCCCGGTTCGACAAATCCGGCAATGGCTGAAAAAAAGCCCTGAGGCCAAACCGACTGGCGCCCTAACAGGCAGCGCTCGCCCGACCGCACCACGGTGATGATTGCCGGGTCGGTCCGCGGGAAATGCTGTTCACCGCACTGCGGGTTGGTGCAAACCCGGCGATGGCCGCCATCGACGCTGGCCGTGGGACTGCCGCAGTCGCCGCAGAACCGATGGCGGCGATGCCAGTGAGTCAGGGCTCGCGCATAAGCGAGCAGCGCCGCCTGGGGAGCCTCGAGCAGGGCCCCGAAGCGTTTTAGATCGTGAAACCGACCGAGGCTCGCCAGGCGGTCGGCAGGGGCCGTTGTACCCCGCGGCAAGTCCACTGCAAAATAGGTCTTCGTCGCGTTTCTACCAAGGAAAACGACGGCTTCAGCCGCTCCCAACAGGTCGCCCACTTGCGCGCGGGAAAGCATCACCGGGCGCGGAGCGGATTCCTCCGCGAAGAGCTGTTTCGAGTCCCACACCGGGAGGAAGAAGGTGTTGGGGTCCTCGATTTGTTCCGCCAGCCATTGCTCGTCCCGGCGTTTGGGTGTCAGACGATCGACCGGGTTTGCGGCATAGTAGTTGCGGGCGGAGCGCCGGTAATGATCCATTGGGACCATTTCAAGGTCCCTTATATTTCTGCATGTCTTTCGGTACCCACCACTGACGCGGCGTCAACCCCATGGGATAGACAACCACATTGTGAAAACGCCGGGCCACCGCCACCAGGGCATCGGTAGTGAAGAGAAAGGTGTAGGGCTGCTCGTCATAGAGGATCTTGCTGAAGCGGCGATACATTTCGCGCCGTTTCTGGGGATCGAACTCCTTCCGGGCGGCCTCGATGAGCCGGTCGGCTTCTTCGTTGTGGAACCCCACGAAGTTGGACCCCTTGTTGTCGGCCTGCGAGGAGTGCCAGAGCTGGTAAGGGTCCGTGTCCCAACCGAGACTCCACCCCATGGTGCAGGCATCGAAGTTGTGCTCCTCGATTCTCTGCACGAACACCGCCCACTCCAGCTTGCGAATGTCCATCTTGATCCCCACTCCCTTCAGATTTTCCTGAAGGATGGTCGCGATTTGTTCGCCAAATTTGGAGCCGGCGGAAATGAGGAATTCAAAAGCAAACGGCGTCCCTTCGCGGTCCAGCACCCCGTCGCCGTCGTGGTCCTCCCACCCGGCAGCCTTGAGCAGGGCGGCGGCTGCCTTGGGATCGTAGGGATGGGGTTTCAGGTTGTGATCGTATTCCGGGCTGTTGATATAGAAGGTGCCGTTGACCACGGTCCCGAGACCGAAGAGGACCTTCTCGAGGATCATTTCACGGTCCATCAAAAGTGTCATCGCCAGCCGTACCGTGCGGTCGGCGAACAAGGGCCGGCGCATATTCCAGCCGATGTAGGAGTAGCTCGGCAGGGGGTACTTCAGCTTCTGGAAATTCTCCTCAAACCGCGCTGTCTGAGTCTGCCTCACCCATTGAATCGGGCGCAGCCCCATAAAATCCAGTCCGCCCTGCTTCAAAACCTGGAGCGCCACCGTCGAATCGGTGATGATCTTGAAGACGATCCGGTTCAGATAGGGCTTTTCTCCCCAGTATGCTTCATTACGAATGAGGACGATCTCTTTGCCCGTTTCCCAGTGAAGCAGCCGGTACGGTCCGGTGCCGACGGGCTGGCGGCCGATGGGATGTTGATTGAAATTGTCGCCATCCTTAAAGAGATGAGCCGGAAGGATCGGAATGCCGCCGCAGAACTCCAGGGCCTTGAAGTAAGGGATCCGGTAGTGATAGCGCACCGTATGGTCGTCGATGACTTCCAGTCGTTCGATGTCCTGGTAGTAATTGCGCAAATGCGCCGCATCCACTTTGGGGTCCTTGATGCGCTCGAAGGAGAAGAGGATGTCCCGGGCCGTGAAGGGTTGACCGTCCTGCCAGCGGATATTCTTCTTCAAATGGAAGGTGTATTGGAGGTGGTCCGCCGAGATTTCCCAGGATTCCGCCAGCACCGGCACCAGTTGCATGGTCTTCTCGTCGCGCTTCAGGAGAGATTCGTAAACGTAGTCATCGATGTTTTGAGCGTAGACGTCGGTGGCCGTAATCGGATTCAGGGTTGCCGGCTCGGAGCCGAGGTGACTGATCAGCCAGTCGCCGGCAACCGGCGCCTCTTCTGCCGCCGTCGCAGGGATTGGACCTGCGAGGAGGCAGCAAACCGACAGGATGAGCAGGCTCAGTCGGAATAATAAACGCATGGACATTGATTTGCGGCCTCTCGAAAGCGGTGCTGAGTGCTGGGTGCTGAGTGCTGAGTGCTGAGGAAAAACCATTCGCCCCCATGGTATATCTTCAGCGTTCAAATAGAAAACGGTGCTGACTGCTGGGCGCCGAGTACACCTCCACAGAAATGAGTGTCCGAATTCGATTCGTCATTGCCGCAAGCTTCTGGCGGGAATCCACGCTCTGCAAATTCTCTGGATTCCCGCTGAGAGCATGCGGGAATGACGCCCTGAGATTAAGGGCACTTTATTCTGCTGTGCTGTACCAAAAAAACCGTCTGCCTCCATGGCACATCTTCAGGGTTCGAAGGTGCTGCCCCGGATTGGCAATTTGCATACCATTGCAGCAGAGCCGAGCCGTTTGGAGGATAGCACGAGAGAGGGCATAAAAAAACCCCTTCTCGCCGCTACCCTGAAAAGGGGTTTTGGGATTCCACAATCCCTTGAGCAGATCACGCGTCGATGCTTTACAATTTGGCTATGTCAATATTCCGGATAAAGGTTTTGATGTCACTCATCCATGCTTCCAACTGCTGCTCCCGGTCCTGGCTCCCCGGATCTTTTTCGGCGGTTTTCGCCTCAACGTTTTCATAAGGCTGCGGCGTCGCGAGATCTTCCATGGCACCGGCGTTCTCGATCCCCGAAAACTCATTATTTCTATAGTACTCAAACTGACCGACACTGTACTCAATGGCTTTCATCTTGGCCTCCTTGATTGCACTTTCATGTCACCATCAGGCCTGAAATTAATCACCATTCCTGTATTGTAAAGTGGCCGTGGAATAGCTCTTGGCTCTTAGCTCTTAGCTCTTAGCTCTTGGCACTTGGCTGTTGGCTCTCGGCTCCTGGCTTCCAGCTTGACCTCCCTCATTCCTTCCACTCAGCACCCAGCACTCAGCACTCTCATCGTCACTCAGCACTCATTACTCCGATCATCTTTCGAACAATCCTCACCGGATCACCATCCCCATCACCTTTTCGAACAATCCTCACCGAATCACCGCGGCACAGACCGCAGCGTGTAGCCGCATTTCCCTGGTTGACCGCAATCTCCAGGCGTCCGCTGCTGCCGATGAGGGCTACTATCGTGCCGGGAGCCTGGTCGCCGTAAGTGTCAACGATTGCTGACACACTAAAGGCGCCAACCCTGACAGACAGCCGGGTCTTCGGGGCAAAGCGCGCGAGCACTTTGCCGCTTACATTAGTCACCGCATTGCCAAAATGGTCGATATGAATGATCTCACCCAGAAGCTCATCCCCTGTCTGTGCGGCGTCGGCCCACGATGCGACGAGCGGCGCACAGGGAGAGCCCAGAGCGTGGGCAGGAAGGCCTTTTGCGAGATGGGCCGCGATGGGAGCGAAAATGTCACGACCATGAAAAGTCCTGCTTACGGTGGGGCGCCAGTGGGCAGTATTTTCGATGCTGTAAGCTTTCCATGCGGAGGCCTCTTGCACGACCCACGAGAATAGACCATTATCCGGTCCCACAAAAAGGTAATGGTCCGCCTCCAGCACCAATCCCCGCCGGTCCGTTCCCACCCCCGGATCAATCACGGCCAGATGAACCGTGCCCGAGGGGAAGTCACGGCAGACGGAAGCGAGCAAAAACGCCCCGGCCCGGATATCCTGGGGCGGTGCCAGATGGGTGATATCAATGAGGCGGGCTTCGGGACAAACCCCCAGGATCACCCCTTTCATGCTCGCCACGTAGGTGTCTTCAAGCCCGAAATCGGTAAGCAGGGTAATGATTGGCGCCGGCATAGTCGTAAAACAGTGATCAGTGGTCAGTGACTAGTGGCTAGTGGCTAGTGGTCAGTGGTCAGTAGCCGGTAAGGCAGCCACGGTTCAGGTTGATGCCGATTTGAACAAAGGCCACAGGCAAATGCAAAAAGCTAACCGCCAACCGCCAACCGCCAAGAGCCAGGAGCCAGGAGCCAAGAGCCAAGAGCCAACCGCCAACAGCTAAGAGCTCTCCCCCCCGGCTGATTCCCGGCGGTGCCGGATCATGGCCGGGGTCCCGTAGTCATATTCATGGCGGAGCTGCAGGATGATCACGGAACCTATGACCAGGACCATTCCCAGGAGTTGAAGCGGCTCCAGGGATTCACCGAGAAAAAAGTATGAGATGATGCCCGCAGATATGGGTTCGAGAGTCGCGGTGATGCTGGCTCGCGTGGAACGGATCAGGTTGATGGCGTCGAAATAGAGACCGAAAGGCACGATCGTGCCGAGAATGGCAATATATAGAATGAAGCCCCAGGCCGTGGCGGAGTAGGTTCCGGTGAAGGCCTCGAGAGGGAGAGGAGCGGCTTCCCAAAACAGGTGGGCACTGTTCCAAAAAATCGCCGCGAAGAGGACGGCATAAAAGAGCACCGTCCAGGGATGGTAGCGGTGCATCCCCTTTTCTCCATAAAGGGAATACCAGGCAAAGGCGACCGCGCAAAGAAGACCGCAAAGAACGCCCTCCCGGTTCAACGAAAGCAGGTCAAAATTGTAAGCCCCGACGACCAGGTAGCAGCCGAAGGTGGCGCAGACAACCGCAAGCATGGTTGCCCGCGTCAGCGTGTCCCGCGCAAACAGCAGGGAATATAGAGCGATCAGCACGGGTGCCAGGTATTCAAGCAAAATCGCCACCGCCACCTTGATCTTACTGATGGCAAGAAGATAGGTGAACTGCACCATGGCCATTCCGGTAGTACCCAGGAGGGCAAAGTAGAGGATGTCCCGACGGGCGATCCGGAGCAATGCCGGCCGATGCGCCAGGAGCCATACAAAAAGCAGCGCAAGGCCAATCGTCAGGCGCAGCTGCACGAGTTGGAAAGGACTTATTCCCTGGTTGAAGAGGTACTTCGCCGATGATCCGGACACTGCCCACATGAGGGCTGCCGTCGCCACATAGAGATAACCACGCCGGGGAATGGGAGTCGGTGATGAGATATTGTTCATAGTCTCCACTGGGTGCAGATTCTTAGTGCGCCCCCGCATAAATGGGTGTCCGAATGCCACTCGTCATTCCCGCGTGTTTCTGGCGGGAATCCAGGCTGTGCAAATTCCCTGGATTCCCGCTAAGAGCATGCGGGAATGACGACCGGGTGGTAATGGACACTTTATTCTGCTGTGCTGTACTAAGTGGACGCTTGTGGGCTTCCACCGGAATGACCATCGGGGATTATGGTCATCCCATTATCTGAGCCTATGCGCGACAGCAGGTCAATCGTCTTTCCCATAAGAGTTTACCACAGGACCGCTCGTGCCCGCTCATTATTTCAGTCTGCCTCACCTGTCAGGATGCAGTGCGCGAATACGCTCGAAGATCATTTCCTCGTTTTTCGATTTGCGATGGACGCGCGCTTTGCTAACATAGGTAGCGGAGAGATTCATGAGGGTGATGTGGTTGATGGTTGATAGTTGATGGTTGATGGTTGAGTGGTTGATGTGAGGTAGGGTTGGCATGGGCTGCCGGAGAGATTCACGAGGGTGAATCCAGACCCTGGTAGGAACCGAATAACTGAGGAAATGATGGTATTGATTCTTATGAGGAGATTTGAAAGGAGGGCGAATGGTTCAGTTCGAAAGTCCCGGTATTGAGGATTTGACCCGGTTTGCGAGCGATGTGCTGCGTCACGCTGGGGATGAGGCACTGCGCTACTACGGCAAAGGGGACCCCCTGGTGAAATTTGACTCCGATTTGGTCACAGAAGCCGAGCTTCATCTGATCGATTTCTTTCGGAACCAACTCCAGGCTCAGTTCCCCGAGCATGGCATCTTTGGGGATGAGCTGCCGAAGCAGGACTACGTCCATGGCGAAAAAAGATATCTCTGGATTTACGATGCCCTGGACGGGGTTGCCAATTTTCAAGCCGGTATTCCCATCTGGGGGACTTCCCTCGCGCTCCTCGAAAACTTCTGGCCAATTTTTGGGGCCTTTTACATGCCGGTTACGGGGGATTTGTTCCATGCTCAAGCCGGTCAAAAAGCCTGGTGGGGCGATGCTGAAATCACGATTCCCGACCATGGTGAAATCAGCAACGAAAGCGTGCTCCTGACCTACTCGAGGTTTCACAATCATTACCGCTCCTCCTTCCCCGGCAAAATTCGCAACCTCGGCTGCACCGCCGCCCATCTCTGCTACGTCGCCAGAGGGTGCGCCGAAGGAGCTCTGCTGGCCAATGTTTCCTATCAAGACCTGGCGGCGGCACAAATCATCCTCACCGCAGCAGGCGGTAAGATCTGCAAGCTCGATGGCCAGGAATTTCACCTCAGTGATTATCTGGATGGAGAGCGGATCGAGGAGCACCTGCTTGCCGCCCCCGAAGGCTCGCATGCGGCCATTGCGATGTATCTGAGCGAGGCGGAGTGAGTAGGGAGTAGGAGTAAGGAGTAGGAGTAGGGAGTAGGAAGTAGGGAGTAAGGAGGGGCAGGTAAGAGGAGTAGGGAGTAAGGAGTAGGAGTAAGGAGTAGAGGGATTAGGGAGGAGCGATTGTGGGGAGAGAAGGGTATGCCGGATACCGGGATTTGAAGGTATTTAAGCTTGCGTACCAGCTTGCCCTTGAAATTCACGAACTAACGAAGTCCTTTCCTAAAGAAGAGAAGTATGCTCTGGTCGACCAAATTAGACGGTCATCCAGGAGCATTGCGACGAACATTGCTGAGGCCTGGAAGAAAAGGCGCTACGAAAAGGCATTCATCAGCAAGCTGGTTGATTGTTCGGGAGAAGCCGGTGAAACAGAAGTCTGGCTGGATTTCTGCCTTGACCTTACGTATATCAAAGCCGATCAGCATCAATATTTTCTGAGTAGATATCAGGAAGTAAGCCGCATGCTTTATGGTATGATAGAAAAAGCCGGAAGGTTTTCCACATGATCACCTCCCTGACTTTTACTGGACCTTCGGCCTCTCGCTCGTTCTCCCCGCTTCCTACTGCCTGCTCCCTACTTCTGACTCCCCGCGTCCCGCTCCCTACTCGCTCTACTCCCTACTCCCTACTCCCTACTCCCTACTCGCCTACTGCTTACTCCCTACTCCCTACTGCTTACTGCCTACTTTAAACGGAGATTGACGCCCATGATAACGGTGCCCAAGAGTGAGGTTGCCAATCGGCTCGTTGCATTGCAGTCCCTGCTGCAGAGGGAGGAAGTCGAGGCGGCGATCATCCGCCAAAATGCGGACCTGTTCTACTTTACCGGCACGGTGCAGGACGCTTACCTGATTGTGCCGGCGTCGGGAGCGCCGGTCTTCCTGGTCCGGCGGGATGTGGACCGGGCCGGGGAGCAGTCTCCGATCCGCCCGATCCGTTGCGCTCAAGAGCGTCAAGGAAGTCTCCCAGGCGGTCTTTGATGCCTGTGGCAGCGCCCCCCCGAAACGGGTCGGTCTGGAACTGGACGTCCTCCCTGCCAACACTTTTTTCTTTTTTGATGAAAAGCTTTTTCCGAAGCAGCAGATTGTTGATATCAGCGGCCTCATCCGCCAGGTGCGCATGGTGAAATCCCCCTGGGAGCTTGACATGATGCGCCGTGCCGGGGGGGTCTCCCGGGCGGTTGCCGAGGCGGTGCCGCAACTGCTGCGGGAAGGGATAAGCGAGTTGGAGTTGAGCATCGGGCTCGAGGCTGTCGCCCGAAGAGCCGGTCACCTGGGGCTGATCCGCCTGCGCGGCTTCAACATGGACATGTATTTCGGGCACATCCTCTCGGGCCCTGAGGCGGCCATTCCCGCTTACGGCGATGCGCCGACAGGCGGTCTCGGAGTGAGCGCCGCTTTCGGCCAGGGGGCCAGTGAACGCCGCATCAGGGCGGGCGAGATGGTGAGCGTTGACATCATGATGAACTGCCAGGGGTACCTGAGTGACCAGACGCGAAACTTCTCCATCGGCCCGCCTCCTTCCAGGCTGGAGGAGGCGTACCGGTTCGTCCAGGAAATCCACCGGCGCTTCCGCGAGGCGGCAAGACCGGGGGCCGTCACCGGTGAGCTCTATGAGCTGGTCTGGCATTGGGTCACGGAAGCCGGATGGGATGAATGGTTTATGGGCTACGGCGCCGGGCGGGTAGCATTTATCGGCCATGGGCTGGGGATCGAAGTGGACGAGTTTCCGTTCATTGCGCAGGGGCAGAAACTGGTTCTGCAGGAGGGGATGACGTTTGCCTTCGAGCCCAAGTTCATCATGCCCGGCCTGGGTATCACCGGCCTTGAAAACACCTATGCGGTCACTTCCGGTGGTCTGGAATCGTTGAACACCGCGACCGAAGAGCTTGTCATCATCCAGCATGCCGAAGATCAATTTCTTGCCGATTTTCATGCCTGACGATAGAACGGGTAACATTGGGATGTCATTCTGACTTCTGACTTCTGACTTCTGACTCCTGACTGCTGTCTTCTGCCATAAAGAAAGAGGTTGTTTTTGCACATTTTCCTCCAAATCATCCTGCTGACGCTGTTCATCTTCGCCTCGCTCTCTTACGGCGCGGTCCACTCCTGGGCATATTCGATTGTCTTTGGCGTTACCTTCCTGTTGTGTGCGGTGGTGTTTTTGCAATCCGGCCTCGCTGTGCTGAGGGGAGGACGGCGTGGAGAAAGTGAACACACAGCGTTATTTTCACCGCTTCGAGGGCCATTTGTAATTTTTCTTGCCGCCTTCATTTGTTACATCCTGTTGCAGCTTACGCCGTTGCCCGGTTCGCTCCTGAAGGGCCTGTCGCCTTGCACCGCTTATCTTTATGGCCAGGTCCACGAGCTCACTGCCGCGGGGGTTGGAGGCATAGAACCGGGCCGTCTGGGTGGCGGTTATCTCAGCCTCGACCGGGATAAAACCATCAAGAGCCTCCTCGCCTTCGCCGCTTACCTGGGATTTGCCTTCCTCGTCACGCGGGCGGTTCGGGGGTCTCGTGATGCGAATCGCTTCGCCCTGGTCATCATCATTTTTTCCGCCGGGCTCTCTCTTTACGGGCTGCTCAGCCTCTTTTATGCCTCCCCCAAGATTGCCGGATGGAAGAATCCTTTCAGCACCGGGAGCAGGGTGTCGGCGACCCTGGTCAATGCCGATCATTTTGGCAGCTTCCTGCTCATGGCGATTTATCTCACGCTTGGCTATCTGGCCGCCTTCCTCAAGAAGTTGCCGCCAACCGTGGAGGGAAGCCGCCGGCAGCGCTGGATGAGCATCCTCAATGCCGAAGAGGCCTATATCCCCAAGGCGTTTCTCCTCCTTTTCCTGATGGCCGTGATGGTAATGGTCTTGCTCTACACCCTGTCGCGGGGCGCAGTCACCGGCTTATCCATATCCCTGGTTTTTTGCTTTCTGCTGCTCTTTCTCAAGACCAGGAGACCGGTTTTTCTGCTGTTCATCATTCCGCTGGCCCTGTTTGTCGGCTACTACATCCAGGCGGTGGGCGTCGATCCTCTTTTGCAGCGGATCGAGCAAACGAAAAAGGAGCTGCTCGAGCTGGATGAAAATGCCCGCACCCAATTCTACGTTGCGGGTCTTGAGCTCTGGCGAAAATTTCCCTGGTTTGGGACCGGCCTGGGGTCCTTTGAAGTCGTCTACCCGATGACCGCGCCGGAGGTTTACAAGGGTTGGTACATTCCATACGTCCACAATGACTGGCTGCAATTGGCCGTTGAGACCGGCTGGACAGGGGCGGTCCTGTTTCTTCTGGCAGTGGGGCGTCCTGGTCAGGATTATCCGCCGCTGGTGGCGGACCGAGGAGCGCTGGGGTTTTGGCTTTGGGCTGGCGGCTTTTGGGGCGGTGGTGGCGGAGGGAATTCACTCACTCGTGGATTTTGGCCTGAGAACATCAGTCAATGCGATTTTCCTGTCGCTCCTGGTTTCCCTGTCGCTGGCGGCACTTGATGCCGAATTTGGAAGCAGGAAGAAGCCGACTTCTAACTTCCCCAAGAAGAGGTTTCTGTTCACCGGCTCTGTTTTCTTCCTCGTATCGCTCGCTTCTGCTTTAGCAGGAATCGAGATAGGCCGCTATGCTCTGGCTGAATACTCCAGCCCGACCGAGATCAATACCGTTAGCAGGAGGGATTATGAATGGAGTGGAGAGAGGGTGGAAAAGGCCTTGAGTTTGAACCCACTCAACGGAGACTACTGGCTGCGCCTTGCTGAGCTCAGGATCTGACCGAAGAGGAAGCCAACCATGCGCGAGGCCGCCGGTTCGCCTCGTGCTGCCTCAGTGCCGCTGGAGGGACAGCCTGGTTGCAGGGATAAACAATCTGACCACGATGCCGTCGTGGACGGTATGTTCGCCAGGGCTATCAGCCTGTCACCCGCTGAGGGGGAGTTCTGGCTGGCATGGGGGAGCCGTCTCTGGGAGAAAGCGAAGAACGGGGATGCACCGGCAAATCGCCTTCTGGATCATGCCGCTCGATGCTATGAAATGGCAGTCGAGCTGCGCCCCAAAGTGCCTTCCGTTCATGAGCGCGCCATTGCCTATTTCCTCTGGTACCGGCAGTGGTTGGTCAACGAAAATGCTTCGGAATCCGTGATTCAGGCAAGGGCCCTTGCGCCCCTGAAGAAAAGCCTCGGGTATTTGATTGCGAACAATCCCGATTATCGCAAAATTCTCGGCCCGGTCCTAAAAGAAATGAACCTGCCCGAGTCGGAACTCGAACAGGTTCTTGCTGAGCTACAGCAGCCTTCAAACTGAGTTTCGGGCTGCATTTCCTCGACGCAGGGCTATCTAATAGGGCTCGGTGTGGAGCAGCAGCCGGTGCATCTTCTCACAATATCGTAATCGATTTGATTGACAACACCGTCGCCGTTCAGGTCGTATTTTTTGCAGCCGGCTGTCTTCCAGCACCGGTAAACGAGCTGTACGTCTGTCGCAGTAACCGTTCCATCACCGTTGACATCCGCACCGCACGTTCCGTAACAGTCGAAACATGTGGTGTAGTTATTGGGGTTATAAGGGTCTTTGCATACTGCAAAAGCCTCATTTACCCCGCACGGTATGCCGCTGAGGAATAGGGCGCCAAGCAGAGCTCCCAAAATGATAAAAACCCCAGACCTTTTCATCTGAACCTCCTCCCTCAGCCCCGGCGATCACCTGACTTTCGCGCAGATGCAGCCATTCTTCATACAGGCCGTCAGGACCTCATAATCTGTCATATCAACAAAACCGTCTCTATTTATGTCCATCGTCGGGTCGCCACAATTTGTTTTAACGCATCTCAACAGAACCGCAGCCTCTCTAGCGGTCAGCGTCCCGTCTTTGGCAAACTCAAAATTCAGCGCCAAACAGTCCGCAGGACATCCTTGTGCGGCTACCGATCCGGCAGACAGCATCAGGAGGGATGGGGTGATGCAAAGTACGGCGATCAACAAGAGCGTGGGGAAATTACGCCTGGTGCTTCGGTACCTCGAAATCACCAGAATGAAGGATGCGGCAAGGACAAGGGCAAAGATCACCGTTCCATTACCCGAGAATGCTGGAACACCGGGCGGTGGAACAATGCAGATCCTCGGTGGACGGTTCACGATCGTCAGCGGATATTGCGTGAAAACATCATCATCTGGAGTATCGTCGCAGCCATTGACAAAGCTTGGACAATCAGCATCAGGCGTGAACATTTCGAAACACTCCCCGACACCGGCAATGGCTTTAAAAGTAAGGGTCGACACGAGCTTTGGCTCGTTGAACGGGACCGGCTCCGCGCAGGGAGCACCGTTGATGCCATAGCCGGCAATGTCGATCCACTTGATGTTCGCCACACCTGGCGGAGGTCCGGGGATTGGCTGGTACTGACAGCCTTCGCAGGCATTGAGGCCTATCGGCCAACCCGGAGCAGTGCAATCGTCAGAGCAGGTTGGCCTGAAAAAGGTCCCCGCCGGCGGGGTGGGGGTCGTACAAAAATCAGGACCTGTAGCACAGGCCGGATCAGCCGGCGCCGTGCAGGGTATGTCCAGGGGTACCAGGCTGAAGATAGCCTCGTCATAGTCGATACAGTACTGGTAGCCGCAGACATTGTTCGGTGGGGGGCTGTTAACATCCAGCATCACCGTAACCGTGAACGGTTGGCCAAGCTCCACGATCGTCGGATGATCGATGATCAAATTGACGCTGGCCAGTGCATAGCCTGGAAGGAATAACGCAAGTAAAAAAACAATGCACAATAATTTTCTCATTTTCACCATGATCTTCCCTCCCCTTTTATGGAAAGACGAACCGTGCAAGAACCCACCTCCTGAAGACAAAGGTAGCGGCCTTGTTCTGTAGGAGGGGACTTCCAGCCCCGATCGGCTGGAAGCCCCCTACAAATGGGGTTCCGATTAACTTACGTCGAAATCTCATCGGACGCAATGCTTTTTCTGTGTTTTTTCTTCTTTCCCCAGAGGCCTCTTTTGCCCTGCTCCTCCTCCTCATAGCCGCCGTAAAGGTAATAATAATAATCGTAGTAGTAGTAACCACCCTTGCCGATCATGACTTTATTCAACACAGCCCCGGTGACCTTGGCATTGAGGTCTGCCATCAGTCGGACCGCGCGCCGTCCTGCCTGACGAGTGGTCTCGCCGGCTTTCAAAACAAGCACGGTGCCGTCAACGACCGGGGTCAACACGGCCGAGTCGGTTGCCACCAGCAGCGGAGGAGAATCGATGATGATGCGGTCATACTGCTGCCGCAATGCTTCCAGAAGCGTACGCATGCGCCGTGATCCCAGCAGTTCCGAAGGGTTTGGCGGAATCGATCCGCAGCAGATGACATCGAGATTGATGTCAGGGATCTTGTGAATATAGTCCTGGGGTTCCAGTTTCTTGCCGACGAGCATGGTGGACAAGCCCGGTTCACGGGGAAACCCGAACATGCTGTGGATCTTGGGGCGACGCAGGTCACAATCCATGATTAAAACGCGATTCCCGGCCTGGGCCAGCACGATCGCAAGGTTGGCGGCGGTGATCGTTTTTCCTTCGCTTTTCCCTGGACTTGTCACCAGCAGCACCTGCGGCGGAACATCAGCCGAGGAGAGCAGAATGCTTGTGCGCAAAGCCCGATAGGCTTCGGCCCCCATCGACTGGGGATTGGCGAGGGCTACCACGGGCCCGCCGCCCGCTTCTTTCGCTTTGCCATTGAGCGAAATACTCGGGACCGCACCGAGGTAGGTAAGACCCAGGTGCTGCTCGATCTGTTCCGGCTTGCTCACCGTGTTATCGAGGTATTCCAGCAGAAACGCGAGGCCGATGCCCAGTGCCAGCGCAATGGAAAGCCCCATCAATAAACCGCGCTGCACATCGGGACTGCTTGGTGCCCCGGGTATCGCCGCCCGCTGAATGATCGTCGCGCTGGGACTCCTGGAAAATTCTTCCGTCAGGCTTGTTTCTTTGAGCCGGTTCAGAACGACGTCATACACCTTCTCATTGCTTTCGACCTCCCGCTTGAGGGTAAAGTACCTCACGGTGCGTTTTTGGAGGTCTTCCAGTTCATTCTGCATGCTGTCCCGGGCCTGGGTAATTGATTGCTCCTGGAGCCGCGCCGCCTCATACTGGAGCTTCAAAGAATTGACGATCTTCTGAATCTCCTGGCTCTTGGCATTGCGGAGGCTCGCGATCTGGCGCTCCAGGGCCATAATCCTGGGGTGGCTGCTGCCATATGTGGCGGAAAGTTTGATTGCTTCCTGCTCCAGTTGAATTTCCTGGTTGCGGAGGTCACCGAGGACTTTGTTGGTCATGGCCTCGGGTATGGTATCGATGAGGTTGGGTGAGGCAACAAGGCTGAGGATTTGCTTGTACCTCATTTCCAGAGTCGCGGTGTTTTCCTTCGCTGTCCTGACTTTTTCACCCATGAGCTTGACTTCTTCATCGAGCTTGGTGCCGCGTTTTTCATCGACGCTCAGGATGCCAAACTTATTCATGAATTCGTAGAGCTCGATGCGCGATTTATCGAGATCGACCTGTTCGTCCTTCAACTCCCGCTGCAACCACTGAATTGCCCCCTGAACCGACCCTAAGCGGCGGTCCAGGCGGTCTTTGATAAAGGTCTCGGCCACGGCGTTTGCGATCAGGACCGCTTCGTAGGGATCAGGACGGGTAACGGATATCTGGAGGATCTCAGTTTTTGCCACGAGGCCCACTTTAAGGCCGCCCGCTATGGCTTGAGGCGTGTAGGCTGGTTTTTTACCCGCCTCCTGATCCTGAGCATCTCCCTCGGTTTTGTCGGTCTTCGAGGCACCGGAAGGAGTGAGCTTTTCCCGAAAGAGGTTGGTGACAGTGCGAATGCTGGAGAGAAGCTCGTGATAAGGCTCGCGGGTGTAGGCCGCACCGTAGTCACTTTTCTCGAGGTCAGCGCTTGACCGAGACTGATCGTTCAACTGCTTCGCGACCCGTTCGAGAAAATCTTGCGCCGTCATGAGGAGGATCTGCGTTTCAATATAGCTCGGCATATCATAAAACGGGTACGCTAACTGACTCCCGAACACCTGCGGGGTCTTTTCCATGAGCACCTGACATGACGTGGTAAAAAGGGGCGTCATCGCAGAGACGACGATTAAAGTTGAAAGGGTCACTACGAGCACCACGCTCAATACCAGCCAGCGCCGCTTCATCACGATGCGGAGGTAATCCGTCCAGTGCAGTTCAATTTGCTCGTTAAACATCTATGGCTGCTCCCGCCTAGAATAAGCTTTCAGGAACGATGATCATATCGTTCTCTTCCAGATAAACGGTCTCTTTCTTGCCGCCCTTCATCATGTCGCCGACCCGCACGCGAATTTCCTGTTCGATTCCTCCCGCCACGCGGTAGATCCACACCTTGTTCTTGGCGGCGATGGGCGTGAACCCTCCAGCCTGGATGATGGCTTCGAGGATGCTCGTCCTGCGGTAGCTGTCGAGCGTGTAAATCCCGGGATTCTTGACCTCACCCATGATCATGTAGCGAAAGGCCCTCGGCATGTAGATAATGTCCTCATCCCTGAGGAGGATATTCGTCGCGGGGTCCTTGCCCCGAATGAGATCGTTGAGGTTGATTTCGATGGCGAGCTTGGATGCGGGACCCGCCTTGCGTACCACAAAAATCTTGGTGCTGTCCTTGGTGAAATCGACTCCACCCGCCTCGGCGATGACATCCAGCAACCTTTGATTGGCCTTGAGATAATACTGTCCGGCCTTGCCGATAGCTCCAAAAACCTTGATATTACGGCTCTGGATTTCAAGGAGGGTGACGTTGGCTTCGGGGTTGTTCAGGATCCTTCGCTCGAGGGCAGACTGTTTTACGGTCCGGGCAATTTCGTCAATCGTCATGCCGGCGACCTGGACCTTGCCGACCAGCGCCAGGTTAATGTTGCCGTCGGGCAGGACCGTAAACTTCCCGGACAGGTCCGGTGCTTCGAAGAAGTCTACCTGGATGACATCCTTTGGGCCGACCCGGTAGAAAGCCAGAGAATCTCTTTCTTCGGGCTCACTTCGCAGGTAGTCGTGGACATCGATCCGGGTGACCCCTTCGAGCTCTTCCGTGAGCCTCAGTTCGTCCGGCGCCTGGTCCTTCCTGAGCTCCTGCAAGCCCTTTTCCCGCAGCCCACCCACCGCCTGCTTGTCCGACAGCGTCTTCGTTTTAACGATACCTGATCCTGCACATCCCGCTGAGATCAGAACAACAAGTGCGAAAATAGTTGATAGTTGATAGTTGATGGTTGATGAGGGGCGGTTGATGAGGGGCGGTTGATGGTTGATGAGGGGCGGTTGATGGTTGATGGTTGATGGTTGATGAGGGGCGGTTGATGGTTGATGGTTGATGGTTGATGAGGGGCGGTTGATGGTTGATGGTTGATGGTTGATGAGGGGCGGTTGATGGTTGATGGTTGATGGTTGATGGTTGATGGTTGATGGTGGACTGGTTGATGGGTGATAGTTGATGGTTGATGGTTGATGGTTGAAGAGGGGAACCGCCGTTGTTTGTTTGGGATTTCAAACATTGGTGCACCAATATTACGTTCTGATAAATTCATATAGTCTGCCATGCTTCCTTCGCCTACCACCGATTGACTGTCAAAATTCCGCAACCCAAAATCCACCATCCACTATCCACCATCAACCATCAACTATCCACCATCAACTATCCACCATCAACTATCCACCATCAACTATCAACCATCCACCTGGTACTTCCGAAGCGCACTGATCTTCTTGGCGATGAGCTCAGTTTATCCCTCAAACCATAGAAAAGATCTTCAGCCAGGTAACCCAATTCTCTGGCAATAATGAGCTGGCACAAAACCTCGGTCAATGATCCGTAGGCAATCTGAGAGAAGTGCGCCTGGTCTTTCTTTGATGTCCGGCTCGCGCCTTCCGCCAGGTTGGATGCAACCGAAACGGCCGCCCGTTGGATTTGACTCACAAGCCCGTACCTCTCGGACTCAGGGAAGAGCCGAGTAGCTCTGTAAATCCCTATGACCAAATCCTTGGCTAATTGCCAGACCTCAAGCTTTTCAAACGGAAACAAGTATTCCATACTTTTAGAACCCATCAACCATCCACCATCAACCATCAACCATCAACCATCAACCATCAACAATCAACTATCAACCATCAACCCTCCACCATCAACCATCAACTCAATAACTCAATCCAACGCTGGCGGTCACCGAATTTTCCGAGTAGCTCAGTCCCGTTGCCTGGGTGTTACGCTTCTGAAAGTTGTAGCCAAGGCCCCAGGAGAGGTAACGTCTGAGTTGGTGAGTAAAGTTTATGCCCGCATTGTAATACTGGTCCATCCGGTCTTGGTAGCGAGCCGTATTGGCATACTGATCCAAATAGGTGCTCGCGGCAAGGATAAAGGTCAGGTTCGGCCTGGTCCTCGTGGTGATGGTAAAGCCGATGGCATTGCGGGTGTAACTGTCCTGGACAATGTCCATTCTCCCGCTATACGGGTCGAGGTCTCCGCTGATTTGAAAGTCGCGATAAATATTGAAATCCGCGTCAGTCTTCGGCGAGACCATGTAGTGCAAATTCAACGAATAAACGGGAGCACTGGTGCTTTGATAGGGAGCGCCCACCAGGTTGAAGTCATTGACAAACTGCCTCCAGGCATAACCGCCCTTCACTTCGCCGCTGAGCCGCGTGGTGGCTGCCCACCTGAAGCCGGCCAGGACTTCCTGCACCGAGTAGTCCGCGGAAAACGCGGACGGCTGCTCATAATAGTGGGTAAAGCTGTAGCTGTATTGAGCAAGCAATTTGGTCTTTCCGGTAAGCTCGTAGAGCAGCGTTGGCCTGAGGGTGTTCACGACGTTGGACCACTCGGTGTAGCCGTTGCCGTCGTCGAGATAGTTTGACCAGGCGTTCTGATAATTGAGCTCGACGACGTAATTGCGGGGGAGCTGGCGCCCGACAACGAAATCGGCCTGGTTGAGAACGCGGGCGTTAGCCACGCCCTGCCCGACGAATTGCTCGTTGCCGAAGGGATTGTCGGTATAAGTAACGGCTTCGCGGAGGCGCATATAAGTCGTTTCCCGCTGCAACAGGTTGACATCGGCCCATAGCGTGTGGCGGATGTAGTTATTTTCGGTGATCTTGGTATAAGCACCGAGGTCTCCATCATATCCGAAGGTGACATACTCCTTTAGCTTCTGCGCTTTCGCCAGGGTAAAGGTCAAAGTTGGGTCGATGGTCAATAAGAAATCCGAAGTCTGGTCCCCACTCCGCATCTGGGGATTGTCGGTGTAGGTGCCGTTCAACGCCACCCCGGGCTTGAGTCGGAAGGGACCCACTTTGATGCCGCCTTCCTGGGTCGCTTGCTGATAAACCTCATAGGCCTCGCTCACGGCGAGTGGATTTTCAAAACCGAAGGGATAGGTAAAACCCTGAGCACCGGCTCCGCCGGCACTGAGCAAGACACGCAAAAAGAATGATGAACCTCAACAAAATCGTTCTCACCCTTCAGCCCCACCTCCCACTCCCTACTGCCTACTGCTTACTCCCTGCTTCCCACTCCCCACTCTCACCCTTCAGCCCCACTCCCCACTTGCTACTCCCCACTCCCTATTACTCGCTTACTCCCTACTGCCTACTCCCTACTGCCTACTCCCTACTCCCTACTCCCTACTCCCCCCTCGCTCCTCAACTTATCGAGCGTCTGTGTCACCGACCGCCGAAGATGCTCAATTCTTCTCAGCGTGTAGTGGCTGACGGAATTGCGCTTCAGGTCCTTCACCAGCCAAAGCATTCCGAGGTTGTTGTTGCGGTCATCGAGTAAGGGTAATTCCAGTTTGAGCAGGCATTCGTGGCGCCCGTCCCGGTCTATGTCAAAGCCGTTGTGAGTCCAGACCCACTCGACGCGGCGGTTCCCTCGCTTTCCGTCGCTTGTTTCCGCCATACTCCCGGCAATCCCCTTCCGGAGATTGATCGGGCCGCCAGGGTTGCGCCAAAAGTCTGAGTTCCCATTTCTCCCGTTGGCATGGTTCCAGAGCAGTATCTTTGACATATCAAAGTCAAGCATCTCCAGGGCCTTACAGGTATTTTGCCAGAGCTCCTGATAGGTTTTCGATCCGGAAATTTCGAGTTGCATGTTCAGGAAACTGCGTCGTTCGTGGCTGAAACCCGCTTCGTCTGAGACGTCCTTGATCCAGCCGTAGATCCTCTCGGGGGCAATATGTTTCAGGTAACCGAGCCTTTTCAGGAAACAGAAGGCAGTAATTGCCAGCGCCAACAGAAAGATGCCGATGATCCGGTTTTGCAGATTGACCAGCAGGAGTGAGAGGATGCAGAGCACCATAGAAGCCGCATAGATGATGAAGACCGCTTTCTTGGTCGAAAAGCCCATGGAGACCAGTTTGTGGTGGATGTGCCCCGTATCGGGGCGAAACATCCTCTTGCCGAGAAGGAACCGTCTTACAGGGAGCGAGAAGGGTATCGAAGATCGGGACCCCAAGGGCCAGAAGGGGAATGAGGATGGTGGCGCCGACCTGGCTTTTGGAGGAATGGATAATGGATATGCCGGCGATGATGTAGCCGAGGAAATAACTCCCGCCGTCGCCCATGAAGATGGAGGCGGGATTGAAATTGTATCGCAGGAAGCCCAGACAGGCCCCCGCAAGGCCGCTAAAAAGGAGAGCGTTCGGGTAATTTTCCCCCCAGATGGAGATGGTGGTCATGACCGCAGAGGTGAAAAAGGCAATGCCCGCAGCAAGACCGTCAAGGCCGTCGGTGAGGTTCAAGGCATTGATGAAGAGGACGAACCAGAAAATCGTAACGACGTAGCTCGCAATACCAAATGGCCCACCGAGCTGAAGGCCGAAAAGATTGGTAATGTGAGCTCCCCCGAAGTAAGCGATGGTGGCGGCGAGCACCTGGAAACCCAGTTTTACGGAAGGCTTGGTCCGGTGAAAATCGTCGAAAAGGCCGATGCCAAAGACAACAAACGCCCCTATAAGGAGCATTGCCATCCTTCTATCCAATGTGATCCATGTTTCCGGAAAGCCGAAAAGGAAATGGGTGATAACAAGAGACAATAAAAAGGACAAAAAGATGGCGATGCCCCCCACCCTCGGGATCGGCTTCTGGTGCACCTTTCGTTCGCCCGGCAGATCGAATGCACCGAGCCTTGCGCCGAGCAACCCTGCCCCGGGAGTGATCAGGATCGCCAGGAACAGAGCAGTGACAAAATGGACAAAGAAGATCGTCAGTTTCTCATCCACCGCTCGACTCCGTCGCTACGGTTGCTGATCGGTTATCTCTGAGAATGCCGCCAGAAGAGATTTGAGCAATATGGACTCGTTCCCGAAACTTGATGTCAATGATCCCTAATTGGATGCCTCAATAAGAAATAGATCCCAAACGATTACCAGCGAGCAGTGAAGCGTCGCAACAGAAAGACCGGAGAGAAAGAACACCGGCATCGGACCCCCGAAGGAAAGACCATTACCCTTCTCCGTCAGGGCAGGTCTCGGGTCAGTTGCCTTGCGTCTTGCTCTTTCGAGTGGTTTGCACTTTTCTCACGAGCGCTAAGGAGAGTTCTTATTATCACCGCAGCAACACTCGAAAAGCAATGAAAAAATCAGGTCCGAGGCGGTTCGAGCATTTTTCATGCCGAAGCAAAGCATTGCCTGGCTTCATTTGTATGGCCTGGACAACGGACCCAATGCCTGAGCCAAAATTCCGTGTTTGGTTGATGCCTTATGAAGCATATCCGTGCAGAAGGTAAGACGAGAGGCAGCTCTTGATGCACTCTCCTGTGGGCACATTGCACTCCGACCATTGCAGATGGGTGTGACGCCATGAAGAAGCCCTCTTGATCGAGGAACACGGAAAGGCTCCAAGGTGCTGGTGTTCTACGACGTTCTTGCCGACTTGCAGCACCCCCCACCAACCATCCCCCCCTCAACCATCAACATCCCCCATCCCCCATCAACCATCAACTCATCCCCCATCAACCATCAACCATCAACTCATCCCCCATCAACCATCAACCATCAACCATCAACCATCAACTCTTCTCCCCCTTCTCTCCCTCAGCACACGCAGCATGAACCCTGGATTGGACACAAAATTCCTCCGCCACAGCCGCTGTGGTTGCTGCATGAGCCGTGGCAGCCACTCCATTCCATGATCGCAAAACCAGGGGTGCGATCGCGCGACCGTGCCGGTGAAGAAATCAAAAGCGGCGCCGATCGGCCCAATCATCCGCACATGGAGATCGCGTTTGTTGGCATGCGCCCATTTCTCCTGTTTTGGTGCGGTCAGGGCGACCCACAGGACATCCGGCGCCGCCCGATTGACCCTCTCCACCATGCGCGCTTCGTCCTCTTTCGAGAATTCTGAACAGAATGGGGGGGCAAAGGTTCCCGCCACTTCAATGTGCGGGAAGCGAGCAGCCATTTCCTCGCGCACCTTTGACAGGGTAGTCCCGGTCGAACCCAGGAAAAAGTAACGGCAGCCGCCTGCGGCATTGAGCAGGCGGCTCAGGCCCAGGAAGAGGTCCGTCCCGGTAACGCGCCGCCGCAAGCGCCCTCCCAGCAGCTTCGATGCCAGCACCATGCCGATGCCATCCGGGATCACCATGTCTGCAGCGCTGATAGCCGCTCGGAAGGCGGTGTCTTTCCTGGCAACCTCTAGGGAATGGGGATTGGCACAAACAAAGTAGCGGGCTTCTCCCCCCGATGTTATCCAGGAATAAAGCTCGCTCACGCAGTTATCTATGTCCTTCAAGGTGATGCGGTAGCCCAGGAGGCTTTCGCAGGAGTCATCCTCGACCTGCGGCTCGCGTCCGCGACAACTATCCTTGTTTGTGCTGAGAACCTTCATTTTACCAGACTTAGTAAACCTCCGCATAAATAAGTGTCCGAATTCGACTTAGTAAACTCCGCATAAATAAGTGTCCGAATCGAGACATTCCCGCGTGTTTCTGGCGGGAATCCAAGGTGGGCAAATTCTCTGGATTCCCGCTAAAAGCATGCAGGAATGACGCCCGGGGTGATGGACACTTTATTCTGCTGTGCGGTACGTAATACTACAACGAGGTTTCCGCGGGGGGCCTTAATCTGTGGGGCAGGCTTTCCAGCCTGCCTTTTGGCCGCTTCGGCATGGCAGGCTGGAAAGCCTGCCCCACACGGATTGGAGTCTCACCAAAGTACTGTTGTAGTATTAGTTTCGCTCCTCACAAATGAGTGTCCCAATTGCTGTCGTCATGCCCGCGAAGGTGGGCCACCAGGGTTTGTTCTTGGATTCCCGCCAGGAGCATGCGGGAATGACGGTCGGCGGAGAAATGGACACTTCATTCTGCTGTGCTGTACTCAGGAATTCACCGCAGTCCCTCATGTCCCTTTGGGACACCCGAAGACACATGAAAAGTGACTTTTCGGAGCAGAACTCGCTGAGATCGCAGAATAATCTTATCATTTCAGAGCGAAATCTCTCTGCGTACTCTGCGCTCTCCGCGGTTAAATGAAACAATGCATCCTTAAGCGATATAGCTCTCGTAAAGACCTCATTGCGATTTCTGCATTATTCGGCGAGCCGTCGCCGCCTGGTAGATGTCCATGAGCAGCTTGTGATTGACCGGTGCGGTGTATTCCCTCTCAAAGGTCTTTCGGGCTTCTTTCGCCATGGCGGCCAGCCTGCGTTCGTCCGCCCAAACGGTCTTGAGGGCAGCCAGGAGATCGCCGGAATCACCGGGTGCGAACAGGACCCCGTCATCGCCCTCGTTGACAATGCAGGGCATGGAGCCGAGGCGCGAGGCAGCCACCGGGACACCCAGGGCAAAGGCTTCGCGAATGACCATGGGAAAGCCTTCGAAACAAAGCGAGGGCAGGACCAGCAAGCGTGCCCCGGCAAGCACCTGTTGCCCTTCGGAAAATGGCAACTGACCCAGGAACTTTATTTTCCTTCCCGCGTAGAGTTCGCCGGCAGCGTTTTGCAGACTTTCTCGTTCCGGACCATCGCCAATGAGTTCAAGACCGGGCGCTTCCTCTCCCCACCGCTTCCAGGCCTCAACTAAGGAGTACAGCCCCTTCTCCTCACGCAGGCGCCCAACAAAAACCACCTTCTGTTCTCGTTCGGACCAGGGCAAAGGCTCGGGAGGGTCGGGATAAAAGTGCGGTTTGACGTGCACTTTGTCTCCAGGGAGTCCCGCCTTGACCAAGTGATCGCGCTGAAATGGAGTGAGTGCAATGAAAGCGTCAACATCCCTCTGCCAGGTGCCGATGAGCCGGTGAAGGGCGATCATTGTTGCCAGGGGCGCAGTCGCGAGGCGACTGTCACGATAGCATCCCCTTCTCAGCGCCGGCAGCACACTCCGCTGATCAAGGCATTCCGTACAAGGCGTCCCATTGTGCATTGGGATGCCGGCGGCACAGAAACACCGGTAATTGTGAAGGGTGAGGACGGAAGCGGTTTCAAAACCTCTGGTCGCCCGGAAAATGGCGGGGGACAGGAGTGGGAAGGTGTTGTGGACGTGCAGAATCTCGGGCTGCTCGCGCTCTAGTACCTGCCGCAGGGCCCAGACGGCGAAAGGGTTCCACGGCGTTGCCAGAGCGCCCTGCAGGGTGCCGATCGGTCCGCGCGCCCGGATCTCATCACTGTGTCGGGTGAACTCCAGAACCTCATGACCGCTCCGCACCAGGAGATCCAGTTCCGCCAGATAGGCCGAATTTTCTCCACTCGGGGCCGACGACCCGTAAAAATTGTGGGCCAGTAAAATTTTCACGGACTGGTTAGGGCGAGCAGTTCAAAAGGGACTTCGTAGTCCCCTGCGGTTTCATTAGCATCAAGAAGCTCCGGGATGAGGATTCTGAGTTTCTCGACCAAGCCTTCTAAAGTGCTCTCTTCCGTAGCCAGCCCCGGGACATCGTCACTGGTGGCTACCCATACCCGGGCCTCATCATCCCACTCGGTACGAATAAACAGTGGTCTCTGATGCATATGCGTCCTCACTTTGCTCTCTCCGCCCCTTCGTGGATCAATAATTCCCCCCTTTCAGGCTTCACCCTTCACTCTTCCCTGTTCCCTTTTTCCTTTTTCATAATGGTCTTGACACTTCCTCGATGAAGAGGGCAACGTCGTCGAGGATCTGAGGAATGCTGCGGTGCAACAGCTCATAATCGATCACTTCGTATTCATGGACAAGGATGTTTCTCAATCCAGCCCCGAGGGCCAAATGAGTGCTGAGTGTTTGAGTCAGGATTCCCATCTCTCCTGCTCTCAAGAAAGCTGCCCGGTAAGAGCCGGGAGCGGGTTCGCCTTTCATGGAAAGCAGATGAAACACGATATCTGATGCCGTCATGAGAAGCAATTCAAGCAAGCGCTCCACCTTGTAATGGTCGGCAATGAATTCTCGGTAATCTGCATCTCGATAAGGATCAATATCTCTCAAGTATTGCGCCAACCTGATAAGTTTCCTCGCAATCACCTCAGGGGACATGCCGCAACCTTTCTGCGAATTTCTTGAGGTACGCCAGTTCTTGTTCCCTCAAGTGGGCCGTGTCGAGATAAAGTTTCCATGAGTAAAGTTTGCCGCGCTCAAACAGACCCTCGACCTCTTCGAAAAGGAGCCGCCCCTTGAAAAAGACTTCATACCGGAGCAAGGGCGATGTATTGGGTGTGAGCACGACCAGGTCAACACGCTCCGGGTGAAAAATCGTTTCCAAATCGTAGATCAGGTCCAGCTTGGAGCGACTGCAATTTCTCCTGAGTTGCACCGCCAGATCCAGGTCACTCGAAGCGGTGGCGAAGCCTGTTACCCGCAATCCGAAAAGAATCAAGAGCGCTATTCCAGCCTCGTTGCAGAATATGGAAGTGGCCGGGCGGAGACAGGCAATAATTCTGTTTGCATCGTCGCCTCCATGCTTTCAGCCCTTCAGTACAGCACAGCAGAATAAAGTGTCCATTACCACCTGGTCGTCATTCCCGCATGCTCTTAGCGGGAATCCAGGGCATTTGCACAGCCTGGATTCCCGCCAGAAACGCGCGGGAATGACGAGTGGCATTCGGACACCCATTTATGCGGGGGCGTACTTAGCTATCAGCTCTTAGCCTCTCACCCATCGTGTTCAGACTTCCAAGACGCGGCGGATGGCGATGGCCACAGCTTGGAGACGCTCCTCGTCCAGACTACCCAAACGATGAACCAGCCGTTCTTTAGATATGGTCATGACCTGTTCACACTTTACGAACGACCCGGCTTCGAGTCCGTTTCTTTCTGAGGCAGCAACTGGGACGTGGAAGGGAACCTCTTTGCCCTTGGTGCTCACTGTGACCACTATGGTATTCGGGTAACGGGGATTTGAATTAGCTGCATCGGTCTGAATCACTAATGCCGGTCTCCTGCCAGTCTGTTCAGAGCCCCGGCCCGGAGACCAATCGACAACCCAAATTTCTCCCCGGCGAACCTTTTCACTCATCGTTCAGCGCTATCTCCCGTTGGGCCTCTGAGGCATAGTCCACACTTACCTCATTGAGATCCTGACCAGCCAGAGTAAATGCGTCGAATAACGCCACCGCATCCTCCTCAGCAAGCTTCCTTGTGATGGCCTCCTGAACAAATGCTGCCATGCTGCGGCCTTTAAGCTGGGAGGCCGTCTTGACACGCTGGTAGAGATCCGGATCAAAACGCAACGTGAATGCAACCTGCCTCCTCATGGTATCACCTCAAGATTGTAAAATATGGTGTCATAAGTTTACATCACGTGCAAGTACCTGGCAAGACCAAGAGCCCATTCGGCCGCCATCCGATCGCGGCAGTTTGGCAGCAGGGTTCCCAGTCAGAATAGACCGAATCAGCAATTCAGTTCTTCCCCGGTTGTACAATCTTTTATGGTATTATTGAGGCAAATCGACCGCTCCCGAGGAAAGCCGGTGGCAGCAGCGCGTTCAACTCCCGATCAGGCTTCCCTGCTGCTGAACAACTTCCTGGCAAGCCTCACGGCCTTTTCGGCATCTTGTTGCGAGGGTTCTCCGAGGGGCAGTAATCCCGCTTCCACAGGGTACCTTCCCGAGTAGATGCTGTCGATGAAAACGATCTCTTCGTCAGACAGCGGGAACTTTATTTTGTAGTCTTTTCCTATGGCAATGAGCCGTTCAATGCTGGGAGTTTTCTCGAGGTCCCATCCCTTCTTGAAGAGCTTAACTTTGATCGCTTTTTCAATGGCTTGTTGAGCATGGTAACAGGCGCCTTTAAAATATCCCCCCTGTAATAAATAGGCCGCCATGGCTAATTCATCTTTGGCCTGCTCCTGCCATGCTTTGATCATGTCCTTCATGTAAAGCATCTTCCCTTCCCTTGAGACGAGCCTTAAAAAAGGGCTTCCCTTAGAATAGTGCTCGCTCACCAAACTCAGAGGCATCACGAATGGTTCTATGGAAAATTTCCGGTAGAATCTCTTGAGGCATTTATGCAGCAGAAGCCTGGCGTCCTGGACCGTCCCCGCATCGTCATCGATCACCACAAGCAAGTCCAGATCATTCCCCATTCCTTGCCGAGCCACCGAACCGAACAGGACCACGGAAAAGGGATCCAGCGCCCTGGCAATGGACTGCGCCGCCTTTTTGGCATCCTCAAAAGTGACCATGTATCTCTCTCGCCGAAAGCAAAAGGTAAGTCGTGCATGGCTATTATGCCGGCTTGGTTTGCTCTCTATGCGCGGAAGAAATCTCCTTACGCCTCGGTGATCTGGAAGGTCTTGTAGCGCCGAATGTGGGGGTAACGTCGGTCGGCATGGACTTCCACCTCGGGGGTAAAGTGAAAGCCCACCAGGAAAGGCTGAATTTCTCCGGAAAGGGCGGTCCTGAGCCGCTCGATCATTTTTTGGAAGCGCTCGAAGTCTTTCTTCCCCGGCTGGGCTTTGCACTCCCCGATGAGAAAGAAGGGGCGAGCGTCTTTGGTGCCTTGGGCGAAAAGGTTCACTTCATCATGGGTACCATCGGCATAGATGACATTGCGCCGGTCCACCAGCGTGATTTCGACTCCGAATTCCCGTAATGCAAAGGTCTTGAGGTGAGGGATGAGGCGATCTTCGATACCATACCCCACAGCCATGGCCAGACCCCCCAACTGCTTCTTGATGTCCCTCTGATCATCCGCCAGAGCTTTCACCGACAGTTCCGTACGCCTCTGCGCCTCGGCAAGTTCCTCGATGCGCATTTCCGTACGTCTCTGAGCCTCGGCAAGTTCCTCGATGCGCATTTCCGTACGCCTCTGAGCCTCGGCAAGTTCCTCGACGCGCATTTCCGTACGTTTCTGAGCTTCGGCGAGTTCCCGCACGACATCCTTCAGATCGTTGAACTCGCTTCGGCCGACGGCGATGATCTGGGTCTTTTCTTCGATCTCCTCCAAGAAACAGAGAAATGCTTCTCTGGTCTTGGTGTCGAGCTCCTCCAATTTGCGAATCATGGCAGCGCTAACGCTCATGGCAGTTCCTCAGACCGGGCCACCGGCGTGGTGTTTTGTTTCTCAATGATCCCGCTTTCCATCATAACCCAATCAAGAATCAAGAGAAAAGGACCAACACGCCCTTCAGCCTGTCACCTTGCGAAGCAAGAAGATCGCTTTTCTCGGCTCAACCATTCAACAGTTACGAAGGGCGTTCATAATTCCTCGTGCAAAATTCTCCACCATCTGCTCAAGGGTGTACTTGTTGGCATCTTCCATGGCCTGCCCAGCTACCTGAAGCCTCAAGCCATCATCCGTGAACAGCTTGCCGGCGCAGGCGACGTAATCATCCAACCGGTTTGCTGTCATGAAACCATTCCGGCCATCTTCGAGATAAGCGATCTCAGGCGAATAGATTTTGCAGTCGGTAGTGATCATGGGGATGCCGAGGGCGAGGCTGTCGATGATATTGAGCCCGACCATCCCGGGGTTCAGCATCACCTTTCCCAGGCGGCCGTAAAGCGCTTTTTCGCGGTCGTGCCTCGCTCCCACCCAGTGCACCCAGGGCCTGCTCACGGCGAACTTCTGAACATCCATCTGCTCGATCGTGTAATTTTTCGCATATAGAAAATAGGTTCCGACACCTCCGCATGCTTCCAACGGGGGGCCAGAGCATGAAACACCCTGGATTCCCGCTAACGGCCATGACCTCGAGGGTCGCAACGAAGCATGAGAATACGAGACTGAAGGCAGAAAAAGTAAGGTTTTGTTTTTATTCTGCCTCCTGCCTCCTGTCTCCTGCCTCCTGTCTCCTGTCTCCTGCCTATTGACCGCATCAGCGGATTGAATTAAAATGGTCACAATAATTCCATAGGAGGATAACATGGATGGAGTAAAGGAGACCCTGCCGGTGACCAAAGCCAAACGTGATCTGCTGGAGCTTATCAAGCGCATGCAGGAGGACGATGCGATCATCACGATCACAAGGAATGGTGAAGCGGCGGGAGTACTCATGACCGCAGGGCGTTATGAAGGGTTGTTAGAAACCATCGAGATTCTGGCGGATGTGAGAATAACCGAGGCGCTTCTTGCTTCCTCAAGGGATTTCGCCCAAGGCAACACCCACAGTCATGACGACGTGTGGGGAGACCCTTGATGTATCGAATTGAATACTCTGAAACCAGCCGTAATCAAATCCGCACCCTGGACCCATTCATAAAGCCGATCATCAAGAGGCGCATCGAGGAGCTCAAGGATAACCCCTTCTTAGGAAAACAGCTGGAACGGCAGCTTGCCGGGTATTATTCGTATAAAGCCAGGCGGTTCCGGATCATTTACAAGATCGTGCCACACGCGATGACGCTTCAAATTCACTATGTCGGACACCGAAAAGATATCTATGAACTGGTTGCGGAGCTCATCAGTTCCGGCGCCAACGCCTGATCGGATCAACTCTTCCCCGCGCCCCCATCTTTACTTCTGTCGCTTCAACAATCTCTTATCCTTTACTCCTCACCGCCCTAAGCACTCCGTTTGCAAAATTCTCCACCATCTGCTCCAGCGTGTACTTCTTGGCATCTTCCATGGCCTGCCCAGCTACCTGACGCCTCAAGGCATCATCCGTGAACAGCTTGCCGGCGCAGGCAACGTATTCATCCAACCGGTTTGCCGTCATGAATCCATTTCGGCCATTTTCGAGATAAGCGATCTCAGGCGAATGGATTTTGCAGTCGGTAGTGAGCATGGGGATGCCGAGGGCGAGGCTGTCGATGATATTGAGCCCGACCATCCCGGGGTTCAGCATCACCTTTCCCAGGCGGCAGTAAAGCGCTTTTTCGCGGTCGTGCCTCGCTCCCACCCAGTGCACCCAGGGCCTGTTCACGGCGAACTTCCGAACATCGCCTCGCAGGGCCCCATCGCCAACGATTACCAGTTCGAAGCCGGCATCCTGTTCCCGCATCTTTTCGGCAGCCTCAAAGAGGAACGGCAAGCGACGCTCCTTGCTGAGGCTCCCCAGAAAGACCGCCACGTGATCTCCCCTGATCTTCAGTCTGCTCCTCAGTGCCTCCAATTCGTCGTGCCGGATGCTTTCCTTCCAGGCTGCCAGTTCCGTCACATCAATGGTATTGTTGAGGCAGATCACTCGCTCCCGAGGAAACCCTCCGGCCGCAACACCGTCAACGGAAAGGGAAGTGTAGGCGAAATACCAATCCACCTGCCTTACCATCCATGACCTGAGCGCATTTTCTATACATTCCGCGAACGGTCTACGCAAGCTTGGTCCATGGCCAAACAAGGCAAAATGGTGTCGGTCCGGGAAGCGTCTCTTGAGGCTCAAAAAAATGGGGAGAAAGCGGTTTTCATGAGGCACAATGAGCAAATGTGCGCCGCGTGTGACCTCGACGGGGACATTGGCGAGATAGAGGTCCGAACGCCTGAACCAGCGCAGACTGAACCCCGGAAGCTGCTTTCCGTGGGGAAGATATCCTTCATCTTTTCGCTTTAAGTCCACCCCCGAGGATTTCCCGTAAAGCACCAGGAACTCCACATTCATCTCCGTGGAGCCGCTCCCGAAGAAGCTCGAAAAAACGGACCCGATATTTCGGCACGCGCCGTTGCAGCAGGAGCACCTTTTTCATCACTGCGAAACGCCCCTGTTCTTCCCTTGCACCGTTCTTGTCGTTTTCACTTATCTATTCTTCCCCTTTACCCTTCACTTTTCACTTTTCACTTTTCCCCTCTCACTCTCATCTCATCAACTATCAACCATCAACCCTCAACCATCAACCATCAACCATCAACCATCAACTTCAATACACCCGAATATGCCCCTCCCACAGGCGCACGGCGAGGCGCGACAGGACGCCGGCCGGCTCGCGGCGGGGCAGGGCCGCAGCCGCAAGGACTCCTTGATTGAACCGGTCGAGGCCCCATTCCGCAATGATCTCGCAGGAACGCTCTCCCATCGCTTGCAGTTGCTCTTGCGGGAGGCTCGACAGCCGCTCCATGAGGACGGTAAGGGCGTTGCCGTCGCCGGGGGCAAAGGTCCAGCCGTTTTGATCCGGTCGTACCAGGGTTGCAGCGCACCCGCAGCCGCGGCTTACCAGGACCGGCAGACCGGATGCCATCCCCTCGTTCACGACCAACCCCCACGGATCGCTGTCGCTGGGAACAACAAGGCCCCCGGCAAGGGCATAGAAGACACACAGATCGGCCCCGAATCGAGGTCCGGCAAAATGGATTCCGGGGTATCCCAGGGTAGAGTTTCAGGGCCCGGGCCTCGTCCTTGCTCCCCCCGACGAGCACCAGTCCCCAGGCGCCCCTTCCAGCCTTTTCGGCGTAAGCCTGATAGGAGCTGACCAGCATTTCGAGGCCTTTGCGCGGCAAGAAGCGGCCGACGAAAAGGAAGTACTTTTCCGGCAGGTCATGGGCCTTTCGGACCTGTTCAGCCTGCGTGCGGGCTGCCGCGGCGTGTTCGGCAAAAAACGCATTGTCGACGGCATCCACCCCGAAAATGATCCGCTCCTCAGGAAACCCGAGTCTCACAAAATGCCCGGCATGCGACGGCGCCGGCACCAACACCGCATCGCATTCCTGGTGGATGAGCTTCTTCACGCCCTTGATAATGGCGCCTCTTCGGTCTGTGTGTTCCCAGGCATCGTCCATCAAGACCAGACGCTTGCCGCTGTCGATGCGATAGCGAATGGCCGCCATTCCTTCGGGAAAGGGAGTTGCCGGGGCAAAAACGAGATCCGGACCGAGTTTGGCCAGGAGCGAAGTAACCCGGCGATGAATTTCCCGCACCCGAAGGGAATGGTAGGTTATGCCAGGGAAAGCAACAGATGGCCTCGAAGGAGGAAGTGCGATCGGTTTCAGGGAAACCGTAGGAAACATCCTGGCTGGCGACTTCAATCGCGGTCAGGCGATGCCCGAGATCCGCCAGACACCGGTGAAGCCGCTGGATTCGTGCAACATGATAGGGAAGAAAGCGCTGCCAAATGATGGCGATGTGCATCGGTCTTTCAACGATTTCCGTGTTAGGCTGATTTCTGGAGCTCAAGGGCCTCCACCCTTACAAAGAGGGCTTTCCAGAGACTGTCATACCCAATGGCACGAACCTGCCTTTCCCTCTTCGTTCCTTGACAGTATCCTGCAATAGTGTGACGATTTGAAACACTGGAGGGGTGATATGAAACCACAGAGAAACACCCGGACCGTGCGTCGCAGTGTGGCCCTGCCCGAGGAACTAGACCTGACCCCTGACTCCACTTCCTTCTCCTCCTCAACGGTCCACAAAATCTGCTTTCTTGAGTCCGCTCTGCCTAAGTATCGGACTGGAAAGTGCCCATTGGGATCTCGGTTCTTGGGTGGGGCACGATGGCAACCCTGGGCCCTTTCCTAAATTTTTTGTGGCTGCCCTTCTGGGAGACAAGTGAGAACCCGGCGCTCATCAATATGCGGATAATGTGGTGGGAGGAATAAAGCTTAGTACAGCACCGCACAATAAAGTGACCATATCCCAGGGGCGTCATTCCGGCAGGTTTTTAGCCGGAATCCACAAGCGTTTACTGGATACCGGCTAAAAGCATGCCGGTATGACGAAGGGGAATTCGGACACTCATTTGTGCGGTGCTGTACTTAGGCATTTACGACGGCTTCGCCGAGGAGAGTGTCGCCAATGACGCGATAATGTTCCTTCTCAGAGGGTTCCTCGAAATAGAGCTCCAAGGCTTCTTTCAGGTTGACAACGGCATCTTCAATGCTCTCTCCAAAGCTCGAAACATCGACGTTGAGGCATTGGGAAACATAGTACTTCCCTTCCTTGTAGATAACGTACTTAACTGATCTCATAAGCAGACTTATACCTCCCCACTTCCTATGTTCACTGGCCTCCATCTGAAGATAGGCGCCTATGCCCTTCACCTTTCACTCTTCACTCTTCACCCTTCTATGGCTTGAGCAATGGCGGTCTTGAATTCATCCAGGGATTGAACGATGGCGCTCTTCCGGCGCAGGGCCTTGAGTACGGCAAGTTGTTCGATGGTATTGACAATTTTAGCAACACCAGTAGGAACAACGCCAAAGCGCACTTCGAGGTTATCGAAAATGGACTCTCTGGCATCCTGTAAAAATCCCTGCTGCAAGCCTTCCTGCAATCCCTGCTGCAAGCCTTCTTGTTTTATCAGATCATAAGCGGCTGATTCGATCATAAGGTCCCTCCTTCTGGAAACGAGCAATTGAGACAGCTCGGTTGAGACCATCCCGGAAAATATCGTCATCACAGTCAGCATATCGGATTTATCTGATCGCGGCAACGGACTCTGGTAAAGAAGCTGATCCGCTATGGCGGTCAACTCTTGCCCGTTTTTCATGAGCGGTACAAAGGGCAGCAGGCAAATGACCTGCTGGTCGATAATTTCCCGAGCATCCAGATCATACACCCGTACTACCCGGTAACAGTACTTCACTTCTTTATCGACGTAGCGTTCGGCTACGGCAGGGGAGGGCCGCAGCAGCAGAATGCAGGAGATGACTTCCACATCGTGTCTGAGGAGATGCCGGGTGCGGTAGTCGAGCAGGCGCAAAGGAAGATGCCGCTCCCAACTGCTCTGAATCTCGATCAGAACCAGCAATCGGCAGCCATCTTGATGCGGTCACCAGGATAGGAAAGTCGCTACGCTTGACACTGACAGTCTCCTGGGGCAGTTCCTCCAGGATCGTGCTCTCATGCACCGGATCCGATCCCGAGAAAGCGCTGCAGAATTTCCCCGCGGCACTTCTCCATGAGCACTTTAGACGCAATGTCATAATGCACGACTCAGATTTACCCTCCTCACAACATCGCTCTTCAACGGTTCGCCGCTCTTCTCGCTCGCTACAACAATCTCTTACCCTCCACCCTTCGCGCTTCCTGCAAAGTGAAGAAACGTATGCTTGTCTGTTATACTCAGACGATAAGTGGCAGATTCCGTGTGATGAAGCCGAGTCTTCCTTAAGCACAGCCGATTGGCCCTCGACATCGACTAAAATGATCGTGGGGTGAGAGGAATCGGCCAACTCATTGTCAAGCGTTGTTGCCGGTACCAAAGCGCCGCCGTCATCGGCATGAACCTTGGCTCCCATGGGACGCAGTGGGGGCTCTCCTGTCGATGGTAAACAGTATCGGCGCCGCAGTGTCACTACACGCCTTGTTAACCACTTTGATCCTGTCATGATCGCCGTTCTCGCGTGCAGACCGCCGAATGGCTTCTGCGGCCTCGGGAATGGGCTCAATTGCAACGATTCTGACGACCCCGGGACAGGCGGCAGCGACATTGACAAACTCACCAACATTTGCGCCTACATCGACAAATTGCATCTTCAGCGAGCGTGGCGCCGTAGCGAAAACGGTTTTTAAAAACAGCTTCGTCTCCGGTTCGTTGGACACCCCGATGACCAGTAGTCCATAGGCGCGCCCAATCCGATGATCGAAGAAAAGACTCCACCCTTCCAGCGCCAGCAGCCTGTCCTTCTTGAGGAGCGACAGAGCAAACCCCAAGCCCTTGAGATTGCTCCCGAATCTGCGCTTCATAAAGACATAGAGATGGCAGTAGACCTTCACCAGCCAGATCATCTCAAGTCCATATCCACATTAGGGTTACGCGCGTATTGCAAATGCCGGCTACCGTGCCTTTGGGCGACGAATGTCAATGCACCGAGTACAGCTCCAGAATAAAGTGTCCGAAATACTGCACGTCATACTCAAATGCTTTTGACGGGAATCCGTAAGAAAAGCCTGGATGCCCGCCTTCGCGGGCACTGACGGTTGGATATTGGACACCCGTCTATGTGAATCTGCACTCAGTCGCCACTTACGTTGTCATAGTATCGATTGAGGACCAAATCAGTTCTTCCACCCTCCGACCTCCTTACAAGGGGAGAGCATTGAAGGCTCCAGCCTCCAGCGCAAGCTTTGCCTCACCCGTTCAGCCGCTTCTGGACAAGAAAAACAGACCCAGGCAGATGATCGCTATGCCCAATACTCTATTGAAGGAGAGGTTCTCCCCGAGAAACAAATAACCCAGGCATGCCACCAGGACATACCCGACGCTCAGAAAGGGATAGGCAAAGCTTACCTCAACCCGCGACAGCACTGCAAGCCAGAGGGCGATGCTGAGCACGTAGCAGAGCATGCCCAGGGCAATAAAGGGATTGAAGACCACTCTGGGCAATACGCTCACGATATTGCCGGCGGAAAACTGGAACTGGCCGACCACCGTCATGCCTTTCTTGAGGCACAACTGGGCGATGGCGTTGAGCGAGACGCTGGTGAGAATAAGCGGAACATGCAGAACCATCGTAGAATCCTGACAGCTGCTCGGCAGCTAACAATATTGGTTGATGACGGTATCGATGGCGTCTTCGATCCGGTGGGACGGTGCAAAGCCAAGATCATTGCGAATCCTGGCCGTGTCCGCCACCGAGTAGCGCAGCTCTTCGGCCCTTTCCGGCCCATAGACCGGCTTGACCTGGGGATTGATTTTCCGGCACAGCAGGGCCGCGATGCGGTTTACCGACGTTCCAACCCCGGTCCCGACGTTGTAGATGCCGTCATGCACCTCGGTGCGCAGGGCTAGCAGATTGGCCTGCACCAGGTCCTTGACATAGATAAAATCGCGGACCTGCTCGCCGTCGCCGAAAATGATCGGCGGCTCACCCTTCAGCAGCCGATTGACGAAGATGGTGATGACCCCGACGTATGGTGTGAACGATTGGTTCTCCCCGTAGGTGTTGAAGTATCTGAGGGCAATGGTATCCATGCCGTTGGCTTTGCCGAGCAGCGACAGATAGCGCTCGGAAGCGAGCTTGGCGATGCCGTAAGGGGAGGTTGGCGCGGTTTGAAACGCCTCCGAGGCGGCAATTCCTCCCGGACTGTCGGCGTAAACCGCCATCGACGAAGCGAACACCATCTTTTTTACCCCGGCATGGATGGCTGCCCGCATCACGTTGAGGGTCCCCATGATATTGGTTTCGGCATCGGCATAAAAATTCGCCACCGATTCCCGGATGGAGACGATGGCGGCCTCATGAAAGATTACGTCCACGCCGTCGGAAACGATCGCATCCACCAGGTCATGATCAAGCACGTCGCCGACCACCAGCCGCGCGCCGGCTGGAATGTTCTCGGCCCGACCCATGGAAAGGTTGTCCAGGGCAACGACCTCGATGCCTTCCTCCAGCAACCCGGCGCAAAGATGGGAGCCGATGAAGCCGGCCCCTCCCGTCACCAGGGCTTTTCGATATCGTTTCATGCTCGCTCTTTCATCCCTGACAGGGAATGATGCGATCCGCGGTCAGGATGGTATTCACGTAACTCTTGCCCGGCTCAACCACAACCCCGTCAAACACCACGCAGTTTTCGAGGGAAGCCCCCGCACCAATCTGTGCGTCGTGGCCGATCACGCAGTTGCGCACCACGGCCGTCCCATTCATAGCGACATTATCCCCGACGATGCGGTCGCACTGCTGCCGTTGGATCTCATAGAGATTCAATTCCAGGAGATCATGGGGATAGGTCAAGTTCATGTCCTCAGCGATGACGTTCATGCTCTTCACCTTGGCCCCGTCGTCGATGAGGATCTGGATGGCGTCGGTGATCTCGTATTCGTCCCTCATGGCGGTCCTTGGCGTCCGGCGGATGGCGTCGAAAACCTGCGGGCTGAACAGGTAAATGCCGCAGCCCTTGAGATTGTTCTGGGGATACTGCGGCTTTTCGATGACGCGGCGCACAAACCCGTCCCCATCCAGAATGACGGCAAAATTCCGCTTGATCTTCTCCACATCGTTTTCCAATTTGGTGGCCAGCACCCCCTGGAGCCCCTCCTGCACCATCGTTTCGACCATGCTGCCAAGGGCATCCGTGACGAAATAGATATCGCCCAGGAAAAGCATGAACGGCGACGAAATGGAGCCCTCGAGTGTGCCCACCGCATGAGCGATCCCGAGGGTCGTTTTCTGTTCGACGTATTGGATGTCCACTCCGAATTCGCTCCCCCGGCCGATTTTTCTTACAATTTCATACCCGAGATGGCCGATCACCACGATCACTTTCCTGATGCCGATGGCGGCCATGAGCTCGATCTGGTACTGCATCAGGGGCTTGTTGGCAATAGGAAGGAGGGGCTTGGGATAGCTTTCGCTGAAGGGGAAAATGCGCGTCCCTTTTCCCGCCGCAAGAATAACACCAACCAAATCCATGCGATCTCCTATAGTGAGTGAATTACCTTGGTTCTATACAGATAAATTTTGAACTTCAAATAGACGAGAAACTTGAGAAAATTGATGCTGGTCTGAAACGGTTTCAGCTTGGAGAGTCCGCCCACCCGTTCGAGGTGCGTCACCCGGCCTTCGCCAATCCTTGCGCCGAGCCTGTTGAGTTTGATCAAGGTTTCGGTGGGGGCCGGATATCCGCGAGCTTCGATGTTCACCTGGCGGAGAAAGTCGCCCTTGACCACCTTGAGCGCGCAGTTCGTGTCCCGATACTTGATGCCGAACAGGGCACGGACGATGACATTAAGAGCGCGATCGGCAAAGACGCGAAAGAGGGTGTCCTGCTTCTTGCCCCGGTAGCCGGTCACCCCGTCCAGGTCTTCGGCGAGCGCCTGCGTCAGCAGCGGGATGCTGTCTTTCAAATCAAACTGGCCGTCGGAGTCGATTGTGACCACCCACTGTCCGCAGGAATTTCTTATCGCCGAAGACAAAGCCCTGCCGTAGCCCCCGTTTTGTTTGTGCGCCACAACCCTGAGTCTTGGTATCTTTTCTTGGAGGCCCTGTAAAATACCAGCAGTCTTATCGGTCGACCCGTCATTGGTGATCACGATCTCGCCGTCGATCTCGGCCGATTTAAATACCTCATCCCAATAAGTCAGGACCCTTTCGATGTTGTCTTCCTCGTTGAACACGGGTGCGGTAACTGACAGAAGAGGTTGGTTGCGATCATTGCCCAGGGCCATTCACTTGAGTCCTTTGCTGGCAGCTAAAGAAGCGTTCACGCGGCAAGAAGCTTATTCTTCATTTGGTCGAGCACATCCTTAAACACTGCTGATGCCTTGAAGACTTCCAAGCCTATCACCCTTCCAAATCGGTCAAGCTCCATGTTTACACCGGGCGCAATCTCAACGAACTCCTCTTCCTCGCCCTTCTTTGCAAGGCAGAGAATATCTTCTTCCTCATCATAGAATATCTTGAAAGCCTCATTCATGTTGCCCTCCACCTGGCTGAGTTATGGGAGTGAACACATAAAGCACCAGGTTGCGCCCGAACCTCAGTTCCCGCGTCTCCCGCAGCGCTCTCAGGGTCTTGATGGTTTCCATATTCGGGTCAACCATCAGACGCTGCTCTTCGTGGTTGACCAGATAGATCCTCCCCTTTGTTGTCGCGTTCAGGGCCTTGGCAAAGTCACTCGCCGTTTCTCCCTCGGGTTTGTCAGTCAGGACCGACATCCGGCTTGCCTTGAGCTTGTCGGAGGTGAGCTTGCCGAGGCTTAAATATTCCTCGGTGCCGGAATAAAATAAAATCACGTCCGATGCCTCTGCTTCTGTGGATAGCACGCCATTCAACCCGGTCCAATCCATCCTTCTGCTGTAGTCATTGGGGAGAAAAATGAAATGGAAAAGAGAAACCAGGACAACACAAGCATAGCTGCCAATAACCAAATACCCGAATTTCGACTTGGCTAGGGAGCCAAAAGAGACCAGCATCAAAAAAAAGTACGGCGCCCAGATAGCCGCGAGATGCTTTTCCCGCAAAAGCGTCCGCCCCGAAAGGCCAGCCAGAATTCCTATGGCTAGTGGTAGTGTGAAGCTAACCGCAAAAAACCAAAAATATCTGATTCTCCCGGTCGTCGCTCGGACCATGCCAAAAGCGAGGCCTATCAGAGCGATAGCAGTTAGGTTCACCATCAGAAGATTGTCCCTGAGTACTGCTATTGAGAAATTTCTGCCTGGATCCAAAGGGGGTAGGTTAAACGTACTAAACCCGAAATTCAGTGAAACCATCAGGCGAGCGAAAAAGTTAAATGGGCTGAAATAAGTTGTTGCCCAATCATCCTGAACATAGCCGGCATATTGCTCCTTTGGTATATTAACCAGCCAAATGAAGACCGGCAGCAGCACTGCAAAAACAATCAGTAAGGCACCAATAGAATATGGACTTAGACGCCTTTTAGTTGCGATATAATAAAGAGCTGCACTCACAAGCTGAAGTGAAAAGAAATAGTGTGTCAAAGCTCCGCCTAAGGCTACTATCGATAAAAAAACCATATTACTGATATTTTCTTCTTCCATAAAGTTTATAAAAAACCATGCCAGTGTTAAAGATAGGAATATGATCATGGCGTATGATCTTCCTTCCGCAGCAAACTCTAGCAAAAAGGGCGATGAAGCCACTAGCATAGCTGAAGGCAGGAAGTAATTTACCCCCAGAATCCTCCTGGCAAGCCAAGGTGTCATGATGACAACTCCAATCGCCGAGATTATGCTGGGAAGTCTTATTGACCAGGGTTGATGCACTGTAAGATAGGATGCCTTCGCAAGAACAAAATAGAGGGGCGGGTGGATAATCGAATCCCGTCTAAGTACCGCCCAAAAATTGACATCTGTAATCAGTTTGTAGGTATGTCCTAGTTCATCGCTGTAGAGATCATCGGTAATATGATAGGCATACAATAATAATGATGTCAGTACCAGTATCCAATATGAAAAAAAGCTGTTATGGTTCCTAAAATCTATCATAAGCTAGCTTAAAACAATTCTTTTATGATGCCATATAAACAAAGTGTAATGCTTAATTGAAACAGTAAATAAGACACAATATAAATTTAGATGACTGCACAGAATAAGTATTAATATTTCTGCCTTATACGAGCTGCAAGGTGTGACCCTTGCAAGGCTTTAGTGGGATATTTGGGCTGCTCTATGTCCTCAGCATTCACTTTCTTAGAGGCTGCATAAGCAAGTCCGAGGATGGTGAACTGAAGGTTCTCGAAAAATTGGCAATAAAGAACGATGTTGTCAGTATACATGAACATAAGGAGCGGAATGAAGGAAGAGGCACCAGCATAAAACAGTATTTTGGCCAGTCCCTCGTTTCGTCGGGCTTGAATCCAGGCGTGAAGGCTCTGACAAAAAGCACAAAATAGAAACAAACCAAGCCCAACATATCCATAATCAAAGCGGATACGGAGAAAATCGTTATGTGGCTGACCTGAAAACCCAACCCTGGACTGAATGAACCGTTCATTAGCATTTGCTCCAAATCCAAACCAGGGAGAGCGCTTCATTTCCTCGGTCATGAGATCCCAAAGGTAAGCACGTCCAGTTGTGTAAAAATTAGGGTTTTCAAAACTCACATCACCCAAATCTCCGAAGCCTGTGTAGAACATCTTGCGCTGTACTCGTTCCGTGTAGAAGATACCAGTGCCAACAAAAACAATCACTAGAAGTGCCAGGATTCTGGTCTTCAACTTTATGGGTGCAAGAGAGGCCGGAAAGGTCATCAGGGTGGCTGCAATTCCCATTCTGGTCAGGCCAATGACAGGAACAGCAGCCAAAGCGAACCAATAATATAAGGCGGATCTGTCTTTTTCAACCGCATAAATAGCCACAAATAGGGTTGCTAACAAGCAGGCGGACATAGCTTGTGGTGCGAGTCCGGAAGTTTCTGGCAAGGTTCCGCCTATTGCCCCAGTGTAAATCAGGATAGAAATAAAGAAGATTATGCAGCCTCTTTTGAGGTAGATTTTAAGAATATTGACTTCGAGGCCTCTAAGCTCATAAGTTGACACGGCCATCCCGACGAATATTGGGCAAACCATCATGACGGTTCTTTGCAGTGCGTTGGGGAACTCGGAAAGCGTCAGATATAGAAACAATGTGGCTATCCATGGACTCCACAGCAACCAGGGGAAATCGCTCTTTCGCCAATTTCGGGCGAGTATACCTAGGGAAAGACAGAATGTTGCCAGCCACAGATAACCGCGGGAGGAAAAACCTAAGAAGGTAAAGTCAAAGGCTGTTGTGCAGACTAAAATAGTGCTGAAAAATACAAAACTAGCCAGAGCAGGTGTTTTACCCGACCGGGGCTTTATGGACGAACGCTGATTATCCTTGATGTATAAGGCATCGTAACTCAGTTTCTAAAAGAAGAAGACCCTCAGCTTCACAGATTTCTAAGGTACAAGAACAGCCTGTAAAACCGTCATCAAAACTGCTTCTAAGGATTGCCTCATGCTAGAAAAGGCATTCTTAACGGTTTGCTCTTGAAGAATATTGACATGGTCAAAGTATTATCTTAATCGGAAACCACCATTGCTTTTGTATCCTCTTTTATTGCAGTTATGAAACAAACGGAAGAAGGCAAAGTTTTCGCGGGAGCTACCAGAGAAAATGCGTCAGGAGTGAATATCTTAGCGCCAGAAGCCTTTAAGGTTTCCTCTATTTCCTGTTGATCCACGAAGTAAACAGCGTCGGTGTCAGAGTACCACGCCTCCGAGAGACAAGAAGGTTCAAGGTTAATAAGGAAAGGCAAATTCCTCAGGGGCTCACGATGCAAATACCATGGGTAGTAGAAGTTCCGCAGAAAAATGTGCCGCATGATAGGCAAAAGATGCAATTGTTTCACCTTCATTCTGAGAGGAGTTGGCTCGCCAAACCCGAGTGAGGGCATCCTCCCAAAAACTCTATAGTTTGGACAAATAATGAAGATGAACCCGCCGGGTTTGGTCACTCGAATCATCTCTTGGATAGTGAGATGTGGCCATACGCAGTGCTCCAAAACATAAAGCGAAAACGTCACCTCAAAGTAGTCACTGGGGAGTCCAGTCGCATATGCCGAAGTGGCCAAAAAAGTTCCTTTCCGTCCAAACTGCCGAGAGTTTTCTTCAATGACCTTCTTGTTACAATCGATCCCCGTATATTCCACCTGTTTAGCCAGGAGATTGTGTAGAGCATGTGCAGAACCGCATCCGAAGTCGAGCACCCTCGCGCCTCGTGGCACAGTTTCTTGCAGTACCCAATGAAAACTACCCTTAGCTGCTGCAGCTTTGCGGCAGACGCATCGAGCACCGCCACGCACGCGCCCTCGGCGATGAAGCGCGCAACGATCGCGCGTCCCAGTCCCGACGCGCCGCCCGTGACCAGCGCAACCTGTCCGTCGAGTCTGCCCATGTTCCGATCCTCCTCATGATGTTCGAGCTACGGTTCGCCCCGGCGGCGTCAAGTCACGCCGGCGGGCGCATCAGAACAGGTTGCTCATGTTCTGCGACAGGATGACGGTCTGATCGAGGAAGATGTGCCGGCGCGCGAGCTTGAGCGTGCCGTTCTCGCGCCGCAGCAGGTCTTCGCGCCGGCCGATCCAGCTGTCTTCTTCGCTGTTGAGCCGCGTGCGGTACAGCATGGAAGTTCAGCGCCGCCAGTGATCTCGTTGCCATCGACGCTCGAGGATCCGCACGTTGCTGACGGTGTGACGCGTGCGCGACGGCGGGTCTTCCGCCCATGCGCGCCCGACCTGCAGGCGCTGCACGCGCAGCCCGAGCGTCTGTTTGTCGTCGTCGAAAAACGCCATGCCGCCCGGCTTCGTGAACTCGTTGTCGATCTCTTTCGCGGTGGTGGTTCGCCGGATCGGCATCCAGTAGTGGATGTCGTCGGTGCACAGCGCCAGCCATTCGTCGAGGCGGCGCTCGTCGAGCAGGCTCGCTTCACGGTACAGGAACTCCTCGACCTCGAATTTCAGCAGCATGCGCTCCGGCAGGCCCAGATCGTTGTAGCGCGGACATCAGACGACTCCGGTCGGCGGCGGCGAATGGTGGGCCATCAGTTCCTGCCAGCTGTCGGCCGCGCATCCACTCCTGCCACGACTGATACGTCCAGCGCTGGCCGTGTTCGTTCACGACCGTCTCGATGCGGCTCTGTCCGGACGGATCGTGCTGACACGCGGTCGTGGCCGCGGCCCATCGCGTAATTCAGCGGCAGCGTTCGCGAATGGCGGCGCCTTTGGCGCCGCGCGTCGAATGGCTCCAGTTCTCGCCGTCGTCCTGTTCGAGCAGTCCGGCCGGGCCGAACACGTGGTTGGCCATGTAGATGGCCTGCGCCGCTGCTCGGCGGCATGGCCTTCGGCAGCAGCGTGAACCACCACAGCTCGGTTTCGTACGGGCCGCGCGGAATGCGCAGGCAGAACTGACTGCGTCAGGGCGACCCACAGGTTCGGGAAGATGTTCGGATGCCCGAACGAGCGCGAACCGACCGGGCCGAGCTGGGCGCGCATGCGCGGATCGAGCCGCGGCACTGCCGTACATGTCGTACCACTGCGGCTCGCCGGCGTCGCCGCCGTTCATCCGCGCGATCGAATTCGTTCGAGCTGCGCCTGCGGTGATGCCCGGCCCGCCGATGCCGTGGCCGTATTCGCCGAGAATCACCATCTGGCTCATCGGCGCCATCGCCTTCTTCGGGCGACGAAGCCGACGCGGAGCGCGGAGCCGTGCGACACCTTCACGTGATACCAGTCGTAGAGGTTGTCGACCGCGAGCTTCCAGTTGCACTTGATGCGGTTCTTCTGGATGCCGTCGATCACCTCAAGGTCGCCGTGCGACGCGAGCATGTCGATGCCGAGCCGTCCCGACCCAGCCGAGATAGTCTTCGAGCGGCGGCGCGGTCGGCATCGAGCGTTGCGAACACGAAGCCGCGATAGCTCGCAACCTGCGCGCGCTTTGGCGAGGCCCCACTCGCTCTTGTCGAAGTCGTCGCGATAGAACGCATCCTGGCCCGGCATGCCGACCAGGCGCCCGTCGAGATCGTAGTTCCAGCCGTGATACGAGCACAAAAAGCTGTTCGTGCTGGCCCTGTTCGGCGCGGCACACCGTGTTGCCGCGATGCGGGCAGGAATTCAGCAGCACGTTGACCTTGCCGCTCGATCGCGCACGGCGATCACCTGGTCTTCGCCGATGTAGTTCATGAAGAAGCTGCCCGGCTGCGGCAGCTGCGATTCGTGGCACATGAAGTTCCACGCTCGCGCGAAGATGCGCTGCAGCTCCAGCTGGTAAATGTCCGGGTCCGAAAAAATGCGCCGATCGACGATGCCGTGTTCGACGTCGTACCAGGGCGTTCGGTCGGTTGCGATCATCGTGGCAGACATGTCCACTCCTCCCCGAGCAGAGCGGAAAGGGTATGCGCGCGCCGCGCCGGATGCCATCGGCGGACGTCCGGCGATGTCGAGCGCATCCGTACGCAAGAGGATGGTCGTCACCAAGCGAAGCTCATCAACGATTGCGCGGAAGTGGCCCGGTATCATCCGCTCGCGCGCGAGCTGCGGCTGCGTTGCGAGCGGCGGCCCGGCTGGCAGGGCTGGGCGACCCATGTCGCGGTTGGTGTCATTGATTGGAGGAAGTGAGATGAGTGTGCGAGCGGATGCGTGGAATGCGGTGATGACGGCAGTGCCGGGCGAGCAGGCGTTCGAGGTTCCGGCTTCGGCCATCGAGGGTGCGCTGCCGCGCGAACTCGCCGGCGGGCGGCACCTGCAGAACGGCCCGGGCTGGACGAAGATCGGCGACCGGCTCGCGCACCCGTTCGACGGCCACGGCTTCGTGCGCTCGCTCGTCTTCACCGAGGACGGCGGCGCGCGTTTTCGCTCGCGGTTCGTGAAGACGCCGGCCTATCTCGCGGAGCGCGCCGCCGGTCGGCTCGTTCATAAGGGGCTCGGCACGAACGTCAGCGACTCGCCGTTGCGCAACATTCGCGCGCCCGGTCCGCGCAACGTCTCCAACACCACGATCCAGCCGTGGGCGGGCCGGCACGGAAAGTGGGAGAGGTGATCTCCGGCTGGGAAGGCGGCCGACCCTATGCGCTCGACGCCGAGAGTCTGGAGACCATCGGCGAGGAGACGTTCGGCGGCGCGCTGCCGGACGCCGCGTTCCTCGCGCACGTGCGCATCGACACGGGCGCGAATCGCCTGATCGGCTGCAACCTGTACCGCGAGATGCCGTCGCGCTTCGTGTTCCGCGAGTTCGACGCCGCGGGCAAGCAGGTGGCCGAGCGCGAGGCCACGATCCCCGGGCATGCACTTCGAGCACGATTTCGTCGCGACGCCGCGCTGGTACGTTCTGGCGGGCAATCCGATGAAGGCGAGCCTGCCGAAGTTCGCGAAGGCGATGCTCGGCATGGGCTCGCTGATCCAGGCGCTGCGCACGGACGACACGAAGCCGGGCGAGCTGTATCTGATCCCGCGCGGTCGCCCGGGCCCGGTACGCACAATCCGACTGCCGCAGCGCGCGTTCGTCATTCATTTCGCCAACGCGTACGACCTGGACGACGGCGCGTGCGCGGTGGAACTCTGTGCGTTCGAGTCGTTCGAGTTCGGCGAGGAGTTCGGCTTCACAGGGCCCGCACGCGCCGCTCGATCCCGAGTTGCCGGATCGTCGCGCGTCGTTTCAGCGCCTCTATCGCGCGACGGTGCGGGAGCGGGCCGACGACGCGCAGTGGGAGCAGCTCTCGGAATACGGCATGGACTTTCCGCGCGTGCATCCCGCGCGGGAAGGCCGCGCGGCGCCCGCGATCTACGCGTCGACGCGCAGCGGTCGGGTGAAGTCGGATCCGTTCGATGCGATCGCGCGCGTGGATGCCGTGGATCGCGCGCGACCCACGGAAGTCTGGAGCGCGCGCGAGGGTCAGTTCGTCGGCGAGCCGGTGTTCGCGCCGCGGCCCGGCGGGCGCGACCTGGACGACGGCTGGGTCGTCGCGGTGATCTACGACGGTGCCGCCCGCAAGACGCAGCTCTGCGTGTTCGAGTCGAACGCCTCGTCGAAGGGGCCGATCGCTGCGGTGCCCCTGCCGCTTCAGCCATACGGCTTCCACGGCTTCTGGGAAGGCACTGCCGGCTAGCCTGTCGTTGGTTGCCGGCCGCCGCACTACTCACGTTTTTCCTGGACGCGACCGCAACCCTGCCCACAGCAGTTCGGTGATCTGCTCGGCGACCGCGTCGATCGGCGAGCGCCTCGTCGCGCAGCCACCACAGCGTCACGAAGTGCAGCGCGCCGACGAACGCGTACGACCACACCGCCGCAACCGCCGGGTCGGCGCCGCCGGCCGCCCGGTATGCGGCGATGCCCGGTTCGAAGCGGTGCGCCGCGTCGTCGGCGAGCAGCAGCGATTGCCGCACGCGATCTTCGCTGGTGCCGCCGGCCGTCACGTACAGGTACAGGTGCCGCTCGGCGGCGGCGCGTTCGAGGTAGCCGCCGACGAGGCGCCGCAACGCATCGCGCGGTCCGGTGGCCGCTGCGACCAGACGCGTCATCGCGTCGGCCATCCGCGCCGTCAGCCGCAGCGCGAGCGCCTGCACCAGCGCGTCGCGATCGCCGACGCCGCGGTACAGGATCGGCTTGGTCACGCCGGCTTCGATGGCGATCGCGTCGAGCGACACGCCCGGGCCGCGTTTGCGGATCAGCCGCTCGGCCGCGGCGAGCAGCGTTTCGCGATCGGCGATGACGCCGTCGTTGCTGCTGCGTCCGGCGGGCCGGCCGCGCTTGCGCGGCAGGGCGCGCACGTCTGCGCGGAGTCGAGATGCTCTTCATGGATTTAATTTACCACGAGTAGATTTATCCGGCGCAGCTGGCTACGATCGCCTCTCTTCATCTGCTTGGAGTCACACGCCATGGCAACGCTCGCCCAAGAAGCAACCACACCGGCTCACCTGCGCGGCAACGGACGCCCGATCCAAGAGGAGCGCACGCTGACGCAGCTGAAGGTCACCGGCTCGATCCCGCGCGAACTCGACGGCCGCTACCTGCGCAACGGCGCCAACCCGATGACCGGCTTCAGCGCGCACCCGTTCTTCGGCGACGGCATGGTGCACGGCGTGCGCCTGCGCGACGGCCAGGCGCTGTGGTACCGCAACCGCTACGTGCAGACGCCGTTCATCGCGAACCCGGAGCTTGCGATCTTCGATCCGGCGGTCGCGATGGACATGACCGCGTCGAAGGCGAACACCCACGTGGTCGGCCACGCCGGCAAGATCCTGGCGCTCGAAGAGGGTCACTTCCCGTACGTGCTCGACGGCAACCTCGACACGGTCGGCCCGACCGATTTCAACGGCGTGCTCAAAGGCTCGTTCACCGCGCACCCGAAGATCTGCCCGGTGACCGGCGAGATGCTCGCGTTCGGCTACTCGGCGATGCCGCCGTACCTGCGTTACCTGCGCGTGTCGGCCGACGGCAAGCTCGTGCAGACCGAGAACATCACCGTCGGCGGGCCGACGATGATGCACGACTTCAACATCACGCGGAATTTCGTGATCTTCATGGACCTGCCGGCCGTGTTCGACATTCAGCTCGCGATGCGCGGCGAGATGCCGATCCGCTGGGACGACAACTACCCGGCGCGCCTCGGCGTGATGCCGCGCAACGGCACCGACGCCGACGTGCGCTGGTACGAGATCAACCCCTGCTACGTCTTCCATCCGATGAACTCGTACGAGGACGGCGACACCATCGTGCTCGACGTCGCGCGCTTCAGCCACATGTGGCGCGACCTCGTCGATGGACTTCCCGAATCCGTACCTGTGGCGCTGGACGATCGACACGAAGAAAGGAACCGTGCGCGAGGAGCAGGTCGACGACCGGCCCGGCGAGTTTCCGCGCGTGGCCGACAGCCGCATCGGGCTGAAGCACCGCTACGGCTACGAGATGGGCTTCTCGAACGCGCCGACCCCGACGATCCGATGGGCGGCTCGGGCGTCATCTACAAGTACGACCGCGAGACGCGGCACGCGCATCGACCTCGATCTCGGCCGCGGCCGCACGCCCGGCGAGCCGGTGTTCGTGCCGGCGGCCGGCGCGAAGAACGAGGACGACGGCTACCTGATGACGTTCGTGCACGACGCCGCGACGCGACACCAGCCGCTTCGTCATCCACGACGCGAAGACGATGGATCGCTCGCCGATCGCATCGGTCGAGCTGCCGCGCATCCCGAGCGGGTTCCACGGCAGCTGGGTGCCGGCGTCGGTCGCGAACTGAGCTGCAGGCCGCCCCAACGGTCGCACTTGAGTGGCGACGGCGCGTAGTCGGATTGCGGCTGCGCGCCGGAGCCACTTGCGGGAATCCCGTATGTCGCGTCGTCGCAGTAGCTCGTAGTGTCGGGAGGACGCAGCCGCAAGTGGACAACCATGATCGAGACCAACGACCGGCACCAATCGCTCCGCAGGGGTCGCCTATCAGAAGCTGCTGGACGAGGACAGCCATCCGGTGCCGGAGATCTTTCGCGTCGAATCGCCGTTGCCGCCGGGCCCGACCGTCGTGCCCGCCGAGCAGTACTACTCCAAGGCGTTCCACGATCTCGAAGTCGAGAAGGTCTGGAAGCGCGTCTGGCAGATGGCGTGTCACGAGGACGACATCCCGGAAATCGGCGACTACCTCGATCTACGACATCGCGCACCTGTCGTTCCTGGTCGTGCGCACCGGCGCCGAGGAATTCAAGGCGTTCTACAACGTCTGTCTGCACCGCGGCCGGCTGCTGAAGACGCACGGCGGCAAGCGCGCGCGCGAGTTCCGCTGCTCGTTCCACGGCTGGGCCTGGAACACGGACGGCTCGCTGAAGGAAGTGCCGTGCCAGTGGGATTTCCCGACGGTCGCCGAAGACGACACAGCCTGCCCGAGGTCAAGGTCGGCCGCTGGGGCGGCTTCGTGTTCATCAATCCGGACCCGAATGCCGAGTCGCTCGAGACGTTTCTCGGCAACCTGCGCGACCAGTTCCCGAACCTGCCGTACGAGCGCCGCTAGGAAGGTCGCGCACGTGTCGAAGATCCTGCGCTGCAACTGGAAGGTGGCGCAGGAGGCGTTCAGCGAGGCGTATCACGTGATCGCGACGCATCCGACCATTCTCGAGTCGATCGGCGACGCGAACACCCAGTACGACGTGTTCGGCAACTACTCGCCGCGCGATCTCGCCGAACTTCACGCCGAGCCCGCACACTCGGCGGCACGCAGTTGGAACACCTCGACGGCGCGCGCCTGTACACGCGCCTGCGCCATCGCGCTGACGGGTCACGTCTACGAGATGGCGCTCGACGGCATCGTCCACGTCACCGACAGCCGTGGCGGCGTCAGCCGCTTCACGGCCGACGCGCAGCTGGATCGACGGCCCGCTGACGCACGCGGATCCGAACATGGTGCGACTGGGTCGGCGGCAAGCAGTTGCCCGGCGGCGACGTCGTGCCGCTCGCGCCGACCGCCGCCGGTTCCGACAGAACAAGAACAAGCGCCAGGTGATGGCGCGAGCCGATCGCGCGAGGGCTGGCGCAAGGTGCTGGGCGAGCGTGATGGACAAGGTCAGCGACGCCGAGCTGCTCGACTCGATCTACCTCACCGTGTTCCCGAACTTCCATCCGTGGGGATCGTTCAACCGGATCGTCTACCGGTTCCGTCCGAACGGCGACAATCCGGAGGAGTGCATCATGGAGTGCATGTACCTCGTCGCCGACGCCCGGCCGGGCAGCCGCGCGCGCCGGCGGCGCCGGTGCATTACCTCGGCCCCGACGACGACTGGATCGACGCGCCGGAACTCGGCATGCTCGCGAAAGTGTTCAATCAGGACGTGGTCAACATGCCCGACGTGCAGCAGGGCCTGAAGGCGATGAAGAACGGCCGAGGTCATCTTCGCGAACTACGGCGAGACCAAGCCGCGGCATTTCCACAAGCTGCTCGACGAGTGGATCGCGAAGCCGTGAGTGAGGGAGCGGTGGCGCGTGCGGCCGAGGCGATCGGAGTGCACCGAGGTAGCGGCATGCGCAACGCCGTACGAGATACTGGGTGACGCGGGCATCCGCGATCTGGCCGAGTGCCTTTTACGAGGTGATGGACGAGTCTCCGGACGTCGCGCCGATCCGCGCGATGCACGCGCAGGATCTGGGCAAGGTAAGCAGCATGCTGGCCGCCTATCTCACGCAGTGGATGGGCGGCCCGCCCGTCTATCTCGCCGTCAAGGGCACGGTGTGCCTCACGGACGCCGCACGCGCCGTATGCGATCGGTCCGGACGAGCGCGACCGGTGGCTGCGCTGCATGGACCGCGCGCTGGAGCGGATCGGCGCGAGCGACGAACTGAAGGAGATGTTGCGCGAGCCGATGCGCCGCGTTGCCGATACGGTGCGCAACCGCGATCACGACAGCAACCGGTCGCGCGATCCGAACATCATCGCCGTCGGCTGACGCGCGACCGCGCCGTTCGGCGCCGCCCACCGTTCCCAGCATCAGCGCACGTCGCCTTTGACCGGCGTCGAGTAATCGATCGGCTCGCCCAGCCAACCGTCCCAGCGCTTCTCCCAGTACAGGTTGTGCAGAGCGCGTGGTGATCTCCCCGGGACCGTTGCGCCCGCCGAGCGGCCGGTCGTTGACGCGCGCGGCCGGCATGATGCCCCCCGACGTCGACGTCAGGAATGCTTCGTCGGCGTCGATGAGTTCCTGTGCGGTGACGTTGGTCACTTCGAGCGGCAGCTTCATTTCCTTTGCGAGATCGAACACTGTTTTGCGCGTGATCCCCTCGAGGCAGCCCGATGCCGGCGTCTTCACGACGCCGTTCTTGATCAGGAAGACGTTGCAGCCCGGTGCCTCCGTCAGGTTGCCGTTGCCGTCCGTCAGCACCGACCAGTCGGCGCCTTTGCGCAGCGCTTCGTAGATCGACAGCTTCAGGTCCATCCAGTGGAAGTTCTTCGCGGTCGGATCGACCGACTTCGCAGGGATACGGATGAACTTCTCGCTGACGTAAAGATTCGCGCCGCGCGTGCGGTGCTCGTCGTCCATGATGTAGCTGTACGGCGTGACGAACGCGTAGAACCGGTTCACATAACGCGGCTTCGTGCGCGGCCCTTCCATCTGACCGCGCGTCACGGCCCACCACATGTATGCGTCCTTGAGACCGGCGAGCTTGACCAGATTCGTCATGATCTCGACCGTCTGCTCGTCGGAGTACGGGTTCTTCAGCTGGAACTTGCGGCACGACTCGTTGAAGCGCTTCGACGTGATCCTGCATCCGGAAGATGTAGCCGCGGCTCGCGCTGACGACGTCGTACGCCGCATCGGCGTGGATGAAGCCGGCATCCTGGATCGGTACAACACCTTCGCCGATCGGCCGATAGGCGTCCTGCGTGTACGCCGAACCTGCCTCGTAGCGGGGATCGTGCGGCGCGCGGGCGTGCAACGGATCCTCTTCCATGATGTGCTGTGCTTGGATGATGCTCATCGTGTCGACTCCGACGGTGGTAGATGTAGTGTACGATCGTACAACGATATTATGAACTTTTGAACAGATGAAGAAACGAGACGTCGCGCAAGAGGTGCCGGCCCGCAAATCGCGGCGAGGACCGCCGCTCGACGATTCTCGACGCGACGCTGCGGCTGATCGCCGCCGACGGCGTCGATTCGATCACGCATCGGCGCGTCGCGGCAGAGGCCGACGTGCCGCTGGGTTCGACGACGTACTACTTCGATTCGCGCGAACAGCTGCTGCGCGAAGCGTTCCGCCTGTATCTGACGCGCATCTGGGCGTTGCAGACACAGCTGCTGAAAGGGTTCCGGATCTCGACCGCGGAGCAGTCTGGTGGACTATCTCGTGGAGCTGACGAAGCGGACATTCGAAGACGAGGCGATGATGCTCGCGGAATACGAGCTGACGCTGTTCGCCGCGCGGGACAGCGAGGTGGCCGATGCGTTGCACGAGTGGGACGCAGCGATGATCGCGGAACTTGCGAAAGCGCTCGAAATGCTTGGCATGCGCGCGGCCGTTCGATGCGGCGAGGACGTTGCTGCACATGATGCGCGGGCATGAGCTGGACAGCCTGAGCCGGCACGATGCGGATGCTGAGGATCTGCGGCGGCGATTGACGGTGGTTGTCGCGGCGCTGGTGGGTACCCGGGCACCCGCAGCGACGCGTCGCGCCCGGACGAAAGCCGAGCGATGACGACGAGCGACGCGCGGCGTCCGCCGAGGATCATCGTGCGAGCGCGGGCTGTTGGTCAGCTGCCGGGACGTTTGCGCGGCTGACGCATCAGCGCGACGTTCGGATCGAAGAAGCGCTGGATTTCGGCGAACGGCAGCGGCTTGGAGAAGTAGTACCCCTGGCCGTATTCGCAGTCGTGTTCGCTGAGGAATTTCAGCTGTTCGGTGGTTTCCACGCCTTTTCGGCGACGACGACGAGGCTGAGCCGGTGTGCCATGGAAATCACCGCGGCGGTAATCGCCATATCGTCGGCATTGGCGGGAATGTCCATGACGAACGAGCGGTCGATCTTCACGCGTCGATCGGGAAACGCTGCAGGTAGTTGAGCGATGAGTAGCCGGTGCCGAAGTCGTCGATCGCGAGTTTATGCCGAGGTTCGTGAGCCGGCGCACATGCGCGGCGGCTTCGACATCCTCCATCAGCATGTCTCGGTGATTTCGAACTCGAGTTGCGCCGGGTCGATGCCTGATTTCGCGAATGCCTCCTCGACGGTTTGACCAGATTCGGTCGCGGAACTGCCGTGTCGAAATGTTCACTGCCACCTGGATCGGCGCCCCCGTATGCGGATGAGGTCGCGTGCGGCGACGCAGGCCTTCGGATGACCCATCGACCGATGTCGATGATGACGCCGGACTCCTCGGCGATGGGTGATGAACTCGCCTGGCGCGAGGAGACCCAGTTCCGGATGCTGCCAGCGCAGGAGTGCACTCGAAGCCCACGATTTCCGCTGGTCGGCGCACGTCGTACCTTCGGCTGGTAGTGCAGCGCGAATTCGCTCTCGCGCTCGAGCGCGCGGCGGAGTTCGTTCTCGGTTCGCAGCCTGCGCGTTGCGCTGGGGAGGTTGAAGTTCCTCGGCTGTAGTACTGGTAGTTGTTGCGGCCCTGCTCCTTTGCCGGGTACATGGCCAGGTCGGCGTTTTTCAACAACAGGTTGGGATCGTGTACCTGGTCGTTCGGGGATCAGCGTGATGCCAATGCTCGTCTGTGACCACGAGGTCGTGCCCGGTCAACATGCACCGGCGCGCGCAGTGCCTGCTAGGATGCGTGGGGCGCGACGTCGGCCGCTGAGCGATGGGCGAGTCGATGTTGCTGAAAAGTAGAATGGCTGAACTCGTCGCCGCCAGTGCGCGCGACGGTGTCGACGCCGCGAACGCACTGCAGGGAGCCGGCTGGCAACCTCGCGCAACAGCAGATCGCCGGAGTCGTGCCCCAGGGTATCGTTGACGCGCTTGAACTGGTCGAGGTCAAGGTACAGGAGCCCGGCTTTCATTGGTGCTGGTTCGCGTTCGCGATTGCCAAGTCGACGGCGAACGACAGCCGTTCGTTGAACAGTCGCCGGTTGGCGAGATCCGTCAGCGTGTCGTAGAAGGCCAGGCGCTCCATCGCTCTGCTGGCTGTGCTTCATCTCGGTGATGTCGGCGATCTGCATGATGCAGTACAACGGCTCTCCCGAGGCAGTGCGCTGCAGCACGATGTGCACGGTCGTCCAGATCTCGATGCCGTCTTGGCGCAGCGCATGCGCCGCTCGGAGCGGAACACGCTGCCCGAGCGATACTG